>NC_015671.1:2821152-3526441 GCF_000218545.1 Cellulomonas gilvus ATCC 13127
GCTCGCTCGCGACGTCGACGGCGCGCACCTCGACGTTCGGCGGGACGCGCAGCGCGCGCGGCGCGAACGTGAGGATGCCCGTGACCCCCGACGCGACGAGCGCGTCGGCCGCGTCCTGGGCCGCGTGCGCGGGTGTCGCGACGACGCCGATGGTCGCGCCCGTGCGCATCACGAGCGCCATGAGCGCGGCGGGCGGCTCGACGACGAGCCCTCCCACGCGCGTGCCGATCACCGCGGGGTCGGCGTCGACGAGGCCCGCGAGCGTGAAGCCACGTTCGGCGAACCCGCCGTACGTCGCGAGCGCATGGCCCAGGTGCCCCACGCCGACGACGACGACGGCGCGCGTCGTCGCGACGCCCAGCACCGCGGCGATCCGACCCGCCAGGTGGTCCACGTCGTACCCCACGCCCCGCCGGCCGTACGACCCCAGGAACGACAGGTCCTTGCGCAGCTGCGCGGGCGTGACGCCCGCCGCCTGCGCGAGGCGCTCCGAGGTGACCAGCGCCGCACCGGCGCCCCGCACCGCGTCGAGCGCGTGCAGGTAGCCGGGCAGCCGCGCGACCGTCGCGGCGGGCAGCGGCTGCCCGGGCGTGGTGCCCGGCGCCCGGTCGTCCGCGCCGACCGGACCCGGCGGGACCTGCCGACCCGTCATCCGGACCCGCTCAGCGCGCCAGCGCGCGCCGCACGCGCGTCGCGTCGATCTGCCAGTAGCCCTGCCGGATGCCGTCGACCTCGACCACCGGCACCAGCTCGCCGTACTCGGCCAGGTCGCGGCCCGGCACGACGTCCCGGTCCACGTCCACCTCTCGCCACGCGACCCCGGCCCGCGCGGCCTCGTGCACCACGACCTCACGTGCCGCGACGCACAGGTGGCAGCCGAGCCGCGAGTACAGGACCACACGGGGCTCGGGTGCGGCGGGTTCGGGTGCGGCGGGTTCGGGGAGCGCGGCGTCGGGCACAGGGCGACCCTAGACCGCGCGGGGCCCACCGCGGCGGGCTTCGGCACGCCCCGGTCGCACGGCCGCGGCCCTGTCCCCCGTGGCACCGGGCCTAGGCTGGCCGACCGTGAGCCACGACGCGTCGCCCCGCAGCCCGCAGCCCGTGCCGCTCGTGCGCCGCGCCACGCCGCAGGACGTGCCCGACCTCGCCGCGCTCGCGGCGCTGACGTTCCCGCTCGCGTGCCCGCCCGGCTCGACCCCCGCGGACCAGCAGGAGTTCGTCACGCGCGTGCTGTCCCCCGCCGCGTTCGAGACGTACCTGGCCGACCCCGCGCGCACGGTGCTGGTGGCGCAGGGCCCGGCGGACGGGCCGGCGCTCGTGGGCTACACGATGCTCGTCGGCGGCGAACCTGCCGACCCGGACGTGCGCGCCGCTCTCACGGTCACGCCCACGGTCGAGCTGTCCAAGTGCTACGTGGATCCGGCGGCGCACGGCTCGGGTGTCGCGGACGCGCTCATGGCCGCGTCGCTCGCCGACGGCCGCGCACGTGGCGCGGCCGCGATGTGGCTCGGCGTCAACCAGCTCAACGAGCGCGCGCAGCGCTTCTACGGCCGGCACGGGTTCGTCCGGGTCGGCACCAAGCGGTTCCGCGTGGGTGCGCGGCTCGAGCACGACTTCGTGCTCGAGCGCGCGCTGTGAGGCTCACCCAGCGGCGTCCTGCTCCTCGCCCGTGGTGGCCACGGGCCATCCGTCGTCGTCCCACGCGAGCTCGCGGATCGCGAGCTGGAAGTCCCCGCCGAGCGCGGCGCTGTAGTAGTGGAAGGCCAGGTGGTCGCCGGACACGGACTGGCCCCCCGGGCCGATCATGTCCCCGTGGCTCGACAGGAGCTCGCGCCCGCCGTCGGCGGTCAGCTCGCGGCCCTCGTCGTCCACGTACGGTCCCGTCACCTCACGCGCGCGCCCCACGGCGATGTTGTACGTCGAGTCCGTGCCCTGGCAGCACGAGTCGCGCGAGAAGAACAGGTAGTACCAGCCGCCGCGCCGCACCAGGTAGGGCGCCTCGATCGCGTTGGGCGCGCCGATGCGGCTCGCGATGGTGACGGGCGTGGCGTCCGGGTCCGCGAGCTTGCCGTCGGGCCACGCGAGCTCGACGAGCTGCAGCCCGCCCCAGAACGACCCGAACGACATCCACGGCGTACCGGCCTCGTCGACCACCACGCCCGCGTCGATCGCGTTGTAGTCCTGCTCGCCCGCGGTGGACCGCATGACCTCGCCCTGGTCGACCCACGCGTAGTCCGGGTCGTCGGGGTCGAGCGTCGTGTTCGTCATCAGGCCGATGAGCGAGGTGTTCGAGCCGAACGTGGACGCGGCGTAGTACAGGTACCAGGTCCCGTCGTGCTCGACGACCTCGGGTGCCCAGAAGTTCTGGACCCCCGGGACCGCGTCGTACACCCACTGCGGGCGCGAGCCCGCGTCCCACACCGTGCCGATCTCGGTCCACGTGCGGCCGTCGTCCGTGGACCGGCGGATCTGCGGGGCGCCCAGGCCCACGCGCACGTCACCCGTGGAGAACACGTACCAGGGTTCGCCCGGGGCGCCCGCGACGAGCGCGGGGTCGTGCGTCCGCAGGTCGCCGGCGAGCTCGAGCGCGGTCGCCGCGGGCGCGTCGTCGCGCGTGAGCCACGTGATCGCTCCCGCGATCCCGAGCAGCACGACGAGCGCGCCCGCGACCAGTGCCGCACGCCGCCCCCGGGGCCGGGGAGAGGAGTCCCCGGCACCGGCCCCCGCAGCGGAGGAGGGCCCGTCGGGGGCGGCGTGCCCGCTCACGCCCGGGTGCCCAGGCGCACGACGTTCCAGGAGACCGGCGGCACCTCGACGCGCAGCCGTCCGTCGACGAGCTCGGCGCTCACGTTCGCACGGGGCGCCACGCTCGTGTCGTCGTCGGCCGTCGCGGACCACGTGTGGTCCGGGTTGGCGAGCGTGCTCGCCTCGAGGAGCTGCAGGCCGGGGATCGAGCGCACGTCGACCTCGAGCAGTGCGGGCTGCGTCGTGGACCGGTTGACGGCGAACAGCGCGACCGCGCCGGTCTCGGCGTCGTACGTCGCGACCGCGTCCGCGAGCGCGGCGTCGCCGAACTTCGCGGTCTCGTACGTCTCGACGTCGATCGCGACCCGGAGCACCTCGCCGACCGCGTACCGCGACGCCTGCGCGAACGGGTGGAAGATCGTCTGCTTCCAGACCCGGCCGCCGGGCTCGGTCATGATCGGCGCGATCACGTTGACGAGCTGTGCGAGCGACGCCGCGTGCACTCGGTCGGTGTGCCGCAGCAGGCTGATCAGCAGGTTGCCGACCACGACCGCGTCGGCCACGTTGTACCTGTCCTCGAGCAGCACGGGTGCCACGGGCCAGTCGTCGCCCGTGGGGGGCTTGGACTCGGCGCGGTGCTGGTACCAGACGTTCCACTCGTCGAACGAGATGTGGATCCGCTTGGCGAGCTTCTTGTGCGCGCGCACCGCGTCGGCGGTCGCGGCCACGGACTCGATGAAGTGGTCCATGTCGGTGGCCGACGCGAGGAACGAGCCCAGGTCGCCGTCCTCCTCCCAGTAGTACGCGTGCGCCGAGATCATGTCGACGTACTCGTAGGACTCGCCGAGCACGATGCGCTCCCACTCGCCGAACGTGGGGATCGGGACGCCCGACGAGCCGCATGCGACGAGCTCGAGGTCGGGCTGGACCATGCGCATGGCGCGGGCGGTCTCCGCCGCGAGCCGGCCGTACTCGTAGGCCGTCTTGTGGCCGATCTGCCACGGGCCGTCCATCTCGTTGCCCAGGCACCACATGCGGATGTCGTGCGGCTCGGGCGAGCCGTTCGCGACGCGCAGGTCCGACAGGCGCGTGCCCGAGCGGACGTTGCAGTACTCGAGCAGGTCGAGCGCCTCCTGCACGCCGCGCGTGCCCAGGTTCACGGCCATCATCGGCTCGACCTGCGCCGCCTTGGTCCAGCGCATGAACTCGTCGACGCCGACCGTGTTCGGGTCGGTCGAGTGCCACGCGAGGTCGAGCCGGCGGGGGCGCTCGGCGAGCGGACCGACCCCGTCCTCCCAGCGGTAGCCCGAGACGAAGTTGCCGCCCGGGTAGCGCACGGTGCTCACGCCCAGCTCGCGCGTCAGCTCGACGACGTCCTGGCGGAAGCCGTCGGCGTCGGCGCTCGGGTGGGCCGGGTCGTGGATGCCGGTGTAGACGCACCGGCCGAGGTGCTCGACGAACGAGCCGAACGTGCGACGGCGCACGGGGCCCACGCGGAACGCGGGGTCGAGGGTGATGCGGACGGGGATCATGCGGAACAGCTCCTGTCGGTGGTGCGGGCTCGAGCGTGGTCGGGCGACGGTGCGGGACCGGGCGTCCGGGGACGTCCGGTGGGTCAGGTCGGCGCGGGGCGGCCCTCCTGTCCGGTGCGGGGCCGGGGGTCCAGCGCCACCCAGCGCACGCCGTGCGCCGGGACGAGGAGGTCGAGCGCGCCGGTCGGCGCGGACGGGTCGGACCGCGGAGCGACCGGCAGCGCGGCGTCCCACAGGTCGCGCACCGCCCAGTCGTGCCGCGCCGCGAGCTCGTGGCCGACGAGCGCTCCCACCGCGACGGTGCACGTGCGGGGCGCCGGGCCGGTCCAGAACACGGCTGCGTACCGCGTCGCCGACGGTTCGTCGCCACCCGCGCGGGCCGTCCAGACGACGACCTCGCCGTCGCCGTCCGGCTCGCGCAGGACCTCACGCCCGTCGACCGACGTGCGCAGCACGTGTCCGACCGCGGGGTTGGCGAGCAGCGCGATGGTCGCGGCGTCGCTCGTGGGCAGGTCGCCGCCCATCATGAGCGGCGAGCGCGCCATGACCCAGAGCGTGAGGAGCGTGCGCTGCTCGTCGGGCGTCAGGCGGCTGTGCCGGTCCTCGCCCCGTTCGGCGCGGATGCCGATCCGCCCGAGCGGCAGCATGTCGGCGTCGGCCCATGCGCCCGGGGCCTGCAGCGGCGCCCAGCGGGCGAGCCGCGCGAACGACGCGTGGACGTCCTCCCACCGGTCCCACAGGTCGTCGCACACGCGCCAGAGGTTGCCGTGCTCGGCCAGCAGTGCGTGGTCGTGCGTCGAGACCCCGGTGCCCGGGGACAGCGACAGGACCATCGGCCGGCCCGCCCGCTCGATCGCCAGGGACCACGCGCGGACGGCGTCCACGTGCAGCGGCGCGAGCATGTCGTCGACCTTGACGTAGTCCACGCCCCATCGCGCGAGCTGGGCGACCTGGCCGTCGAGCCACGCCTGCGCGGCGGGGTGGGTGTGGTCGAGACCGTAGTTGTGGGGGTTCCACGCGCACGTCGAGGTCGTGTCGGCCGCGTCGCGCGCGGTCCACGCGGTGCCCTCGACGGGCAGGTCCAGCTCGACCGCGCGGCGGGGGATGCCGCGCAGCACGTGCACGCCGAACCGCAGGCCCAGCGCGTGCACCTGGGCCGCGAGCGCGGTGAAGCCGCTGCCGTCCGCGGACGAGGCGAAGCGCCCCGGCGCAGGCACGGGCCGCCCGCCGGCGTCGAGGCACAGCGGCGCGGCGTCGTTGTAGCCGTGCGCTCGAGCGGTCGGGTCGGACCAGTCGATGTCGACCACCACGGTGTCCCAGCCGAGCGGCAGCAGGTGCTCGGCGAGGAAGCGCGCGTTCGCCAGGACCTCGTGCTCGGTCACCGTGGTGCCGTAGCAGTCCCAGCTGTTCCACCCCATGGGTGGCGTGTGCGCCACGCCCATCGACTCGCTCCCTCGCGATCGTCGTCGTTCTACATCGTTGTAGAGGAACCATGCCCGATGCGGTGCCCTCCCGTCAACGCCCACCCGCTTCACACATCCAGCCTGCGTCTGCGCAGGTCAGGCGACACGTGGGACCGCAGGTCCCCGGACGGGGGGCCACGAGGCCCTTGGCCGTGACCGGATCGTTGCTTGACCGATCATGCCGAACCGTGCCATCTTGTGCAACGTTGTAGATCAACGTTGTAGATTTCGGCGTTGGCACACTGGAGAGGTCAAAGGAGACCAGCAGGGACGTACGGGCGGTGCACGGAGGCACCCGCCCGGGCCGGACGGTTCGTCCGGTTCGCCCCGACGGACGACCTGACCCCACCCTCGACTTGGGAGGCAGGCAGAGATGAACAGCAGGACCAGGCTGCTCGCGGGCGCTGTGGCGACCGCACTCATGGGTGCGCTCGCGCTCACGGCGTGCAGCGGCGGTGGCGGCGGCGGCGAGGACGGCGACAAGACGATCACGTTCATGTTCCGCGGCGGCACCGACGAGAAGGCCGCCTACCAGGCGGCGATCAACCGGTACACCGAGGACACGGGCGTCAAGGTCAACGTCATCGTCACGGACGCGGACCAGTACGCGACCAAGCTGCAGGCCGCGGTGGCCGGCAACAACGTGCCCGACGTGTTCTACATCGAGCAGGCGAGCCTGCAGTCGTACGTCGCCTCGGGCGTCTTGATGGACATCACCGACCAGGTCGCCGAGTCCGGCGTGGACCTCGACAACATCTGGGCCTACGGCGTGGACTCCTACCGCTTCGACGGCACCACGCAGGGCACGCCCGACGGGCGCCTGTACGGCCTGCCCAAGGACGTCGGCCCGTTCTCCTTCGGCTACAACAAGACGATGCTCGAGGAGGCCGGCATCCCGCTGCCGGACAAGGACACCCCGCTCACGTGGGAGGAGTTCGTCGAGATCTGCAAGAAGCTCACCACCGACACCGACGGTGACGGCGCCGTGGACCAGTGGGGCACCGGCCTCAACGTCCAGTGGAACCTGCAGTCGATGGTGTGGAGCAACGGCGGCGACTGGACCAACGCCGACCACACCCAGGTCACGGTGGACACCCCCGAGTTCGCCGACGCGCTGCAGAAGTTCGCGGACCTGACCAACGTCGACAAGGTCACGCCCTCGGCGTCCGACGCCGCGACGCTCGACACGTACCAGCGCTGGATGGCCGGCGAGATCGGCTTCTTCCCGGTCGGCCCGTGGGACGTCAGCGTCTACAACGACCTCGACTTCGACTACGACCTGATCCCCTGGCCCAGCGTCGGCGGCACCGAGTCGGCCACGTGGATCGGGTCGCTCGGCATCGGCGTCTCGGCCACGAGCGACCACCCGCAGGACGCGGTGAACCTGGTGACCTACCTGTCCGCGGACACCGAGGCCCAGCAGACCCTCGTCGACGCGAACATCCAGATCCCGAACCTCATCGACGTCGCGCAGACGTGGGCGACGGCGGCCGACGCCGAGCCCGCGAACCGCCAGGAGTTCCTCGACGTGGTGCAGGACTACGGCCGCGCGATGCCCGCCGCGTTCACGTACGGCGCGGAGTGGTACGACGAGCTCTGGACCAACATCCAGCCCGTGCTCGACGGCAAGCAGACGGCCGCCGACTACCTCGCCGAGACGCAGCCCAAGATGCAGAAGCTCCTCGACGAGTCGATCGCCAACGCCGAGCAGGCCGGCGCAGGCGCCTGAGGACCCGGGGCCCGGCCGGCCACCCCGGCCGGGCCCCACCCCTCACGCCGCTCGAGCATCCGAGAGGACGATCCGCGATGACGCGAAGCCCGGCCCCCGAGGCCCCCGTCGACGGCCCCACGACCGTCGACACCGCCGGCGCCCCCGCCCGGCCCCCCATGCGCGACGCCCGCGCGCGCCGGCGCCTGCACCGCGTCGAGCACCGCTGGGCGCTGGCGTTCGTCGGCCTGCCCGTGATCGGGTTCCTCCTGTTCACGCTGTACCCGATCGGGTTCGCGATCTACGCGTCGCTGACCAGCTGGAACGGCCTCGGGCCCATGCGGTTCGTCGGCCTCGACAACTACACGCAGCTGCTGTCCGACGAGTACTTCCACAAGAGCCTGTTCAACACGTTCTTCTACATGATCGGCATCCCGATCGGTCTCGCGCTGTCGCTGCTGCTCGCGCTCGCGCTCAACCGCCGGATCCCGGGGCGCACGGCGTTCCGGACCATCTACTACGTGCCGGTCATCTCCTCGCTCGCGGCGATCGCGATCGTGTGGCAGTTCGCGTACAACGGCGACTTCGGCCTCATCAACCAGGCGCTCGGCTGGTTCGGCATCGACGGCCCCGACTGGTTGCAGAACACCGCGACGGTCAAGCCCGCGATCATCCTCATGGCCATCTGGAAGGGCCTGGGGTACTCGATGCTCCTGTACCTGGCCGCGATCCAGTCCGTGCCCGCCTCGCTCTACGAGGCGGCGGCGCTCGACGGCGCGAACGCGTTCCAGAAGTTCCGCTCGATCACGATGCCCATGGTGCGGCCCGTGACCTTCTTCCTGGTGGTCACGAACATCATCGCCGGCGCGCAGATCTTCACCGAGGTCAACATCATGACGCCGACCGGCGGCCCCGAGTTCAGCTCGGCGTCCGTCGTCTGGTACATCGTGCGCAAGGCCTTCCGGTACCAGCAGATGGGGTACGCCACGGCGATGGCGATCGTCCTCGGCATCCTCGTCCTCGTCATCACCCTCATCCAGTTCCGCCTCAACCGGCGCAACAGCTTCAGCATCGAGTGAGGCCGCGACCATGACCACGATCCCCCAGCTCCGTCGCGGCAAGGCCGTCCCCGCACCCGCGGGCACGCCGGCCCGTGGCGTGCGGTCCGAGAACCGCGTCACCAACGTCGTCCTGTTCGTCGTCCTCGCGCTGTTCGCGGTCGTCATGATCGCGCCGCTCGCGTGGATGTTCACCACCGCCGTCAAGACCAAGGGCGAGGTCTTCGCCCTGCCCCCCGTGCTGTGGCCCGAGGCGCCGCAGTGGGACACGTTCACGCGGATGTGGTCCGAGGCGCCGATCCTGTCGGGCTTCAAGAACAGCTTCATCGTCGCGACCACCGTCACGGTGATCGGCTCGCTGACGTCCGCGCTCGCGGCGTTCGCGCTCGCGAAGATGCGGCTGCCGGGCAAGAACGCGATCTTCCTGGCCCTGCTCTCGGGCCTGATGATCCCCTACCCGACGATCATGATCCCGCAGTTCGTGATGTTCTCCCGGCTGCACTGGGTGGACACCCTGCTGCCGCTGATCGTGCCGCTGCTGTTCGGCAACATCATCATGATCTTCTTCATCCGGCAGTACCTGGAGACCGTCCCGGACTCGCTGGTGGAGGCCGCCAAGATCGACGGCGCGTCCTACCTGACCATCTTCTTCCGGATGATCATGCCGATGATCCGGCCCGCGATCGCCGCGCAGTTCATCCTCTGGTTCATGACGCTGTGGAACGACTACCTGGCGCCGATCCTGTACCTGAACTCGCCCGAGAAGCAGACGCTGCAGGTGGTCATCGCCAACCTCAACGTCGAGTTCGCGACGCAGCGCGACTACCCGCTGATCATGGCCGCGTCGTTCGTGGCGCTGCTGCCGATCCTCGTGGTGTTCCTCATCTTCCAGCGGCAGATCATCGAGTCCGTCGCCCTCACGGGGACCAAGGGCTAGCGCCGTGGCAGTCACCGACCCGGCCCTCCTCGACCTCGAGACCGCGGGCTGGGGGGCCGACCACGCCCACGACCCGACCGCGGTGCGCGACGACGACGGCACGTACTGGCTGTTCTCGACGGACGCGTACGCCGACGGACCCGTGCGCGGCGGCGTGCAGGTCCGCCGCTCGACCGACCTGGTCACCTGGACGTTCCACGGCTGGGCGCTGCCCGACGTGCCGACCGCCGCGGCCTCCTGGGCCGGTGCGGTGGGCCTGTGGGCGCCCGAGGTGGCGCGCGTGGGCGACGAGTGGCGCATGTACTGGTCCGCGTCGTCGTTCGGCTCGCGCACGTCGGCCATCGGGCTCGCGGTCGCACCGCACCCCGCCGGTCCCTGGACCGACCGCGGGCTCGTGGTCACCAGCACGCACGACGGCATCCGCGAGGGCGTGAGCCCGCACGGCGACGGCCCCCCGAACGCCATCGACGCGAACCTGGTGGTCGACGGCGAGCGGCACTGGCTGGTGTACGGCTCGTTCTTCGGCGGCCTGCACGCGCTCGAGCTCGACCCCGCGACGGGCCTCGCGCTCGCGCAGGGCCCGGGCGTGCTGCTCGCCCGCCGTCCCGCGGCCGTCGAGGGCGCGATCGAGGGCCCGTACGTGCTGCCGCGGCCGGGTGGCGGCTGGGCCATGCTCGCGTCCTGGGACTCGCTGTTCGACACCTACCACGTGCGCGCGGGCGTGGCGGACTCCCCCACCGGCCCGTACGTCGACCGGCTCGGCCGCGACCTGCGGGACGACGCGGGCACCGACGCGGGGACCCCCGTGCTGACCGGCCACCGCCTGCCCGGCGGACCCGGGCTGCGCGGACCCGGTCACGCCGCGGTGCTCACCGAGGCCGACCGTCAGTACCTGGTGCACCACGTGCGCGACGCGGACCGCCCGACGCACCACCGCGTCCAGGTGCGCCTGCTCGCGTGGACGCACGACGCGTGGCCCGTGGTCAGCCTGCTGCCGTGGGCGGGCACGGACCACGAGCGCACGCCCGCGACCGCGTGGCCCGACGACCCGGCCGTCCTGCGCGGCGCCTGGGACGTGCTGGACCTGTCGGCCGACCCGCGTGCCGTCCAGCCGACCACCAGCAGCACGCTCGAGGTCACGGACGTCGTCGCGCACGGCTCGGGCCGTTTCGCGTGGCGCTGGGGCGACGGCGCACGCGCCGAGGCCGTCGTCATGCCCGGGCTCGACCCGGTGCGCGCGCACCCCACGTGGACGTTCGGCGCCGTCGACGACCGCGGGCGCGTCGTCGCGGGCGTCCGGCACGCCGCGGCCGGTCCCACGCCATGACCGCGCCGACCGCGTCGGGCCGCGCATCGGCGAGGATCGTGCCCGTGGGCGACGAGGGGACGGGCTGGGCCGGGCGCGTCATGACCGGGCTGCGGTGGGTCGAGCACCTGGTGCTGGCCCAGCTCCTGCTGGTGCTCGGCACGCTCGCGGGCGGCGTGCTGCTCGGGCTGTTCCCGGCGCTCGACGCCGCGGGCCGGCTGCTCGCGCGGCTCACGACGGGTGACGCCTCGACCTCGGTGTGGCGCGACTTCTGGACCGCGTGGCGCGCGCAGTGGCGGCGCGCCAACACGCTCGGGGCCCCCGCGTGGGCGCTCGGTGCGCTCCTGCTGCTGGACGCCGGCGTGGCCGCCGCGGTGACCGGTCCCGCGGGCGCGGTGCTGCTCGCCGGGCTGACCGTGGTGGGTGCGTGGACCGCCCTCGTCGTCGCGTTCCTGGTGCCCGTCCTGCGTCGCTACGACGACGGTCTCGTGCCCACGTGGCGCTTCCTGCTGCTGGCCCCGGCCCTCAGCCCCGGCACGTCCCTCGCGGTGCTGGTCACGTTCGCCGCGGTCGTGCTCACGGCGTGGTTCGTGCCGCCCGTGGGCGTGCTGGTCGGCGCGAGCGCCGCGCTGCTCGCGTCGGGCTGGCTCGTCGACGCACGGCTCGACCGGATCGACGCACGCGCCTGATGCGCCGAGCGCGACGTCAGGCCTGGACCACCGCGGTCGAGTCGCGCGCCACGATCGAGTAGTCCGCGATCACCTGCTGGAACGGCCGCTCGTCGTCGGGGTCGTCGATGCGCGCGAGCAGCAGGTCCACGGCCGTGCGGGCGATCTCCTCGCGGCCCGGGTGCACGGTGGACAGCGTGGGGGCCGAGTACGCGGTCTCGTCGATGTCGTCGAAGCCCATGACCGCGACCTGACCGGGCACGTCGATGCGGCGTCGGTGCAGCTCGTGCAGCGCACCGAGCGCGAGCGCGTCGTTGAGCCCGAACACGGCGTCCAGCTCGACGCCCGCGTCGAGCAGGTGCGCCATGGCCTCGGCGCCGGTCGCGCGGTGCCACAGCCCCGCCTCGGCCACCAGCGCCGGGTCGAACGGGATGCCCGCGTCCTCGAGCGCGCGGCGGTAGCCCTGCACGCGCAGCGCCGCGGAGCCGACGCCCTCGCCGGGGTGCGCACCCACGACCGCGATCCGCCGCCGGCCCCGCTCGATCAGGTGCCGCGTCGCGGCTCGCGCCGCCTCGACGTTGCTCATGGTCACGTGGTCGGCCGGACCGCCGAAGATGCGCTCACCCAGCAGCACCAGCGGGTAGGCCACCACCGCGAGCTCGCCCACGTCGTCGGGACCCAGCGCGAGGGGCGAGTAGATGAGGCCGTCCGTGAACTGCCGCCGCTGCCCGGAGATGACCTCGAGCTCACGCTCGCGGACCGCGCCGGTCTGCTCGATGAGCACCGTCACCCCGCGCTCCTCGGCCGCACGGATCACCGAGTCCGCGAGCTCGGCGAAGTACGGCAGGGAGAGCTCGGGCACCGCGAGGCCGATCAGCCCGGTGCGACCGCGCCGCAGGTTCCGCGCGCTCACGTTGACCTGGTAGCCCAGCTCGAGGATCGCCTCCTCGACCTTCTGGCGCGTGGACTCCCGGATGTACGGGTAGCCGTTGATGACGTTCGAGACGGTCTTGACCGAGACCGACGCGCGCGCCGCGACCTCGTGCATCGTGACCGCACCGCCGCGTCGACCGCTCACCTTGCGCACCTTCCTGACCGGGGCCGCGTCACGCGTCGTCACGGGCGGCTGTGCCGAGCCTGGCAGAGCGTCGGTGGTCATCGCGTCACCGACGCGACGGGAACCCACACGCGCATCGCGCCGGGCGTGCGCTCACCCCACGCGTGGTACGGCACGAACGTCAGGTCGACCGGCGCTCCGCCCTCCCCCGGCGTCGGGCCGTCGGGCGTCCAGGGTGCCGCGGCCAGGGCCGGCGCGTCGGCGGCGGGCACGTGCACGCCGTGCGCCCGGACGGCGACAGGCACCTGCTGGGCCTGGCCCGGACCGGCCACCAGCGGGCTGCCCGCGACCAGGCGGACGTCCTCGACGAGCACGCCGTCCGGCAGGTCCGCCTGCTCGAGGCACAGCACCACGGGGCCACGGCGCAGCGCCACGCAGCCGCGCACCGCGTCGACCCGGGGGTGCGCCGCGAGCGGCACCACGGGCATCGGGAGGTCGAGCCGGACGTGGTGCACGGTCGCGCCGGGGTGCGCGTCGACCCGCACGTAGCCGTCACGCACGTCCACGGGGGCGGGCGTCCCGTCCACGACCAGCGTCACGGCCCCGGCGTCCGCCCAGCCGGGCACGCGCAGCGCGAGCGGCTCGACCAGCCCGTGCGGCGCCTCGACGTCCACGCGGCCGTCCCACGGGTAGTCGGTGCGCACCACGAGCCGCACGGCGGGCCGGTCGGCCGTGGCGGGCACGGCCACCTCACCCGCGCCGTACAGGTGCAGCGCCAGGCCGTGGTCGGACCGCGTCGCCACGTAGGCGTGCAGGCTCGAGGCGAGGCGGGCCAGGTTGGGCGGGCAGCACGCGCACGCGAACCACGGCAGGCGCCGGCCCGGCGCGTACTCGCTGGACCCGTCGTGGTCCGTGCGCAGCTGCAGCGGGTTGGAGTAGAAGAACGAGCGCCCGTCCCGGCCCAGACCGGCGGGCACCGCGTTGTAGAGCGCGCGCTCCATCGCGTCGGCGAACCGTCCCTCGCCCGTGAGCAGCAGCATCCGCCACGCCCAGTGCACCACGCCGATCGCGGCGCACGTCTCGGCGTACGCGCGCTCGGGCGACAGCTCGTAGGGGTCGCCGAACGCCTCGTCCTTGTGCCGGGACCCGATCCCGCCCGTCACGTAGGTGCGCGTCGCCTCGGCGTCGTCCCACAGGCGCAGCAGCGCGGCCCGCAGGTCGGCGTCGCCCGTCTCGGCGACCACGTCCGCGACGCCCGCCGCGAGGTACACCTGCCGCACCGCGTGACCCGCGACCTGCTGCGCGTCGGCCACCGGCACGTGGTCCTGGTGGTACGCGGCGGGGAACGGGCCCTCGCCGAGCGTGCCGTGCCCGCGCGCGGCCACCTGCCGCCGAGCCAGGTCGAGCCACCGCGCCTCGCCGGTCAGGCGCGCGAGCTCCACCAGCGCGGTCTCGACCTCGGGGTGCCCGCAGCAGCCGGGGTGGTCCTCGTCGAACCGCTCGTCGACCAGCTCGGCGAAGCGCCTCGCGACCGCCAGCAGGTCCGTGCCCCCGCCCGTGCGCACGCGCGCGACCGCGGCCTGGAGCAGGTGCCCCAGCACGTAGAGCTCGTGCCCCCACCGCAGGTCGGCGAACGCGTCGTCGGGGCGTTCGACCTGGACGTGCGAGTCCAGGTAGCCGTCCTCGCGCTGCGCGGCCGCCAGGAGGGCGACGGCGGCCCGCACGTCGGCCTCCCACGGCTGGTCGTGCGGGACGCGTCCCGCCTCCCACGCGACGGCCTCGAGCGTCTTGTGCAGGTCGGAGTCGGCGAAGTTGAAGCCGCGGTACGGCCCGTCGGCCTGCCCCGCCGCGATGCGCAGGTTCGTCAGGACGCCCGACGACTCGAGGTTCTCCCACAGGTGCGGGATCACCGCGGTGCGGTTGAGCTCCTGCCAGCGCCCGAAGAAGCCCTCGGGGGCGAAGCGCACGGCGTCGAACGGCAGGGGGCGCAGGCGTACGCCGCCGTCCCGCGGGACGCACGGGCCTGGCGACAGGGTCTCGACCACGGCCCGATCCTACATCGTTGTAGAACGGCGCGGGGCGGCGCGCCCGCCCGCGCGTCGCCGCCAACGACGGGAGGGCCCGGCCATCGCGGCCGAGCCCTCCCGTGCTGCGCTGCCGAGGCAGCGCGAGATCACTTCTTGTTGCGACGCTGGTGACGCGTCTTGCGCAGCAGCTTGCGGTGCTTCTTCTTGGCCATCCGCTTGCGGCGCTTCTTGATGACGGAGCCCATGGTCCACTCTCGCTTCCGGGTGTGGCCCGCGGTGAGCGGACCGGTGCTGGTCGATCGACGCGTGGTCCGGCGTCTCGTACGAGGCGCCCGGACTGGCGAGCCGTCGTTCGTCGAGTCGCCCACGCAGGAAAGTCCGGGGGCCCACCCTACGCGATCGAGGGGTCCCGCGGCGAACCGGGGCTCAGGACGTGCGGCGTGTGCCGTCCGCCGCGTCGGCGGCGGGCTGCGCACCGAGCCCGCCGGACATCGACGAGCGCAGGTAGTGGTCGAGCGCGTCCTGCGGGACGCGGAACGAGCGGCCCACGCGCACGCCGGGCAGCTCGCCCGCGTGCAGCAGCCGGTAGACCGTCATCTTCGAGACCCGCATGATCTCGGCGACCTCCACCACCGTCAGGTAGCGCACGCGGCCGGCCTGGTCGCTCATCGTCTCCCGCTCACCATCACTCGTCGTGCCCCGTCACCTCGTCGACGACGGGGCTGGGGCACACCCTAGTGGCGCGTGGTGACGGAGTGAAAGGGGTGACCAGAGTGAAACCGCAGGCCGCGCGCGCGACGTCACCCGGACGCCGCCGGCCCGCCCCGGCGGGCGGGCTCAGTCATGGTCCACGTCGAGGCCGAGCGTGGGGAACACCGCGGTGCGCGTCGCTCGGATGGCGCGGTCCACCTCGTCGGACGGGTCGTACCCCGAGTGCCACGTCCGGAACGCCGCGAGCGCACCGTCGGACATGCTCGCGGGGCCCTGCCGGCCGTACCTCTCGCGCGCATGCTCCTGCCACGCGGCCGGCACGGCCGTCGCGGGGTCGACGGGGCGGTGCGCGGCGATCGCGAGCAGGTGCGTCCACGCGCGCGGCACCACGTCGACGATCGCGTACCCGCCGCCCCCGAGCGCCACCCACCGACCGTCCGTGACCTCGTGCGCGAGCCCGTGCAGGCGTTCGGCCACCACGCGCTGCGCATCCACGCTCACCCGCAGGTGCGTCAGCGGGTCCATCACGTGCGAGTCGCACCCGTGCTGCGTGACCAGCACCTGCGGGGCGAACTCCCGCAGCACCGCGGGCACCACCGCGTCGAACGCGCGCAGCCAGCCCGCGTCGGACGTGCCGGCCGGCAACGGGACGTTCACCGCCGAGCCCGGTGCGTGGACGCCGCCCGTCTCGTGCGCGTGGCCCGTCCCCGGGAACAGCCGCCGGCCGGACTCGTGCACCGAGACCGTGAGCACGCGAGGGTCGTCCCAGAACACCGCCTGGACGCCGTCGCCGTGGTGCGCGTCGACGTCCACGTACGCGACGCGCTCGACCCCGCGGGCCAGCAGCGCCCGGATCGCCACGGCGGCGTCGTTGTAGATGCAGAAGCCCGAGGCGGCGCCGGGCATCGCGTGGTGCATGCCCCCACCCACGTTGACCGCGTGCAGGACCGCGCCGTCCAGCACCGCGAGCGCGGCGTCGGTGGTGCCCTGCACCACGCGTGCCGACGCCTCGTGCATCCCCGGGAACACGGGGTCGTCCTCGGTGCCCAGGCCGCGTGCGGCATCGGGTGTGCCGTCGACGTCCGCACGCCGGACCGCGGCGACGTACTCCGCCTCGTGCACGGTCTGCAGGAGCTCGTCGGACGCGGGCTGCGCCCCGACCAGCTGGGCGTCCTCGAGCACGCCCAGCTCGCGCGCCAGGCGCATGGTGAGCTCGAGCCGCTGGGGCGACATGGGGTGCCCGCGCCCGAAGTCGTACCGCAGCATCTCAGGGGTCCACACCACCCGGAGCAGCTGCGTCATGCGCCCACCCAAACACCGCGGCCGCGTGCTGTCGAACGGCGGCGCGCGCCCGAGCGGGCCGTCCGACGCACGTCCGAGCGGCGCGACGTGCCAGAGTGGCGCCAGCAGAGCGGTGCCGCGACGGGTGCGACGCGGACCGCCGGAGCCACGACGAGCGGGACGAGGGCGCGTGCGACGGACACGCACGCGCACGGCAGGAGGCCAGATGGCAGCGGGAGCGGGCGTGCTGTGGCGTGCGCGCGAGCTCGTCGACCGGTCCGCGCGGCAGTCGCCGGCACGGCTCGCGCTCGGCGTGTTCGCCGCGGTGATCGCGCTCATCACGGTGCTGCTCGAGGCGCCCTGGGCGACCGCGCACGGCGAGAGCGCTCCGTTCATCGACGCGCTGTTCACGGCCACGTCCGCGACCACGGTCACCGGCCTCGTCGTGGTGCCCACGGGCGAGTACTGGTCCACGTGGGGACTGGTCGTGATCCTGGTCGCGATCAAGATCGGCGGGCTCGGCGTCATGACGCTCGCGTCGCTGCTCGGCATGGCCGTCTCGCGCCGGATCGGCCTCACGCAGCGCCTTCTGGTCTCGTCCGAGACCAAGGTGACGCGGCTGGGCGAGGTCGGCTCGCTGGTCCGCACGGTCATCGTGACCTCGACCATCCTCGAGGTCGCGATCGCGATCGTGCTGCTCCCCCGGTTCCACATGTACGACGAGGACTGGGGCACGGCCGCGTGGCACGCGATCTTCTACGGCGTCTCGTCGTTCAACAACGCGGGGTTCGTGCCCACGCCCGAGGGGCTGTCCCCGTTCGTCTCGGACTGGTGGGTGCTGCTGCCGATCATCGTGGGCGTCTTCATCGGCTCGCTCGGCTTCCCGGTGATCCTCAACGTGGCCCGGAGCCTGCGCGAGCCCCGGCGGTGGAGCCTGCACGCCAAGCTGACGATCACCACGAGCCTCGGGCTGGTCGTCGCCGGCTCGGTGCTGGTCGCGGCGTTCGAGTGGACCAACGGCGGGACGTTCAAGGACCTGGACCCGTCCGGCACCGCGCTCGCGTCGCTGTTCGCGGGCGTCATGCCGCGCTCGGGCGGGTTCTCCACGGTCGACGTCGGGCAGATGCACGAGTCGACGTGGCTGCTGATGGACGCGCTCATGTTCGTCGGCGGCGGTTCCGCGTCCACCGCGGGCGGCATCAAGGTGACGACGCTCGCGGTCATGCTGCTCGCGATCGTGGCCGAGGCGCGCGGGGACCGCGACGTCGAGGCGTACGGCCGCCGCATCCCGCGCGACGCGCTCCAGGTGGCCATCGCGGTCTCGCTCATCTCCGCGACGTTCGTGCTCGTCTCGTCGTTGCTGCTGCTCGCCATGACGGGTGAACGCCTGGACACCATCCTGTTCGAGGTGATCTCGGCGTTCGCCACGTGCGGGCTGAGCACGGGGATCACGCCCGAGCTGCCCGACGGCGCCAAGTACGTGCTCACCATCCTGATGTTCATCGGCCGGACCGGCACGATGACGCTTGCGGCCGCGCTCGCGCTGCGCAACCGTCGTCGGGTCATCCGGCTCCCGGAAGAGAGGCCGATCATTGGCTGACACACGAGGTGCCGCCGCCACGCAGGGCGCGCCGCGCAACCCCAAGAAGGGCGCGGGCGTCCTGGTGGTCGGCCTGGGCCGGTTCGGCTCGGCGATCGCGGCGACGCTGGACCGGCTGGGGCAGGACGTGCTGGCGGTCGAGCGCTCCCCCGAGCTCGTCGCGCAGTGGGCCGGGCGCATCGCGCTGGTCGAGGCGGACGCGACCAACCCCGAGGCGCTCGAGCAGCTGGGCGCGCGCGACTTCCCCGTGGCCGTGGTGGGCGTGGGCTCCTACCTCGAGGCGTCGGTGCTCATCACCGGCAACCTCGTGGACATCGGCGTGCCGCAGATCTGGGCGAAGGCGATCAGCGCCGAGCACGCCCGCATCCTGCAGCGCATCGGCGCGCACCACGTGGTGCTGCCCGAGGCCGACGCGGGCTCGCGCGTGGCCCACCTGGTCTCCGGCAAGCTGCTCGACTACATCGAGGTCGAGGACGGCTTCACCGTGGTCAAGATGCGACCGCCCAAGGAGACGCAGGGCTTCACGCTCGCGCAGTCCAAGATCCGCGAGCGCTACGGCGTGACCGTGGTCGGCGTGAAGTCCCCCGGGCTGGACTTCCAGTACGCGACCCCCGAGACGCGCATCTCGCAGAACGACATCATCATCGTCTCGGGCCACGCGGACCTGCTGGAGCGCTTCGCGGCCCGCCCCTGAGGAGCCCGGGCGGCCGCCGGGCGCTAGCATCCGCGGGAGCACTCAGCGACGAGAGGCGGTGCAGGTCATGGCGGCTCGGAGGTCCGACGACGTGCTGGACGACGTGGTGCACGCGGTCCGCGTCCGGTCCGGGGTGCGCGTGGCCGAGCTCGACGCGTCCGCGACGCCCGGGTTCTCCGGCGACCGCGACGCCGGCGAGGAGCTGCTCGCCTCGATCGGCGAGCGCATGTCCGACGTGCAGGAGCGCCTGTTCGCGCACGGGCGCACGGGCGGTACGCGCTCCGTGCTGCTGGTGCTGCAGGGCCTGGACACCGCGGGCAAGGGCGGCATCGTGCGGCACGTGCTCGGGCTCGTGGACCCGCAGGGCGTGGCGCTGCGCTCGTTCGGACGGCCGACCCCCGAGGAGCTCGAGCACGACTTCCTCTGGCGCATCCGCAAGGCCCTGCCGCCGGCGGGCCGGATCGGCGTGTTCGACCGCTCGCACTACGAGGACATCCTGGTGCCGTCGGTCAACGGCACGGCCGACGCGGTCACGCTCACCGAGCGGTTCGCCGCCATCGAGGCGTTCGAGCGCGAGCTCGTCGCGGGTGGCACCAGCATCGTCAAGGTCGCGCTGTGGGTCTCGCGCGACGAGCAGTACGCGCGCCTGCGCGAGCGTCTCGAGCGACCGGACAAGCACTGGAAGTACTCGCCCGGCGACGTCGACGTGCGCGCCGCGCGTCCCGCGTACGAGGCGGCGTACGACGACGTGCTCGCGCGCTCGTCGTACGACGACGGCGTCTTCCAGGCGCCGTGGCACCTGGTCCCGGCCGACCGCAAGTGGTACGCGCGCCTCGCGGTGAGCGCCCTGCTCCTGCGCGCGCTCGACGACCTCGACCTCGACTGGCCACCCGCGACGTTCGACGTCGCCACCGAGCTCGCGCGTCTGGACGCCACCCGCTGACGCGCGCCCGATGTCAGCTGGTGGGCACAACGGCGTGCCGACCAGCTGACTGCATCCGGCGTGTGGTCAACCGGTTGACATCCGTGATGTCAACCGGTTGACTCAGGGCATGGACGGACACCACGCGAACCAGCAGGACGCGGCGGTGACCCGTGCGCCCGACCATCCCCTGGGCGACCGCGTCACGGTCACGCTGCACCACCTGGTGGACGTGCTGGACGAGTACGCCGACGCCGTCCTGGTGCGCGACCACGGCGTGAGCCTCAACCAGTACCTGTTCCTCGCGGTCCTGTCCGACCTCGACCGGCCCGACATCACGACGCTCGCGCGCTGCCTGCGCGTCACCAAGGCGGCGGTCAGCAAGCGCGTCGGCTCGTTCGTCGACGCCGGGTGGGTGACCACGTCCGCCGACCCCGCGCACGCCCGCCGGGTGGTGCTCGCCCTCACCCCCGCCGGGGCGGACCTGGTCGCGGTCGCGGGCGCACGGCTCGAGGACGAGTTCACGAACGCGTTCGCGCAGGTCACCGACGTCGACCTGACCGCGTTGCACACCGACCTCAAGACGGTGCTGGCCGTCATGCAGACCGCGCTGGCCCAGCGCGACCCGGGCTCGCCGCTCACCTGACCCCTGCCCCCCACCGGCCGACGACCTCGTCGAGCCGGCGACCCGTCCTGCCCACCCCCACCCGAAAGGCCCGCCATGCGCATCCTCGTCGTCGTCGGACACCCGTTGACCGGCTCGCTCACGCACGCCCTCGCCGCCGCCTACGCGCAGGGCGCCCGGAGCGCGGGCGCCGAGGTGCGGGTGCACGACCTGGCCGTCACGCCGTTCCCGCACGACCCGGCCTCACGCGCCGACCTGCGCGCGCCCGACGGCGACACCACGCACCTGGACCCCGCGGTGGCCGCACTGGTCGACGACGTGCGCTGGGCCGAGCACCTGGTGGTGCTGCACCCGCAGTGGTGGGGCACGTACCCGGCCGTCCTCAAGGCGTACCTGGACCGCGTCATGCTCTCGGGGGTCACGTTCCGGTACCGGAGCGGGAGCCTGCCCACGCGCCTCATGCAGGGGCGCACCGCGCGCACGGTGATGACCATGGACTCACCGGGGTTCTGGAACCGGTTCGCCTACCGCGACGCCGCGGGCGCGTCGCTGGGCCGGGCGACGCTCGCGTACTGCGGCTACCGGCTGACGGGGCGCACCACGTTCGCCAAGGTGCGGTTCTCGTCACCCGAGCAGCGCACGCGCTGGCTCGCCACGACGGCCCGGCTCGGCACGCGCGACGCGGCCCGACGGGGCGCCGCGCGGCCGAGCGCGGCACCGGTCCCCGCCTGACGCGTCACACCCGCGTCGCGGTGAGCAGCGCCGCGTGGTCCACCTCGAGCGCGGGCGACTGCACGCCGACGAGCGCGAGCGCGCGGCCCGTCAGGCGGACCGGCGCGCCCCACCACCGCGGGCGGTCCCACGCGTTGTGGGGCGCGTACGGACCGAACGGCGCCACCACGTAGGTCGCGTCCGGGTCGAGGCCCGGGAGCCGCACGCGACCCGGAGGCCACGTGGCGGGGCGCTCACGCTGCACCAGCGCGTAGATCGCGCGTGACGCGTCGGGCGCGACCACGCCGTGCAGCCACAGCCCGGCGTCCGGCACGTCGTCACGCACCGTGGTCCCGCCGTGCAGGAGCGCGCGCTCCTGCTGGTAGAGCGTGATCCACGCCGCGAGCTCGGCGCGCTCCTCCGGCGAGGCCTGCGTGAGGTCCCACTCGATGCCGAACGACCCGAGCAGCGCGGTCGCGGCCCGGAAGGACAGGTCGAGCACGCGCCCCGTGGTGTGCGCCGTGCGCGAGCCCACGTGCGATCCGACGAGCTCGGGCGGCAGCAGCTGCGCGGTCCAGCGCTGGATCTCCTGCCGCTCGTGGGCGTCGATGCAGTCGGACGCCCACACGCGGTCGGTGCGCTCGAGGATGCCGAGGTCCACGCGCGCCCCGCCCGACGAGCACGACTCGATCTCGAGCCCCGGGCAGTCCGCGCGGATCGCGTCCAGCAGCGCGTACACCGCGAGCGTGTGCGCGTGCACGCGCGGCGCACCCGCGGGACCCGCACCGGCCTCGACCAGGTCGCGGTTGTGGTCCCACTTCACGTAGTCCACGCCGTACTCACGCACCACGGCGACCACGCGCTCGCGCAGGTAGGCGAACACCTCGGGCCGGGACACGTCGAGCACCTGCTGGTGCCGCGCCTCGGGCGGCAGCCGGCCCGGCACCTGCAGGATCCAGTCCGGGTGCGCGCGCGCCAGGTCGGAGTCCGGGTTGACCATCTCGGGCTCGAACCACAGACCCAGCTGCATGCCCAGCGCGTGCACGCGTTCCGCGAGCGGCGTGAGGCCGTCGGGCCACACGTCCTCGTCGACGAACCAGTCGCCGAGCCCCGCGGTGTCGTCGCGGCGCCCGCGGAACCACCCGTCGTCGAGCACGTACCGCTCGACGCCCACGGCCGCCGCGAGCTCCGCGAGCTCGAGCAGCCGCGGGAGCGCGTGGTCGAAGTACACGGCCTCCCACACGTTGAGCGTGACCGGGCGCGGTGTCGTCGGGTGCTGCGGGCGCGCGCGCAGGAGCGCGTGGAACCGCCCCGCGAGCTCGTCCAGGCCGTCGCCGTACGTGCCGTACAGCCACGGCGAGGCGTACTGCTCGCCCGCGGCCAGCCGGACCTCACCGGGCAGCAGCAGCTCGCCGCCCGCCAGCAGGCGCGTCCCGTCGGGCATGCGCTCGGCCTGCGTGCGGTGGTTGCCGGACCACGCGACGTGCACGCCCCAGCACTCGCCGCGCCGGAACCCGGCGCCGGGCTCACCGGCGACCAGCACGAGCGTCGCGTCCGCGCCGGTGCGGCCGCGCCGACCCTCGCGCACGTGCGTGCCCACCGTGAACGCGTGCCGCTGCGGCGCGCGCTCCTTGGCCCACCGGCCCGCGAGGTCGAGGATCTCCCCCGCGTGCGCGGGCACCGGGAGCGCCGGCAGCAGCGCGTCGACCACGTAGCCGTCGGGACCGGAGTTGGTCAGCGTCGCGCGCGTGCGGACCACGCCCTGCGCGGTGAGCTCGAGCTCGAGCGTGAGGCGCAGCCCCGCGTGCTCGTCCTCGGCCGCGGCCAGCACGCGGCCGCCGTGCCCGCCCGCGTCCTCGACCTGCGTGTCCGTGACGACGAACGCGGGCGACCACGCGCCCCCGTCCCGGTGGCCCGCCACTCCCGGCGTGCCGAGCCAGCCGTCGGACTGCCCGGGCAGCACGCCGACCGGGCGCGGCGCGTCCACCTGTGCGCCCGCCAGCGGCACCTCGCTCGCGCGGACCAGGTCGGCGAGCAGCTCGGGCGGCAGCTCGCCCAGGTCGCGGCCCCAGTGCACGACGGTGGGCAGGCGGTCGTCGTCGGACGTCAGCAGCAGGCTCACGCCCGCGGCGCGCAGGTGGATCAGGCTCATGCCCCCATCCAACCGTGTGCACGCGTGCCCGGGGCGCAGGCGGGCCCGGTGCCCAGGGGGTCCCTCGACCCCTGGGCACCGGGCCCGCTTGCTGAGCGGTGGGCGCCCTCACCGGCGACCCACCGCCGTCCTCGTCCCGCCGCGGTGCGGCGGGAGGATCAGTACATCGCGGCGGCGCTCGCGGCCCGGACCACGAGCGTCGTCCCGACGCTCGACGGCTGGACCGTCGTCGACCCGAGGTACCGCACCTTGAGCGTGTACGTGCCCGCAGCGAGACGCGGCAGCGTCACGACGACCTTGCCGCCGCTGGTGAGGGTCGCTGAGCGCGACGTGAGGGCCTTGCCCCCGCGCATCACGGTCACCGCGACCTTCCCCGTGAGCTGGCTCGCCGGCACCGCGTTCGCGGTCACGGCCACGGACACCCGCGCGCCCTGGCGGGCCGTGACGGCCGGTGCCGAGGCGCTGGTCCGCGACGCGGCCCGCACCACCTTGAGCGTCACCGCACCCTGCGAGGTCAGGAACCGGCTGGTCCCGTCGTAGACCACCGTCAGGCGGTGCGTGCCCACGGGCAGGCGGGTGAGCGTGACCGTCGCGCGACCGCCCGAGAGCGTCCCGCTGCCGACCTTGGTGCTGCCCTCCAGGACGCGCACGGTGCCGGTGGGCGTGCCCGCGGTCGCCGTGACGGTCACCGCGACACGCGCGGTGGCGCCGTACGCGACGGGCGAGCTCACGACGCCGACCGTGCGGGTCGCGACGGGGAGCGTCCCGTCCACGGGGACCACCGCGGTGTTCGTGACCTCGGTGTTGCCCGCGACGTCCACCGCGCGGTAGGAGACCGTCGTGGCGGCGGAGCCGACCGTGACGGGGCCCGTGTAGGCCTGCCACGCGCCCGAGCCGATGCGGTACTCCGTGCGGGCCACGCCCGACGTGGAGTCCGCGGCGCGCACCGTGACGGTCCGTGCCGCGGCGTCGACGGTCGCCCGCGAGACCGGCGCGGTCGCGTCGATCGGCACGTCGAGCGTCACCGGCGTGGCCGACGTGCGGCCGGAGCCGTCGGTCGCGCGAGCCGCGACCACGTGCCGCCCGTCGCCCGTGACCGTCGCGGTCGCGGTCGCACCGTCGGTGGTGACCTCGGCGCCGTCGTCGACCGCGAGGCCCACGGACGCGATGCCCGCGGCGTCCTCGGCGTGCGCCGTGACGGCGACCGTCCCGGTCCGCCACCACCCTGCGAGCCCGTCGGCCGCGGGTGCGGGTGTCAGCGTGACCGTGGGGTCGGACGCGTCGGTCACGACGACCGTGACCGAGGCCCGCACACGCGAGCCCGCCGCGACGTCGCCCTCGACCACGAACTCGCCCGACGACGCGTAGTCGGCCGGGTCGACCGCGTCCCACGTGACGGCGACGTCGTCGGACGAGCCGTCGGCGTAGTGCACCGTCGCGGTCGACGGGAGCTGCGGGGCCACGCCCGGCTCCGTGGCGACCGTCTGCGGGTCGACCGACTGCACCAGCAGGTCGGGCTGGTAGGCCGCGAGCACGGCCTCGTACTCGTCCTGCGTGACCGGCAGCACCGTGCCGTGCCGCGGGCTGGAGGGCAGCACCGCGTTCGTCACGGCCGTCCACGTCCCCGACGCGATGTCGGTCGACTTGAACGCCATGTAGCCGCGACCGCCGTGATAGCTCGGCTGGTCGACGAACAGGTACCAGGCGTCCTCGTCGTTCGCCTTGAAGATCGTCGGACCCTCACCCGCGGAGAACGTGCCGCCCCACGGGTTGGGCTGGCCCTGCCCGACCTTCTCCTTGACGAGCTGCCAGCCGGGCGAGGTCGTCGTGGTCGGCAGCGTGCCGCTCACCGTGGCGAGCAGGTCCGACGAGCGCTCCTGCCGGACGAGCATGTACGCCTCGTCCTTGGTGAACCGGTAGTAGGTGCCGTCCTCCTCGATGACCGTGGAGTCGATCATGCCGAGGCCCGTGCCGCGCTTGACGTCGATCCAGGGCCGGGGCTCGCTGAACGTCACGAAGTCGCGCGTCGTGGCGTACATCATCCGGTTGTACGTCGTGGTGTAGGACCGGCCCGCCGTCTCGGTGGTCGGGTAGATGTTCGACGCCCAGAACACCACGTACGCCCCGAGGTCCGCGTCGTAGTACGCCTCGGGCGCCCACGTGTTGCCCGCGAAGTCGGACGAGACCTTGACGTGCCGCTGCTCCGACCAGCTCACGAGGTCCGTGGACTCCCACACCTCGATGTAGGTCGAGCCGTTCTGCTGCGCCTGCCCGAACGTGCGGCCGCCGTAGATCTTGAGGTCGGTGGCCAGCATGTAGAACTTGTCGCCCTCGGGCGAGCGGATGATGAACGGGTCACGCAGACCCCGCTCGCCGTACTCGGACGTGAGCACCGGCTCCGCGTCGTTGAGGTCCACCCACCTGGTCGGGTCGTCGCCCTGGCTCGCGCCGAGGTAGATCGACTCGCCGTCCGCCGTGCTCTCGCCCTCGAAGTACGCGAACAGGTACGCGTCGGGGTCGACGGTCTCCGGCAGGGCCGGGACGGTCGCGGTGAACGTCCGCGTCGCGGTCGCGGCGTCGAGCGTGCCCGTCGCCGTGAGCGTGACCGTGGCCGCGGGCTGGCCGTGCGCGGGGCGCTGCACCAGACCGGTCGCACCGATCACGGCCGGTGCGGACGACGTCCAGGCGAACGTCGAGCCGTTGTCGCCGGACGTCGGGAGCGTGAGGTTGCCGCGCACGTCGTCGAGGTTGACCACCTCGAGCGCCGCGAGGTCCTCGGCCAGCAGACCGGGCGCGTCCGGACGCTCCAGCACGACGACCGTGAACTGCTTGGTGCGCTGCTCCGCACCCCGCTTGACGGTCGCCGTCAGCGTCACGGTCGCATCACCCGATCCGGGCGCCGGCCGGCTGACGGCTCCCGCCGACGAGACGACCGTGGGGTCCGAGGACGCCCACGTGATGGTCGAGCCCGCGCTGCCCGTCGTGGGCAGCGACAGCGCGCTCGTGACCGCGGAGGTGTCGCCGAGCGTCAGCGCGGCCGTGTCGGCCGTCACGGCCGGGACCGTCACGTCGGACGCGAGCTCGGTGAGCTCGGCCCCGGTCAGCTCGCGGTCGTAGATGCGGAAGTCACGCATCTTGCCCTGGAACGACTTGTCGCCCGCCCACGCGGAGCGCCCCAGGAAGTTGTAGGTGCCGCCGTTGGCCACCTCGCTGGGCTTGACCGTGATCGCGGAGTTGCGCGCGACCTCCACACCGTCGTCGTACAGCACCGCGTAGCCGGGCGACGCCGGCGTGCCGCCGACGATCGTGTACGTGAGGTGCTTCCAGGTGTTGGTGGGCACGGCACCGGGCCGCGTCGTGTTCTGCTCGCCGGTGTAGGTCCCGGTCGTGATGGCACCACGCAGGCGCGCGCTCGAGTCGCTGCCCGTCACGAAGACGTAGCCGGTGCCCGCGCCGGCGGTCGCCGTGTTGCCCAGGTTGAACATGAAGTAGTTGGCGGTCAGACCCGTCGCGATGTTGACGTCGAAGTCGACCGTCACCGAGTCGAGCCCGGTCAGGAGTCCGTTCGGCAGCGCGACCGCGTTGCCGGCGCTCGAGGCGCCGCCCGAGAACGTGAACCCGTCACCGGCGTTCCACGTCGCGGCCCCGGTCACCGTGCCGTCGCGGCCGTGGCCCGAGGAGTCGGCGGCGACCGTGCCGCTCGTCTCGTCGAGCTTCCACCAGCCGACCAGGCCGTCACCCGTCGCGGCGCCGGCGGGCGTCGTGACCAGCGCCGTCGTGAGGGTCACGGCGGCCGCGGCCACCGCCCCCCAGAGGCGTCGTGCTCTCATCATGTGCTCCTTGGTGTGTTCCGGATGAGTCATGGCCGGGCGCAGCCGCCCGGGGGGTGGCGCGGGCCGCGACGTCGCCCGGGGGTGGACGTCACGGCCCGCGCGGGGTCAGCGCCGGACGACGAGCGACGTGGACGCCGACGACGCGGCGACCAGGGACGAGCCCGCGTAGGTCGCCTTCACGGCGTACGTGCCCGCGGCCAGCCTCGGCAGCGAGACCTTGGCCGTGCCCGTCGTCCCGAGCGTCGCCGTGCGGGTCGCGACGACCTTGCCGGCGCGCGTGACGACGAACGTCACCTTGCCGGTGAGCGTGACGCCCGCGGCGCTCGCGACCTTGGCGGTCGCGGTGCCGGCGGTGGTCGCGCGCACGGACGGCGCCGTGACCTTCGTCGTGGACGCGGCCTTCGTGACCGTGACCCGGACGGTGGTCGAGGACGCCGCGAACCGTGCGTCACCGCTGTACCGGACGGTCAGCGTGTGCACGCCCGGTGCCAGGTCCGGCCGGACCGCGATCGTCACGCCGCCGGACGCGAGCGTCCCGCTGCCCACCAGACGCGACCCGTCGAGCACGCGGACCGTGCCCGTGGGCGTGGCCGTGGACCCGGGCGCGCCGGCGACCGCGACCACGAGCGACCGCTTGGCCCCGTACGCGACCGTGGCGGGCTGCGCGAGCGCCGTCGTCGACGTCGCGGTCAGCGTGGCGCCGACCTTCGGCACCACCACCGACCCGGCCACCTCCGTGTTGCCCAGCGCGTCCACCGCGCGGAACCACACCGTGGTGGCGGCCGACCCGACCGTGACGGGCGACGCGTACGTGGACCAGGGCGCGGTGGCCGTGGTCCGGTACTCGATGCGCGCCACGCCCGCACCGTCGTCGGCCGCACGCAGCGCGACCGTGCGGGCGGTGGTGTCGACCGTCGCGTTGGAGACCGGCGCGGTCGCGTCGATCTTCAGCGTGAGCGTCTCGACCCCGGACACGTTGCCGGACGCGTCGGTGACGCGGGCCTGCACGGTGTGCGGGCCGTCGCCGCTGACCCGCACGGTCGCGGTGCCACCCGGCTGCGCGACCCACGCGCCGCCGTCCACCGCGAGCTCCACGGTCGCGACCTCGCGGTCGTCGGTGCCCTTCGCGGTGACCGTCGTCGGCTGCGCGTGGTAGCCGCGGACGGGTGTGCCGGACGCGGTGAGCGAGGCGACCTCGGGCGCCTGCTCGTCGGGCGTGTGCAGCCGCAGGAACGTGATCGAGTACGCCGGGAAGTCGTACGTGAAGTCCTGCGAGACGCCCGTGATCGTCCGCTCGACCGGGACCAGCCGGTCCGGGTCGGCCTTCGTGTTCATGTCGCCCGGACGGCCCACGATCTCGATCGCCTGCGCCTCGTCCGCGACCTCGACGTCCGACGTCGTGATGCGCGTGCGCTGCGCGGTGTCGGACGTGTTGACGACCTTCACGACGACGTCGCCCGTGCTGATGTCGCGCGTGACCACCTGGTACACGTCGGCCGGGACCTCGTCGTCGTACTGCATCTGCAGCTCGCCGTCGAGGTACAGCTCGATGTGCCGGCCCTGGACCACGACCTTGAGGTCGTACTCCTGGCCCGTGACGATCGTGCTGTTCTCGACCGCGGCGACCTCGTTGGCCGAGCCGCCCGCCGCCTTCTGCAGCGCCTGGCGGGTGTTGTTCCAGCCGCCCAGGTTCCACCAGTAGTAGCTGTTGGAGCCCGTCGCGGCGAAGCCGACCAGGAAGCCCTCCGAGCCGGAGACCTTGGTGCCCGTGAGCTCGAGCGTGTAGTTGTCCCAGTCCTTGCTGTACGCACCCGTGACGATCGAGCGCGCGTCCGTGACCGAGGTCGAGGACTGCCGGTACTTGCCGTCCGTGACGGCCCACGTGCCGGTCTGCGGGCTCCACTGCGACGCGTCGGTGAAGTCGTCGGAGAACAGCACCTCGTCGGTGTCGTTGTCCGTGACCACCACGTCGTCGTAGTCCGCAGCCGTCGACCAGGTCGACAGGAACACCCCGCCCGTCAGGTCGGGCACCGCGTCCGCCGAGACCTCGTACGTGCTGGGCACCACCTGGTCACCCTTGTTGGTGCCGAACAGCTGCTGCACCCAGTAGTTGACCGAGCCCCAGGACTCGTCGTTGTCGTACCAGATCGCGTCCGGCGACCACTGCACGTAGCTCTCGTTGGCGAGCAGCGGTGCGTAGGACGCGAGGCGCACGACGTCGGAGTTGCGCTCGATGGCCGTCATGTAGGACGCCTCGGCGAGCGCGTTCCACAGGGTGTTGCCCTTCGACGCGTACTCCCCGAGGAACACCGCCGGGCCCTCGCGGTCGTAGGAGTCGTACCGGTCGTTGTTGGTCAGGAACCAGTCCGGGTCGTTGTAGTAGTGCTCGTCGACCAGGTCCACCTTCTGCGCGCGGTTGAACGCCCACAGGGTGTCGAACCGGGAGCCGGTGTCGTCGGGGCCCGAGTTCGAGATGATCTCGATGTCCGGGTAGCGCGCCACGATCGCGTCACGGAACTTGGGGAAGTTCGCCTCGAACGTGGTCGTGTTCTCCTCGTTGCCGAGGCCGATGTACCGCATGCCGAACGGCTCGGGGTGACCCAGCTCGGCGCGCACGGCGCCCCACTGCGTGTCGACGTCGCCGTTGGCGAACTCGATCAGGTCGAGCGTGTCCTGGACCCAGCGCTGGATCGACGCGTCGTCCTTCATCTCCGGGATGGTGCTGCCGCAGCCGTTGGCGCCCACGGACAGGACGGGCAGCGGCGTGGCGCCCAGGTCCTCGGCGAGCTCGAAGTACTCGAGGTAGCCGATGCCGTAGGACTGGTTGTAGCCCCAGAAGTTCCAGTTGGTCGCGCGCTCCTCGACCGGACCGATGGTCTCCTTCCACTGGTACGTCCGGCGGCGGTCGACGTAGCCCGACTCGACGTAGGACTTGAACGTCCCGACGTTGGTCACGCAGCCGCCCGGGAACCGGACGAACGAGGGGTTGAGCGCCTCGATCTTCTCCGCGAGGTCCTTGCGCAGCACCGACCTGCCGTTGACCGGGCCCACCCACGTGTCCTGCGGGAACAGCGACACCATGTCGAGCCGCAGCGTGCCCGCGGCGCCCGCGAGCACCGCGAGGCGGCCCGCGTCGGTGGTCTGCTGCGCGGTGAGCATGACCGTGTACTGCTTCCACGTGTCGGAGCCGTCCACTGCCACGGTGCCGCTCGCGAGCACGCCGGTGCCCGCGACGTCCTCGACCCGGACCGTGAGGTCCTGCGCGGCGGTCGTGCGCGCCCACACCGAGAAGTCGTACTTCTTGCCCGCCTCGACCGCGACACCCGAGTTGTAGCTCGCGTTCCGGATGCCGCCGCCCGCACCCGTCGCCGCGAGGCGCAGGTAGTAGCGGTTCGTGTCGTTGAGCCGGTTCGCGTCGGTGACGACCGTCGCGAGCGTGCCCGCACCCGCGCCGCGCGCGACCGTCTCCCAGCCGGTCATGCCGGTGAAGGAGGAGTTGTCCGAGGAGTTGAACTCGAACGACCGGTTGCGCACCAGCTCGGCGTACAGGCCGCCGTCTGCCGCGTAGTTGATGTCCTCGTAGAAGATCCCGTAGAGGTCCTCGGAGATGTCGATCGTGGTCGCGTCGCCGTCGATCGCCAGGAGGCCCTCGCCGTCCGCCTGGTACTCGAGCGTGAGCAGCACGGCGTCGGCCTCGTCGCCGAGCGTGAGCACGCCGCCCGCACCCAGCCCCACGTACGCGCTGTCGTCCGCGAGGCGCAGCACCAGCCCGCCGCCGCCCGCGTCGGTCAGCCGCAGCTCGGCCGGCGCCGCGCCCGTCGCGCCCACCGCCAGGTGGTCGCCCTCGACCACCACGGGCAGGTCGCCGTCCCGCGTGCGCAGCGTGATCACACCGTCCTGCGCGCCCGCGGTCGGCACCAGGCCGAGCACGTTCGTCGGACGCGCGTCCGTCAGCGCGAGCGCCCCGTCGTCGGCGACGAGGTAACGCGGTCCGCCGTCCGCGTGCAGCGTGAACGGCCCGCTGGGCGTCACGTCGGCACCGTCGGAGGCCGTGACGCCGAAGCTGTCGAAGACGGCCGTGTGCGCCGTGCCGTCCTGCGCGGCGAGCGCGTACAGGCCCACCGCTGTGATGTCGAACGCGATGGTCTGGGAGGCCGCGACCACCCAGTCGGTCCCGTCCCAGTAGCTCGTCGTGAGCGTGTCGCCCGTGCGCTGCAGGCGCAGCGTCTCGGACGTCGACCCCGGTCGGTCCTCGAAGTCCACCGCGGAGAACGAGCCCGCGGTCTCGGTGTCGGTCTCGATCGCACGGGCCGACGGCGAGAGCGTCCCGACGTACGTGAGGCCCGCGCGGACGTAGTTGTCCATGTCCGACCACGCGATCAGCCCGGCGCCCTGGTACACCTTCGAGACCGGAGCGGTCACGCGCGTGACCGCCGTGAAGTCCCCGTCCGGGATCGGCACCATGAACACGTTCTTGGCCGTGTTGGTGGTCTGCCACGTGTCACCGGACTGCGACGTCAGCGTCAGCGCACCCGGGTTGCTGCTGAGCGACCAGGCCGAGGCCACCTCGGCGGTGATCTGCCAGCGCGGGTCGAGCGTCGTGGAGGAGAACGAGTCCGTCCACTCCTGGTCCGGCGGGTCCGCGGCCGCCGCAGGTGCCGCGAGCGCTGCTCCGGACGCGACCACCGCGAACCCGGCAAGCCCGGCGACCCACCGCGCGGCCGGTCCTCGGGAGCGTCTTCCCCCAGGTCCCTGGTCCCGTCGGCGCACAGGGGCGTGTGGAATCATCATCGGTGCTCCTACCTCTCCAAGGTGTGGTGAGCAGGACCGCCCGGTCGCCACGTTGCGCCGGGTGGTCCGCCCTCCCGGCCGTCCGGGACTCCCCGGTGGCAGCCGGGCCCGGACGGACGGGAGGGTTCTTTCGTCTTCAGTTGTGCCTGCGGCGTCGGTGCCGCGGGTGGGGTGGTCGGCCGGCTACCTCCGCCGGGCGACGAGCACGCGCTGCAGCAGCACGAAGCCGAGCAGGATCGCGCCGATGAGGATCCGGTTCCACCAGATCTCCAGGCCCTCGCGGTTGCAGATGACCAGGATCAGGCCGTACACCGTGACGCCCGCGAACGAGCCGAGCACGAACCCGGACCCTCCGCTGAGGAGCGCGCCACCGATCACGACCGACGCGATCGCGTCGAGCTCCATGCCGACGCCCGACAGGTTGTAGCCGGACTTGGTGTAGAGCGCGAACAGGATGCCGCCGATCCCGGCGCACGTGCCCGAGATGACGTAGACCCACATCTTGGCTCGGCCCGGCTGCAGACCCATGAGGCCCGCCGCCTGCCCGCCGTCGCCCGAGCCCAGGCCGTACACCGTGCGACCGAACCGCGTGTAGTGCAGCAGGTACACCGCGAGCAGGAGCACCACGAGCGCGATGACCATGCTGAGGTTGATGTACCAGGTGTCGCGGCCCTCGCCGAACTTGATCTTCCAGGACGCGAGCGAGGCGAACCCGTCGTCCTTGATGCCGATCGACGTGGTCCCGATCATGTTCGCCAGGCCGCGGGCCAGGAACAGGCCGGCGAGCGAGGCGATGAACGGTTGGATCCGGAAGTACTGGACCATCACCCCGATCAGCGAGCCGATCGCGGTCCCGACCAGGATGCCGAGGATGAGGACCAGCGGCAGCGGCGCACCGCCCTCGAGCAGCTTGGCCACCACGAGGCCCGTGAGGGCCACGACACCACCGACCGACAGGTCGATGCCGCCGGAGATGATCACGAACGTCATGCCGATCGCGAGCACCAGCAGGTAGGAGTTGTCGATGAACAGGTTGGAGAACAGGCGCGGGGAGATGAAGTCCCGGCTGTCGGTGCTGTAGCGCATCTGCCCGATCACGAGCAGGAGCACCAGCGTGGCGAGCGTGCCGGCGATCGGCAGGAAGCGCCGGTCGGCGAGGCGGTGCCACCACGCGGCGGTCGCGCGCGGGGTCGTCCCCGTGGGGGCGGGCTGGGTCACGGTCGGGGCGCTCACGCCGCCACCTCCACAGGCTTCTTGGGCGTCGGCTGCTGCGGCAGGCGCGGGATGCGGCGCAGGCCGAGCCCCTCGCGCAGCCGCTCCGACCCGGCGATGCAGATCGCGATGACGACGATCGCCTTGAACAGGTCCTTGGACTCGGACGGCAGGTGGAAGATGATCACCGCGCGGTCCAGCGTGGTCAGGATCAGCGCACCGACGATCGTGCCCGCGAGGCTGAACTTGCCGCCGTCGAGCTTGGTGCCGCCGATGACGACCGCCATGATCGCGTTGAGCTCCATGAGCTGACCGATGTTGTTCGCGTCGGCGGCCATGGTCGGCGCGCCGTACACCAGGCCCGCCAGGCCCGCGAGTACGCCGCAGATCACGTACACGAGCCACGTGATGTTGCGTGAACGCACACCCGCCATGTGGCTCGCGGTGCGGTTGATGCCGATCGACTCGAGCAGCATGCCGAGCGCGGTCCGCCGCACCAGGAGCGCGACGAGCGTGAAGACGACCGCGCCGATGATCACCGGCGTCGGGATCCCCAGGACGAACCCGGACCCGATCGACTTGAACGGTGCCGAGTGCGTGGTCGTGATCTGGCCGCCCGTGAACGCGAGCGCGATGCCGCGCCCCGCGACCAGCAGGATCATCGTCGCGATGAACGGCTGGATGCCGAGCCCGGCGACCAGGAAGCCGTTGAACGCGCCGACCACCGCCGCCACGGCGAGCGCGATGCCCACCGCCGTCAGGGCGGTCACGGCGCTCTCGCCGTTGCCCGAGTTGTCGATGAACGTCAGGGCCACGGACAGCGAGATCGCCATCACGGCGCCGACCGACAGGTCGATGCCGCCCGTCGCGATCACCAGGGCCATGCCGAGCGCGAGCAGCAGGAACGGGACGCTGTTGCGCGTCACGTCGACGAGCTGGCCGAACAGGTGGCCGTCGACGATGCGGACCTCGAGGAAGCCGGGGCTCGCGATGCCGCACGCGATCCACAGCGCGACGAGCGCCAGCGCGGGCCAGAACAGGTGGTGCCGCGTGACCTGGCGCAACCAGGTCTGCGGGGTCAGGGTGCCGGTCATGCTGCGTCGCTCCCGCTCGCTGCGATGGTCTCGAGGACGGTCGAGGATGTGACGTCAGGACCGTTGGTGAGCTCGCCGACCTTCTCGCGGTCCCGCAGGACGACGAGGCGGTGCGACAGGCGCAGGACCTCCTCCAGCTCGGAGGAGATGAACACCACGCCCATGCCCTGGGACGCGAGCTCGACGACGAGGCGCTGGATCTCGGCCTTGGCGCCGATGTCGATGCCGCGCGTGGGCTCGTCGAGGATGATCAGCTTGGGCGAGGTCGCGAGCCAGCGCGCGAGCAGCGCCTTCTGCTGGTTGCCGCCCGACAGGTTGCGGATCAGCATGTTCGGGTTCGGCGGCTGGATGTTCAGCGCCTGGATGTAGTGGTCGACGACCTCGTCGAGCTCCTTGGCCGGGATGCGGCGCCAGATGCCGCGGTTGGCCTGGATCGCGAGAGCGATGTTCTCGCGGACCGTGAGGTCCCCGATGATCCCTTCCTTCTTGCGGTCCTCGGTGGAGTACGCGAGGCCCGTCTTGAGCGAGGACAGCGGGGAGGCGCCGCGCACCTCGTCGCCGAACAGCGTCAGCGTGCCGGAGTCGGCCTTGTCCGCGCCGTACAGCAGGCGCGCGAGCTCGGTGCGGCCCGAGCCCAGGAGGCCCGCGAAGCCGACGATCTCGCCCTCGTGGACCGAGACGTCCACGGGCTGGATCGAGCCGCCGCGGCCGATGCCGATCGCGGTCAGGAGCGCCGGCCGCTCGCCCTCGTCCTGCGCGACGCGCTGCGCGCCCGCCTCGATGGCCGCGAGCTCGTCGCCCGCGCGACCCAGCATCTTGGAGATGAGGTCGATGCGCGGCAGCTCGGCGGTCAGGTACTCACCGACGAACTTGCCGTTGCGCAGGATCGTCATGCGGTCGCTGATCTCGTAGATCTGCTCGAGGAAGTGCGAGACGAACAGGATCGCGACGCCCTGGTCACGCAGCGAGCGGACCACGGTGAACAGCTCGGCGACCTCGGCCTTGTCGAGCGAGGACGTCGGCTCGTCGAGGATCAGGACCTTGGCCTCGACCACCATCGCGCGCGCGATCGAGCACAGCTGCTGCACCGCGATGGAGTGCGAGCCGAGCTGCGAGGCGGGGTCGATGTCGAGGTTGAGCCGGGCGAGGTACTCCTTGGCCCGGCGGCGCGTGGCCGGCCAGTTGATGAAGGGGCCGACCCGCTCCTCGTGACCGAGCATGACGTTCTCGGCCACGGAGAGGTTCGCGCAGAGGTTGACCTCCTGGTACACCGTGCTGATGCCGGCGGCCTGGGCCTGCGCTGTGGAGTGGAAGCGGTGGGACTCACCGCCGACGCGGATCTCGCCCGCGTCGATCTGGTAGACGCCCGTGAGCGCCTTGATCATGGTGGACTTGCCGGCGCCGTTCTCGCCCATCAGGGCGTGCACCTCTCCGGGGCGGAGCGTCAGGTCGACACCGTCGAGGGCGCGGACGCCGGGGAACTCGATGGTGATACCGCGCATCTGCACGACGGGGGCGGAGTCGGACGTGAGGGACATCGTGGGTCATCCGTCCTGCGAGTGAACTGCTTCGTTGCAGCGACGAGCCGTGCGGCGGGGCGGGTCAGCACCCCGCCGCACGGCTGTCAGGGAGTCACTGGCGTGCGACCAGTGTCAGTGGGTTGCCCTGAGGCGGCCTGTCAGTACAGGCGGGCGTCGATCTCCTCCTGGGTGATCGTCTGGTCGAAGGCCTTGTCGACGACGATGGTCTCCTTGGGGACGTCCTCGCCGTTGTGGACCTTCTTGATGGCGTCGACGATCTGGTCGCCGAACACCGGGTTGCACTCGACGACGTAGTTGAACTTGCCGTCCTTGAGCGCCTGCAGGCCGTCGCGGACGCCGTCGATCGTGACGATCTTGATGTCCTTGCCGGGCACCTTGCCGGCGTCGGTGATCGCCTCGATGGCGCCCAGGCCCATGTCGTCGTTGTGCGCGAAGACCAGGTTCATGTCGGGGTACGCCTGCAGCGCGGCCTCCATGGCGGCCTTGCCCTCGGCGCGCGTGAAGTTGCCCGACGCCTTGCCGACGATGTTCTCGGCGCCGACGACCGCGTCGAAGCCCTCCTCGCGGTCCACCTGCGCGCCCGAACCGAGCGTGCCCTGGAGCTCGAAGATCTTGGCGTCGGGGACGTTGGCCTTGACCCACTCGCCGGCGGTGGTGCCCTCCTGCTTGAAGTCGGCACCGATCCACGTGACGTACGGGTCCTCGACCGTGGTGTCGACCGTGCGGTCGACCAGCACGACGGGGATGTCCGCGTCCTTGATCTCCTGGAGGACCTCGTCCCAGCCGGTCTCGACGACCGGGGAGAACGCGATGACGTCGACGCCCTGGTCGATGAAGTCGCGCAGGGCCTTGATCTGGTTCTCCTGCTTCTGCTGCGCGTCGACGAAGTTCAGCTCGATGCCGTTCTCCTCCGTCAGGCTCGCCTTGACGGACTCGGTGTTCGCCGTGCGCCAGCCGGACTCCGCACCCAGCTGCGAGAAGCCGACGCTGATGAGGTCGTCGCCACCCTTGTTGTCGTCGGCCGGCTTCTCGTCGCCGCCGCCGCTGCTGCACGCAGCCAGGCCGAGCGCGAGCACCGCCATCGTGGCGGTGAGACCACGCGTACGCATCTTGTTGCTGACCATGCCTTCTCCTCCTCGAGAAACCAGTCCGTGCGGGGGGCACGTCTGTGTGCGTCAGTCCCCGATCACCAGCGCCCGCACCTCCGCGTGCGGAACGCGATGTGAGCGTTCACTTAGCGATGTTAGCGCTCACAACACCCCAGGCATAGCCCGTTGACGGGTTGTTACGAACCTGTGACCGAGAACACTCCGACTCGTGACCTCGGCCGACCGCGCACACCGTACCTCGCGACGGCCGGTACCCGGACGCACCGCTGCCCGGGCGTCACGCGGACGTCCGGGCAGCGGCTGACCTGCAGGTGCTCAGGGTGTGGCGGGATGGGCGCCCGTCACAGACCCTGGGCGAGACGGTGGTAGGCCTGGTTCCAGCGCACCTGGTCGCGGAAGCCGCGCCGCGTGGTGTGCTCGTCGATCACCAGGAGCTCGGCCGACGACAGGTCCGCGAAGATCTCGAACGCCTCGACCCCCACCGCCGTGGACAGCACGGTGTGATGCGCACCGCCGGCGGTGAGCCAGGACTCCGCGCTGGTCGCGAAGTCCGGACGCGGCTTCCACACCGCACGCGCCACGGGCAGGTTCGGCAGCGACGCGCGCGGCGGCACGACGTCCACCACGTTGGCGGTGAGCCGGAACCGCTCACGCATGTCCGCGAGCGAGACGACGATGCCCTCGCCGGCGTCGGCGTCGAACACCATCCGGACCGGGTCCTCCTTGCCGCCGATCCCCAGCGGGTGGATCTCGACGCGCGGCGTGGACGTGGTCAGCGACGGGCAGACCTCGAGCATGTGCGCCCCGAGGATGACCTCGTCACCCGGCGTCAGGTCGTAGGTGTAGTCCTCCATGAGGGACGCGCCACCGGGCAGGCCCTCACCCATCACCTTGGCCGCACGGACCAGCACCGCGGTCTTCCAGTCGCCCTCGGCGCCGAACCCGTAGCCCTTGGACATCAGGCGCTGCACCGCGATGCCGGGCAGCTGGCGCAGGTCGCCCAGGTCCTCGAAGTTGGTGGTGAACGCCTTGGCGCCCAGCTCGGTCAGCAGGTTCTCGAGCGCGATCTCCTGCCGCGCGGCGTACCGCAGCGACTCGTGGCGCTCGGCGCCGGCGCGCAGCTCGGGGACCACGTCGTACAGGTCCTCGTACTCCTTGACCAGCACGTCGATCTCGGCGTCGGCCACCTGCGCGACCGCGGCCACCAGGTCGTTGACGCCCCACGTGTTCACCGAGACGCCGAACCGCACCTCGGCCTCGGTCTTGTCGCCCTCGGTCACGGCGACGTTGCGCATGTTGTCCCCGAACCGGGCCAGCCGCAGCGACTGCGTCGCGGCGCGGCCGGCGGCGGCGCGGACCCACGTGCCGACGCGCCGTGCGACCACCGGGTTGCTCACGTGACCCGCGACGGTGGTCCGGGTGACGCCCATGCGGGACGCGATGTACGCGTACTCGCGGTCGCCGTGCGCGGCCTGGTTGAGGTTCATGAAGTCGAAGTCGATGTCCGCCCAGGGCAGCTCGACGTTCGCCTGCGTGTGCAGGTGCAGCAGCGGCTTGTCGAGCACGGACAGGCCGTGGATCCACATCTTGGCCGGGCTGAACGTGTGCATCCAGGTGATGACGCCCAGCACGCGGTCGTCCGAGTTCGCGTCGAGCATGGCGCGGCGGATCGAGCCCGAGTCCTTCAGGACGGGCTTCCAGACGATGCGGACGGGCACGTCGGGGCTCGCGTCGAGCGTGCGCGCGACCTCCTGCGACTGCTCGGCCACCTGACGGAGCGTCTCCTCGCCGTACAGGTCCTGGCTCCCGGTGAAGAACCAGACCTCACGGTCGGCGTACGGCTTGCTCACGCGTGCTCCTCCTTGGTGGCCGGGGCTGCGCCGCCCTGGCCGTAGACGTTCTGGTACCTCGCGTAGAGCGAGTCGACATGGTGCTGCTCGATGGGCAGCGGCTCGCCGAGCTGGCGAGAGATGTGGACGGTCCGGGCGACCTCCTCGACCATGACCGCGGCCTTGACCGCAGCCTTCGCGTCGCGGCCGATCGTGAACGGGCCGTGGTTGCGCATGAGCACCGCGGGGCTGCGCGAGTCGCGCAGCGTCTCGACGATGCCGCGGCCGATCGAGTCGTCGCCGATCAGCGCGAACGGGCCGATCGGGATGTCGCCCCCGAACTCGTCGGCCATCATCGTCAGCACGCACGGCACGGGCTCGGCGCGTGCGGCCCAGGCCGTCGCGTACGTCGAGTGCGTGTGCACCACTCCCCCGATCTCGGGCATGTGCGAGTACACGTACGCGTGCGCCGCGGTGTCCGACGACGGCGAGCGGGTGCCGTCGACGAGCGCACCCGTCAGGTCGCACACGACCATCGCCTCGGGCGTCAGCTCGTCGTACGTCACGCCCGAGGGCTTGATCACCAGCAGGTCGCGCTCGCTCGGCCCGGCGGGGTCGACGACGACGCGCTGCGAGACGTTGCCCGCGGTCCACACCACCAGCCCCCAGCGCGGCAGCTCGGCGTGCAGCCGCGCCACCACCTCACGCGTGCGGGCCACGGCGTCGCGCACCGAGGCGGGGTAGTCGTCCAGCGTGGTCATGCGTGCTGCTCCTGCGTTCGTCGTGATCGGTCAGAGGGCGTCGGCCGCCGCGCGCTCGACCGCGAGGCCGGCCACGTAGCGGTCCAGGTAGGCGGCGTAGCCCTGCACGTCGTGCGGGTCGGGCTCGACCACGTCGACCTGAGCGCGCGCGAAGATGCGCGTGCTCAGGTACGTGCCGAGGTCCTGCTCGTGCGCGGCGCCCAGGTAGGACGCGAGCACCGCGATGCCCCACGCTCCGCCCTCGCCCGCGGCGCTGCCGACCGCGACGGGGGCGTCCACCGCGGCCGCGAGCAGGCGCTGCGCGACACCCGCGGTGCGGAACAGCCCGCCGTGCGCGTACATCGCGTCGACCTCGACGCCCTCACCGGCGAGGATGCGCATGCCCAGGCTGAGCGTGCCGAACGCGCCGTACACCTGCGTGCGCATGAAGTTGGCGAGCGTCAGGCGGCTGTCCGGCGTGCGCACGAACAGCGGGCGCCCCTCGGTCAGGCCCGTGATCGGCTCACCCGACAGGTAGTTGTAGGCGAGCAGCCCGCCACCGTCGGCATCACCCGCGAGCGCCTCGCGCAGCAGCGCGCCGAACACGGCGTCCGCTCCCGCGGGGCTGCCGAGCGCGGCGGCGAACTGGCCGAACAGGTCGGCCCACGCCGCGAGCTCGCTCGCGCCGTTGTTGCAGTGCACCATCGCGACCAGGTCGCCGCTGGGCGTGGTCACCAGGTCCAGCTCGTGGTGCACCTGCGCGAGCGGCTTCTCGAGCACGACCATCGCGAAGATCGACGTGCCGACCGAGATGTTCGCGGTCCGCGGCGCGACCGAGTTCGTGGCCACCATGCCCGTGCCGGCGTCACCCTCGGGCGGGCACAGCGGGACGTCCGCGGCGAGCGTGCCGCTCGGGTCGAGCAGCGCGGCCCCCTCGGCCGTGAGGCGGCCCGCCTCCTGACCGGCGACGAGCACCTGCGGGAGCAGGTCGACCAGCGGCCGGCCCGGCCCGCGGTCACCCACGAGCGCGTCGAACGCGGCGAGCATCCGGGTGTCGTAGTCGTGCGTCGCGGTGTCGATCGGGAACATGCCCGACGCGTCTCCCACGCCCAGCACGTGCCGGCCCGTGAGCCTGCGGTGCACGTAGCCCGCGAGCGTCGTGACCGACGCGATCGCCGGCACGTGCGCCTCGCCGTCGAGGATCGCCTGGTACAGGTGCGCGATCGACCAGCGCAGCGGGATGTTGTGGCCGAACAGCTCGCTCAGCTCGGCGGAGGCCTGCCCGGTCGACGTGTTGCGCCAGGTGCGGAACGGCACCAGCAGCTCGTCGTGCTCGTCGAACGCGAGGTAGCCGTGCATCATCGCCGAGACGCCGATCGCGGCGAAGGTCCGCGGGCGCACGCCGTAGGACGCCTCCACGTCCGCGACGAGCGCGGCGTACGCGTCCTGCAGGCCGGTCCAGACGGCCTCGAGCGAGTACGTCCACACGCGGTCGACGAACTGGTTCTCCCACTCGTGGCTGCCACCCGCGACGGGCGTGCCCTCCGGGTCGATCAGGCACGCCTTGATGCGCGTCGAGCCCAGCTCGATGCCCAACGTGGTGCGGCCCGCCGCGATGTGCCCGCGGGTCGCCGCCTTGCTCTCCTCGACGCCCTCGGGCGTCTCGTTCTCGGTCATCGCGCCCCTTCGCACGTACCGCCATCTGGTGCCCGTTCGGGCGACTTCCACAATGTTAGCGCTCACACCGGACTACGTACACCTCGGCCCGACGACGTCGCCCGGCCCCGCCACCGTCGCACGCGACGGCACGGCAGGACCGGGCGATGTCGGCCACGTCAGCCTGCGGGGATCCAGATCCGCATGGTGCTCGGACCCCTGTTGGCCCACGAGTGGTACGGCACGAGCTCGACGGCCAGGTCCTCGCCCCGCGGGGCGACGGCACGCGCCGTCGCGTCGGGCACCACCGGCACCGCACCGGCCGCGTCGTCGGCGGCGCCACCGTACGGCCACGCCGCATCGGCGTGCGCCACGGCGCGCATCCGTACGCGAGCACCGCGGCCGCTGTCCTCGACCACCGAGCGCGGCACCAGCTCCACGTCGTCGACCTCGAGTCCCGTGGGCAGGTCGGTCGACTCGAGGCACAGCACCACCGGGCCGCGCTCGAACGCGACGCACCCGCGCACGGCGTCGATCCGCTCGTCGGGCAGCGTGGTACGCACGCCCACGGGCAGCGTGAGCCGGACCTCCTGGCCCGCGCGCAGGTCGGTCGCCCGCGCGACGCGCGCCACCGGGGCGCCGTCCAGCGTCGCTCCCTGGGCCCACGCCGGGACGCGCAGGCTGAGCTCCCACGGACCGTCGGGCGCCTCGAGCACCCGGACGACGACGTCGCCGTCCTGCGGGTAGCGCGTCTCGACCTCGAGCCGCACGGCGCCGCCGTCGACGCGCGTGTCGACCCGGCACGGCACCAGCTGGTGCAGCTGCACCCCGGCACCGTCGGTGGTGGCCACGTACCCGGCGAGCGACGCGAACGTGCGCGCCACGTTCGTCGGGCAGCACGAGACCTCGAACCACGGCGCCCGCAGCCGGGACAGCGCCCGCGGGCTGACCTCGTCGGCCGCCGCCTCCTGACCCGGTACCCGCTTGTGCAGGGGGTTGGTGTAGAAGAACGAACGCCCGTCCGCGGCGGGCGACGTCGCGACCACGTTGTAGAGCGTGCGCTCCACCACGTCGCCGTACGCGAGGTCACCCGTCGCGAGCGCGAGCCGCCAGGCGACCATGACGGCGCCCACCCCCGCGCACGTCTCGCAGTACGACCGGTCCGGCGGCAGCTCGAAGTCGTCGCCGAACGCCTCGTCCTGGTGGTGCGACCCCATGCCGCCCGTCAGGTACGTGCGGCGCGCGAGCGTCGTCGCGAACTGCCGGCGGGCGATCTCCAGGAGCTCGTCGTCGGCGGACTCGACCGCGAGGTCCACCACGCCGGCCGTCAGGTACATCGCACGGACCGCGTGGCCGCGCAGCACGGTCGCCTCGCGCACCGGGACGTCGTCCTGGTAGTAGGACCGGCCGAACTCGATGTCGGGCAGCGTGCCCGTGCCCCGACGTTCGACGAACAGCCGCGCCTGCTCCAGGTAGCGCTCCTGACCCGTGGCCCGGTACAGCTCGACCAGCGCGACCTCGATCTCGGCATGGCCGCAGACCGACGCGATGCCCTGCGGCCCGAACGCCTCGCACACGTGGTCGGCCGCGCGCAGCGCGACCCGCACCAGCGTGTCGTGGCGGCCCGAGCGCAGCCGCGCGACCGCGGCCTGGATCAGGTGGCCGTAGCAGTACAGCTCGTGGCCCCACGCCAGGTCGCTGTAGCGCGGCTCCTGCCCGGGCCGGCCGTACTTCGTCGAGAGGTAGCCGTCGGGCTCCTGCACGGACTCGAACAGCTGCGCGAGCTCCTCGATGCGCGCGTCCAGGCGCGGGTCGCCCGTGCGGGCCACCTCCCAGGCCATCGCCTCGACCAGCTTGTAGACGTCCGAGTCGGAGAACTCCCGGCCCGTGCGGGACTGCGCGACCGTCCCGGCCGCGGCTGCACGGAAGTTGTCGATCCAGCCGACGCGCTGCTCCCAGGCGTCGCAGTGGTCGATCGTGGCGGTCGCGTTGACGTGCTGGCGCTCCGCCCAGAAGCCGCCGGTGATGGTGACCTCGTCCAGGCCCAGCGGTCGCAGGCGGCCGGCGCCGGGCAGCGCGGGCGCCACGGCGCCGCGGGTGTCGTTGCTCAGCATCGTGATCATCCCTTCAGGGCACCGGACATGAAGCCGTTGACGTAGTGGCGCTGCAGCACCAGGAACAGCAGGACGCAGGGCACCGTGAGGATCACGACGCCGGCCTGCGTGGCGCCGTAGTCGATCACGCCCATGACCTGCTGGCGCATGTTGACCATCGCCAGCGGCAGCGGCTGGTTGTCGCCGCCCACCAGGAACAGCGGCACCATGAAGTCGTTCCACGCCGCCAGGAAGGCGAACAGGCCGACCGTGATGAGGCCCGGCTTGACCGCGTGCAGCAGCACGCGGCGCAGCGCGCTGAACGAGCCGCAGCCGTCCACCAGCGCGGCCTCCTCCATCTCCTTGGGGATCGCCTCGAAGGAGATGCGCATCATGAACGTCGCGAACGGGAGCTGGAACACCGCGAGCACCAGGCCGACCCCGACGAGCGTGTTGTTGAGGTGGATCGCCTTGAGCCACGTCATGAGCGGGATGAGCAGCGTCGCGTACGGGACCATGAGGATCGCGAGCGTCAGCAGGAACAGCAGGTTCTTGCCCGGGAACGTGAACCGCGCGAACGCGTACCCGCCGAGCGTCGACGCGACGAGCGTGACCACCACCGCGGTCGCGCTGATCACCAGCGAGTTGCCCAGGTACGCCCACAGACCCGCCTGGTAGTGCAGGACCGTCTCGTAGTTGCCCAGGCCGAACCCGTCGACCTGCGCCGATCCGGGCTGCGGCGACACCGAGCTGATGGCCGTCCACAGGATCGGGTAGAGGAACAGGATGCCGAGGCCTCCCGTGAGCACGTAGAACGGCGTGCGCGTCAGGCCCTTGGTGAGCCGGTTCATGCCTTCGCCCCCTTCTTCTGGGCGCCACCCTCGTCGGTGCCGCGCAGTGCGCGGAGCTGGACGACGTTGATGACGACGAGGGCGAGCAGCACGATCACCGAGAGCGCGGCGGCCATGCCGAGGTCGCGCTTCGACTCGAAGGCCAGGTTGTAGACCAGCTGGACGACGGTCATCGTCGAGCCGTCCGGCCCGCCCTTGGTCAGGATGTAGAACTGGTCGAACGCCAGCAGCGAGCCCGTGACGCACATGATCGTGGACAGGGCCAGCGACGGACGCAGCAGCGGGATGGTGATCCCGCGGAAGATCTGCCAGCGGCTCGCGCCGTCGATCCGCGCGGCCTCGTACACGTCGCCCGGGATCGACTGCAGGCCCACCAGCAGCAGGAGCATGTAGAACCCCGCGAACCGCCACACGATGAGCGCGACGGTCGACCACAGCGCGCCCGACGGCGTGCCGAGCGGCGAGACGACGCCCTCCGTGAACCCGAGCTTCTCGAGCAGCGGGGCGATGGGGCCGACCTGCGGTGAGTACAGCGCGTAGAACAGCAGCGACGCCGAGGCCAGACCGAGCGCGGTCGGCAGCAGGAACGTCGTGCGCAGGAACGCGCGCCACCGGCTGGTCTCCTGCACCAGGAACGCCAGGCCCAGGCCCAGGCCGATGAGCAGGACGGTCGCGATGACCGTGTACTTCAGGGTGAACCAGATGGCCGGCCAGAACATGCGGTGGTCGACCACCGCGGAGTAGTTCTCCGGCAGGTTCATCCCCTTGTTGCCGGCCAGGAGCGGCCAGTCGTTGCCCGACATGAAGAACACGAGCAGGACGGGGATGACGAAGAAGACGAGGACGAGCGCCGCGGTCGGGCTCGCGTAGGCCCAGGCGCGCAGGTTGCGGCGGGCTCGGGCGGGACGTCGGGCCGGCGGCTTCGCCGGGGCCACGTCGGCCGGGTGGTGCTGGGTGAGGGTCATGGTGCTGCTCCGCTGCTGCGAGTGTCCGACGCTGCCCGGCGCGGGCGGCGGCGACGAGGTCGCCACCGCCGCCCGCGGCCCGGTCACTGCGAGAGGATCGCGGTGATGGCGTCGTTGTCCGCGTCGACCGTGTCGGTGCGGTCGAAGGTCGCGTTCCGGATGAGCGTCACCCACGGGCTGCCCGCGGCGTTGAACGCCTCGGCGAAGTACGCCGCGACCGGGGTGCGGCCGTTCGGGATCGCCTGCGCGGCCACGGAGGCGACCGGGTCGTCCGCGGTGAACTCGTTCTCCAGCAGCGAGTTGCGGGAGACGACGTCGCCGGCCTTGGCCACGACGTTGAGCTGCGTGTCGTCGGACAGCATCCACGCGAGGAAGTTCCACGCCTGGTCGACGTGCTCGGAGTCCTTGGAGATGCCCATGCCGTCGCCACCGAGGAACGTCGAGCTGCCGCCGTCGACACCCGGGATCGGGCCGACGCCGACGTCGATGCCCGCGTCGATCGCGGCCTTGACGACCGTGTTCGGGTACTGCATGACGCCGACGTTGCCGTTCTGGAACGGGGCGACCCACGTGGAGCCGTTCTCCTCCTTGGAGCCCGCACCGATCGCGCCGGACTCGTTGAGGCCCGCGTACGTCTCGTAGAGCGCCTTGGCGGACTCGCTGGCCAGGAGCGACTGCGAGCCGTCCTCGGAGATGACCTCGTCACCCGAGGCCCAGATGGTGGGGAACCACGTGAACACCAGGCAGCCACCGCAGTTGCCGCCGTAGTACGTGCCCGAGACCCCGTCCTTCTTGAGGTCGGCCACGGCCTGCGCCTGCTCCTGGAACTCGGCGAGCGTGGTGGGACCGGCCTCGGGGTCGAGGCCCGCCTCCTTGTAGAGGTCCTTGTTCCAGACCATCACGGAGATGTCCTGGACGAACGGCAGCGTGTGCTGCGCGCCGTCGAGCGTGCCCGCGTCGATGTGGCCCGAGGAGATGTCGTCCTTGTAGGGCAGCGCGGAGATGTTGTCCGTGATCTCGGTGAACAGCCCGTTCTCGACCCAGTACGGGACGCGGACGACGTCGCCCGCGAGCAGGTCCGGGAGCTCGCCGTTGGCGGCCGCGCCGCCCACCTTGGACTCCATGTCGTCGTTCGGGACGATCTCGAGCTTGATCTGGTTGTCGTGGCTCGCGTTGTACGCCTCGACCAGACGGGTCGCCTGGGCCTCGAGCGGGGCACGCGTCCACATGGTCAGCTCGGTGCCGTCGTCGACGCCCTCGGCGCTCGACGCACCGCTCGCCGACTCGCCGGGTGACGGCGTCTGCTCGTCGTCACTGCACGCCGTCAGACCCGCGAGCGCGATACCCGCCACGGCCAGACCGGCCACCAGGCGCGTACGCCCGCGAAGGTGGACCTTCGTCATCGTTCCTCTCCTCAGCAATTCGACGTTGAAGCTGCTGTCCGGCCATCCGCTGCGACGTACCGGCCCTACGAGGTGCTGCCCTCTCGCGATCGAAACCAACGAAAGGGTTTTCCGTGACAGTAGCGGAACGCTCACATCACGTCAACGACGTCCGCGTCCCCCGCTCAGCACCCTGATGTGGCTACCATCGGGGCATGAACGAGCATGCCGACGGGGGCCGGCCGAACCGCAGCGCGAAACCTGCCGATGAAGGCTTTCAGGGCCGCCGCACGACGACGCTGTCGGACGTGGCGCGCCTGGCCGGGGTGTCGATCGCGACGGCCTCCAAGGCCCTGAACGGACGCGCACAGGTGCGTGCGGAGACGCGCGCCAAGGTCATGGCGGCCGCCGAGCAGCTGTCCTTCTCCCCCAACGGGCTCGCGCGCAGCCTGCTGACCGGCCGGTCCGGCACGGTCGGCCTGGTCACGCACGACCTCGAGGGCCGGTTCTCGATCCCCACGCTCATGGGCGCCGAGGACGCGTTCGGGTCCGGCAAGGTCTCGGTGCTGCTGTGCGACGCGCGGGGCGACGCGATCCGCGAGCAGCACCACATCCAGGCGCTGCTGGGCCGGCGGGTCGACGGCCTCATCATCGTGGGCGCACGCCCCGACCCGCGCCCGTCCCTGGGCAACCTGCCCGTGCCCGTGGTGTACGCGTACGCGCCGTCCGAGAACCCGCAGGACTGCTCGCTGGTCAGCGACAACGTGGGCGGCGGCCGGCTCGCCGTCGAGCACCTGGTGGCATGCGGTCGGTCGCGCATCGCGATCATCTCCGGCGACTCGAGCTACGGCGCCGCGAACGACCGCGTCGCGGGTGCGCTCGACGCGCTCGACGAGGCCGGGCTGCTGCTGGTCGGCGGGCAGGCCCTGTTCGGCGCCTGGACCGAGGAGTGGGGCCGCGGCGCGACGCGCGGCCTGCTGGCCAAGCACCCGGACATCGACGCGATCCTGTGCGGCAGCGACCAGATCGCGCGCGGCTGCCTGGACGCGCTGCGCGAGGCGGGACGTGACGTGCCCGGCGACGTCGCCGTGATGGGCCACGACAACTGGGAGATCCTGGCGAGCAACGCCCGACCGCCGCTGACGAGCATCGACATGAACCTCGAGGAGCTCGGCCGCCGCGCGGCCGCGCGGCTGTTCGAGGCGATCGAGGGGCATCCCGCGCACGGCGTCGAGACCATCCCCTGCCGCCTGGCCCTGCGCAGCAGCACCGCGTCCTGACCCGCGCCGATCCGCTCCTGCCGGGCGACCGGCGTGCCCTAGTCTCGCGCGCATGATCATCACGACGACGGACTCCGTCGAGGGCTACCGCGTCACCCGCTACTTCCCGCCCGTGGTCGCGAACGTGGTCGCCGGCACCAACGTGCTCAGCGACCTGTTCGCCGGGCTCTCGGACGTGTTCGGCGGGCGTTCGGCGACGTACCAGACCTACCTCGCCGAGATGCACGCGGGTGCGGTGCGCGAGCTCGAGCAGAAGGCCGCCGCGCTCGGCGCGAACTGCTTGCTCGGCACCCGGTTCGACCTCGACCAGATCTCGGGCAAGGGCATGCAGATGTTCATGCTCAACGCCGTCGGGACGCCCGTCACGATCGCGACGGACGCCGAGATCGCAGCGCAGGCGGCCGCGGCGCAGGAGGTGCGGCTCGAGGCGGAGCAGCGCGCCGCGGAGCGCCGCGAGCGGCTGGCCGGAGCGACGTCGGTTCAGGACATGCTGCGGGATCCGGAGATCGCCCGGCAGGCCAAGGAGCGGTACCGGCTCTACGGCCGCGACGTCAGCGCCGCGTTCCTCAACGACAAGGCCCGCGAGCTCGGGCTCGGCGACGTCGACGTGTGGCCGGAGGACGTGGCCGGGCTCGTCTAGCCGGACGAGGACGTGCAGCGGGCGGGCGGTGCGTGGCACCGCCCGCCCAGGCCGCCGCAAGGACCCTCACCTCCTCGCGGCGGCCGTCCGTGGCCTGTCCGTCAGCGCGCCACGCGCACGGCGGCGGAGGACACCGTGGTGCTCGCGTAGCCCGCACGGACCGCGGTGACGGCGAGGGTCACGGTGCGACCCGCCATCGCGGGCGTCAGCCGCAGCGTGCTGCCGGTCGCACCGCTCACGCGCGTGCCGCCGACGAACCACTGGTAGGTGACCTTCGTCGGTGCCGGGGTCCACGTGCCGAGCGCGGCGCGGAGCGTGGCGCCCGCCTTGGCCGTGCCCGTGATGCGCGGCTTCGGGGCGGTGAACGTCCCCTTGGCCACGGTGACCGGAGCGGACGTCACCGATGCCGTGGTCCAGCCGGTACGCGCGCCGGTCACGGTGACGGTGAGCCGCTTGCCGGCCAGGTTCGGCGTGAGCGTGAGCGAGGGGGCCGTGGCCCCCGCGACCGTGGCACCGTTCGCCGACCACCGGTAGGTGAGCGTGCTGGGCGCGGGCGTCCAGCTGCCGAGCGTCGCCTTCACCTTCGCGCCGACCTTGGGCGTCCCGCTGATCCGCGGCGCGGGCGCGACGAACGTGCCCTTCACGACGGGCCCGACCGCGGCGGACAGTGCCGAGGCACCCACCAGGCCGTCACCGAAGCCGGTGACGCGCACCGTGATGACGGCGCCCAGCTGCGCGGGCGTCGGCGTGAACGACCTGCCGGTGGCACCCGGGACGGCCGCGCCGTCGGCCTGCCACTGGTAGGCCAGGCGCACCCCGGCGGGACCCCAGCCGGACGTGCCGACGGTCAGGGCCGAGCCGACCGCGGCGGTGCCGGTCACCGTGACGGTGCCGGGCACCACCTGCTCGGGTGCGGGCGTGCAGTCGGGGGCGGGGAAGCCGAACGCGTACGTGACCACCTGCGCCTCACCCGCCAGGACGAAGCCGGGCAGCGGCCGTGCGACCACGGAGACCGTGCTGCCGGGTGCGGCGGTGAGCACGCCGTCGACCTGCTCGCCGTCCACGGTGTACCGCACGCCCTCGACCACGGGGATCGTGATCGAGCCGTCGGCCGCCGCGCCGTCCACGCAGACCGACGCGGTCGCGGTCGGGGCCACCGGAGCGACCTCGACGTCCTCGACCGGGCAGTCCGGCGCGGTGAACTGGTGCGTCCACAGCGCGGTCGCACCGTCGGCCAGCTGGTAGCCCTCGGCCGCCTCGGCGGTGACCGTCACCGTTGCGTCGGCCGGGACCTCGAGCGACCCCGTGACGAGCTCGCCGTCCACGCGGTACAGCACGCCCTCGACCGACGGCACGACGACCGTCGCGGCCTCCGGCACACCCGCGACGCACTCCTGCGCCTCGGTGAACGTCGGCGCCGCCGGGGTCACGCCCTGCGGCTCGTCCTGCGCCGCGACGACCTGCCACTCGCGGATGCCCACCGAGCCCTCGCCCGAGGCGGCGCCCCAGGACTGCGCGAGGATCCGCAGCGACCGCGTGGTCACCGGTGCGAAGTCCACGCCGTCGAAGCCCGTCCCGGTGCGGCCGTACGTCGCGCCCTCGTCGAGCGTGACCTCGCGCCACGTGGTGCCGTCCGCGTCCAGGTACTGCAGCACCCAGGAGGCCGGCGGGATCATGCCGCCGCCTGCGGTGTCCGGGCCGTCGCGGTACCACCACACGCCCACGGAGTCGACGTCGACGTCGAACGACCACGTCAGGCGCGGGATCTGCTCGCCGACCTGCGGCCACGTGCCCCACGACGAGCCGTACTTCGCCGCGGCGTCCTCGAACAGCCCGTTGGTGCCGTCCTTGAGCCCGTTGACGTTCTCCCAGCTGGACGTGAACGACGCCGTCGCGGTCGCGTACGTGGCGACGTTGCCCTCGAGCTCGGCATCGGGCGACAGCGGGATCGTGGTGCTGCCGGTCGTCACGTTGCCCGCCATGTCGCGCACCCGGTGCACCAGCTGGTGCGGCAGCGCCGACGGCGCCGCGATGGGCGTGCCGGCCGTGGCCGTCTGCCACGCGCCGGTGCCGTCGAACCGGTACTCGATGGCCGCGACGCCGGACAGCGCGTCGGAGGCCGTGAGCGTCACCGTGCGGGCCTCGGCGTCGAGCGTCGCGGTCGCCGTCGGGGCGACCTTGTCGATCTTGACCGTGCGGGACACCTCGGCCGAGGCGTTGCCCGCCGCGTCGCGCGCCTTGCCGAGCACGGTCGTCGTGCCCGACGCGGTGATCGTCGCGTCCGTGTACCGCACGCCGGGCGTGTCGGTCCAGGGCCCGTCCCCGACCTTCGCGGAGACCGTGGTCAGGTAGTCGACCGCGTCCTGCGCGCGCACGCGCGCCACGACGTCGGACGAGTACCAGCCGTCCTGCCCGGACGTGCCGGACACCGAGATGCTCACGTCCGGCGCCTCGGAGTCGGCCGGCGGCGTGGTGGTCGCGTCCTCGTCGACGACGACCTCGACGCTCACGTGGTCGGCCGCGTAGCCGAGCGCGCGGCCCTCGACCGAGAACGTGCCCTCGGCCGCGTAGTCGGCCGGGTCGACCGGTCGCCACGTCACGGGCGCCCACAGCTGCTGGCCGTCGACCGTGATCCGCGCGGCGCGGGGCAGCACGGGTGCGACACCCGGCTTCGTCGTGACGGACAGGGGTGCGACGGCCGTGGGGGCCACCGCGTAGACCTCCCACTCGGACACGGAGACGGAGTTGACGTACGCGCCGCTCGCGCGGCCCGCGAACGTGGCCCGCAGCGCGGTCGTCGTGACCGGGGTGAACGAGACCGTGAGCCAGGTGTTGACCGTGGTCGGGTACGTGGCTCCCTGCACGGGCTGCCAGTCGCCGTCCGCGTCGAGGTACTCGACGCGCCAGGAGGCGGGCGGCCGGATCCAGTTGGAGTCCTGGTGGAACTGGATGCCCACCGAGCCCGTGCGCACGGGCGCCGGCCACTGGTAGGACAGCCAGTCCGTCTCGTTCGAGCTCGTGGTGCCGCGGTAGTTGCCCCACTGGTCCGGGGGCAGGAGCGCGGTGGTGGCGCGGAAGCCGTCGTTGACGGCCGTGGTGCGCATGGGCGGCTGCTCGGTGAACGAGGCCGTGACCTGCGCACCGAGCGCGACGTTGTCGGTCAGCCGGAACGCGGGGTCGTCGGTGCGCGTGGGCGTCACGGGCAGGATCGTCGTGCCGTCCCACTGCACCTCGTCGATCGCCACCGACCGGCGGAAGTGGCCGCCGCCCGTCGCGTCCTTGGTGTGGTACGTGATGTACCAGGTGCCGTCGTGCTCGACCATCGACGGGTGCACCGTGGTCGCGGACGTGCCGGACAGGATGATGCCGCGGTACGTCCACGGACCCATGGGGCCGGGGGCGGTCGCGTAGCCGATGCACGCCTGGTAGTTCGACGGCGTGCAGGACGAGCCGCCCTGCTTCCAGTCGTAGAGCATGTAGTAGACGCCGTCCCGCTCGAACACCCACGGCGCCTCGTAGAACGAGGTCAGCCCGGAGATCGTCGAGATCGCCCCGTCCTTCTCGGTCATGCTGGGCTTGAGCTTGACGACGCGCGCCACGCTCCACGAGCCCCAGTACAGGTAGACCTGCCCGTCGACGTCCGTGAAGACGTGCGGGTCGATGACCTCCTGGCCGTTCGTGCTCGTCCCGAACACGTCCGCCCACGTCACCAACGGCGAGCCGATCGCGTCCTGCCACGGGCCCACGGGTGAGTCGGCGACGGCCACGCCGATCGCCATGCGGTTCGCCATCGACGTGTCGATCGTCTCGACCGGCACGTACCAGTAGTAGCGACCGTCGGCGCCGATGGTCGCCTGGCCCGCGTACGCGGCGTTGCCCGTGGCCCAGTCGAACACCTCGCCCGGGTCCATCGCGTGCTCGTACACGTCCCACTGACCCGACTCGACGTCGTCGGTCGCGAGGATCTCGTAGTCGTGCATGACGAAGCCGGCCTGCTGCTCGGCGGCCTCGTCGTGCCCCGTGTAGACGTACAGGCGGCCGTCGGCGCCGACGAGCGGCGCCGCGTCGGCCGTGTAGAGCGTGCCGTCCGCGACGATCGGGTTGCCGGGCGACGTGACGGTGCGGGTCGGGGCGGGGGGATCGGCCGCGAGCGCGGGCGACGCGGTCAGCGCACCCGTCGCGGCGAGCGCGAGTGCGGTGACGGCGGCCGCGAGCACGCGGTGCGTGCGGGCACGCCAGGTGTGCAGAGCCATGCGAGGAACCACCTTGTCCATCGGATGAGCGGGGTGCCCGGAGGGCGGGGACGACGAGGAGCGGGCGGCCGCCGGGGACTCCGGCGGCCGCCCGCGAGGGTCAGCGCGCGATCTTCACCGCGGCCGACGTGCGGCTCGTGGTGGTGTAGCCGGTGCGCGAACCCGTCACCGTGACGGTGATCTTCTTGCCCTTGTCGGCGCTGCGGACGGTGAACGTCGGCTTCGTCGCCCCGGCGACGACCTTGCCGTCGACCGACCAGCGGTAGACGAGCCTGGTCGGCGCCGGCGTCCACGAGCCGACCTTCACCTTGAGCGTCGCGCCGGCCTTGGCGGTGCCGCTGATGGTCGGCCGGGGCGCGGTGAACGTCCCGACGACGACCTTGGCGGACCTGGCCGACGCGACCCACGCCGTGGTGACGTACCCGGGCTTGCCCGCCCGGACCTGCACCACGACCTGCTTGCCGACGTCCGCGGGACGCGGGCTGAACGACTTCGTCGTCGCACCCGCGACCGCCGTGCCGTTCACCGTCCAGCGGTACTCGAGCGTCGCGCCCGCCGGCCAGCCCGAGGGCCGTGCGGTGAGCGTGGCGCCGACCTTGGCCGTGCCGCTGAGAGCGACGGTGCCCGTGGTGAGCGACCCGGCTGCCACCGGGCCGACGGCTGCGGACTGTGCCGACGCGGCCACCAGGCCGTCGCCGAACCCGGTCACCCGGGCCACGACCCGGGCCCCCGCGTGCTCCGCCGTGAGCGGGAGCTTCGCCGACGTCGCGCCCGAGACGATCGAGCCGTCGACGAACCACTGGTAGGCGTACTCGATGCCGTCGGGCCCCCAGCCCTCAGGCGTCGCGGTCAGCGTCGAGCCCACCTTCGCCGTGCCCGTGACCGTGACCGTGCCCGCCTCGACCCGCGCGGGCGGGGGCGGGACGTCGGCCGCCTCGACCACCAGCGGGGCCTCGTGGGCCTCGCTGCCGGCCGCGACGCGGACGGTGTAGTCACCGGCCTCGAGCCGCAGCGGGAGCGCCGCGGTGTGCAGCACGCCGTTGCCCGCCGCATCCGTGGTGAGCGTGCCGAGCGCCGTGGCCCCCGGCTCGAGCGTCACGGTGTAGTCGGTGTCGGGAGTGGCGCCCGTGAGCGTCACCGGGAACCCGGTGCCGGCCAGGACGGCACCCGTGGGCACCCCCAGCTCGACGGCCGAGGCCGGGACGTCCAGCACCTGCCACTCGACGATCCCGACGTACGCCGAGGCCGGCTTCGTGAGCGTCGCCCGCAGCGCGGTCGTCGTGACGGGGTCGTGCGTGACCACGTCGTACGCACCGGTCGTCGTGGTGAAGCCCGACGGGTGCGGCACGTCGACCCACTGCTCGCCGTCGCGGTACTGCAGCGTCCACGACGCCGGGACGTCCATGCCGCCGCCGTCGTCGAAGAACAGCACGCGCGACGTGTCGACCGTGACCGGGTCCGCCCACGTGAGCTGCGCCCACTGGGTCTCGCCCGTCAGGCCGTACGTGCCCCACGCGGTGCTCTGCGAGGCCACCGGCACGGTGTCCGCACCGTCGTTCAGACCGGTCGCCCGGTTCCAGGACGTCGAGGCGCTGACGGACGGGGTCGCGTTGGGCGCGACGTTGACCGACTGGCCGGGCTCGCGGTCCGGCACCTGCGTGCTCGCCTCGTCGGCGACGTTGCCCGCACGGTCGGTGGCGCGGTACGTGACCGTGCCGCCGGACGTGAGCGTGACCGCACCGGAGTACGTGCGCCACGCACCGTCACCCACGCGGTACTCGATCGAGGCGAGGCCGGAGCCGCCCTCGGTCGCGGTGAGCGTGAGGCGTCGGGCCTGCGCGTCGAACGCCGCCGCGACCACGGGGGCCACGGTGTCGACGTTCACCACGAGCGACTGCACGGCCGAGACCAGCCCGTCGTCGTCCGTGGCGCGTGCGCGCAGCGTCGTGCTGCCCTCGGCGGAGACCGTGACCGGGCCCGTGTACGCGGCCCACTCCCCCGCGGTCTGCAGCTCGATCGCCGGTGCGTCGTCCTCGTCGTCGGTCGCGGTGACCGTGACCTGGACGGGTCCGTCGAACCAGCCGGACGCCGGGGCGGCCGGGCTGGTGGAGAACGTGACGACGGGCGCCTGGTCGGCGGTCGCGAGGACCGTCACCGTGGCCACGGGCCGCTTGTCGGTGCCCGCGACGGTGCCCTCGACCTCGAACGTGCCCACGCCCGCCCAGTCCGCGGGGTCGACCGCGTCCCACGTGACCGGGAGCGACGCCTGGCCGCCGTCGTTGAAGACCGCGACCACGCGCGCCGGCAGCACCGGGGCCGTGCCCCGGTACGTGGCGACCGCGACCGGGTCGAACGTGTTGATCTGCACCGCCGTGACCTCGCGCACCCACACCGTGGCGCGTGCGAGCTCGGACGTGCCGTCCACGAAGCCCAGCACCGTGAACGAGCCCTCGGCCGCGTACTGCGCGGGGTCCACCGTCTGCCACGAGACCGGGGCCTGCGCACGTGAGCCGTTGGCGTACACCAGCTCGACCTGCGCCGGGAGGTCCGGTGCCGTGCCGGGTGTGGTGCGCACCGCGACGTCCTCGACGTCGGCGGGCGACTCGGCGAGCGCCTGCCACTCGATGATGCCGGGGTAGGACGAGCCGTTGCGGACCAGCGTCGCGCGCAGCGCCGTCGTGGTCACCGGGTCGTGCGTGACCGAGTTGAACGCGCCCGCCGTGGTGCCGTACGCGCTCGCGCCCGGGACCGCGCGCCACGTGGCGCCGTCCAGGTACTCGAGCGTCCACGACGACGGCGGCAGCACACCGTCCGGGGAGCCGTTGGAGTGGAACAGGATGCGCGACTCGTCGACGCGCACCGGCTCGTCCCATGTGAGCGTGGCCGAGAACGCCTGGTTCGCGTCCGCGGTCTGGCCCCACGTGCCCCATGCGTCCGTCTCGGCCGAGACCGGGTAGGGCGCATTGCCGTCGTTGATCGCGGCGACGCTGTTCCAGCCCGTGACCCGGGAGGCCGTCGGGGTGGCGTCCAGCGCGACGTTGACCTTCGCGGTGTCACCGAGCGTCGCGTGCACCGTGACGTCCTTGGTGGTCGTGAGCTCGCCGTCCGTGGCGGTCAGCCGCAGCACGTACGTGCCCTCGGCCGTGAACTGCACGACCGTGGTGGCCGACGACGGGCTCGCGAAGATCGCCTCGCCGTCCTGCGGCGCGGAGACCACCGACCAGGCCGAGGTCAGGTCGAGCGACGGCTGGCCGTCGTCCGAGACCGTGCCGACGACGCGGGCCTGCGACGGCTGCGCGAACGTCGTGTCCAGGTACGCCTTGACCTGCGGCGCGGCGTTCGTGGACGCGGGGGCCTCGGCGCCCGTCGAGCGGACCTGGATCTCCTTGAGACCCGTGCGCGCACCCGACGCGTGCTTGACGGTGAGCCGCACCTTGCCGGTGGTGACCTCGGGGAAGCGCACGACGTTGCCGTTGGCGGTGACGTAGGACGGCGTGCGCGCCTGGTCGGCGACCGGCACCCAGGTGCCGCCGTCGTCGTACTCCAGGCCGTACACCTGCGGCAGCGCGTAGCCGCTCACCGTGGCGGTGGTCGACGACCTGTAGAAGTGCAGGCGCACCTCGTCGACCGCGCGCTCCTGGCCCAGGTCCACGACGAGCGTGTCCGTGGTGCTCGGCGAGCCCGCGGTGCCCCAGAAGGGCTCGTTGGCCGTCGAGCCGTCCACCGCACCCGCCGCGGCGCGCCCTGCGGCCGCGAACGACGCGGTCACGGTGGCACCCTCGGCCAGGTTCGGCGCGGCCGTCGTCGCGGAGCTGATGTCCGTGCCCGCCTTCGCGAACACGTCGACCACGCGGGCGTCGTCGGCGAACCGCACGGCCGACGAGGTCGACAGGTCGCTGGTGCGCTCGGTCACCACCGTGGCGGTGCCCTCGAGCACCTCGACGTCACCCGTCGCCGGGTCGTACAGCACGTGCGCCAGGTCGGAGACCGTGAACGCGAGCTCGCCGTCCAGGTAGAGCGAGTAGCCCGCGGGGACGTCGTCGCCGTAGTGCGTGCCGTCGGCGTCCCACACCACCGCGAGGTCGCGGTCGTGGTACCGGATGTTGTCGGCCGTGAAGTGCGACCAGTCGAGGTCGATCGGGTCGAGCTCGATCTTCGCGTCGGAGCGTGAGCGCACGCCCATCGCGTCCTCGATCACCGTGAAGTTGGTGGCGCCCAGGATCGTGTGGTGGATCCAGGAGCGGTACCCGATCTCGCCGCCGTCCGCGGCCGAGCCGTTGGACCAGAACTCGTTCTGGTTCGGGAGGTTGTTGTCACCGCCCTGGTAGTGCGCCCACGCGTTCCAGTACAGGAGCTGCTTGTACATCTCGGGCGTCACGTAGTCCTGCGGGTAGTCCCGCAGCACCGAGGACAGCATGCGGAACCACACCGTCGAGTTGATGACCGAGAAGTTGTTCGAGCCCGGACCGCCGTACGCGGCCTGGTCCACCTGGTTCGCCGTGAAGAACGGGAACACCGGGTACTGGTCGGCGTCGGCGAACAGGCGCAGCGCCTCGACGTAGGGCTGGTCGTAGTCGGCGTCGCCCGGCTTGGGCATGAGGCCCACGCTGAACGGGTAGTAGTTGTTGATCTCCTTCCACGGGTTCAGCGCGCCGTCGGCGGTCATGCGGTGCTTGAGCAGGTTGCCGAACAGGCCCACCTGGTCCGGCGTGGTCCGGGCCGGCTCCCACAGGTACTGCAGGACCGCGTCCTTGACCTGCTGGGCGAGCGCGTCCATGTGCGCGGCGCCCTCGGTGTCACCCGCGACGCGGTAGAACTCCGCGGCAGCCTTGGCGTTGGAGTAGAGGTACGCGCTCTCGGTGCGGTCCATGTTGGCCGCGTTCGGCCGCCAGTGGAACGACACCGCGTCCGCGTCGTTGCCCGTCATCGCGCCCCACGAGTACTCGATGAGGCCGTTGTCGTTGCCGTCGTACGCGGCCAGCAGTCCCTCGACGTCGTCGCGCGAGTGGTCACCCAGCGTCTCGCCGATCGCACCCGGGCCGCCGTGCAGCTCGTACGCGCGCCATGCGGCCTCGGTGATGTACTGCGTGTAGCTGTTGGACCAGTTGGCCGGGTCACCGGGGTTGTCGACGAACTTGCCGCCCTTGGACGTCTCGCCCACCGACACCGCGGGGCCGTAGGAGTAGGCCGGGTCGCGGAAGTACTTGAGGTCGTCGATGAACATGCCGACGGTCAGCACGATCGCGTTGTTGTACCCGAGCACGCCCTCCATCGACGTGGGGAACTGGTAGTCGTTGCCCGGGATGTCGGCGTCGAGGAAGTTGTAGCGCATCAGCCACCAGCGGTAGAAGAGCGTCTTGTCGATGTTGTCCTCGGGCGTGTCCAGGTAGGGCACGTTGTCGACCCACCACTGGTTGTAGGCCGTGACGTGCGTCGTGTACGCCTGCGCGGGCGTGGCGTCGCGGTAGGCCTCGTACTCCGTGAGCGAGGCCGGGACCTCGTCGGCGATCAGACCGAGCTGCAGCTTGGTGGTCGCCGTGCCGCCGGCCGCCACGTCGAGCGTGCGGACCAGCGTCGCGCCCGAGCCCGCCGTGAACCCGTCGCCGGACAGGCGCGGGAACAGCGTCGTGAGGTCGTTGTACGCGCTCACGGTCCCGACGAGCTCGTCACCCTCGACGAGCGTGGCGTGCGGCGACGTGGCGGTGAGCGTCACGGTGTGCGCGGCGGCGCTGGCCACCGCCACGTTCGCCACCAGCACGTTCTGGTCGGTGATGAACTTGGTCTGCGTGAGCGTGATGCCGCCCCCGGTGAAGACCGACCGGAAGTAGCTGGGCGTCTGGCGCCGCTGCGCGCTCTGCTCCGACATGGTGACCGCGGTGCCGTCGACCTTGACGGTGAACGCGAACGCGTCGCCCTTGCCGGTGGTGTCGACGTACGCGGTGTCGCCCCGCCAGCCCAGGCCGGTGGGGTTGTGCGTCTTCATGAACGCGGTGCGGCCCCGCGTGAACGCGACCGCGTTCTCGGTGCCGTCGAACATGGGGCCCGTGCGGGCCAGCATGCGGTCGAACCAGAAGTCGTCCCCGGGGGACGTCCCCGCACCCGCGGCCTGGTCGGCCGCGAACACGCGGGCCAGGTAGCCGCCCGGGGTGTAGTCGACACCCGTCGCGGGGACGGGCGTGGCCGACCCGGTGAAGGCCGGGTAGCCGAGCGAGTCCTGCGGGACCTCGGCGCCCGGGGCCGCGAACGCGGTGCCGGGGACGACGAGGCTGGTGGCCACGAGGGCCGAAACCGTTGACAGTCCGATGATCAAAGGACGTCGGCGCCGGGGCTGTGGCGCGGTGCTACGAGTGCCCACGAAGGTCACCTCTCGACGGTGAGACAGTGCGTGGGCGTCACTCTAGGAGCGGGTCGCAGCAACCCGCAATGGTTTTCGGTCTTTTCGGTGAACGGGTGTGCGCCTACACGCCCGAGCTGCGCCGGACGACGATCTCCGGCGGCACCAGACGCGGCGCCCCGGGCTGCGCACCACCCGCGATCGCCTGTCGCACCACGTCCACGGCCAGGCCGCCCAGGCGGACGAAGTCCTGCCGGACGGTGGTCAGCGGGGGCAGGTAGTGCGCCGAGCCGACCTCGTCGTCGAAGCCCACGAGCGCGACGTCCTGCCCGACCTGGACGCCCGCCTCCCAGAACGCGTGCTCGAGACCGAGCGCGAGCTGGTCGTTCGCGGCGAAGATCGCCTCGGGCAGGCCCGTGGCCACCAGCGACCGGCCGACCTCGTACCCCGAGTCGGCGGTCCAGCCGGCCGTGACGGGCTCCTGCACGCGCACGCCCGCGGCCGCGCACTCCTCGCGCCAGCCCGCGAGCCGGTCCTGCGCGTCGTACCAGTCGAGCGGGCCGGCCACGTGCAGCACGCTCGAGTGCCCGCGCGCCAGCAGGTGCCGGGTGGCCAGGCGCGCACCGAGCCGCTGGTCCACGCCGACCGTGCGCACGCCCGAGCTCGCCGGGATGTCGAGCGTCGAGGAGATCAGCACCACCGGGACCGTGACCTCGAGCCCGGCCACCGCCTCACCGACCTCGCGCGTGGGGGCGATCACCACCAGGGCGTCGACGCCCTGGTCCAGGAAGTGCTCCACCGTGGTCCGCATGGACTCCGCGGTGAACCGGCGCATGGTCGCGACCGAGACGTACCAGCCCGCCTCGCGCGCGGCCTCCTCGAACGCGACCAGCGTGCTCGTCGGGCCGTACAGCGCCGAGGCCGGGGTCACGACGCCCAGGGTGTCCGTACGGCGCGTCACGAGCGTGCGCGCAGCGCTGTTGCGCCGGTAGCCCAGGCGTGCGATGGCCTCCTGCACGCGCTCACGCGTCTCGGGGCGCACGCTCGGATGCCCGTTGAGCACACGCGAGACCGTCTGGTGCGAGACCCCCGCGGCCAGCGCCACGTCGCTCATCGCGGGTGGCCGTGCGCTCGTGTCGATCGGCACCGATGACTCCCCTGGTCGGCGACGCGACGCGCCGCGTGCTCATGTCACCGGAACCGGTGCCACGTTCCCTCCCCGTACGTTACGGCCACGGCCGCCTCGCGGACCCCGGACGTTCCGCCCGTGGTCGCGGGTCGTGGCCGCCGGCTGCGCCGACGCGCGGGGAGCCTGCGGGCTCCCCGCAGTCAACCACCGCCGCACCGTCGCCGCAATCGGTTTCGGCTTTTCGGCCCCGACGCGGCCGTCCGCGCCCGTCGGACGGCCGGACAACGGCGCCGAGCGCGGTCGGCAGGCGACCGCGCTCGGCGTCGTTCCAGGTGCTCCCGCGCGCGCTGCGGCGCGCGGGTGTGCAGGTCAGCGCGGGCTGAGCGTCCGCCACGCCGACGTCACCGAGGCGACGTCGGCCGTGTCGGTCGGCAGGAACTGCGCCTTGACCTTGATGGCGGTGGTGCGGGACGTCGGCAGCGTGAGCCGGACGACGCCCTTGGCCGACGCCGGCAGCGTCACCGTGCGCACCGAGGTGCCGAAGGTGATCTTCACCTTGCCCACGGGGTAGCTGCCGTTGTCGAGGACGCCCACCTTCACGACGACCGTCGGGCGCGTGCCCTTCGTGAAGGTCGTGCTGGTGACGGCGATCGACGTCGGCTTCGCCTTGCGGACCGTCACCTTGACGGGCGACGACGAGCTCGAGGCGACCGTGGAGGTGCCCGAGTAGACCGCCGTCACGAGCTTGGTGCCGACACCCGTCAGGCGCAGCGTCGTGGTCGCGACGCCCTTGACGACCGTGGCCGTCCCGAGCTTCTGACCCGAGGACCAGAATGCGACCGAACCGGTGGCGCCACCAGTGACACGTGCCGTGAACGTGACCTTCCCGCCGTGCGGGACGGCGGACACGGAGCGCGTCAGCGTGACGGACGAGACCGCCTTGGCGACCGTGACCGTGTACGTCGCGGTGACCGTGCGGCCCGCGTCGGCGAACGACACCGTGACGGTCCGCGTCCCCGGCGTCGTCGCCGAGAAGCCCGTGACCGTGACGTCCGCGGCGTCCACCGCGACCGTCGTGCCGTCCGAGTACGTGACCGTCCCGGCCAGGCCGGCCAGGTCGATCGCGTCACCCACGCGGTAGGACGTGCGCGGCACCGACGTGAGCACCAGGCCCGTGGGGACCGGGACCTCGATCGTGAACGCACCCGTGCTCGGCGCGATCTCCGCGGTACCCGCGAAGGCCACCGTGAGGGCGCCTGCGACGCCGGCCGGGACGGTCGCGGACGCGGTCGCCTCGGTGCCGGCGGTCAGCTGCACCGTCTGCGACCAGGTGCCGGCCGTGAACGTCACGGTGCCACCGACCTCGAAGCCGTCGGCGGCCACGACCGTGGCCGACGCCACCCGCGAGCGCGGGTCGTACGCGACCGTCGTCGTCGACGACGTCGCCTCGACGTCCGCGCCCGTGAGCACCTGCCACTGGTCGAGCGTGACCGGCATGACCGTGCCGTGCCGCGACGCCGGGAGCTGGCCCTGCGCGATCGACCACGCGCCCGACGCCAGGTCGTTGGTGCCGAGCGGGAAGTACCCCGAGCCGCCGTAGTTGTCGAGGTACAGGTAGTAGTCGTACGCGCTGGTGTCACCCGGGTTGGCCGCGAAGACCGTGGGGCCCTCGACCGCACCGTTGAAGCCCGCGGTCCGCGCGAGGCAGTTGGCGACGTTGGTCCAGCCGGTGTTCGCCTGCGCGCTCGCCTTGGTCGTGACCGTGGTCAGCGACGTCGAACGCTCCGCGATGATGTCGGTGCAGCCCGACTGGCCGCCCTCGTCCTTGGTGTACCGGTAGAAGTGGTCGCCGTCCTTGATCACCGTGGAGTCGATGCGCGCGGCGCCCGTGTCCTGCCAGATCTTCGGGGCCGAGAACGTCACGAAGTCCTTCGTCGTGGCGTACATCATGCGCGCGTAGCAGCCGGCGCCGCTCTCGGTGGTGATGCACGTGGAGTGCGTCGCGTCGGTGAACACGCGCGAGGCCCAGAACACGACGTACTCGCCGAGCTCGTCGTCCCAGTACGCCTCGGGCGCCCAGGTCATGCCCGCGGTGTCCGGGGAGACCTTGACGTGCCGCTGCTGCGACCAGGTCACCAGGTCCGTGGACTCCCAGATCTCGATGTACTGGCTGCCCCACTGCTGCGCGCGGCCCCAGTCGCCGTTGCGGCCGATCGACAGGTCGGTCGCGATGAGGAAGAACTTGTCACCCTCGTGCGAGCGCAGGATGAACGGGTCACGCAGACCCTTCTCGCCGAACTCGGACGTCAGCACGAACTTGCCGTCGTTGAGCTCGTTCCAGGCCAGCGCGTTGTTGCCGTCCGACGCCGCGAGGTAGATGTTCTCGCCGCTGACCGTGTTCGCCGTGAAGTACGCGAACGCGTAGCCCTCGTCGTCCACCTTGCGCGGCAGCGCCGGCACCGTGACGTCGATCGTGACGTCCTGCGACGCCGAGCCGAGCGTGAGCGTCGCCGTCAGCTCGGCCGTGCCGGCCGCGTGGCCGTACGGCGCGCGCTGCGGGTCGGCGTAGACGGCGCCGTCCTCGTCGACCAGCGCGACCACGGCGGCGTCCGACGTGGCCCACGTGATGGCCGACCCGTGCTCGGCGCCCTGCTCGGTGAGCGTGACGATGCTGCGCAGATCGTCCGCGCCGGCGACCTCGAGGGCAGCGGCGTCTTCCGCCACCTTCTCGGCCTCGCTCAGCAGCGCCGGGACCGTCACGACGAAGTCGCGCGTGAGCACCACACCCGCGCGCGTCGAGGTGGCGGTGAGCGTGACCGTGGCGTCGTCCTGGCCGGGTGCGGGCCGGGTGACCACGCCGGCCGTGGAGATCACGGCCGGGTTGGACGAGGTCCAGGTGACCGCGCCCGCGCCGGGCAGCGAGACGTCGGACACCACGGTCTCCGGCAGGTCCACGGACGCGAGCACCTGGTCGAACGCGAAGCGGGCGCCCTGTCCGGCGAGCGCGCGGGCGTTGGCGGGCGTCGCCGCGACGGAGTACACGCGCAGGCTGCGGAACTTGGCTGCGAGGTTGGTGTACGTCCAGCCCTCACGGTTGAGCCGCAGCACCGAGCTGCCGATCGCCGAGGCCGTCGTGGTGACGCCGGTCGCCTGGGCGACCTGCATGCCGTCGCGATACACGGTCAGCGTGTCGGCCGCGTCGTCCAGCACCACCGTGAGGTTCATCCACACGTCACGCGGGAGCGCGGCGTCCAGCTGCGCGGTCGCGACGACCGTGCCGCCGATCCGGATCACCGCAGCACCCTTGCCGGCCGAGTAGAACGGGTGGAACGACAGGTTGGTGGTGGTCGCGTTGCCGCCGACCGTGAACACCGTGCTGTTCGCGTTGCCGACCGTGGCCGAGGGGATCAGCACGTCGATCGACGTGGTCGACGAGCCCGTCAGGTCCAGCCCCGCCGCCGCGTTGTTCGCGAGGTAGGCGTCACTGCTCAGCTCGAGGTGCGTGGGCGTCCAGACGGGCGCCGTCATCGCGCCCGCGAACGTCGTCGTACCCGCGGCGGGGGTGCCGGGGTAGGACGCGTTGAGCGGGAAGTACGAGCGCAGGTCCGCCGTGGCGGGCATCGCGTCCTCACCGGACGCGAGTGCCTTGACCGTCACGGTGAACGGCTTGGTGACGGCCTGGCCCGCGACGGTCGCGGTCGCCGTCAGGGTCGCGGTCGCATCGGGCTGACCCTCCGCGGGGCGCGAGACCACGCCACCCGCGGTGACCACGGCAGCGTCGCTCGTCGACCAGGCGATCTGCCTCGTCGGCAGCGCCAGGTCCTTGGTCACCGCGGAGGTGTCGCCCAGGTCGATGCCCGCGAGGATGTCCGCCGCGGTGTCGGCCGCGTCGTCCGCGACGACGTCGGCCACCTGAGCCGCGGTGAGCGCCGCGCCGTAGATGCGCGTCTCGCCGATGGTGCCGGGGAAGCCCCGGTCGCCGTCGTACGCCGAGCCGCCCAGACGGTTGCGCGTGTGGTCGGTCAGCGTGGCCGGGTTGGTGGTGACGTTGGTGTTGGTCGCCACGAGCGCGCCGTCGACGTACAGCTTGAGCGTCGAGGACGTGCCGTTCGGCTCGATCGTGGCCGTGACGTTCTGCCACGTGCCGGGCGTCAGGACCTTGCCGCTCCACGTGGCGCTCTGCTCACCGGACCAGTGGCTGGGCGTCACGACCGTGCGCAGCGCGTTGCGGGGCGCGATGAACCAGCTGCCGGTGCCCGTGCCGCTCGAGGCGGAGTAGCCACCGAAGTTCCACAGGAAGTTGTCCGCCGTGTTGGCCGCGGCGTCCGCCTTGACCTGCATGGAGACGGTCGCCGACGCCTTGCCGGCCAGCAGGCCGTCCGGCAGCTTGACGTAGTTGGCGTTGGACGCGGCGCCCGAGAGCTGCAGGCCGCCGGTGGTCCAGGTGGGCGTGCCCACGACGGTGCCGTCGTGGGAGTTGCCCGAGGAGTCGACCACGGTGGCGCCCGTGGTCGCATCCAGCTCGTAGTGGGCGATCAGGTCGGCGGTGGGTGCCGCGGCCGACGCCGCCGGGACCATCCCGACGAGCGCGCCCGCGGTGACCGCGAGGGTGGTGAGTGCGGCAGTTGCCGCGCGAGGAAGCGTCATCGACATCCTTCGATCCGGCCGGCGACAGTGCCGGCGAGCGGGGGAAGCTCCACAGATGGGAACGTCACCAACGGAGGGTATGTGAGCGCTAACACCGTGCCAAGGGGGAGCCACCCGACCGGCTCAACCGTGACCGGATCGCAACCTCGGATTCCCTCAACCGGGCGTCCACCCGGCCGAGCGGGCCGTCCCTCGGATCAGGACCGGCCGAGCTCCCGCGAGCGGTCGAAGGCCGCACGGGCGGCCGCGACCACACCCGCGCGGACCGCGTGCGCGTCCAGCTGCGCGACCGCAGCCACCGTGGTGCCACCCGGCGACGACACGCGTTCGCGCAGCACAGCGGGGTGCTCACCCTGGGCCGCGAGCGCACCCGCGCCCTCGACCGTGGCGACCGCGAGCCGCGTCGCCAGGTCACGCGTGAGCCCCAGCAGCACGCCCGCCTCGGCCATCGCGTCGATCAGGTAGAACGCGTAGGCCGGGCCCGAGCCCGAGATCGCGGTGACCGCGTCCAGGTCCTTCTCGGCCACGCGGACCACGAGCCCGGTCGCGGCGAGCACGCGCTCGACGAGCGCCAGGTGCTCCTCGCCCGCGGCCGCGCCCGGTGCGATCGCGCTCGCCCCCTTGCCCACCACCGCAGGCGTGTTCGGCATGACGCGGACCACGGGCGTGCCCGCCGGCAGCGCCGACTCGTACGTGGCCAACGGCACCCCGGCGGCCACGCTCACCACCAGCGCGCCCGCGCGCAGCGCAGGCGCGACCTCCGTCAGGACCGCGGGCACCACGTTCGGCTTGACCGCCAGGAGGACCACGTCGGCGCGCTGCACGGCGTGCGCGTTGTCGGCACCGGTGCGCACGCCGTACCGCTCCGCGATCTGCGCGGCACGCTCCTGCGCGCGTTCGGTGACCTCGACCCGGTCCGCCGGCCACCCGCCCGTCAGGAGGGCCGAGACCAGCGCCTCGCCCATCACGCCGCCACCCAGCACCGCGACCGCGGGCGTGCCGTCGTCCTGCGCGTCCACGCCGTGCGCCTGCTCGACCATCGTCGTCCCACCCTCGTCGTCGGGCGTCGTCCCGGGGCCGGTGCGCGGCTCCCCCGCACGGCCCACGGACCGGACGGCGACGCGCGCGAGCCTACCGACCCGCGCGCGCCGCCTCCGTCCCGCGCCCGCCCCCGACAGGCGCACGCGGGACCGCCGACGGCCGCCGCCTCACTCCCCCGGGCGGCCGCCGAACCCACCCGGCGGCGCGAAGTCGCCGCCGAACCCGCCCGGTCCCGTCGGCACGGCGTCCTCGTCGTCGGACCCCGACAGGCCGGTCAGGCCGGACGACGACTCACCATCGGTCACCAGCTGCTGCGTGAGGTCCGCGAGCACCACCTCGTCTCCTGCCGTCAGGCCGTCGACGACCTCCGTGACCTCGCTGCCGACCGCGCCCGTGGTGACGGCCACCGCTGACACGGCCCCGTCGCTGAGCACGTCGACCGTCGTGGCGCCGTCCGCGACGTGCACGGCCGACGTGGGCACCGTCAGCACCTGGTCACCGTCCGCGACCGCGACCGTGACCTGCGCCGACGAGCCGTCGAACAGCCGCGCGTCCGTCGGGTCCACCGCGAGCTCGACCGTGTACGACGGCGTGGTGCTCGTGGTCTCCGCGTTGAGCAGCCCGATCGAGGACACCGTCGCCGTCAGCGGGTCGTCGGTGGTCCGGACCGTGACGTCCGCCGGCTGGCCGACCTCGAGCAGGTCGACCTCACCGAGCGTGACCGTGGACGTCACGACGAACCCGTCGCCGCCGACGATCGTCACCACCGCCGTGTCCGACGCCGCCGTCACGGCCGCACCCTCCTCGATCGAGACCGCGGCGACCGTCCCCGCGATCGGTGCCGTGAGGTCCGCGAGCGTGAGCCGGCTCTCCGCGACGTCCAGCTCCGCCTGCGCGAGCTCGATCGCGGCGCGGTCCGCCAGGACGTCCGCCGCGCTCGCCACGTCGTCCTGGGTGCCCGTCCCGGGCGTGTCCTGGCCCGTGCCGTCGCCCGTGCCCGGGTCCGTCCCGGGCGGGGTGGGCTCCGGGTCGGGGTCCGTCGGCCGGCCGGGGTCGGAGGGGTCGCCCGGGTCGGTGGGGTCGCCCGGGTCTGTGGGGTCGTCGGGGTCGGTCGGGTCCGTGGGGTCCGACGAACCGGCCGAGTCCCGGACCGCGTCCGCGAGCGCATCGACCGCCGTGTCGAGCGCGGTCACCCGGTCGAGCAGCTCCTGCTGCGCCGCGGCGACGCCCTGCTGGCCGGTCAGCACGTCGCCGATCGCGCCCTGGCACGCCGCGAGCGCATCCGGCAGCGCGGAGTCGTCGGCGGGCGTGACCGTGAGCGCGGTCGTCGCCACCGTCCCGTCCGGGCCCACCAGGGCGACGGCGTCCTGCCCGGCCGCGCCCGCGGGCACCAGGACACCCACGTGCACCGCGCCGTCGGTGGGCGTCACCTCCGCGAGCACCGTCCCGCTCGACGCCAGGACCAGCGTGTACGTCCCGCCGTCGGCGAGCGCGGCGACGCCCGTGGCGTCCACCCGCAGCGCCGCGCCCGCGGCGACCGTGCCGGGCGTGAGCGTGAGCACGTCGCCCGTCGACGGCGCGCCCGTCGCGGCCGCGGCGTCCAGCAGCTCCTGGCACACCAGTCCGGCCGCGGTCACGCCCTCTTCGCTGTCCGCCAGCAGCGCCGACGTGCTGCCGTACTGCTCCAGCAGCGCGGTCTGCGCCGCCCCGACCGCGTCGAGCGCGGCCTGCACCGCGTCGGGCAGCTCGCCCTCACCCGGATCCGACGGGTCCGAGGGTGTCGTCGGATCACCGGGCGCGCCGCTCGGTGCTGCGGTCGGCACCGCGGTCACGGTCTCCGACGAAGCCAGGGCGCCCGAGGCCGTGCCGGCGGCGCCCGTGCTCGTGCTCGTCGTGCTCGTGCTCGTCGTGCTCGTGCTCGTCGTGCTCGTGCTCGTCGTGGTCTGCGACTCCAGGTCGTCCTCGAGCGTCTGCTGCGCGTCGGCCAGCGCCGAGGTCGCGGCGTCCACGTCCGCCTGGAGGTCCGCGTCGTCGATCGTCGCCAGCAGGTCACCCGCGGCGACCGTGTCACCCACGCCCACCGCGACGGCCTCGACCGTCCCGGCCACCCAGAACGCGGCGTCGCGGCGCGCCGCGGACGCGACGGTGCCCACCACGTCCACGCCCTGCGCCACCGAGCCGAGCGACGCGGTCGCGGTGCGGTACCGCGCGTCGTCGCCCGAGCCGAGCGCGAGCGCGACGCCACCACCCGCGACGCACAGCGCGGTCGCGCCGGCCGCGACCGCCACCACGGCTCCGCGCGTGCGGCGGCCCCGGCGCCTGCCGGCACCACGACCCGACTCGCGTGCGGGGTCACGCATCGCCGGCCTCCTGCTCCGCGGTGCCGTCGGTGCCGCGGCGCGCGCCCGGGAACCGGCCGCCCGCGAGGCCCGTCGAGCAGCCCTGCTCACCCGGCTCCGAGACGGTGATGCTGGTCGCCTCGACCTGACCGCCGTCGTCCGCGGCACCGCGCACGGTGGCGCAGCGGCCGACGACGAGCGCGCTCACGTCACCCTGCACGGTGGTCGTGACCACGGTCGCGTCGTCGGTCGTGATCGTCGCGGTGCCCGTGGCGCCGTCCTGGTCGGTGGTCTCGACCGTGAGGGTCGCGCCGTCGACGGCCGTCACGACGCCCGAGGTGAACCCGCCGAAGCCGCGCGGGCCTCCCGCGTCGGGCACACCGCCGTCGTCCGGCTGCGGCATGTCGGTCGGCATGCCGGTCGGCATGCCCGCGGGCAGGTCGGTCGGCCGGTCCGTCGGGGAGCCGTCGGGCGCGCCCGGTCCGCCGCCGGCGCCGCCGCCCGGACCGCCGAAGCCATCTGTGCACACCCCGTCGACCGGCTCCGACACCGTCACGGTCGAGGCCGCCGCACCGGAGGGGTCCGCCGCCTCGTCGGACGACGTGCTGTCCTGCGTCGGGCCGCCACCGGTCACGGCGGTCACGCACGACCCGACGGTCACCGCCGAGAGGTCGGTGGTCGTGGTGACCTGCACCGCGAGCTCGGCGGTCCAGCTGACCGCGGTCTGACCCTCGTCGTCCCGGACCTGCAGCAGCGCGTCACCCACCTGGACGATCTCGCCCGACACGCCGCCGGGCTGGTCGCGCACGCCCGGCTGCGTCCCGGCCTGCGGTGCCGCGCTCGCGCGCGCGGTGGCCGTCGCCGCCGGCGCGGGTGCGGACCCGCCGCCGCACGCGGTGAGGGTCAACGTGGCAGCCCCGGCGGTCAGCGCGAGGATCAGGCGGGACGCTCGTCGCGTCGTCATGGAGGTCTCCTGTCGAACGGGTGGGGTGAGGGGGCGGCGCGGGCTCACTGCGCACGCAGCGCGTCGATCGGGGCGAGCCGCGCGGCGCGCGTCGCGGGGTACACGCCGAACACCAGGCCGATGCCCACGGCCACGGCGACCGAGCCGACGACGGCCGGGGCGGACACGACCACGGAGGTGTCCAGCAGCCCGGGCAGCCACGCGGCCGCCGCGATCCCGAGCGCGGCGCCCAGCAGACCGCCGCCGAGGCCCAGCACGGACGCCTCGACCAGGAACTGGCGCCGGATCGCCCAGGGCGGGGCGCCGAGCGCCTTGCGGAGACCGATCTCGCGCGTCCGCTCGGTGACCGAGACGAGCATGATGTTCATGACGCCGATGCCGCCGACCAGCAGTGACAGCGCCGCGATGCCGGTGAGCAGCACCGTCAGGGTCCGGTAGACCGCGGTCGCCGTGGAGACCAGCGAGTCCTGCGAGGCGACCGTGAAGTCCGCCGCGTCGGCCGACGCGCTGCCGTGCAGGTTGAGCAGGATCGTCGTGACCTCCTGCGAGGCCGCCGAGAGCTGGTCGCCCGAGGCCGCCTGCACGTAGATCGTCGAGAGCGCGTCGCGCTGGAAGCCGCCGACGAGCTGCTCGGACAGCGTGCTCAGCGGCACCACCGCGACGTCGTCCAGGTTGGCGTCGCCGCTCGACCCCTGCTCGGCCAGCACGCCCACCACGGTGAAGTCGGTCCCGGACATCGTCACGGTCTGCCCGACGACGTCGGTGCGCCCGAACAGCTCGGTCGCGGTCTGCGAGCCGAGCACCACCACGGTGGCCCGGTCGGCGTCGTCGTCGTCCGTGAGGAACTCGCCGCTGCCGATCACGCGCGAACGCACGTCGAGCCAGTCGGCGGTGGTGCCCGTGACGGTGGTGGTCCAGTTGGTGTCGTTGGCCTCGAGCGAGAGGCTCGTCTCCTTCTCGGGTGCGACGCTCGCGACGTCCGGGGCGGCGACGGCCGAGGCGAGCGCGTCCGCGTCCGACCGCGTCAGCGACGCCGCCGAGCCGAACCCCCCGCGCACGCCGTCCGAGGACGTGCTGGACCCGGGCGTGACGATCAGCAGGTTCGAGCCCAGCGCGCTGATCTGTGCGCTCACGTCACGCTGTGTGCCGAGGCCGAGACCCACCGTGAGGATCACGGCGGCGATGCCGATGAGGATGCCGAGCACCGTGAGTGCCGAGCGCAGCGTGTGGCTGCGGATGGCCGCCCAGCCCGTGCCCACGGTCTGTGCCCAGGTCATGCGTGGGCCCCCGGCAGCTCGGCGTGCTCCTGGGTCAGGCCGTCGAGCACGCGGACCACGCGCTGCGCGCGCGACGCCACGTCGTGCTCGTGCGTGATGAGCACGATCGAGCGCCCCTGCGCGTGCAGCTCGTCGAGCAGCGCCAGGACGTCACGCGTGGACGTCGAGTCGAGGTTGCCCGTGGGCTCGTCCGCGAGCAGGAGGTCCGGGTCGCCGACGAGCGCGCGGGCGACCGCGACACGCTGCTGCTGCCCGCCCGAGAGCTCGCCGGGGCGGTGGTCCAGGCGGTCGCCCAGCCCCACACGTTCGAGGGCCTGCATCGCGCGCGCGCGTCGCTCGGCCGTCGGGACGCGCCGGTACTGCAGCGGCAGCTCGACGTTGCGCAGCGCGGACAGCGACGGCAGCAGGTGGAACTGCTGGAACACGAAGCCGATCCGGCGGTTGCGGACCTCCGCGAGCTCGACCTCGTCGAGCTGGTCCACGTCCTCGCCCGCGAGGCGGTACTCACCCGCCGTGAGCGTGTCGAGGCAGCCGAGGACGTTCATGAGCGTCGACTTGCCCGAGCCCGAGGGCCCGACGATCGCGACGTACTCGCCGCGTGCGATCCGCAGGTCCACACCGCGCAGCGCCTCGAACTCGAGCGCCCCGGTGCGGTAGGTCTTGCGCGCGCCGGTGAGCTCGATGACCGGGTGGGTGTCCGCACGGCCCGGAGGCAGGACCCGCGCGGGCAGGAGGTCAGCCATTGCCCTGACCCCCCGGCCCGCCGACGAAGCCCTCCGGCATCTGCGGCATCTGCCCGCCGTCGAAGGCCGGCAGCCGGCCCTGCTGGTCCTGCGTGCCCGTGCCACCGCCGGTGCCGCCGCGCGTGAACACCTGCAGCACCACGGAGTCGCCCTCGGCGAGCCCCGACGTGATCTCGATCATCGAGCCGGACGTCTCACCCGTCTCCACGGTGACCGTCGACTCGCTCCCGTCGGCCGCCAGGGTCGTCACCTGGGACGTGCCGTCGTCCGCCTGCGTGACCGCGAGCGCGGGCACCGTGAGCACGTCCGTGCGGCGTTCGTAGATGACCTCGACGTCCACGCTCACGCCGTCGTGCAGCGTCTCCTCGGGCTGGATCACGTCCACCGTCACCGGGTAGGACGCGACGCCCGACGTGCTGCTGGACACCAGGCCGATCTCCGCGACCGTGCCGTACAGCGTCCCGGTGAGGTCGTCGGACGTCATCTCCACCTGGTCGCCCACCTCGAGCAGCGCCACGTCGGTCTCGTCGACCGTCGTCGTCACCTGCCACGCCTGCGTGCCGACGATCGTGAACTGCGCCGACGAGGTCGCGGTGCTGCTCGTGCCCGTGCCCGCCCCGCCCGTGCCCCCGGTGCCCGCGCCGGCCTCGCCCGCGCCCCCGCCTGAGCCGCTGGACCCGCTCACGACGTCCCCGACCGCGACGTCGACCGCGGTGACCAGCCCTGCGGCCGGTGCGGTCAGCCGGGCGTCGGCGAGCGCGTCCTGCGCGGCGTCGTACGCCGCCTGGGCCACGTCCACCTGCGCGGCGGCGGCGTCGACCTGCGCCTGTGCGACGTCGGTGCCGTCGTCGGCGTCCTGCGCGTCCGCCAGGCGCGCCTGCGCCTCGACCAGCGTCGCGTTGGCCGAGAGCAGCGCCGCGTCCAGCTCGAGCGTGTCCACGGTCGCGAGCCGCTGACCCGCCGTGACGGTGTCACCGACCGCGACGTCGACCGCCGTGACCGTCCCCGACACCGCGAAGGCCACGTTCTCGTTGACCGTGGGCGTCAGCGTGCCGGTGCCGGTCACGGACTTCTCCATGGTCGTCAGGCTCGCCTGCACCGTCTGCGTCGTGGGTGCCGCAGTCGCCGCCTCCGCGGGCTCGCGCCACCAGATCCACCAGGCGCCGCCGGCGAGCAGTGCGAGCACCACCACCGCCGCCCCGCCGCGCAGGAACCACCTGCGTCTGCCGTGCGTGCGCATCTCCACCCTTCCGACGGTCCGTCCGGGGGCGAACGTAGGGAGAGGACCTGGGGCGGGGATGTGGCGGACCTGTGAACAGGCTGGGAGACGCCGCAGGTCACAGGCCCGGACGCGCGCACGCCACCCCGGCGGGCTAGCGTCGCGGGATGCCCGCGGTGCACTGGTTCCGGCGCGACCTGCGCCTCGCCGACAACCCCGCGTTCGCCGCAGCCGTCGACGAGGCGCGTGCGGCCGGCGACGAGGTGGTCGGCCTGTACCTCCTCGATCCGACTCTGTGGCGCTCGTCGGGAGCACCGCGTCTGGCGTACCTCGCCGCGACGCTCGCGGCGCTGGACCGCGCGTGCGGCGGGCGGCTCGTCGTGCGGCAGGGCGCCGCGAACGACGTGGTGCCCGCCGTCGCACGGGAGGTCCGGGCGAACGCGGTGCACGTGACCGCAGCGACCGAGCCGTACGGACGGCGCCGGGACGCCGCGGTCGCGGCCGCGCTCGGAGACACCGCGCTCGTGCCCACGGGGTCCCCGTACGCGGTGGGTCCGGGCCTGCTGAGCACGCGCGCGGGTGACCCGTTCCAGGTGTTCACGCCGTTCCGGCGCGCGTGGCTCGACCACGGGTGGTCAGCGCCCGCACCGCGGCCGCGCGACGTGCCCTGGGCCGCGCTGCCGTCCGAGGGCACCCCGCACGCGCCGGCCACGGACGTCGCGCTCCCCGAGGCCGGCGAGGAGGCCGCGCTCAGCCGCTGGGCCGACTTCCTGCGCGACGGCCTCGTCGGGTACGCCGACGCCCGGGACCGGCCCGACGTGGACGGCACGTCCGTCATGTCCATCCCGCTCAAGTGGGGCGAGATCCACCCGCGCACGCTGCTGGCCGACCTCGCCGCGGTGACCGCACGGCCCCGAGCGGGCGGCCCGTCCGGCGACGACGTGGCGCGGTTCCGGTCCGAGCTCGCATGGCGCGAGTTCCACGCCGACGTGCTGTGGCACCGCCCGGACGCGCGCACACGCTCGCTGCGCGACGTCCTGCCCGACGACGCGTGGGCGCACGGCCCCGAGGCCGACGCCGCGTTCGACGCGTGGGCGCGCGGCCGCACCGGCTACCCGCTGGTCGACGCGGGCATGCGGCAGCTGCTCACGACCGGGTGGATGCACAACCGCGTGCGCATGGTGGTCGCGTCGTTCCTGGTCAAGGACCTGCACCTGCCCTGGCAGCGCGGCGCCGCGCACTTCTTGGCGCACCTGCTGGACGGCGACGTCGCGCAGAACCAGCTGAACTGGCAGTGGGTCGCCGGCACGGGCCGCGACGCCGCGCCCTACTTCCGCGTGTTCAACCCCGTGACGCAGGGCGAGAAGTTCGACCCCGCGGGCGACTACGTGCGCCGGTGGGTGCCCGAGCTGCGGCACGTGACCGGCGCCGCGGTGCACCGGCCCTGGGACCTGGGCCTGGACCGGCCCGACGACTACCCCGACCGGATGGTCGACCACGCGCGCGAACGTGAGCAGGCGCTCGCGGACCTCCAGCGCGGTAAGGCCACCCGCTGAGACGACGTCACGCGGGCAGCAGCAGACCGTCCGCGACGAGTCCCCGGACCGTCGGCAGCACCTCGCCCGCGACCACGTCCGCACCCACGCCCAGCAGCGCACCGAGTGCGCCGACGATCTGCCCGACGGAGAGCTCACCGTCGCACGCCCCCACGAACCCCGCGGTGGCCGTGCCCAGCTGCACGGTCCGGCCCAGCCCGCCGCCCTGCCGCAGCAGCAGGACCTGCGGGTCGTCGTCGCCCGGCGTCAGGTACCGCTCCTCGGTGACGTCGGGTGCGACGACGAGGTGGGCGGCCGCCAGGGCGTCGTCGTCGCGCACCGCGAGCCAGTCGTGCGCGGCCAGGCTCGCAGCGATCGCCGGGCCGAGCGGCTGGCGCACGGTGCCCGTGACCTCCTCGAGGCGGCGCAGGCGCGCGCGCGTCTCGTCGGACGGGCGGCGCAGCGTCACCACGCCGAACCCGATCGCCTCGACGTCCCGTGACGCGAAGTCGTCCAGCCACGCGCCGTAGCGCGCGGCCCATCCCGCGGGGTCGCGCTCGGGCGTCGTGCCTCCGTCGCGGATCCACGTCTCGGCGTACTGCGCGGGATCCAGCACCTCGCGCTGCACCACCCACCCGTCCAGCCCGCTCGCGTCGAGCCACGCACCGACGCGCTCGTCCCACGTCTGCCCGCGCCGCACCTCCCAGTTCCCCAGCAGCTGCGCGACGCCGCCGGGAGCCAGCACGTCCCCCAGGCCCGTGACCAGGTCACGCACCAGGTCGTCGCCCGCGCGCCCGCCGTCGCGGTACTCGTACGCGGGGACGTCCGCGCGCCGCGGGGTGATGACGAACGGCGGGTTGCTCACCACCAGGTCGAACCGCTCGCCCGCGACCGGCTCGAGCATCGATCCCGCGCGTAGGTCCAGCCGCTCCTCGTCGAGGCCGACGAGCGCCGCGTTGAACGCCGCGAACGCGAGCGCCCGCTGCGAGATGTCCGTGGCCGTGACGCGGCCGACGTGACGCGCGGCGTGCAGCGCCTGCACGCCGCAGCCCGTGCCCAGGTCGAGTGCCCGCGCACGCTCGTCTCGGACCGTGACCTGCGCGAGCGTCGTGGACGCACCGCCCACCCCGAGCACGTGGTCCGTGCGCAGCGCACCGCCCGTCGCGAGCTCGCCCGGGTCGGACGCGATCCACCACGTCGCCTCGCCGTGCCCGTCCACCGCCGCGTACGGGCGCAGGTCCACGCGCGCGCGCACCTCGTCGTCGGCGCCGTGGCCGGCCGCCTCCACCAGGCCCAGCCGTTCCGCACCCGCGGTGCCCGTGCGGGCCAGCGCCGCGTCCACCCACCGGCGCGGCACCGCGCACCCGAGCACGAACAGCCGGGTCAGCGCCGCGAGGCGCGCGTCGCCGCCCGCGCCGTCCCGCTCGAGTGCCGCACCCGTCGCCCGCAGCGCGGGCACCGGCTCCTCGCGGTGCAGCGCGGCCGCCGCGACCGGGCCCAGCAACGCCTCGACCTCCTCGACGCCGTAGGCGGCGTCGGTCAGGTCCGCGCGCAGCGCGTCGATGAGTCGTCGGTCGGTCCCGGGCGCGTCCACGGCCCCATCCTCGCCCGTCAGGCGGGCTGCAGCAGCCAGGTGAGCTCGCGGTGCAGCAGCGCCGCGCGGTCCCCGCGGTAGGCCGCCGCGTCGTGGCCCAGCGCGTCGTACAGGACTCGCCCCGGTCCGGGAGCGACCCACACCACCGGGTGGCGCCCTGCGGTCCGGGCGCCGTCGGCCTCGGCCGGGTCGACCGTGGCCACGACGAGCGCGCGCACGTCAGGTGCCACCGCGAGGTCCGCGTACCGCTCGTCGTCGACCGTGAGCGTGCCACCGCCCGGCAGCCCGGCGGTGACCGGGTGCGTGTCGTCGACGACGTGCAACCGGGTCCGACCCCGTGCGGGGTGCCACGAGCGGCCCTCGACCCACCGGCCGCCGATCGTCGCGGCCCAGCGCGGGTCGTCGGCGAACGCGTACGCCGCCTGGTGCAGCGCGAGGACCGCGGCGCCCGCCGCCACGGCCGCCTGCCGTGCGTCGTGGAACGCGCGCCACGCGTCGTCGGGCTGCGCGGCCGCGTCGCCACCGGCGGTCACGACGAGCAGGTCGGGGGTCCACGCGCCCAGCTCGGCGAACGTCGTCGGGCGCGTGGAGCGGATACGCACGTCGTGCCCGAGCGAGCGCGCGGCCCGCGCCACCTCGTCGCCCTGCGCCGCGTGGTCGTGCCACTCGTCGGCGTACCGCCCCGCCCCCACCAGCACCAGCACCGTCGCCACGGCCCCACCCTGCCACGCCGCACCGGCGCCCTGCCGCCCGGGGTCACACGCCCGGGTACGACGACGGCGCGGCACCCCCGGAGGGGACCGCGCCGTCGTCGTCGGGCTCAGGTCACGGCACCTTGGCGGGCTCCGACTCGGCGATGGCCTGGCTCAGCGCACCCTCCTGGTCCACGCGCGCGGCGCGCAGCCGCGACGCGATCACGGCCCCGAACGCGATGAGCGCCGCGACCACCGCGATGGTCAGGCGCAGGACGGTGTTGGCGTCCTCGCCGATCGAGACGGCCACGACCGCGGGGGCGATGAGCAGCGCCACCAGGTTCATCACCTTGATGAGCGGGTTGATCGCGGGCCCCGCGGTGTCCTTGAACGGGTCACCCACGGTGTCGCCGATCACCGCGGCGGCGTGCGCGGGCGAGTTCTTGCCGCCGTAGTGCCCGTCCTCGATGATCTTCTTCGCGTTGTCCCACGTGCCGCCCGCGTTCGCCAGGAACACGGCCATGAGCACGCCCGTGCCGATCGCCCCCGCGAGGAACCCCGCGAGCGGGCCGATGCCCAGCCCGAACCCGACCGCGATGGGCGCGAACGCCGCGAGCAGTCCGGGCGTCGCCAGCTCGCGCAGCGAGTCCCGCGTGCAGATGTCCACGACCTTGCCGTACTCGGGCCGCACCTCGTGCGTCATGATCCCGGGGTTGTCGCGGAACTGGCGGCGCACCTCGAACACGATCGCACCCGCGGCGCGAGTCACGGCGTCGATCGCCAGGCCCGAGAACAGGAACACGGTCGCGCCGCCCAGGATCACGCCGACCAGCGTGACGGGGCTGATGATGTCGTACCGCATCATCGCCGCGACCAGGTCGTCGACCGGGCCCCCGGCACCGCCCACCTCGCGCAGCTTGCTCTCCACCGCGTCGGCGTAGGAGCCGAACAGCGCGGTGGCCGCGAGCACGGCCGTCGCGATCGCGATGCCCTTGGTGACCGCCTTGGTGGTGTTCCCCACGGCGTCGAGGTCGGTGAGGATCTGCGCACCCTCCGGCGTCACGTCGCCGGACATCTCCGCGATGCCCTGCGCGTTGTCCGAGACGGGCCCGAACGTGTCCATCGCGACGATCACGCCCACCGTGGTGAGCAGGCCGCAGCCCGCGAGCGCGATCAGGAACAGCGACAGCCACACGGACCCGCCCGCGATCAGGAACACGCCGCAGATCGCCGCCGCGATGATGCCCGCGGTGTAGACCGCGGACTCGAAGCCCACGCCGATCCCGGACAGCACCACGGTGGCCGCGCCCGTGCGGGTCGTCGCCGCGACGTGGAGCGTCGGCTTGCTCGTCGTGCCCGTGAAGTACCCGGTGACCCACAGGATGACGCCCGCCAGGACCACGCCGATCGCGACCGCCGCGGTCGCGATGAGCCGCGGGTCCCCGCCGTGCGTCTCGAGCCCCGCGGTGCCGCCCGTGAGCTCGGCGAACGACGACGGCAGGTAGGTGAACGCGGCGATGCCGGCGAGCAGCACGCCCACCACCGCCGAGGTGTAGAAGCCGCGGTTGATCGCGGTCAGCCCGCTCTCCTCGCCCCGGACGCGCGTGATCGCGACGCCCAGCGCGGCGACGAGCGCACCCACGGCCGTGACGATGAGCGGGAACACGAGCCCCTGCTCGCCGAACGCCGCCTTGCCCAGGATCAGCGCCGCGACGAGCGTCACCGCGTAGGACTCGAACAGGTCCGCGGCCATGCCGGCGCAGTCCCCGACGTTGTCGCCCACGTTGTCCGCGATGGTCGCCGCGTTGCGCGGGTCGTCCTCCGGGATGCCGTGCTCGACCTTCCCGACGAGGTCGGCACCCACGTCCGCCGCCTTGGTGAAGATGCCGCCGCCCACGCGCATGAACATCGCGAGCAGCGCGGCCCCGAAGCCGAAGCCCTCGAGCACCGCGGGTGCCTCGCCCCGGTACAGCAGCACCACGCCCGCGGCGCCCAGCAGGCCCAGGCCCACCACGGACATCCCGACGACCCCGCCGGTGCGGAACGCGATGCGCGCCCCCTCGGCCCGACCGCCCGGCGTGGACGCCGCGGCCGCCACGCGCAGGTTGGCGCGCGTCGCGAGCCACATGCCCAGGAACCCGATGGACGCCGAGAACCCCGCCCCGATCAGGAAGAACACCGAGCGCCCGACCTTGACGCCCCCGTCCCCCGGCAGCAGGAACAGCAGCGCGCAGACCACCACCGCGAACAGCGCCAACGTGCGGAACTGGCGGTTCAGGTAGGCCGAGGCCCCCTCCTGCACCGCCCTGGCGATCTCCTGCATCGACGCCGTGCCCTCGCCTGCGGCCAGCACCTGCCGCCGCAGCACCGCTGCGACCACCAGCGACGCGACTGCCAACCCCGCGATGACCCCGACGATCGCCAGGCTCGTGGAACCGAGCTCGACCATGCACCCTCCCCCGGACACGGACGCACCCCCCGCGCGCCCGTTCAGCGCGGCCCCGTTGCCGCGCGATCCGCGCAGTCTAGCCACGGCGTGTCACGGGGACGCGACGGGCCGACGACGCCTGGCTGACGCGAGATCGACGCGCCGGTGCAACCTTTCGGCACCCGCCGGACGTCCAGGTGATGAAGGGTGTGGTCCGACGAGGTGGAAGGGGGCGAGGTGCCGCACAGGGCAGACGACGTGCTCACCGAGCTGGTCCACCGACGCGGACCCGCGCTCGTGGCGTACGCGCACCTGCTCAGCGGGGACCACGCGGCGGCGCAGGACCTGGTGCAGGACGCCCTGGTCCGGGTGTTCGGCCGGCTCCGGCGCGGCTTCACCCCCGACTCCGCCGAGGCCTACGTGCGCCGCGCGATCCTCACCGTGTTCCTCGACGACCGCCGGCGTCAGGGCCGGTTCGCGGGCGTGCGGCACGTCGTCGCGACGCCCGACGAGGCCCCACCCGAACCGCCGGCCGACGCCCGCCTGGACCTGCGCACCGCGCTCGCCACGCTCGGCCCGCAGCACCGCGCCGCCGTGGTGCTGCGCTACTACGACGACCTGACCGTGCCCGAGGTCGCCGCCTGCATGAACGTCTCCACCGGCACAGCCAAGCGCTACGTGCACGACGCCCTGCGTCGGCTCGAGGGCGTCCTGGGCCCGCTCGCCACCGGGGACGACGACGAGGCGACGGCCGTGGTGCCGCTGGCAGCCCGCTCCCGCGCGGGCGAGGAGGACTCATGAACGACGACCTGCGCTCGCGCCTGCACGCCCTCGGCGACTCACCTGACCTCAACCGGCCGGTGACCGACCTCGACGCGGTGGTGCGGCGCGCCCGAACCCGGCGTCAGCGCTCCGGCCGGATGCTCGCGGGCGGCGTGACCGTCGCTCTCGTCGTCGCGGGCACGGCCGCCGCCGTGCCCCGCCTCTCCCACGACCCACGGCCCGCGGTCGACCGCGACACCCCTGACCTCCCCGCCGCGTGCCTCCTCACGCCCGAGCAGATGGCCGCTCAGGACGGCGGCGCACCCCGGGATTGGAAGATCACCGCGACCCCCAGCGACTTCGGCACCCGCTCGCCCCGCACCAGCGGGCTGGAGGTGGCGCTCGACGTGGGTTTCCCGCTCTTCGCAGACCGCTCCGCGGACCTCCCGGAGCTGTCGGGCTGGATCTACGGGGTGACGACCGCGGTCGCGCGGGACGGTCGGGTGGTCGCCGTCCTCGGTGGCGACCCCGCTCCGACCATCAGCGAGGCGCAGAGCATGGCCGTGGACGTGACCCCCCAGCCCGTACCCCTGCGCACCGATGTCGAGGCACCGCTCATCTCGTGCGAGACGGGCGAGCGCACGGTGCTCGGCTCGGGCACGTACCAGCTGCTCGTCACGGTGACCGCGGCGCTGGTGCGGAGCGCCGACTCCTCGGGCGGCACGGAGATCACGATGGAGCGCACCGTGGTGCGCACGACGAGCGAGCCGCTCGACGTCGAGGTGACCGCGGGCAGCGACGCCGCAGGCCCGCTCGCGTGCGGCGCCACCGACAGCCGGCTGCACGCCCTCGCGGACCCGCAGCAGAACCCCGCGCCCGTACGCGTCACGGTGGACGCCGCGGCGTCGTCCGTGGCGAGCGGTGGCGACATCCACTTCACGACCACGGCCCACAACGACACCGGCGACCACCTCACCGGGTGGGCCGACCAGCCCCATGCGGTCCTCACGCGCGACGGTGCGATCGTGGGCGGGCTCGAGCCCTCCGAGGCCGTCGCCCTCGAGCTCGATCTCGACGCCGGGTCATCGGAGTCCTTCCCGACCTGGACGGGCCTGCGTGCGTGCACGCCCGAGGGCGGGAACGGAGCAGGTCTGCCCCCCGGGAGCTACGAGCTCTGGACCGTCATGGGCTTCACGGTGGGCACACCTGGCGCTGCGGCCGTACGAGACTGGCAGGCTGCCGGCGGCCCGTGGGCGCTCGAGATCACGGCCTCCCCGGACGGGCCCGACGAGCCCGTGCCGCCGGCCGCGTGCGGACTCGTGACCGAGGAGCTCGCAGCCGACGACTTCGGCATCCCGAGCCGGACCGAGCCCAGCGCGACCGAGCCGACAGGTGACGACCAGTGGCTCTCGGCCGAGTCGGAGGTCGTCGCGACGTCCGTGCGACCGGCGCTGGACGGACCGTGGCGGCTCACCACGCAGATCGACGTGGACCCAGGTCCGGGGAACGAGCTCCTGGGCCCGCCGGACGGCTGGACCTACGGGTCGACGGTCGTGCTGATGCAGGACGACGTGGTCGTCGCCGTGCTGGGTACGGGCACAGCCCCGCCTCGCGCCGACGCGCGAGACATGGACGTCGATGCGCCGCGGCGGACCTTCCCGCTCGCCACCGAGGTCGAGGCAGCGCCGATCTCCTGCGCCACGGGCGAGCGCGCCGTGCTCGAGCCGGGCCTCTACCAGCTCGTCTCGTCGACGACCGCGGGTGTGGTGGTCGACGACGACGACATCCGCGTGATCCGCGCGACCAGCGTGCCCGTGGAGGTGCGCGTCACCGCGGACTCGATCGCCGCCGGTCCCCTGGGCTGCGGCGCGACCGACGACGAGCTGCGCGCGCTGGCTGATCCACCCGTCAACCCGTCCCCGCTACGTCTTGCCGCTGCGCCCGCGACGGTGATCGGCGAGGGCACCCCCCTGACCTTCCCGGTCACCGCCACCAACAACGCACCGGGCCCGCAGGACGTCGAGGCGAGCATGCCGGTCGTCGTGGTGACGCGTGGCGGCACGATCGTCGGAGGGCTCGACGCCGTCGACGACAGGACCGTGGTGATCGCGGGTGATGCCACCCGCGAGCTCGAGGCGTCGACCGCGCTGCGCTCGTGCGGCCTCGCCACGCAGCCCGCCCCGCTCCCGCCCGGCACCTACGAGCTGTGGGTCCTGGTCCCGGTGGTCACCTCGCTCGCCGACTTCGCCCGCCCGGGCGACCAGGGCTCCTGGCTGACAACGGCCGGCCCCTTCCCCCTCCAGATCACCACCCCCTGACCCCCTCCCCTCACCCCCCGGGGGGCCGAGGATTGAGAGGTTCTGGCGACGAATCGCCACCAGAACCTCTCAATCCCGGCGCCGGGGGCGGGGGCGAGGGGCAGGGCGGCGGGCCAGGTCCCCGGGCCGGGTGGGGCTTAAGAGGTTGTGGCGACATATGGGCGCCAGGAGCTCCCATTCCTGGGCGGGGTGGGGGTGGGGTACAACGGTTCGGAGTGCTGGGGCGTCTTGGCTGGTGAGGGCGGCGACCGCCGGCCTCGTGACCGAGACGGGGTGCTGTGCCGGACGACGACGTGCTGACCACGCTGGCCCGCGAGCGCGGGCGTGCGCTGTTCGGCTACGCCTACCTGCTCACGGGTGACCGGCCCGCCGCCGAGGACCTGGTGCAGGAGGCGCTGGTGCGCACGTTCGCTCGTCGTCGGACCGGGTTCACGCCCGACGACGCCGAGGCGTACGTCCGCCGCGCGATCCTCACGGTGTTCCTCGACGACGCCCGCCGCCGGCGTCGCTGGACCGGCGTACGGCACCTGCTGGGCCGGCACGACGAGCCGGGCGGCGATCCCGCGCCCGCCGTGGGGGCCGTGCTCGACGTGCAGGCGGCCCTGGCGACGCTGGCCCCGCAGGAGCGCGCCGCCGCGGTGCTGCGCTGGTGCGAGGACCTGACCGTGCCGGAGGTCGCGGCCCGCATGGGCCTGGCCGTCGGCACCGTCAAGAGGTACCTGTCCACCGCCGGTCACAAGCTCGAGGCGCTGCTCGGTCCGCTCCCGGACGACGAGACGGTGCCACTCACCTCCGGGAGGACCCGGCCATGACCGAGCACCACGACCAGCCCCGCAACCCGCTGTCCGACGCGCTGTCGGCCGCCGAGCACTCTGCCGCGGCCCGCGCCTACGAGGTCCCCGTCGAGCTGGTGCGCACGCGCGCACGGCGTCGTCGGGCCGGTCGCACGGCCGCCGCGGCCGGTGCGCTCGCGCTCGTCGTCGCGGGCGTCGCGGTCGCCGTGCCGCGCCTCGCGGACGGCGACGGCGGACTGCGGCTCGCCGCGGACGCGGACGCGCCCGCGCAGTGCAGCGTGTCGCCGGCACAGATCCGTGCGGGCGACGGGGTCGTCGGTGCCGACGGTGGGGACGGCGGATGGGTCGTCGAGACCAGGGTCGTCCCCGGCACGCTCCAGCCCGCACGGCAGGGGCGGTGGACCATGGCCGTGAGCACGTCCGCGGACATGCAGGCCGCCGACTACGTCGGCACCCCGCTGGGTGGCTCGATCGCGACGTCCGTCGTGCTGGTGCGCGACGGTGCGGTGGTCGCCGTGCTCGACGGCTCGTACGACATGTCGCTCGAGGAGGCCCGGAGCGTCGCCGTCGACATGCAGCCGCAGCCGTTCCCCCTGGACGTCGACCTCGCCGGCACCTTCGTCTCGTGCGAGACCGGCGAGGACGCCGTCCTCGACGCGGGCACGTACGAGCTGGTGGCGACCTCGACGATCCGCTTTGGCCTCGCGGCCCGCGGCTCCGACGCGCCGGGCGACTCGCACGACGCCCGTTCGACCAGCGAGCCGCTCCAGGTCGTCGTGCCCGCCGGGAGCAGCACGCCGCTCGCCGGCCCGACGACCTGCGGCGCCACCGACGACGAGCTGCGGGACCTCGCCGACCCGCAGACCAACCCGGCGCCGCTGCTGCTCAGCGCGAGGTCGGTGCCGCGCACCGCTGCGTCCGGCAAGAACCTGTCGTTGCAGCTCGCGGTCACCAACGACGGCCCCGCGCACATCGACGCCCGGACCGGCTACCCCGAGGTCGTCCTGGTGCGGGACGGTGTCGTCGTCGGCGGCCCCGGCCCCATCGAGGCCATCGGCATCGACCTCTCGCTCGACCCGGGTGCGTCGACGCCGCTCGACGCCGGGACGCTCCTGCTGAGCTGCACCGACGACACCACGCCGCTCGAGCCGGGCGACTACGAGATCTGGGCGCTGTCGACGTTCACGCCGCTGGGTCCCGACGGCGCGCGGGAGACCGACGCCGACGACTGGTCCGCCGCGGCCGGGCCGTGGCCGCTGCAGGTCACCGGCGACGCGGTCGTCGACGACCAGATGCCGGGGCTGCTCGAGATGACGTGCGGCACCTCCGCCGACGAGCTCGCGCAGTGGGCCGCGATCACGCAGGAGTCGCCGCTGGCCGTCGAGGCGACCGCGGCGCCGGCCGACGGCGCGCTCTCCGTCACGGTGACGAACAGCGGGGACGTCCCGGTCACTCTCCTGCCCGATCATCTGAGTGCCGGGCTCTCGGACGGCGAGCAGGTGGTGGGCATGGGCCTGACCGCGATGTACGACGCGACCACGACGACGCTCCAGCCGGGCGAGTCCACGACGTTCAGCACCACCTACAGCGACCCTGAGGGGTGCGACGGGCCGCTGAGCACCGGGACCTACGACACCTGGGTGGCCCTGGGCGTGACCGTCGACGGCACCCCGAGCACTCTCGTCGCCGGCCCCGTCCCGGTGGAGCTCGCCACGCCCTGACCTCGTCGAAGGCGAATCCGACGCGTTCGCGGCCGCCGAGCACTCACCGCAGGCCCAGGCGTACGAGGTACCCGTCGAGCTGATCCGCACGCGGGCGCGGCGCCGCCGCCGTGCGCGGACGGGCACCGCCGCTGGTGTGCTCGCCCTCGTGGCGGCCGTGACGGTCGTGCCGTTCCTGCCGGACGACTCACCACAGCAGACAGTCGCGGCGCCGTCACCCAGCGCGACCCCCGCGTGGCCGGGACCCGACCCGACAGCGACCGCGCCCGAGTGCGGGGCCGCGGTCGGGGATCGCGGGAGCACGCCACACGGCATCCGGTGGGGCGTCTCGGACGACGGCCCCGACCCGCGGCTGCGGGTCAGCAACCACCGCGACCACGCGGTCCGGGTGACGGGCGCCGACGTCGTGGCGTCGCGCGGCGGCGTGGTCATCGGGAGGACCACCGCGGACCCGCCCGCGCACGACGACGTCTCGGTCCCGTCCGGCGCCGCCCACCTGCTCCTGGGCTCGTCCGGGTACGGCCCGATCGAGTGGTGCCCGGGCGTGGTACCGCCCGAGGACTTCAGCACGTGGCTGCTGGTGGACGTGCGCGAGGCCGGCGCGACGAGCGACGAGCGGATCCAGGCCCTCCTGCGGATGGGTACCGGCGACGACGACCTCGACCAAGCTGAGCGCGCGGCGCGGGTCACCGACGTCCGCTTCACGACGAGTCCGGACGGGCAGGGCGGGATCGCGGTGACGGCGACCAACACGGGCACGCTGCCCGTCCTCGCGGACTTCCGTCACGTGAGCGCCGTCCTCGAGCAGCGCGGCACGATCGTGGCGCAAAGCCTCGTCAACTTCACCGCGAGCCCGTGGGAGCCGCTGCCCGTAGGCGGGTCCCGCCGTCTGATGACGATCACGCTCGACCAGCTGTCGCCGCTCGGTGGTCCCGACGAGCGCGTGCCCGGGCCCGCACTCGCGTGGGTCCGGCTCGGTTCCGACCTGGGGCCGCTCGTCGCGGGGCCGTACGAGGTGGTCGTGCCCTGACGGGTGAACGGCGGGTGAACAACTCGGACCCCGGGTCCAGGTGACGCACAGGGGGCCTCCAGGTGGGGCTGGCTGACTGAGGTCTGCCAGCCACTCCCCCCACCTCAGGAGGCCCCCGTGTCCCCCTACGCCCTCTACGCGGCCGACCTCGTCGCGATCCTGATCCTCACGTTCGCGGTGTACCTGCCGCGGCACCGGCGCCGGGACCTCGTCGTCGCATTCCTGGCCGTCAACGTCGGTGTCCTGGCGGTCTCGGCGGCGCTCGCGCAGAGCACCATCGCCGCGGGCCTGGGGCTGGGGCTGTTCGGGGTGCTCTCGATCATCCGGCTGCGGTCCACCGAGCTCGCGCAGCACGAGGTCGCGTACTACTTCGCGGCGCTCGCGCTGGGCCTGATCGGCGGGCTGGGCACCACGTCGCTGGGGCTCGGCATCGGGTTGATGGCGGCGCTCGTGGTGGTGATCGCGGCCGCCGACAGCCCGCGGCTGCTGCACCGGCTGCGCCAGCAGGTCGTCGTGGTGGACCGGGCGATCGCCGACGAGACCGCGCTGGTGGCGCACCTGGAGCGCCTGCTGGGCGGGCGCGTGCACGCGGTGACCGTGCAGCGGCTCGACCTGGTGAACGACACGACGACGGTCGACGTGCGGTTCTCGGCCGGCGCGCCTCCGCTCGTCGCTCCGACGACGACCGCCACGTACGCCGAGCCCGGGACCGTGCGATGAGCGCGCTCGAGGCGCGTCTCGCGCAGCTTCCCGCGGTGGGCCTGGCCGAGATCGAGAGCTCGGGCGCGGCGCTGCAGACGCGCGTCGACCGCAAGTACGTGGTCCCCGCCGCGGCGCTCGCATCGCTGCCGCTGACCGCGGGCGCGCGGGTCCTGGAGATCGACGGCCGGCGCACGTCGGTGTACGAGTCCGTCTACTTCGACACCGTGGGGCTCGACAGCTACCTGGGTGCCGCGCTGCGGCGCCGCGGCCGGTACAAGGTCCGCACCCGCACGTACGCGGACTCGGGCGACTGCTTCGTCGAGGTCAAGACGCGCGGCGCCCGCGGCGCGACGGTCAAGCTCCGCCAGCCGCACGACGGTGAGCCGACGGTCCTGACGGACACCGCGTGGACGTTCGCGACGACGTCGCTGGGCGCGGACCGGCGCCTGACCGGCCCGCTGAGCCCGGCACTGGCCAACCGGTACCGGCGCTCCACGCTGCTGGTCGACGGCGGGCGGCCGGGTGTGACGGCACGCACCACCATCGACACCGACCTGGTGTGGATCGACCCCGCCACCGGGCTCGAGCGGCCGCTGGGCCCGCTCGCCGTGATCGAGACGAAGACCGGCGCGACGCCGTCGGTGACCGACCGCGTGCTGTGGCGCCACGGCCACCGGCCCGTGCGCATCTCCAAGTACGGCACCGGCATGGCCCTGCTGCACCCCGACCTGCCCCTGACCCCCTGGCGCCGCGTCCTGGACCGGCACATCGAACCCCGCTCGCGCTTGTCCGCGAGCGCCTGACCCGCTCCCACCCCGACACAAGGAGAACCCCCATGCGTACCCCCCTGCGGAAGGCCGCGGTCCGCGCGGCCGTCCCCGCCACCGTCGTCGCCCTGATCCTGGCCGGCTGCTCGTCGGGCTCCACCGACACCGCCGCGTCGTCGTCCACGTCCACCTCGACCGGGGACTCCGGCACCACCGTCCCCGTCTCGACGGATGCGGACCTCACGGTCGAGAGCGCGATGGCCGAGAACACCGCGCCGCACACCGCGGACACCTCGGTCGACGAGACCGACGCCGTCGACGTGACGCTCGCCGACGGCGCGTCCACGAGCGACTCGGACGCCGTCGCGGTGGACGGTGACACCGTCACGATCTCCGCGGGCGGCACCTACCGCCTGTCGGGCACGCTGACCGACGGGCAGGTCGTGGTGACCGCGCCCGACGAGGACGTCACCCTGGTCCTGGACGGCGTCGACCTGTCCAGCTCGACCACCTCACCCCTGCAGGTGCTCGAGGCCGACGAGGTCGTCGTCGTGCTCGCGGACGGCTCGAACAACCGGCTCGCGGACACCGCCACCTACGCGGACGACGACGAGGCGAGCGGCGCCCTGTACAGCGCGGGCGACCTGACGATCGCCGGAGGCGGGTCGTTGGACGTCGCGGCCAACGGCAACGACGGGATCGTCGGCAAGGACGGCCTGGTCGTCGAGTCCGGGACCATCACCGTGACATCGGTGGACGACGGGATCCGCGGCAAGGACTACGTCGTCGTGACCGGTGGCGACCTCACCGTGCAGGCGGCGGGCGACGCGATCAAGTCGGACGACGACGAGGACACGACGCTCGGCTACGTGCTGATCGAGGACGGCACGCTGACCCTGACCGCGGGCGACGACGGCCTGACCGCGAGCACCGACGCGCTCGTGGCCGGCGGGGCCGTCACCGTGACCACGGGCGACGGCGCGGGTGCGACCGTGGCGCAGGACGCCTCACCCAAGGGCGTCGTGGGCGACGCGGCCGTGGTGGTCGGTGGCGGGACGCTGACCGTGGACTCCGCGGACGATGCGATCCACTCCGACGCGGTGGTCTCGATCACGGGCGGCACGCTGAGCCTCGCGGCCGGCGACGACGCGGTGCACGGCGAGTACGCGCTGCAGGTCGCGGGCGGCACGGTCGACATCACTCAGGCGGTCGAGGGCCTCGAGGCCCAGGAGGTCAGCATCCTCGACGGCGACATCACGCTGGTGACGTCCGACGACGGCATCAACGGCTCGGCCGCGGACGCCACGACCGACGAAGCAACCGACGACACGGCCACAGACGGCACCGCGACCGACGACGAGGTTGCGCAGCAGGGTCCCGGGGGCGGGATGGGGGGCGAGATGAGCGCCGACGAGGACGTGCAGGTCACGATCGCGGGCGGCACGCTCGTCGTCGACGCCGAGGGCGACGGGCTCGACTCGAACGGGTCGATGACGATGACCGGCGGGACCGTGGTCGTGTCCGGCCCGACCAACGCCGGCAACGGCTCGATCGACTACAACGGCACGTTCGAGATCTCGGGCGGCGAGCTGATCGCGGTCGGCTCTTCGGGCATGGCGCAGACGCCCTCGGGCGGGTCGCAGTCCTTCGTCGGGCTGACGCTCTCGCAGCAGGGCGCGGCGGGTGACGTGGTGCAGGTGGTCGCGGCCGACGGGGACGTCCTGGCGTCGTTCACCGCGACGAAGTCGTTCGGCTCGGTGGTCTACTCCTCGCCCGACGTCGTCGACGGCGACACCTACACCGCGATGCTGGGCGGCACGGCCGGCTCCGCGGTCGCCGGGCCGCTGAACTCGGGCGGCGACGCCGGCACCACCGAGGCGGGCACGGGCACCGCGGGCGAGGTCACGGCCGGCATGGGCGGCGGCGGGATGGGTGGCGGCCGGGGCGGCGACATGGGCGACCGCCCGGCCCCCGGCCAGATGCCCGGCCAGGACGACTCCGCCCCCTCGTCCGGGGCCTGAGGCCGCTCAGCGACCCGGCGACCCCGGCGGCTCTTCTCGGCCGGGGAGGGGCTGCCGGGTCGCCGCACGGTCACTGCCGAGAAACTGAGAGACGGCCGGCTCCATGCTGGACAGCGCGACGCGGTCGTCGAACCGCGCGCGGAAGTACTCCGCCACCCCCGGGTCGTCCCAGCGGTCCCCCACGTCGACCAGGTACGCCTGGGCCCACTGCGAGTACGACCCCGTGAGCGCGATGCCGTCCGGCCACCGCGGATCATTCCGGTACGCGTCGCGCAGCTCCTCGACGAGCACCTCCTGGTCCGCCCGCGAGAAGTCCGTCGCCGCGAAGGCGACGTGCAGATCGTCGGCCGCCGCCTCGCCCGCCCGCTTGACCGCGTCGCGGAGCGACCCGGAGCCGGGCGCACCGTCGACGATCCACTGCGTGAACGTGGCGGTGGCCGCGTCGTAGGCCACGCCGCCGTCGGCCGCCGGGTAGGCCCGACCCGCGGCGCCGATGGCCTCGGCGAGCTCCGTGACCTGCCTGCCCGTGACGGGCCTTCCCCCGGTCGGGCCGTCGCCAGCGACCCAGGCATACCCATCGAAGTCGGCACACGAAGCGGGCAGCGTCAGCCCGTCGCCGCCGTTGAGTCGCCCGTTGCTCATCAGCCCGTACGCACCGCCCGTACCCAGCCTGTCGCCCAGCCTCCACTCCCGGCCCGTCGACAGGTCCACGAGGACCGACCGCGGCGTGTCCCAGTACCAGCTCGGCCCGACGACGAGCAGTGCCTCGTCGACGGTCACACACCCGTCACGGGCTCCGAGCCGCCCGCCGCCCGCCGCCTGGTGCTGCGAGTCCGCCGGGAGCGTGGCGATACCGATCACCGGCGTCGGCGTGCTCATGTCGGCCGTCGACGTCGGCCGCAGAGTGGGAGCGGCCGGGGCCGGGCGTCGGTGGTCGGCGGCCGTGCCGAACGCCACAGCGACGAGGACCACTGCGGCGGCGACCCCGGCGAGCAGTCGCCGGTGCGAGTGCTGCGGCGACCGCAGCGCGGGACCGACCGTCCGGACGCCGACGACTGCGGCGACCTCGTCATCCACCTGGGCGCGGAACGCCTGGCGGAACTCCTCCTCGGTGAACATCACGCCCTCCTCGTCGGGCTCGAAGCGGACACAGCGAGCCGGCGCAGCGCCTTGTGCGCGGTGACCCGCACGGTGCTGCGGGTGATGCCGAGCACCTCGGCGATCTCGCGGTCGTCCAGGTCCTCGATGTAGCGCAGCGTCAGCACCGCCCGGGCCTGGGGCGGGAGACCGGCCACCAGGGCGACCGCGGCACTGACCGACTCGAGCTCGGCGTACGCGTCGGGCCCCGCCAGCTCGCCGACTCGTGCGTCCACCACGGGCACCTCCGTGCGCCCCACCTGGTCCAGGTAGAGGCGCACCATGACCGTGCGGACGTACGCGAGCTGGTGGCGCGCTCGTCGGACGTGGTCCCAGCGGTCCAGCAGCCGCACCGAGGTGTCCTGGACCAGGTCCTCGGCGGCGGCGCGCTCGCGGCACAGCCCGAACGCCACGCGCAGCAGCGCGGCGCGGTGCTCCGCGACGAACCGCGCGACCTCGTCGCCCACGTCGTCGGCGACGAGATCGGTCGCCCTGCCGCTGCCCACACCCTGAAGACTGCCCTGCGGGCCGATCGTGTTTACCGGATCCGGCAGGAATCTCGCGCACGACCCCAACCGCAGCGTCGCGGCGAGCGTCTGGAGGGGTAGGAAGGTCGGCGACGAAGGGTGCGGCATGGCATGGGACGGGGTCCTCGACGAGCTGGTCCGCGACCGCGGGCGCGCGCTCGTCGGCCACGCGTACCTGCTGACGGGTGACCTGCGCGAGGCCGAGGACCTGGTCCAGGACGCGCTCGTGAAGGTCTTCTCCGGACGCCGGCCCGCGGCCGAGGTGGAGTCCGCCGAGGCGTACGTCCGGCGCGCGATCCACACGCTCTACATCGACGGGTTCCGCCGGCGCCGGCACTGGGCGACGATCCGGCACCTGCACGCGGCCCCGGACGCGAGCCCGTCGGACGGACCCGACGGACCGCCTGACCTGCTGGTCGGGAACCGCCTGCTCCTGGCGCAGGCGCTCGCGGGTCTGAGCCCGCGCGAGCGGACGTGCGTGGTGCTGCACCACGTCGAGGACCTGCCGGTCGACGAGGTCGCGGCGGTCCTGTCGCTGAGCACCGGCGCGGTCAAGCGCTACCTGTCCGACGGCCGCCGCTCGCTGCGCGAACGCCTCGGCGGACCGGCCGACGCGCCCACCCCCGACGAACGCCTGGACCTGACTCCCCGGAGGACACGATGAACGACCCCCTGCAGGACCAGCTCGCGGACCTCGCCCACGCCGCGGGCGCGGCGTCGGACGGCCTCGGCGAGTCGACGGTGCGCCGCGTCGCCACGCGGGTCCGGCGCAGGCGCGCGGCACGGCAGGTCGGCACGGGGGCGGTCGCGGCCTGCGCGGTCGGTGCGGTGGCGTGGGGTGCGGGACAGGTCCAGGGCGCGTCGAGCCGGCTGCCCGCGGGCCCGACCGCACCGGTGTCGCCGGCCGCACCGGTTACCCGCCCGCCGTCGGCGTCCGCGACCCCGTCCGTCGAGCACCCGCCCCGCATGATGCTGTGGGAGAAGTACTTCGAGTGCGGCGAGCCCGTCGGGATCACGATCCACTCGCGGCCCGACGCGGGCGGGCTGGTGCTGGCGGCCGACGAGGACCTGTCGGTCACTCTCGGCGTCGCGGGCGACGCGTCCGTCACCGCGACGGTGCCGACCGCAGGCACGTTCGCGCTGGTCGGCGACGACGGCGCCGTCGTGGGCTACCTGTACCCGGACGAGGACGACCTGGTCGAGACCGACCTCCGCGCCGCACAGGGGGACACGACACGCCTCGACGGCGGGGTCCACCTGGTGGCCTGCGAGGGCGCCGACATCCCGGCCGAGGCGGTGGCATGGCCGTTCGTCCAGGCCACGGTCCGGAGCACCACGGCCGACGACGAGGGCCGCCGTGCGGTCGTGGTCGCCGCCGACCCTCGCACGCTCGACCTCACTCCGTTCGCTGCGGACCGCGGGACTGCTGGGCTCTGGGCTCCCGTCACGATCCTGGAGGCCCGCACGGGGGCGTCCGCCGGAGTGCTCGAGCATCCCGTCGTCGAGCTGGACGCACGAACAGTCGCCCTGCAAGTCGCTGGCTCGTCGTCGTGCCCGCCCATCCCCAAGCGAGCTCGTTTCGGCAGCGACGTCATCCAGGTCGTTGTCGGGCGCGCGGACGACCTGGGGTCGTGCACCGACGACCTCATGCCCACGACGTACGTCCTCGCCATGCCGCAGGGGTTTGCACCCACCGATGCGCCGACCGTCGAGGTCATCCACGAGGAGCAGATCGGCTGAGCTCAGTCTGAGCCCTGACGCATCGCGGCCAGCGCCTGCTGGTACTCGGTCGTGGTGCCGTCGGCGCGGACCTCCTGCAGGACGTGGTCCGTGACGCCCAGCGCGGCGAGGTCGGCGGTCAGCGCAGCCACGTCGTCGTCGGACAGGACGGTCGGGTCCACGGTGGTGCGGACCTGCACGTCGACGCCCGAGTCCAGCACCATGCGCAGGCTCGTGAACGCCTGGTCGGCGGCGGTCGTCTCACCGCCGACGCGCGTGATCGCGCGGTACAGCGACCGCGGGGCCTTGACGTCGAACCCGATCCAGTCGACCAGCGGCAGCAGCGACTCGAGCCGCCGCGGGTAGGCGCCACCGGTGTGCAGCCCGACGCCGAACCCCGCGGCCCGGACCTCGCGCATCGCGTCGGCCAGCCCGGCCTGGCGCGTGGGCTCACCGCCGGAGAACACCACACCGTCCAGCAGCCCGGCGCGGCGCCTCAGCAGGTCCCGGACGTCGCGCCACGGCACCTGGCCGGGGGCGCGGGGGTCCAGGATCGCGTGGTTGTGGCAGTACGTGCACCGCCACGGGCAGCCCTGCAGGAACACGGTGGCCACCAGACGCCCGGGCCAGTCGCACGACGACATCGGCGTCAGGCCCGCGATCGTGAGGTCGCCCGCACACGGCTCGGTGCGGCCGCCGATCGTGAGCGCCGCGGCCGCGCCCACGCCGGGCAGCAGCACGGCGCCGCGCGCGGGGGGCAGCGCCCGCTCGTCGTCGGACGACGCCGACGACGATGACGGACGCTGCCCCACCGGCGCGAGGCTCACGCCAGCGCCGCCACGGACTCGCGGAAGTGCGTGCGCTCGGCGTGCTCGCCCTTCTTGCCCACGTTGAACGACGAGACGGGCCGGTGGTAGCCCATGACGCGCGTCCAGACCTCGCACTCGGTGACGCGGCCGGCCTCGGCGCAGCGCGGGCACTCGTGGTGCTCACCGGCCAGGTAGCCGTGCGACGGGCAGATCGAGAACGTCGGGGTCACCGTCAGGTACGGCAGGCGGAACCGGGACAGGGACCGGCGCACCAGCTCGCGTGCGGCGTCGGGCGTCGAGAGCCGCTCGGACATGTACAGGTGCAGCACGGTGCCGCCCGTGTACTTGGTCTGCAGCTCGTCCTGGCGCTCGAGCGCCTCGAACGGGTCGTCGGTGAAGCCCACGGGCAGCTGCGAGGAGTTGGTGTAGTACGGGTTGGTGTCGGTGCCGGCCTGCAGGATCTCCGGGTAGCGCGCGCGGTCCTCCTTGGCGAACCGGTACGTGGTGCCCTCGGCGGGCGTGGCCTCGAGGTTGTACAGGTGGCCGGTCTCCTCCTGGAACTCCACCATGCGCGCGCGCACGTGGTCGAGCACGCGCACGGCCATCGCGTGACCGCGCGGGTCGGTGATGTCGTGCTCGTCGAGGGAGAAGTTGCGGATCATCTCGTTCAGGCCGTTGACGCCGATGGTCGAGAAGTGGTTGTCCAGGCTCGGCAGGTAGCGCTTGGTGTACGGGAACAGGCCGTCGTCGATGAGCTTGCCGATGACCTGGCGCTTGAGCTCGAGGCTCGTGCGCGCCAGGTCGAGCAGCTCGTCGAGCCGCGCCAGGAGGGCGGTCTCGTCGCCCGCGTGCAGGTAGCCCAGGCGCGCGCAGTTGACGGTCACCACGCCGATCGACCCGGTCTGCTCCGCGGAGCCGAACAGCCCGTTGCCGCGCTTGAGCAGCTCGCGCAGGTCCAGCTGCAGGCGGCAGCACATCGAGCGCACGTCACCGGGCTTCATCTCCGAGTTGATGAAGTTCTGGAAGTACGGCAGCCCGTACTTCGCGGTCATGGTGAACAGCGCGTCCGCGTTGGGGCTGTGCCAGTCGAAGTCCTGCGTGATGTTGTACGTGGGGATCGGGAACGTGAAGACGCGGCCCGTGGCGTCGCCCTCGGTCATGATCTCGATGTACGCGCGGTTGATGACGTCCATCTCCGGCTGCAGGTCGCCGTACGTGAAGTCGCAGGGCTCCTCGCCGACGAACGGGACCTCGTCCTTGAGGTCGTCCGGGCACACCCAGTCGAACGTGAGGTTGGTGAACGGCGTCTGCGTGCCCCAGCGGCTCGGCACGTTGAGGTTGTAGACGAGCTCCTGGATGCCCTGCTTGACCTGCGCGTACGTCAGCTGGTCGGTGCGCACGTAGGGCGCCATGTACGTGTCGAACGACGAGAACGCCTGCGCGCCCGCCCACTCGTTCTGCATGGTGCCGAGGAAGTTGACGATCTGCCCGATCGCGGCCGAGAAGTGCTTGGCGGGACGCGCGTCGACCTTGCCGGGGATGCCGCCCAGGCCCTCCTGCAGGAGCGTGCGCAGCGACCAGCCCGCGCAGTAGCCCGAGAGCATGTCGAGGTCGTGGATGTGCAGGTCGCCCTCGCGGTGCGCGTGCCCCACGGCCGCGGGGTACACCTGCGACAACCAGTAGTTCGCGACGACCTTGCCGGCGGTGTTGAGGATCAGCCCGCCCAGCGAGTAGCCCTGGTTGGCGTTGGCGTTGACGCGCCAGTCGCTGCGGTCCAGGTACTCGTCGATCGAGGACGCGACATCGACGGTGACGGGCGTGGCGGAGGGGTCGGGCATGGCTGTGCGCTCCTTGGGGGTCCGATTTCATCGTCTCGCCGCGATCACCAGATGTAGTGGTTCGCCGGTCCGCGGCTCACAAGATGTGGGTATTTCTATGTCCGTCGTCGGGGTCGGACCGGGACGTTGGTCCCGCCCGCGGACGACGCGGCCGGTGGCGCGGGCGCGGCCGCGCGCAACTCGCGGCGTGTCGCTGCGGAGTTCATCCGAACGCCCCCGGCGTGTCGCGTCGCGCGTCAGCCGGACACGCGCAGCGCGAGCCGGACGGCGTCGCCCGGACGCACCTGCGCGAGCGCGTCCACGTCCCGCGGGAGCACCACCGCGAGCACCGGGTAGCCGCCCGTCACGGGGTGGTCGACGCCGAACACCACCGGCCGCCCGTCGGGCGGGACCTGCACCGCGCCGGGCACCAGACCGACGGGGGCGAGCTCGCGTCCGACGAACCCGCGTGCCCGGGTCAGGGGCGGCCCGTCGAGCCGCACGGCCACCCGGTCGGACTCCGGCAGCACCTGGTAGCCCTCGGGCGCGCACAGCACCCCCGGCCACCGCACGTCGAACCAGTGCGCGTGCGGACCGGGCTCGACGGCCAGCACGACGACGTCGCCGGGGTCCGCACGCCCGGCGTCCGTCGGCGACGGCAGGCCCGGCTGCGCGGGTGGCCGTCCGGACCCCACGGGCAGCACGTCACCGGCCGCGAGCGCCCGCGGGCCCAGACCGCCCAGCCGGTCGCTCGAGCGCGAGCCGAGCACGGGCTCCACCGCGACGCCGCCACGCACCGCGACGTACGTGCGCAGCCCGTGCGCGGGGCGGCCGAGCGTCAGCACCTGCCCGGCCCGCAGGCTCGTCGTCGTGCCGGCCGGGACGCCGTCCACGCGCACGTCGACCGCGGCACCCGTCACCGCGACGGTCACGTCCCCGAGCGCGCGCACGCGCAGCCCGCCGAGCAGCACCTCGAGGCCCGCCGCACCGTCGTCGTTCCCGACCAGCCGGTTGCCGGCGCGCCACGCACCCGCATCCGCGGCGCCCGCCCGACCGACCCCGACGTGCGCCCACCCCGGACGGCCGCCGTCCTGCACCAGCGTGAGCAGGCCCGGGTCGAGCACCTCCAGCGCGCCGCTCATGCCGGCTCGAACCGCACGCGCGTCCCCGGGGTGAGCAGTGCGGGCTCGTCGTGGTGCGCGTCGAACAGCACGGTGGGGCACGTGCCCAGCAGGCGCCAGCCGCCCGGCGTGGCCGCGGGGTAGACCGCGGAGAACCGGTCGGCGACGGCCACCGCCCCGGCGGGCACGCGAGCACGCGGGGTGCCCCGGCGCGGCACGACGAGCGCGGGGTCGAGGCCCACGAGGTAGGCGAACCCGGGCATGAAACCGCCGAACGCGACCGTGTACGTGGGCGCTCGGTGCCGTGCGACGACCTCGTCGACCGGGAGCCCGGTGAGCGTCGCGACCTCCGCGAGGTCCGGCCCGTCGTACGTCACCGGCAGCACGACGAGCCGGCCGTCGGGTGCCGGACCGGGCACGTCCCGAGCGACCGCGAGCGCGTCGGCCACCACCGCACGCACGCGCGCCGCGAGCGCGCGCAGGTCCGTGCCGGGCGGCACGCGCAGCAGCACGGACTCCGCGGCGGGCACCTGGTCCTCGACGGCCGCGAGCGGGCCGCCGGCACGGCGCGCGAGCCGCAGCGCGTCGTCGGCGCACCGCACCTGGGCCAGCCCGGGCAGCTCCACCAGCAGCGCGGCGGCCCCGTACCGCACCACCCGCACGTCCGCGCGCGTGTCCCGGTCCATGCGCGTCAGGCGAACGCCCGCAGCGCGACGCCCGCGGCCTGCAGAGCGGCGCGCACGTCCCCGGCCAGGCGGACCGCTCCGGGCGTGTCCGAGTGCACGCACACCGTCTCGACGTCGAGCGCGACGTCGGTGCCGTCCACGGCACGCACGCGGCCCTCGGTGGCGATCCGCACCACGCGCCGCGCGACCGCGTCCGCATCCGTGAGCAGGTCACCGTCCTCGCCGCGGGGCACCAGGGTGCCGTCGGCGCGGTAGCCGCGGTCCGCGAACGCCTCCCGCACGGCGCGAACGCCGCGTCGCTCGGCCTCGGTCAGCACCGCGGCACCGGGCAGGCCGACCACCGGCAGGTCACGCGTGACGTCGAGCACGGCTCCCGCGTGCGCCTCGTGGTGGAGCAGCGCGTGGTAGAGCGCGCCGTGCGGCTTGACGTACGCGACGCGCACCCCGGCGTGCGCGGCCGCGGCCGTCAGCGCCTCGAGCTGGACCGCGACCTGCGCGCGCAGGTCGGCCGCGGGGACGTCCAGGAACCGCCGCCCGAAGTGCTCGCGGTCCGCGTAGGACACGTGCGCCCCGACCGCCACGCCCCGCTCGGCGGCGGTCCGCAGCACCGCGGCCATCGTCGCGGCGTCGCCCGCGTGCCCGCCGCACGCGACGTTCGCGCTGGTCACCACGTGCAGCAGCGCCTCGTCGGTGCCGACGACCCCGGGCTGCCACGGGTCGAGCCCCTCACCCAGGTCGCAGTTCAGGTCCACGGGCCCACCCTGCCACCGCACGGCCCGTGCGCGCGGGCAGCCTCGCGCCGGTGGACCACACGCGTCGACGGGGCCGTGCGGGCCCGGGTCCGCGCGCTCGGGTCTGCGCGCCCGGGTCAGCGCGCGGCCGGTGGGACCATGGAGCACGTGACCGCCGACGACCTGCTCGACGTGCTGCTCGCCGGCGGCCGCCGCGCGGAGCGGGCCACGCACGTGCGCCACCTGCCGGCGCGCGAGGGCCGGCGCGGCGCCTGGCCGGCATGGGCCGACGCCGACCTGGTGCGCGGGTACCGCGCGCTGGGCATCGAGGCGCCGTGGCAGCACCAGGTGCAGGCCGCGCAGGCCGCACGCGACGGCCGGCACACCGTGCTGGCCACGTCCACGGGGTCCGGCAAGTCGCTCGCGTACTGGCTGCCCGCGCTGACCGCGGTCCGCGAGCGCCGCGCCGCGGGCACGCTCGACCCCGGCCGGATCGAGACCGCGCAGCGCCAGGCCGGGGTCCTGTACCTGTGCCCGACGAAGGCGCTCGCCGCCGACCAGCTCGCGGCCCTGGAGCGTCTGCTCGCGGCCGCGCAGGTCCGGGACGTCCGCGTCGCGCAGTGCGACGGCGACACGTCCCAGGACGAGCGGCGCTGGATCCGGGACCACGCCGACGTGGTGCTGACCAACCCGGACTTCCTGCACTTCTCGCTCCTGCCGCAGCACCAGCGCTGGTCGCGGCTGCTCGCGTCGCTGCAGTACGTGGTGCTCGACGAGTGCCACGCGTTCCGCGGCGTGTTCGGCGCGCACGTCGCGCTGGTCCTGCGGCGCCTGCGCCGGCTCGCGGAGGCGTACGGCGCGTCCCCCGTGTTCGTGCTGGCGTCCGCGACCACCGCGGACCCGGCCGCGAGCGCGGCGCGCCTCCTGGGGGTCGATCCCGACGAGGTCGAGGCGGTCACGGACGACGCGTCACCCGCAGGCCGCAAGACCGTGGTGCTGTGGCAGCCGCCCGAGCTGCCCGGGCGGGGTCCCGACTCGGGCGCGCCGTGGGCGTCGCTCCTGCCCGACGAGGACCCGTGGGCGACCCCGGGCGAGCCCGAGGACCGGCCGCGGCGCACCGCGACGGCCGAGATCGCGGACCTGCTCGCCGACCTCGTCGCGCACGGGGCACGCTCGCTCGCGTTCACGCGGTCGCGCCGGGCCGCGGAGTCGGTCGCGACGACGACGCGCGAGCACGTCGGGGCGCTGGACCCGGCGCTGCGCGGCGCGGTCCAGGCGTACCGCGGCGGCTACCTGCCCGAGGAGCGCCGCGGGCTGGAACGCGCGATCCGGGACGGCTCGCTGCGCGCGCTGGCGACCACCAACGCGCTCGAGCTGGGCGTCGACATCTCCGGGCTCGACGCGGTGCTCATCGCGGGGTGGCCCGGCACGCGCGTGTCGTTCTGGCAGCAGGCGGGCCGCGCCGGGCGCGCGGGGGCCGACGGGCTCGTCGCGCTCGTCGCGCGCGAGGACCCGCTGGACACGTACCTGGTGCACCACCCCGAGGCGGTGCTGGACGCCCCCGTCGAGGCGACGACGTTCGACCCGGGCAACCCGTACGTGCTCGCACCGCACCTGTGCGCCGCCGCCGCCGAGCGTCCGGTCCGGGCCGACGAGCTCGCGCTGTTCGGCCCGCGCGCCGCTGCGGTGCTCGAGGAGCTGACCGAGCACGGCGTGCTGCGCCGCCGCGCATCGGGCTGGTACTGGACGCATGCCGAGCCCGCGTCCCGGCTCACCGACCTGCGCGGCGCGGGCGGCGACCCCGTGCGCGTCGTCGAGAGCGGGACCGGGCGCGTGCTCGGGACGGTCGACGCGGCCTCGTCGGACGCGACGCTGCACCCCGGCGCGGTGTACGTGCACCAGGGCGCGACGTTCGTCGTCGACGACCTGCACGCGGCCGACCACGTGGCGCTCGTGACGCGCCGCGAGGTGGACTACGGCACGTGGGCGCGCTGGCTCACGACGACCGCGGTGGTGGACGTGCGCGACGAGCGCGCGTGGGGGCCCGTCGCGTGGCACCTGGGCACGGTCGACGTGACGTCCCAGGTGCTCGGGTTCCAGCGCAAGCACCTCCCGGACCTGCAGGTGCTGGGCTACGAGGACCTCGAGCTGCCGCCGCGCACGCTGCGCACCACGTCCGTGTGGTGGACCGTGCCGGCCTCGGTGCTGGAGGAGGCCGGGGTCACGCTCGAGGCCCTGCCCGGTGCGCTGCACGCCGCCGAGCACGCCTCGATCGGCCTGCTGCCGCTCCTGGCGACGTGCGACCGGTGGGACCTGGGCGGCCTGTCCACCGCGCTGCACCCGGACACCGGCGAGGCCACGGTGTTCGTGCACGACGCGCACCCGGGCGGCGCGGGCTTCGCCGAGCGCGGCTTCGAGCTGGGCGCCGCGTGGCTCGCGGCCACGCGCGACGCGATCGCGGCGTGCGCGTGCGCGACCGGGTGCCCCGCGTGCGTGCAGTCGCCCAAGTGCGGCAACGCGAACCACCCGCTCGACAAGGCCGCCGCGCTCCGCCTGCTGGATGCGGTCCTGCGCCACGCACGCGCCTGAGCGCGTGGCTCAGCCGACGTCCCGCAGCCACTCCCGGTAGTCGTCCAGCACCCCGGGCGCCAGCAGCGCACGCGGCCGCACCACCGCGGTGAGGACGCCGACCGCGGCGACGTCCTCCACGACGGGCCGGGCCAGCGAGTGCGGCGCGTCGAACGTCGCGACGCTCAGCAGGTCGCCCAGCGCCGCCCGGTACACGCGCTCGGTCTCGGCGACGTCCACGTTGCGGTCGCGCGACCCGACCATGAGGTGCACCCGCACGCCGCGCTCGGCGACCGCGCGCAGCTCAGGCGTCGCGTCGGCCCGGAAGTTCCGGAGCACGAAGCCCCACCGGTCCGCCGGCATCGGGTCGTGGGTCTCGCGCGCGTACTCGTCGTACGGCGCCGCGCGTTCGAGCAGCGCAAGCACACGGTCGCTCTCGGCCACCGCGCGTGCGGTCTGCGCGGCGTCCGCGTCGCGGTCCGCGAGCCCCGCGAGCAGGTGGAACCGGCCCTGGCGGCGCCAGTCGACCGCGGTCCCGACCGCGACCACCGCGGACACCTCGGGGCGGTCGGCCACCACGCGCGGGAAGACCCAGCCGCCCTGGCTCGCGGCCCACAGCACCACGGGCCCGGCGGGCAGGTCGGGCTGCGTGCGCGCCCAGTCGAGCACGGCCCCCACCTCGGCCGCGCGGTCGGCCATCGACTGCTCGAGCCAGCTGCCCTGCGAGCCGCCGACGCCGGGCTTGCTCCACGAGAGCGTCGCGAAGCCCGCGTCCGCCGCGGCCTCGAACCACGGCATGTACAGGCCGTCCTGAGTCGCCTCGACCGGGCCGTCGCCGTGGATCATCACGACGAGCCCCCGCGCGCCGCCCTCGTCGGGCTGCGCGACGACGCCCGCGAGCGTGCCCTGCGGGCCGGGGATGCTCACCTCCGCCGTCGTGAGCCGGAAGTCGTTCCCGACGACGGTGGCCACCGTCAGGGCCGTCACCAGGACGGCGACGACGACGAGGACCCGAACTATCGCTCTGCGCACGGTCGTAGCGTATGCGATAGGTTCGGCGCCGTGGCCACCCCCGCGCACTCCCGCCGCTCCCGGTCCGCGGCGCCCGCCACCGGCACGCCACCCGCGCCGCGGACCGTGCTCGAGGCGCTCCTGCCCGCCGACGGCCCCGTCCCTCTCGCGCTCGTGTACGAGACCGCGAACCTGGCCGGGCTCGAGGACCAGCCCCTGCGTCTCGCGATCCGGCGCGCGTGCGCCGCGGGCGACGTGCAGCAGCGCGGGCGCGGGCGGGCCGGCAGCGTCGAGCTGACGGCTGCCGGTCGGGCCCGCCTCGCCCGGGACCGCGTGGGCCTCGCCCTCGCGCTCGCGCAGGACGCGGGACAGGCGCCATGGGACGGGCGGTGGCACCTGATCGCCCTCACGGTGCCCGAGCGGGACCGCGCCGTCCGGGACGCCCTGCGTCGCGAGCTCCTGGCGTCCGGTGCGGCGCCCGTCGCGACGAGTCTGTACGTCAGTCCGCACGACCTGAGCGACGTGCTGCCCGCGGCCGCCCGCGGTGCGACCGCGACGGCCGTCGCGACGCACCTCGACGTGCGCGGCACCACCGAGCCCCAGGCGCTGGCCGAGCAGCTGTGGCCCGCGGCGGCGGTCGTCGCGGCGTACGCCGCCGTGACGCGGGCGCTGGCCGAGGACGACGCGGACGACGGCGCCCCCGTCCCGGTGCGGCAGCTGCGGCTCGCCGACGCGCTCGACCGCGCGATGCGCGACGACCCGCTGATCCCGCTCGAGCTGCGCGTCGCGCCGTGGGCACCCAGCCACGCTCGCGGCGCGTGGGCCCAGCGCTGGCAGGCCCTGCGCGTCCTCGACGGCGGCACCGACCTCTACCGCGGCTGGCTCGACTAGGCGCCCGGCTCCTGCGGCGCGGGTGGGTCCAGGTGCGTGCCCGTGAGGTAGCGGTGGATCGTCGGGCCCACCTGGGCCACGAGCTCCTCGAGCGTCAGGTCGACGAGGGGCGGCAGCAGCACCACGTGCCGCGCCACGGCGATGCCCAGCAGGTGCGTGCCGGCCAGTGCGAGCCGGACGACGTTCTCGGACGGCACGCCGGACTGCGCCAGGACCCGGGAGAAGAGCGTCTCGCGCAGCATCTGCGCCGCCGCCGGCGAGGTCGCGGCCGAGCGCACCAGGCTCAGCAGCACCGGGCGCGTCTCGTCGGACTCCCACAGGCGCAGATAGGCGTCCGCGGCCGCCCAGCCCGCCCCCGCGGCGGCAGAGCCGATCGCCGCCCCGATCCGTCCCGGGATCGCCGTGCGGTCCGCCACGACCGTGGTGAACAGCGTCGGCTTGTCGGTGAAGAAGTGCCGGAGGAGCGCCGAGTCGACGCCCGCGGCGGCCGCGATGGCGCGCACGGACGCCCCCTCGTACCCGCGCTCGGCGAACAGCGTGAGCGCGGCGTCGAGGATCGCGTCCCTCGTCCCGCTGTCCCCGGGGCGGCGCCCGGTCGGCCGTCTCCGTGGCGACTCCGTCATGCGACGACTATTCCACACTTGTGGAGTTCCACGGGTGTGGAGTTAACTGGCCGAGGGCCCGGTCCCGGGCCGACGTCGCGCGTCAGGAACCCGCCATGAGCACGCCCCACCCGCACGAACCCGTCATCGAGGTCCAGGGCCTCACCAAGTCCTTCGGCCGGTTCCAGGCGCTGCGCGGCCTGGACCTCACGGTCGAGCGCGGCCAGGTGCACGGGTTCCTGGGGCCGAACGGCGCGGGCAAGTCCACGACCATCCGCGTGCTCCTCGGGCTGCTCAGGGCCGACGGCGGCACGGTCCGCCTGCTGGGCGCCGACCCGTGGGCCGACGTCGTGGCGCTGCACCGCCGCCTGGCGTACGTGCCTGGTGATGTGTCGCTGTGGCCCGGGATGACCGGCGGCGAGGCGATCGACCTGCTGGGTGCGCTCCGCGGCGGGCTCGACGAGCGGCGGCGCGCCGAGCTGCTCGAGCGGTTCGAGCTCGACCCGACGAAGCGGGGCCGCCAGTACTCGAAGGGCAACCGGCAGAAGGTCGCGATCGTCGCGGCGCTCGCGTCCGACGTCGAGCTCCTGGTGCTCGACGAGCCCACCTCCGGCCTCGACCCGCTCATGGAGAACGTGTTCCAGGAGGTCGTCGCAGAGGCGACCGCCCGGGGCACCACCGTGCTGCTGTCGAGCCACATCCTTGCGGAGGTCGAGACGCTCGCCGACCGGCTGAGCATCATCCGCGACGGCCGGATCGTGCAGTCCGGGACGCTCGCCGACCTGCGTGGCCGGACCCGCACCACGCTGCACGCGACGCTCGACCGGCGGCCGGACGACTCCGCCCTCGCGGCGCTCGATGACGTCCGCGTCGACGACACCGGGCTGAACCTCACCGCGAGCATCGAGTCCGACCGCATCGGCGAGGCGATGGCGCTGCTCGGACCGTGCGGCTTCCGCTCGCTCACCGTCGCGCCACCGTCCCTGGAGAGCCTGTTCCTGCGCCTGTACGACGACGAGACCGGCCCGGACCGGGACGGCGGCGCACGATGACCGCGCTCGTCTCGTCGGTGGCCGCACCCCTCACCGGCACGCGCCGGTTGCTGCGCACCACGCTGCACCACGACGGACGCCTGTTCGCCCCCTGGGTGGTGATCGCGTCCGCGCTGTCCGCGAGCTCGGTGCTCATCTACCCGTTCGTGTTCCCGACCGCGGCGGACCGGTTCGCGCTCGCGACCGCGATCGGGGCCAACCCCGCGCTCGGCCTGATCTTCGGCCCCGCGTTCGACCTGACCACGGTGGACGGGTTCAACGCGTGGCGCTCGCTCGCGCTCGGCGGCTTCCTGGTCGCCCTCGGGGCGATCTTCGCGGTGGTCCGCGCCACGCGTGCGCAGGAGGACTCCGGCCAGGCCGAGCTGCTCGCCTCCGGCGTCCTGGGCCGCTCGTCCCGGCTCATGGCCGGGATCGGCGTCGCGCTCGTCGGGTCGTTCGCGGCGGGGCTCGTCGCGGGCGTCCTCACGGTGGCGTGCGGTGGCGCATGGGGCCCCTCGATGCTCCTGGGCGCGACGTTCACCGCGAGCGGCTGGATGTTCGCGGCCGTCGCCGCGGTCGCCGTGCAGGTGGGGTCCGACGCCCGGACCGCGAGCTCGCTCGCCGTCGGGACGCTCGGCGTGCTGTTCCTGCTGCGCGGGTTCTGCGCGTCGCTCGACGCGCCGGCGTGGACGCTGTGGGCCAACCCGCTCGGCTGGACCCTGCAGACCCACCCCGCCAGCGGGGACCACTGGGCACCGCTGCTGCTCACCGTCGCGCTCGTGATCGTCCTGGTCACGGTGGCGTTCGCGCTCCAGGCCCGGCGCGACTACGGGCAGGGCACCATCGCCCCTCGCCCCGGGCCCGCGCGCGGGACCACGCGCGGGCCGTGGCGCCTCGCGGCGCGCCTCACGCGGGGCGCCGCGCTCACCTGGCTCGTCGCGTTCGTCATGCTCGGCGTCGTCTTCGGGTACTTCACGACGTCGGTCCAGGACATCCTGCGCGCCGACTCCGGCGTCCAGCAGATCCTGGCCGCCGGGGCGGTCACCCCCGCCCAGCTCACCGCGGCGTTCCTGCGCACCGTCCTCAGCCTCATCGGGATCCTCGCGACCGTCTCCGGGGTGCAGGTGATGCTCCGGGTCCGTGCGGAGGAGCTGTCCGACCGCGTCGAGCCGGTGCTCGCGGGCGCCGTCACCCGGACGCGCTACCTCGCCGCGCACATCGGCGTCGCGCTCGCGCTGCCCACGGTCCTGCTGCTCGTCGCGGGGACGGTCGTCGCGACGCTCGCGGCCGGGGCCGACATCGGCATCTCGTTCGGGGACGCGTTCACGCAGGCCGTGGCGACCGCGCCGGCGGTCTGGGCCGTGGTCGCGCTGTCCGCCGCGGTGGTGGGCGCGCGGCCGGCTGCCGCGCTCGCGGCCTGGGCGGGCGTGCTCGTGTCCTTCGTCCTGACGCTGCTCGGCCCGACCTTCGGCCTGGACGACTGGGTCCTGGGGATCAGCCCGTTCTGGCACGTCCCCCAGGTCGCCGGACCGGATCCGGACTGGACCGGGCTCGGCTGGCTCGCGCTCGTGACCGCTGCCCTCCTGACGGTCGGCCTCGTGGGCTTCCGCCGCCGCGACGTGGCCCGCTGACCGCGCACCGGCGGACCGCGCGCGCGTCGGGCCCGGCCACCCGATGCGCGCGACGGCCCGGGTGGCGTGGCCGGTCGGGCGGGGTCGCGGTTCATGCCTCGGGTCACGCACGTCGCGGTCCCGCGCGCGCGTGCGCGACCGCGCCTCCCCCGAGCGCGTGCGGCACCGTGACCGCCACCTCCACGACGCCCGCTCCCGTGGCGTCGCACGCGCGCAGCTCGGCGCCGTTGCGCTGCGCGGCCTGGTCCGCCCGCGCGCACGCCTGCTCGGCGTCGTGCGTGTGCCGCAGCGTCGTCGCACCCGCGAGCGCCGCCAGGTCCGCGGCGGCCTGGGCACGGCCCCGGGCCGCGTGCGCGGTCGCGACGGCACCCACGCCCGCGGCGGCCAGCAGCGCGACGAGCACGACCGCGAGCAGCAGCACCGTTCCCGCGCCGCGGTCGTCCCACCGCGTGCCGGCCCGCCCGCCCGCGGTGCGCCACGGCTGGCCCGGATGGGTCACGGCTCCACCCACGCGACCGCACGACCCTCGACCGTCACCGCGTCACCCAGCGCGCCCACGGGCAGCCCCGCGGTGACGGTGACCGTGACCCAGCGGTCGTCACGCGTCACCGAGACGTGCGCGCCGCCACCCGCGACCCGGTGCGCCGCCGCCACCGCCTCGCCGTCCGGCTCCCCGAGCGCGGCGATACGCGCCGCCGTGCGTGCCGCCTCGGCGCAGCGCATGTGCTGCACGCCCGCCACGCCTACGCCCAGCACCGCGAGCACCAGCAGGACCACGGCGGGCAGGCCGACCGCGAGCTCCGCGGTGACCGCGCCGCGATCACCCCGTCCGGCCCGCCCACCGCCGGTCACAGCGAGAGCGCCTGCTTGACGATGCCCAGCAGCAGACCCCTGACCTCGTTGCCCTTGAGGATCACCACCAGCAGCCCCGCGAAGCCGACCGCGGCCAGCGTCGCGATCGCGTACTCCGCGGTGGCCATGCCCGCGTCGCGTCCCGCCGCCGCGACGCGCCGCGCCACCCGACGGGGCACCCACCCCCGCGCCGGGACGCACGCGTGGCGTCGCATCGTGCCGTCCGCGTCGTCGGCCGCCGCCTGGTCCGCGTCGCGGGGCTCTCCGGTCTCGCACTCGGTCGTCATGCTCGCTCCCTCCCACCGGCCGGGGCCGGCTCCCTCGTCGTCACCGCCCGTGGGACGGCCACGCCGGCCATCCGGCGCGCGCCCACTGTCGCCACGGCGCCCCGTCCGGCGTCGGGCGACGACCGTGCACGGGGAGTGCCACCGGCGCCGGCCCGGGCTGTGGTCGGGCCGACGTGGAGCCGCCGTCACGGCAGGACGCCGACGAGGTCGCCCGCCAGGCCGAGCACCAGCGGCGCGAGGCCCAGCAGCACGAACGCGGGCAGGAAGCACAGGCCGAGCGGGAGCACCAGGTGCACGCCCAGCGCGCCGCCCGCGGTGCGCGCCCGGCGTCGCCGCTCGCGCCGCGCCGCGGCGGCCCGCGAGCGCAGCGCCGGACCCGGGGCCGCACCGCCGACCCACGCCGGCTCGAGGGCGTCCCGCACCTCTCGCACGCGCTCGGGAGCACCCGCCCACGCCGCGCTCCAGGAGGCACCCAGCACCAGTGCCGCCCCCGCGGCCGCGAGCGCGTGCCCGTCCGGCCCGCCGACCGCGGTCCCCACGGCCTCGAGCGAGCGCGGCACCGACGCACCCGCCCCGAGCGCCGCGTCCACGAGGTCGAGGAGCAGCACACCGTCGACCGGGACCGCCGCACGCGTGGCGGGATCTCGCCGCCGCGGCGTGCGGACGTCGCGGTGCAGCCACCACGGCGCGCTCACCACGACGGCCGCCGCGGCCAGCAGGGCGCCGCTCATCGGGCGGGCGTGGGCCGCTCGGCGCGCGCGAGCAGGCGTGCGGTCCATCTGCGCCCCAGCAGCAGGAGGCCCGCACCCGCCACGCCGCTCGTGGTCCCGAGGCCGCCGCCGAGCAGCACGCCCACGGGGTCCGCGCCCAGCAGCGCACCGAGCGCGAGCCCGAGCAGCGGCAGACCGGCGAGCACCCGCGCGGTCGCGCGCGGGCCTGCGAGCGCGGCCGCCACCTCGTCGCGCTCCTCGGCGTCCTGGACCAGCGCCTCGGCGACGCGGTTGAGCACACCCGCGAGCGGTGCACCGAGCTCGCGCGCGGTCGCAGTCGCCGCCACCACGGCCGCGGCCCGCTCGGCATCCCGCGCCGCCCGACGACGCCGCGCGGACCGTCCGCGCCCCGGACGCGCGGGCCCACACGCCGCGACGAGCATCGGGACGTCGGGCGCGTCCCGCACCGGCCGTCCCAGCACCGCCGACCACGCCTGGTCCGGTGCGCGCCCCGCACGCAGCTCCGCCGCGACGGCCACGAGCGCGGCACCCAGCTCGACGCCGGCCGCCCGGTCCCGCCGGCCTACGACCGTCGTCGCCCGCGTGGGAAGCCTGCGCCCGCGGGGGCCCGCGCACGCGGCGACCACGACGGCACCCGCGAGGCCGACGAGCAGGCTCACGGCCCCGCGCCGATCAGACGCGCCCAGCCCGGCCCCCGCTCCACCGCGCCCGCCGCCGACACGGTCAGCGCGGGGTGCACCTCGAGGCCGCCCGGGCCGCGGCGCACCACACCGATCTCGGCGAGGAACCGCCGTCCGCGCCCCGGTCCGTCGCGGCGCAGGTGGAGCACCGCGTCGAACGCGGCCGCGGCCTGCGCGGCCACCGCGTCCCGGCTCAGCCCGGCCAGCGCGGCGAGCGCCTCGAGCCGCGCGGGCACGTCCGCCGCGGTGTTGGCGTGCACGGTCGCGCAGCCACCGTCGTGGCCGGTGTTGAGGGCCGCCATGACCTCGCGCACCTCGGCGCCCCGGCACTCGCCCAGCACGATCCGGTCGGGTCGCATGCGCAGCGCCTGCCGGACCAGCTCGGCGAGATCCACGCGTCCCGCGCCGTCGACGTTCGCGCGGCGGGCCAGCAGCCGCACCACGTGGGGGTGCGCGGGCATGAGCTCGCCCGCCTCCTCGATCACCACGATCCGCTCGTCGTGGCCCACCCAGGACAGCAGCGCCGCCAGCAGCGTGGTCTTGCCCGATCCGGTGGCGCCCGAGACCAGCAGGTTCGCGCGACGCTCGACCAGGTCCCGCACCACCGGCACCACGCCGGGTGCGAGCGTGCCGGACGCGACCAGCTCCCCGACGGACAGCGCACGCGTGCGCACCACGCGCAGGCTCAGCAACGTGCCCGCACCCGCGACCGGGGGCAGGACGGCATGCAGCCGGGTCCCGTCGGGCAGGCGCGCATCGGCCGTGGGCGCGGCGTCGTCGAGGCGCTGACCGCCCGCGGCCGCGAGCCGGACCGCGAGCGCACGCACGTCCTCGTCGGAGCCCAGGTCCACGCCCGTGCGCACCAGCCGCCCGTCGCGCTCCACCCAGACGTCCCGCGGCCCGTTCACCAGGACGTCGGTGACCAGCGGGTCCTCGAGCAGCGCCTGCAGCGGGCCGGCCCCGACGATCGCCGCCCGGACCCGCCGCGCCGTCGCCGCGAGCGCCGCCGAGCCGAGCACCGCGCCGCGCGCGCGTGCGACGTCCACCACGAGCCGGAGCCACGCGTCGTCGGACGCCGGTCCCAGCCCCCGCGCACGCTCGCGTACGGCGTCGACGAACGCGTCGTCGACGCCGTGACCCGCGACCACGCTCACCGCAGCTCCCGCACCAGCTCGCGGGCGACGCGGGCGGCGGCACGCGCGACACCACCCGTGAGGGGCAGCCCGCCGCGCTCCGACGCCGCCGCGGTCCGCCGGTCCACGGGCAACCGGCCGAGCAGCGGCAGGTCGACGGCCTGCGCCAGCTCGGCCGCACCCAGTCCACCGGGCGCGGGCCCCGCCGCCACCACTCCGGTGGGCGCGCCGTGTCCCACGAGCTGCGGACGCAGCGCGAGCACACCCGCGACGGTCCGCAGGTCCCGCGGCGCCACCACGACGAGCACGTCGCACGCCGCGGCGACGGACTCGCCGCTGACCACGCCCGACCGGTCCAGGTCCAGCACCAGCACGCCGCACACGCCGGTCAGGGCGTGCAGGACGTCGCTGACCACGGCGGGTTCGGGCGGCGCGGGTCGCAGCCGGTCGGCGCTGAGCACAGCGCACGGACCCCACCGGGGCAGCAGCGCGACCACCTGCGTCCCGTCGACGTCGCCACGCGCGCCCGCCAGGTCGGGCCAGCGCACGCCGTCCGCGTCCTCGAGCGCCAGGAGCACGTCCACGCCGGCCGACGATCGGTCGAGGTCCACGAGCGCGGTCGCGGTGCTCCGCGCGAACCGCGCGGCGAGTGCCGCCGCGAACGTCGAGGCGCCCGCACCGCCACGGCCACCCACGACCCCGATCACCGTCGCCCGGCCGCCCCCGCCTGCGGCCCCGCTCCCGCCGACGAACCCGTCGAGCGGGGCGGCCGTCGTCCGACGTCCCCCCGTGCCCCTCGCCACCGCTCCACCTCCGCTCGCCGCCGGCCGCGTCCGCACCGCGGTCCGGACCTTCCCGCGCGGCGACCGCACGCGGAGGAGCTGCCACGCCCGCCGTGGACGTCCGGCCCGGTGCGCGGGCTGGGGTCGGCCGGCCGGCGCGGTCCGCCGGGCTGTCGGCGTCGGTCGCTACGCTCGCGGGCAGGCCCACGGTCCGACGAGAGGGGACGCCCGTGCCCGACGAGCAGCCGCGTGCGGCGGCGTTCTTCGACCTGGACAAGACGATCATCGCGACGTCGTCGGCCACCGCGTTCTCGCGCGGGTTCCTCGCGCAGGGCCTGCTCACCAAGCGGAACGTGCTGCGCACCGCGGTCGCGCAGTTCCTGTACCTGGTCGGCGGCGCGGACGAGGTGCAGACCGAACGGCTGCGCGCCAACCTGTCGCGCACCGTCACGGGCTGGCCGGTCTCGCAGGTCTCGCAGATCGTCGCCGAGACGCTGCACGAGGCGATCGACCCCACCGTCTACGCCGAGGCGGTCACCCTCATCCAGGAGCACCACGCGGCGGGCCGCGACGTGGTCATCGTCTCGGCGTCCGGGAGCGAGATCGTCGGTCCCATCGCCGCGATCCTCGGCGCGGACCACGTCGTGGCGACGCGGATGACCGTGGTGGACGGGCGGTACACCGGAGAGATCGACTTCTACGCATACGGCGAGAACAAGGCGCAGGCGGTCCGTGACCTCGCCGACCAGCACGGCTACGACCTCACGGCGAGCTACGCGTACTCCGACTCGATCACCGACGCACCCATGCTCGGCGTGGTGGGCCACGGCTTCGCGGTCAACCCCGACCGCGGCCTGCGGCGCCTGGCCGAGCAGAGCGGCTGGGAGGTGCTCACCTTCCGCCGGCCCGTGCCGCTGTTCGAGTTCGACCGCGAGGCGCGCGTGACCACCGGCGTGCTCGCCGCGCTGGCCGCGGGCGCGCTCGTGGCGTGGTGGGCCGTGCGGCGGCACCGGCGCCGGTCCGCCTGACCGTCCGGATGGCAGACCGGCCGTCCGCCATGTGACATCACCCCGGTCCTCGACCTGGGACGACGCCCGCTCCCCTATCCGTCACGCGCGATCGGCGGTACACAGGGCTCACAACTGCAGAGCCGCGAGGGCACCCACGCGCAGGTGTAGCCCACCTTCGGGCAGGTCGACCGGGCTGGTCCCGTAGCGAACCGTAGAGATGCACGCTTGATCACCCTCGCGTCCGCAGACGAACGGCGGCGTCCCCCAGGGGCGCCGCCGTCTCGCGTCCCCGCCGCGCCGCCGTCTCGCGCCCGCACCCACGCCGCAGAAGGTCAGGTCGGGAGCGTGGCCGTCAGGACGCCGTCGGCCACGCGACGCGCCTCGGCCGCACCCGCGACCACCGCGTCCGAGCAGGCGGTGAGCCAGCGCGCCACGCCCTCCGGCCGGCCGGTGGCATAACCCGCCGCGGCCGCGACGTACTGCTGCGGCGCGGCCGCCCACGCGACCTCCGGGAGCACCGAGCCGGTCGGGTCCAGCCCGCCCGCGGTGACCATGACCCGGAACGCGAGCCGCGCGACCAGGCCGTTGCCCGCCACGAACGGCCGGACCGCCAGGATCTCGGCGTGCACCAGCGCCGCGACGACGAGCGCGGGTGCGCCGCTCGTCGCGACCGTCCGGGCGAGCAGGTCCACGCGCGCCGCGACCTCACGCCCGAGGGGTGCGGGACCCAGCCCGGTCACGTCGCGCGCTGGCTCGGTGGTGCGCAGCCGGCCCAGCGCGTCGGGTGCGAGCCAGCCGGCGCCGACGAGCGTGTGCGCGCGGGCCAGCAGCTGGGGCAACGGCGGCAGCGCCGCGCCCTCGCGCCCCCCCAGATCGGGCATGAGGCGCTCGGCGAACGCTGCCCCGCGCACGGCCCCGGCGAGCACCGCCTCGGGCCCGGCGGGCGGCTCGGCGGACGTGGGCGCGGCCGGGCCAGGAGCCGCCGCGGTCCCGGTGGCGTACCCGCGTGCGAGCTCGAGCGGCAGCCGCGCCCCCTCGAGGCCCGCGCTCGCCTGTGCGGCGCGTACCCCGGCCTCGGCGCGGACCTCGCGCCACCGGCGCCGGTACGCCTCGTGCCAGCGCAGCTCGGCGCACGCCGCACGCGCGCGCTCGACGCCGTCCGCGGCGATCTCGACCCAGCCGGCCAGCACGTCGTCCACGCCCCCGACGCTACCGACCGCGACGGCGCGCCCGGACCCGCGCCGCGCACGGACCCCGCGGCGCACCCAGACCGGCGGCGCGCACGGACCAGCGGCGCGTCGGCGGCCCGGGGGGCACACTGACGCCATGGCCGGGCCCAGCGTGTCGTCGTCCATCACCGTCCGGCTGCACGTCGCCGCACGGCCCACCGCGGTCAGCGAGCTGACCACGGCGATCGAGCACGCGGGCGGGATCGTCACCGCGCTCGACGTCACCGCCTCCGAGCACGAGCAGATGCAGGTGGACGTCACGTGCGCGACGCTCGGCGAGGAGCACGCGGCGCAGATCGTCGAGGACCTGGGCGGGCTCTCGGGCGTGCGCGTGGACCGCGTGAGCGACCGCACGTTCCTCATGCACCTCGGCGGCAAGCTGGAGATCCGCTCCAAGGTCCCGCTGCGCACGCGCGACGACCTGTCCATGGCCTACACGCCGGGCGTCGCGCGGATCAGCGAGGCGATCGCGGCGCACCCGGACGACGCACGCCGCCTGACCATCAAGCGCAACACGATCGCGGTGGTCACGGACGGCACCGCGGTGCTCGGCCTGGGCGACGTGGGCCCGCTCGCGGCGCTGCCCGTCATGGAGGGCAAGGCGGTGCTGTTCAAGCAGTTCGCGGGCATCGACGCGTTCCCGATCGCGCTGGACACCACGGACGTGGACCGCATCGTCGAGACGGTGTGCGCGATCGCGCCGGTGTTCGCGGGGATCAATCTCGAGGACATCTCCGCACCGCGCTGCTTCGAGGTCGAGCGGCGGCTGCGCGAGCGGCTGGACATCCCGGTGTTCCACGACGACCAGCACGGCACCGCGATCGTCGTGGTCGCGGCGCTCACCAACGCGCTGCAGGTGGTGGACAAGCGCATCGAGGACGTGCGGATCGTGCTCTCGGGCGCGGGGGCCGCGGGCACCGCGGTGCTGCGCCTGCTGCTCGCGGCGGGCGCCGACGACGTGGTGGTCGCGGACGTCGACGGCGTCGTCCACCCCGACCGGCCCGGCCTCTCACCGTCGCTGCAGTGGACCGCCGCGGTGACCAACCCGCGAGGCGTGACCGGGTCCATCCCGGACGCGCTGGCGGGTGCGGACGTCTTCATCGGGGTGTCCGCGCCGGACGTGATCACGGGCCGGGACGTCGCCACGATGGCCCCGGACTCGATCGTGTTCGCGCTCGCGAACCCGCGCCCCGAGGTGGACCCGGACGACGCGGCCCAGCACGCGGCCGTCGTGGGGACGGGTCGCTCGGACTTCGCGAACCAGATCAACAACGTGCTCGCGTTCCCGGGGGTCTTCCGCGGCCTGCTCGACGCGCAGAGCCACCGCATCACCGACGAGATGCTGCTCGCGGCCGCGGGCGCGCTCGCGGCGGTGGTGCGGCCCGACGAGCTCAACCCGACCTACATCATCCCGAGCGTGTTCAACCCCGAGGTGACCACGCGCGTCGCGGCGGCGGTCGCCGCGGCCGCGCACGAGCAGGCCTGAGCGTCAGCGGAAGGCGCCGCGCACGTACTGGGGCTGGTAGCCGGTGGTCGCCACGCGCTCGAGCGGCACGTCCGCGGCGGGCTCGGGCGTGACGGGCAGCTCACCCAGTCGTACCCCGAGCTCGGCGGCGGCGCGCAGCGGCCAGTGCGGGTCGCGCAGCGCACCACGGCCGACGAGCACCGCGTCCGCGGACCCGTCGGCGAGCACCTGCTCGGCGAGCGACGGGTCCTCGAGGATGCCGACTGCCGCGACCGGCAGCCCGGACACCTCGCGCACACGGCGGGCGGCGGGCACCTGGTAGCCGCGCTCCACGGGGATCGCGGCGAGCGCGTTGCCGCCGGTGGACACGTCCACCAGGTCGACCCCGTGCGCCGCCAGGCTCGCGGCCACGTGCGCGACGTCGTCGACCTCGAGCCCACCGGGCGTCCAGTCGGTCGCGGAGACGCGCACCAGCAGCGGGCGGTCGTCGGGCCACGCGGCGCGCACGGCGTCGACGGTCTCGACGAGCAGGCGTGCGCGGCCCTCGGGCGAGCCGCCGTACTCGTCGGTGCGCTGGTTGGACAGGGGCGACAGGAACTGGTGCAGCAGGTAGCCGTGCGCGGCGTGCACCTCGACGACGTCGAACCCCGCCGCCACCGCACGGCGGGCGGCCGCCGCGAACGCCGCGGGGACGGCCGCGACCTGCTCGGTGGTCAGCTGCGCGGGTGCCGCGAGCTCGGGGAACGCCACCGGCGAGGGCGCCACGGTGGTCCAGCCGCCCTCGGAGGGCGCGATCGAGCCGGTGGATGACGAGAACGGCCGGTGCACGGACGCCTTGCGGCCGGCGTGCGCCAGCTGCACGCCGACGCGCGTGCCGCGCGCGTGCACGAAGTCGGTGACGCGACGCCACGCGGTCGCGTGCTCGTCGGACCACAGCCCGGCGTCCTGCGGCGTGATCCGCCCCTCGGGCAGCACCGCGGCCGCCTCGGTCAGCAGCAGCCCGAACCCGCCCGACGCACGTGCGCCCAGGTGCACGAGGTGCCAGTCGTCGACGAACCCGTCGACCGACGAGTACTGGCACATGGGCGCGAGCCAGGCCCGGTTGGTGAACGTGGTGCCGCGCAGCGTGAGGGGCGAGAACAGGTGGGTCACGCCCGTGCGAACCGTACGCCCCGGCGCGCGTGTTCCCGGGCCAGCCTTTCGTCCCACGACCTGGACACGTGTGTGCGCGAGCCTGGTCGGGTGCTGAGCATCGAGGAAGGCGTCGAGACACAGGTCGACGCGGCCGTCCACAAGGTGGACCTGCTGCGGACCCCGTGGCTGTTCCTGGTCCGGACCATGCTGGCGGGCGCCTACATCGGCATCGGCGTGGTCATCATGGTCACCGCCGGCGGGCCGCTGGTGCAGGCGGGCTCCCCGTTCGCGCCGCTCGTCAACGGCCTGGTGTTCGGCGTGGCGCTGACCATCGTCGTGGTCGCGGGTGCCGAGCTGGCCACGTCCGCGATGATGATGCTGACCCAGGGCGCCATGCGCGGTCGCATCGGCTGGGGCCGCGCGGGCCTGACGCTGCTCGCGGTGCTCGCGGGCAACCTCCTGGGCGCGCTGGTGTTCGCGGTCCTGGTGCACACGTCGGGCATCGTGGCCCCCGGCACCGCGGCGGGCGACACGATCGCCGGGATGATCGAGCACAAGTCGCAGGAGACGACGCTGCAGCTCGTCGTGCGCGGCATCCTGTGCAACCTGCTGGTCTGCCTCGCGGTGTGGTGCTCGACGCGCCTTCGCAGCGAGGGCGCCAAGATCGCGGCGATCTTCGCGTGCGTCATGGTGTTCATCACCTCGGGTTTCGAGCACGTCGTCGCGAACATGACGACGTTCTGGCTGGGCGTGCTCGGCGGGCTGCCCGAGGCCACCGCGGCCGAGTTCGCGCGGAACGTGCTCGCGGTCGGGCTGGGCAACACGATCGGCGGCGCCGTTCTCGTGGGCGCGGCCTACGCCTACCGCCCGCGCGCCGCGCACCCGACGCTCACGGAGACCCTCTCCGAGACCCTTCATGCGACGCTTCCCGACGAGCCCGCCGCCGCAGCGGTAGACGCGTCCGTCGAGGTCCCGGCGCCGCGCGTGACGGCCGACACGCCGTCGGCAGCCAGCGCACCGGAGCAGCCCGTCCTACGGTGACCGGAGCGGTGGCGCACGCAGCGCGCCACCCCGGCACCGAGGGGACGGCGATGAGCACCTCCGACGACACGCCCGGCCGCACCGACGAGACGGCACGGGCCGACGAGTCCGGGCCCGCTGCTCCCCCGGTGGCCGAGCCCGTCCCCGCACCCCCGGCCACGGAGCCCGCCGTGGACACGGGCAAGCACGCGGTGGTCCGCCCGGCCCCGGTGCCGCCGCCTCCGGCGCGCCCGGACGCCACGGCGCCACAGACGCCCGTCCCGGCGACGACGGACACCACGGCCGTGCCCGCCGCGGCGCCGGACCCCGTGGTGGCGGCCACTCCCGCGCGCGCCGAGGTACCTGTGCGCCGGCCGGTCGCCGCAGCCACGGCGCCCGCGACGGCATCGCCCACGCCGACGCCCACGGCGGAGCAGACCGCCGTGCACCCGGCGCCCGAGCCCGTGGAGACCGACCCCCGGCCCGACCAGAAGCCGGAGCTGTTCCCCGCGCCGAACGCGCCGCGCACCACGACGTGGGGCACGCACGTGCTCGGTGCGCTGGTCGGCCTGCTGCTCGCGCCGCTGGCCGCGGGCGTGCTGCTGCTCGGGCAGTCGCGCATCCTGGCCGAGCAGGCGCCCGGCTGGGACGCGTCGCTCGACGTCACGGGCATCGTGCTGGTGGGGCTCGGGCTCCTCGCTCTCGGCTGGGTCGCGATCCTGGCGGTGTGGACGCCCGCGGCGCCGATCACGGGCGGTCTGGTGGTCGGGGTGATCGGCGGGTTCGCCCTCATCGCACCGGGGATCGCGCGCAGCCAGACGCTGCGCGTCGTGGACTCGGACGGCTGGCGCACCACGGTCACGCAGGTCACGGTCGCGGGAACGTCGGGCACATTGATCGTCGCGGGCTTCCTGGTCCTGATCGCCGGCCTGGTCGCGGTGCTCGCCCACCGGCGCGGTGTCCGCCTGGGGGCGTTCCGCGAGCGCCACCGCTGATCCGCCGTGCCCTGACCGCACCCTCGTCGTCCGCGCACGGACGGCACGCCGTGACTGCCTCGCGACTTCGGGAGGTTCCGGACCCCCGGGACGACTAGGGTTCCGAGTCGGGGGGACCTTGGTCCCGCCTCTGCATCGACGTCGCTGCACAGGAGGATCGCGTGTCCGACCCGACCGCCGGTGGCCTGGAGAACCTGCTCTCCGAGGATCGCCGCTTCGCCCCGTCCGCCGAGTTCGTCGCCCAGGCCAACGCGCACGGCGACCTGTACTCGTGGGCCAACGCCGACCGTCCGGCCTTCTGGGCCGAGCAGGCACGTGAGCTGATCACGTGGAGCACGCCGTTCGAGCAGGTGCTCGACTGGTCGGACGCCCCCGTGGCCCGCTGGTTCGCCGACGGCCGGCTCAACGCCGCCTACAACGCGGTGGACCGGCACGTGGCGGCCGGGCGGGGTGACCGCGTCGCGCTGCACTTCGAGGGCGAGGCGGGCGACACGCGCACGCTCACGTACGCCGACCTGCAGCGCGAGGTCTCCAAGGCGGCGAACGCGCTGACGGCGCTCGGCGTGGCGACCGGCGATCGCGTGGCGATCTACCTGCCGCTGATCCCGGAGGCCGTGATCACGATGCTCGCGTGCGCGCGGATCGGCGCGCCGCACTCGGTGGTGTTCGGCGGCTTCTCCGCCGAGGCCCTGCACAGCCGCATCCTCGACGCGGAGGCGCGGCTCGTGGTGACCGCGGACGGCGGCTTCCGGCGTGGCGCACCGTCCGCGCTCAAGCCCGCGGTCGACGAGGCGCTGGCCAAGGGTCCGACGACGGTCGAGCACGTCCTGGTGGTCCGGCGCACGGGGCAGGACGTCGAGTGGACCGACGGGCGCGACGTGTGGTGGTCGGACGTGGTCGACGCCGCGTCCGACGAGCACGAGCCGGTCGAGGTGGAGGCCGAGCACCCGCTGTTCATCCTCTACACCTCGGGCACCACGGGGAAGCCCAAGGGCATCTTCCACACCACGGGCGGGTACCTGACGCAGGCGGCGTACACGCACCTCAACGTGTTCGACCTCAAGCCGGAGACCGACGTGTACTGGTGCACGGCGGACGTCGGCTGGATCACCGGGCACACGTACGTCGTCTACGGCCCGCTGCTCAACGGCGCGACGCAGGTGATCTACGAGGGCACCCCGGACACGCCGCACCGCGGGCGGTGGTGGGAGATCGTCGAGAAGTACAAGGTGTCGATCCTGTACACGGCTCCCACCGCGATCCGCACGTGCATGAAGTGGGGCGACGAGATCCCCGCGACGTTCGACCTGTCGAGCCTGCGCGTGCTCGGCTCGGTGGGCGAGCCCATCAACCCCGAGGCGTGGATGTGGTACCGCCGCGTGATCGGCGGCGACCGCACGCCGATCGTCGACACGTGGTGGCAGACCGAGACGGGCGCGATCATGATCAGCCCGCTGCCGGGCGTCACGGAGACGAAGCCCGGGTCGGCGCAGGTCGCACTGCCGGGCATCGCCGCGGACGTCGTCGACGACGAGGCCCACCCGGTCCCGAACGGCTCGGGCGGCTACCTGGTGGTGACCGAGCCGTGGCCGTCGATGCTGCGCGGCATCTGGGGCGACCGGCAGCGCTACGTGGACACGTACTGGTCCCGCTTCCGGGACCTGTACTTCGCGGGCGACGGCGCCAAGAAGGACGCCGACGGCGACATCTGGCTGCTGGGTCGCGTGGACGACGTGATGAACGTGTCGGGGCACCGCCTGTCGACCACCGAGATCGAGTCCGCGCTGGTCTCGCACCCGTGGGTCGCGGAGGCGGCCGTGGTGGGCGCGGCCGACGAGACGACGGGTCAGGCGGTGGTCGCGTTCGTCATCCTGCGCGGCGACGCGGGCGTCGGTGACACGTCGCCCGACGACGTCCAGGCGCAGCTGCGGGCCCACGTGGCCAAGGAGATCGGCCCGATCGCCAAGCCGCGTCAGGTGCTGGTGGTGCCCGAGCTGCCCAAGACGCGCTCGGGCAAGATCATGCGTCGTCTGCTGCGGGACGTGGCCGAGCACCGCCAGGTGGGCGACGCGACGACGCTCGCGGACTCCTCGGTCATGGACCTGATCGCCCGCGGCCTGGCCACCCCGGCGGCCTCGTCGGACGGCTGACGCCGGCCTCCTGCAAACGATTAGGGCGTGGCCGGGCGTCGGCACGCCTGGTTGTCTCGTCGGCGTACGCACCCGCGCGCTCCCAGCCCGACGCGCGGGTGTCGCCACGGCCCGGCCACACCGGGCCAGATCGAGAAGCGGGGTGCCGCGCGCACAGGCCCTCCGAGGCTCAGGAACGAGGAAGTTTCATGAGGTCTCGTCGACCTGCCCTGATCGCGAGCGCGGCAGCAGCCTCGCTCGTCGCCGCGCTCGGCGTCGCGGCACTGTCCTCCACGGCCACGGCCGCGACACCACCCGGGCTGCACGTCTCCGGGACGCAGCTCGTGGAGAAGGACGGGACGCCGTTCGTGGCGCGCGGCGTCAGCCACGCCCACACCTGGTACACGTCGCAGACCGCGACCGCGATCCCGGCGATCCGCGCCGCGGGCGCCAACGCGCTGCGCGTGGTGCTGTCCGGCGGTGACCGCTGGACCAAGAACGACGCCGCCGACGTCACGAGCATCATCAACCAGTGCAAGGCCAACCAGCTGATCTGCATGCTGGAGAACCACGACACCACCGGCTACGGCGAGCAGTCGGGCGCCGTCACGCTGGACAAGGCCGCCGACTACTGGGTGAGCATCGCCTCGGCCCTCAAGGGCCAGGAGGACTACGTCCAGATCAACATCGGCAACGAGCCCTACGGCAACAACGCGACGACGAACGCCGGGTGGGCCGCGGACTCCGTGGCCGCGATCGCCAAGCTGCGCGCCGCGGGCCTGCACCACAACATCGTGATCGACGCGCCGTCGTGGGGGCAGGACTGGGCGGGAATCATGCGCGACCAGGCCCAGACGGTCGCGGCGGGCGACCCGGACGGCAACGTCCTGTTCTCCGTCCACATGTACGGCGTCTACAACAACGCGACGACGATCCGGTCCTACCTGGACGCGTTCAAGGCCAAGGGTCTGCCGCTGGTGATCGGCGAGTTCGGTTTCGACCACTCCGACGGCAACCCCGACGAGGACACGATCATGGCCGAGGCCGTCGCGCGTGGTCTGGGCTACTACGGCTGGTCCTGGTCCGGCAACGGCGGCGGGGTCGAGTACCTCGACATGGTGACGGCGTTCAACCCCGCGCAGAAGACCACGTGGGGCACGCGGATCTTCGACGGCGCCAACGGCATCAAGGCGACCGCGGTCACCGCGAAGGTCTACGGCGGCGTGCACCCGACGCCCACGCCCACACCCACACCGACGCCCACGCCCACGCCCACACCCACCGCGACCCCGACCACGCCGGAGCCGACGCCCACCACGGCACCCGGCTCGTGCACCGCGACGTTCCGGGTCGTCGGCGCCTGGCCGGGCGGGTTCCAGGGCGCGGTGACGGTCAAGGCGGGCGCCACGCCGGTCTCGTCGTGGTCGACGTCCTTCACGCTCTCGGGCGCGACGATCCAGCAGGGTTGGGGCGGGACGTTCAGCGGCACCAGCGCGGTCACCGTGACCAACGCCGCCTGGAACGGCGGACTGGGCGCGGGCGCCACCACCGAGTACGGCTTCATCGGCTCGGGCGCGGCCCCCACCACGCCGCCGGCGGTCACCTGCCGCTGACGCGCGAACCTGCCACCGGCCCCTCGCTCCCCCTGGAGCGGGGGGCCGGTGCCGTGCCGGTCAGCCGGGCGGCGTGAGGTGCTCGAGCAGCGTGCGGACCGCGTCCCGGCCCGCACGGTTCGCGCCGATCGTCGATGCCGACGGCCCGTACCCCACCAGGTGCACACGCGGGTCGGCCACCACGCGCGTGCCGTCCATCACCACACCGCCGCCGCTCGCGCGCAGGCGCAGGGGCGTCAGGTGGTCGAGCGCGGGCCGGTAGCCGGTCGCCCACACCACGGTCCTGGCCACGACCTCGTCGGGACCGTCCACCCAGGCGCCGAGCGCCCGCGCCTCGTCGTCGGGTGCGGCCGGGTCCACCGCGTCGTGCGACCGCGGCGGTCCGTCCCACGCGACGCCGTCGGGCGTGAGGCGCGAGAACGGGGGCCGCGCGCGCAGCACACCGGCCGCGATGCCCGCGCGGTACTCGTCCGTGAGCGGCAGCCCGGTCACGGACACGATCGACCCCGGCGGCAGCCCCGCACGCGTGCGCTCGTCGACCAGCGCGACCGCGGCCCGCCCGACCTCGGGCGTGAACTGCCCGTCCCGCCACAGCGGCGGGCGGCGCGTGACCCACGTGGTCGTGGTCACGCGCGCGAGCGCCAGCAGCAGCTGCACCGCGGACGTCCCGCCGCCCACCACGACGACGTGCCCGTCGGCGAGCTCGGCAGGTTCCCGCACGTCACGCGAGTGGAGCTGACGGCCCGTGAAGACCTCACGCCCGGGGTAGGCGGGCCAGAACGGCTTGCGCCAGGTCCCGCTCGCGTTGACCAGCCCGCGCGCGTGCCACCGCACCGTCGTCTCGGGCGCGTCCACCAGGTGCGACGTCACGGTCAGGCGCTCACCGGCGTCCTCGACACGCGTCACGGTCACGGGCCGCTGCACGTGCAGGCCGAACGCCTCCTCGTACTGCGCGAAGTAGTAGGGCACCGCGCGCGCCGCGCTCTCGGCCGGGTCCGGGACCAGCAGCGGCATGCCCGGCAGGTCGTGCACGCCGTGCGCGTCCATCACGCGCAGCCCGGGCGCCCGGTGCTGCCACGCACCCCCGGGCGCCGGCGCGTCGTCGAGCACCACGAACGTCGCTGCGGCGTCCTCCCACCCGCGGTCACCCACCGGCACGAGCCCGGCCTTGCGGAGGTGGTAGGCCGCCGACAGGCCCGCCTGCCCGGCACCGATCACGACGACGTCCACCAGCACGCCGTCCGGGGCCCCCGCCGCGCGCTCCGGCTTGCCCGCGGTGGCCGCGCGGCGGCGGCGTGACCGGCTCACGGGAGGTGCCGCGGGTCCGTCCTCGGCGTGGTCCGCATCGCCCGGAGCGGGCGCGTCGCCGGGACCGGCACCCGACGACGCCGGCTCCACGGCCCGCGCCCGACGCGCGCGGCGCCCGGACCCGGCCGCGGACTGACCGGTCCGCGGCGCGCGGTCCGGCGCGGGACCAGCGGTGCCAGGTGCAGCGGTGTCGGGTGCAGCGGTGTCGGGTGCAGCGGTGTCGGGGACGGTCGCGTCCCGGGCCGCCTCGGCGGCGCGGTCGGCCGCGCGTAGCGTGCGCCGGGTCTCGCGGCGCGTGACGCGCTGCGTGGGTACCTCGTCGGGCGCCGGGCGCTCGTCGTCGGACGTCACGTGAGCCCGCGCGGGCGGCGTGGCGCTCCGGGCGGCGCGCTGCACGGGCAGCGCGCGGGTCGCGACGTCCACCGCGTCCAGGGGCACACCCGGCTGACCCGAGGGCCGCGCGGACGCGGTCCCGGACCCGCTGGGCGGGGCCGCGTCAGGGGTCCCTCGACCGTGATCACGAGGGTCGGGGGTCTGCTCCATGGCCGGTCCAACGTACGGCACGAGGCACCGCTCGCCCCAGGCCCGGACCGGCCCGCGGACGTTCCTCGACAAGGCCCACACACGTGGCGCCCGGTATGCGGCGAACGCCCGACGAGGCCCGGTCGCCGACCCCGGTCGCGAGCACCCGGGCGGCGACCGCAACGGGTGAACTGTCGCCCGGTCGGGTGAGCACGTGCCGCGCGGGTGCCCGGCGTGATGGGATGGCCGGATGGTCGAGCCGACGAGGGCCCAGGTCGCCGTGGACGCACGCCGCGGACCGCTCGACGCGGAGGCCGCGGACGCGGTGCGGCGGCTCGCCGCGGATGCGACGGCGGCGGACGGGATCGCGCCGATCTCCGAGCAGCCGCTGCTGTGGCTGCAGGACCCGGAGGCGCGCGTCGAGCACCTGCTGGCGCACCGGGGCGACGGGAACCTGGCGGGCTACGCACAGGTGGACGTGGGTGCAGTGACGACGGCCCCGGCCGAGCTCGTCGTCCACCCCGCGGCGAGGCGCGAGGGCGTGGCGAGCGCGCTGCTCGAGGCCGCGCACGCGACCGCCGCGCGGGAGCCGGGCCGGACGCTGCGGGTGTGGGCGCACGGCGCGCTGCCCGCGGCCCGCGCGTTCGCGGCCAGCACCCGGATGCCCGTGGTCCGTGAGCTGTGGCGGATGCGCCTGGACCTGGGCCGTCACCCGCTGTCCGCGCCGCGCCCGCTGCCGCCCCACGTCACGGTCCGCCCGTTCGTGCCGGGCGAGGACGAGGAGGCGTGGCGGCGCGTCAACTCGCGCGCGTTCGCCCACCACCCGGAGCAGGGCCGCATGACCAGCGCCGACCTGCGCGCACGGGAGGCCGAGCCGTGGTTCGACCCCGCGGGGTTCCTGCTCGCGGAGCGCGAGGGGCTGCTGCTCGGCTCGGTGTGGACCAAGGTGCACGCGGCGGGCGAGCTGGGCGACCGACCGGTCGGGGAGATCTACGTCGTCGGCGTCGACCCGGACGCGCAGGGCCTGGGCCTCGGCGGCGCGCTGACCGACCGCGGCCTGGCGTACCTGGCGGCCGCGGGGATGCAGGAGGTCATCCTGTACACGGGCGCGGAGAACGAGGTCGCGATTCGGACGTACCGCCGCGTCGGGTTCGAGCGCAGCGCGGTCGACGTGATGTTCGGCTCCGATACCCCCGGTTCACCTCACGGTGCCACGATGGCCCCATGACCGACGTGCCCACCCTGGACGCCGAGCTCGCCGCCCACATCGCGGAGCACGTGGCCGAGCCCGAGCAGCCCACCCCGCGAGCCGATCTCGAGCCGCTCCCGGACGACCGCTTCCTGGACCGCGAGCTGTCCTGGCTCGCGTTCAACCAGCGCGTGCTCGAGCTCGCTGAGGACGCGGACCAGCCGTTGCTGGAGCGCGTGCGGTTCCTGGCGATCTTCGCCTCGAACCTGGACGAGTTCTTCATGGTGCGGGTCGCGGGCCTCAAGCGGCGCATCGCCACGGGCATCGCCGTCACGGCGGCGTCCGGGCTGAGCCCGCGTCAGGTGCTCGACGCGATCAGCGAGCGCACGCACGCGCTGATGGACCGTCACGCGCGCGTGTTCGCCGAGCAGGTGCAGCCCGCGCTCGCGGCCGAGGGCATCACGCTGGTGCGCTGGCAGGACCTGGGCGAGTCCGAGCAGGACCGGCTGCGCAAGTTCTTCCGCCGGCAGATCTTCCCGGTGCTGACGCCGCTCGCGGTGGACCCGGCCCACCCCTTCCCGTACATCTCGGGCCTGTCGCTCAACCTCGCCGTGGTCGTCGTGAACCCCGCCACGGGCAAGGAGCACTTCGCGCGCGTCAAGGTGCCGCCGCTGCTCCCCCGGTTCATCGCGGTGGACGCGCGCGGCCGCCCCTCGGCGCCCGACGAGCAGACCGCGTCCGTGGAGAAGGGTCCGACGAGCTTCGTGCCCGTCGAGGACGTCATCTCCGAGCACCTGGACCACCTGTTCCCCGGCATGGAGGTGCGCGAGCACCACACGTTCCGCGTGACGCGCAACGAGGACGTGGAGGTCGAGGAGGACGACGCCGAGAACCTCCTCAAGGCCATGGAGAAGGAGCTGCTGCGCCGCCGGTTCGGGCCGCCCGTGCGCCTCGAGATCGCGGACACCATCAGCCCGCGCATCCGCACGCTCCTGATCCGCGAGCTCGGCATGGCGGAGGAGGAGGTCTACACGCTGCCCGCACCGCTGGACGCGACGGGCCTCAACGTGATCGCCGACCTGGACCGGGCCGCGCTGCAGTTCCCCCGGTTCGTCCCGACGACGCACCGCCAGCTCGCGGAGGTCGAGTCGGCCACACCGACCGACGTGTTCGCCAAGATCCGCGAGCGCGACATCCTGCTGCACCACCCGTACGACTCGTTCTCGACGAGCGTGCAGACGTTCCTCGAGCAGGCCGCGGCCGACCCGCACGTGCTCGCGATCAAGCAGACGCTGTACCGGACGTCGGGCGACTCGCCGATCGTCGACGCGCTCATCGACGCCGCCGAGGCGGGCAAGCAGGTCCTCGCGCTCGTCGAGATCAAGGCCCGGTTCGACGAGCAGAACAACATCTCCTGGGCCCGCAAGCTCGAGCAGGCGGGCGTGCACGTGGTGTACGGCATCGTCGGGCTCAAGACGCACTGCAAGCTCAGCCTCGTCGTGCGCCAGGAGCCCGACGGGCTGCGCCGGTACTCGCACGTGGGCACCGGCAACTACCACCCGAAGACCGCGCGGCTCTACACGGACCTGGGCCTGCTGACCAGCGACCCGGACGTGGGCCAGGACCTGACCCGGCTGTTCAACCAGCTGTCGGGCTACGCGCCCAAGAGCCGCTTCCACCGCCTGCTCGTCGCACCGCGTTCGGTCCGCGCGGGCCTGATCGAGCGGATCGAGCGCGAGGCGGACGCGGCACGCGCGGGCCGGCCCGCGTGGATCAAGATCAAGGTCAACTCGATGGTCGACGAGGCCACGATCGACGCGCTGTACCGCGCGAGCCAGGCGGGCGTCCCGGTGGACCTGGTGGTGCGCGGCATCTGCGCGCTGCAGCCCGGCGTGCCGGGCCTGAGCGAGAACATCCGCGCGCGCTCGATCCTGGGCCGGTTCCTCGAGCACTCGCGCATCTTCGCGTTCGCGCACTCCGAGCCCGGCCCGGAGGACGGCTTCACGGGCCCCGACGTCCTGTTCGGCTCGGCCGACCTCATGCACCGCAACCTGGACCGCCGCGTCGAGGCGCTCGTGCGTGTCGCGGACCCGGACCAGGTGGCGGAGCTGGTCGAGCTGATCGACGAGTCGATGGCGCCCACGACCGCCGCCTGGGACCTCGCGTCCGACGGCACGTGGTCGCGCACCGCGCACACACCCGACGGCGAGCCGCTCGTGGACCTCCAGTCGGTGCTCATCGCCCGCCAGCGCCGGCGCCCGGGATCGGCTCGGTGAGCTCGACCGCGCGGCCGGTCGTCGTCGAGGCGGCCGGCGCCCTGGTGTGGCGCGTCCGCACGGGCCGGCTGCAGGTCGCGCTGGTGCACCGGCCGCGGTACGACGACTGGTCGTGGCCCAAGGGCAAGCTCGACCCGGGTGAGTCCGTGGTCGCCGCGGCGTGGCGCGAGGTGGCCGAGGAGACCGGGGACGATGTGGTGCTCGGCGCACCGCTGCCCCCGCTCGAGTACCCGATGTCCGACGGCCGGACCAAGCGCGTGCACTACTGGGCCGCGCAGGTGGCCGGCCGGGTGGACGCCGCCGCGCTGCGTGCGCGCCCGCCCGTCCCGCGCGCGTCGCGTGACGAGATCGACCACGTCCGCTGGTTCGACGTCGAGGCCGCGGCGGCGCGGCTGACGCGAGCGGCGGACCGTGCGCCGCTCGTCTCGCTCGTCGCCGCGCACGCCAAGGGTCGGCTGGACACGCGCGCGCTCGTCGTCGTGCGGCACGGCACCGCTCGTCGTCGTGCGGCCTGGACCGAAGGTGAGGCCTCGCGTCCGTTGACGCCCGCGGGCCGGCTCCAGGCGCAGCACCTGGTCCCGGTCGTCTCGGCGTTCGGCGCCGCGCGCGTGGTCACCAGCCCGTGGCAGCGCTGCGTGGACACGGTGCAGCCGTACGGCGCGCTCGCGCAGGTGCCCACCGAGACCGCCGACGTGCTCTCGGAGGCCGGCCACGCCGCGTCGCCGGCGCGCGTCGCCGCGCTGGTGCACCAGCTGCTGCAGTGGCCCGGCGACTCGCTGCTGTGCACCCACCGGCCCGTGCTGCCCACCGTGATCGACACGCTCGCGCAGCACGCGCGGCGGTCCGTGGTCGGCGCACTGCCGGTGGGTGACCCGTTCCTGCACCCCGCGCAGGTGCTCGTCGCGCACGTCGCGCAGACGGCCAAGGGACCGCGCGTGGTCGCGGCCGAGGTGCACCGCGCACCGCTGTCCGCGTGACGGCTCGCCGGTGGTGCGCACGGGTGTGCGACGTACCATGGTCGGGCGACGCCGGGCCGCGGTAGCCCCGGGCTCCATCTTCAGCCGCTTCGAGCGGCGACGCGCCGAGAGGCGCTCCCGGTCCGGCGTCGCTCACACCCCGTCCGACATGCCCCTGGCACACCCGGACGTGCGGGACGCAGGTCCCGGTCGACCCCATGGCGGTCGGGTGACAGTGAACTCTCAGGCGAACCCCAGCGTGTGGCAGGCTGACCCTGTCACCATGGGTTCACGCGGTGGTCGGGTGCCGTTTCCGGTTCTCCCGCCCCGTGTCCTAGCCTGAGCCCGCCCGTTCCCCCTCCTCCGGAGCCTCCCGTGCGCCTGCGCCTGACACCGCGCGACACCACGTTCTTCGACCTCTTCGCCGCCTCGGCGCTCCACCTGGTGACAGGCGCGAACCTGCTCAGCCAGATGCTGGGCGCCACGCCCGCCGAGCGCAAGGACCTCAACAAGCGCATCGCGGAGGCCGAGCACCAGGCCGACGAGGCGACGCACCAGATCATGCGTCGGCTGAACCAGACGTTCGTGACGCCGTTCGACCGCGACGACATCTACATGCTCGCCTCGGCGCTCGACGACTGCATGGACTACATGGACGAGGCCGCGGACCTCATGGTCCTGTACAAGGTCGGCGAGCTGCCGGCCCGTGTGGCCGACCAGGTGCAGGTGCTCCAGCGCGCCGCCGAGCTGACCGCGGAGGCCATGCCCCGGCTGCGCTCGATGGACTCGCTCAAGGAGTACTGGGTCGAGGTCAACCGCCTCGAGAACCAGGCGGACAAGTCGCACCGCAAGCTCCTCGCGCAGATGTTCGACGAGATCGCCGACCCGATCCTGCTCATGAAGCTCAAGGAGATCGTGGAGACCCTGGAGGACGCGGCCGACGCGTTCGAGAAGGTCGCAAACGCGGTCGAGACGATCGCGCTCAAGGAGTCCTGAGCTCCCGTGGAGGTCGCGCTCGCCATCTTCGTCGTCGCGCTCGCGCTCGGCTTCGACTACACCAACGGTTTCCACGACGCCGCGAACGCGATCGCGACGTCCGTCTCCACCCGGGCCCTGACCCCGCGGGCCGCGCTCATCATGGCCGCGGTCATGAACTTCGCGGGTGCGCTGCTGGGCACCGACGTCGCGGAGACGATCGCCACGTCGATCGTCCACCTCACCGACGCCCGGCCCCATGAGCAGCTGACCGTGGTGCTGTGCGCGCTGGTCGGAGCCATCACGTGGAACCTCATCACGTGGTGGCTGGGACTGCCGTCGTCCTCGACGCACGCCCTCATCGGCGGGCTCGTGGGCGCCGGCCTCGCGGGTGGGCTGAGCATCTACGGCTCGGCGATCATCGAGAAGGTCGTCCTGCCGATGATCTTCTCCCCGCTGGTCGGGTTCACGCTCGCGTTCGCGCTGATGGTGGGCCTGCTCTGGGTCATCAAGAGCGCCGCGCCCGCCCCCACCATGCGCCGGTTCCGCGTCGCGCAGACCGTGTCCGCGGCCGCCATGGCACTCGGCCACGGCCTGCAGGACGCGCAGAAGACCATGGGCGTCATCGTCATGGCGCTCGCGGCGGTCGGCTGGGCGACGCCGGGCCAGATCCCGCTGTGGGTCAAGCTCGCCGCAGCGGGCGCGATCTCCGCGGGCACGTACTCGGGCGGCTGGCGCATCATGCGCACGCTCGGCCGCAAGATCATCGAGCTCGACCCGGCGCGCGGCTTCGTCGCCGAGTCGGTCTCCGCGACCGTGCTCTACGTCAACGCGTTCGTGCTGCACGCGCCGATCTCGACGACGCACACGATCACCTCGGCGATCATGGGCGTCGGCGCGACCAAGCGCCTGTCGGCCGTGCGCTGGGGCGTCGCCAAGAACATCGCGATCGCGTGGGTGCTGACCATCCCGGCGGCGGCCCTGGTGGCGGCGATGTTCACCTGGCTCCTGGGCCCCCTCCTCGGCTGACCCCCTCTCTCTCCCGCCGAACTGGTACCTGGACGCCAGCTCGGCGGGGGTGGGACGCCGGTCAGTCGAGGCGGTCGGCGCGCCAGAGCGTGGCGGCGTGCTCGAGCTCCTCGGCGGTGCGCAGCAGCGCGGACGCGCCGTAGGTCATGCGCGCCGCACCCCGCGGGTCCACGTGGTCCAGGTGGTCCGCGTCGAACGCCGCACCCGCGGCCAGCACCCGGCAGAACGCCCCGGCCCGCTCGAGCGCGACCGCCAGGTCACCGGTGTACACGCCCGAGAGCACCGCATCGGCCACGGTGCGCACGTCCTGCGGGCCCGGCGCCTGCGCGACACCCGCGACCGCGTCGTGCACGGGCACGGCCGCGACCCCTTGCCGGTAGCGGTCCGCGACGGTGTCCGGGTCGCGGCGCACCCACTCGCGCAGCACGTACAGGCGCCACAGCGCACCCGGCAGGGTCTGCGGCGGACTGTCGGACCAGAGCGCGGCGACCACGTCCAGGCCCTCGGTCTCGACGAGCGCGACCAGTCGTGCCACCACCTGCGGGTCCTCGGTCGAGCGGCCCTGGTGGACCAGCGCCGCGGCTGTGGTGTGCGCCACCTCGGAGCGCAGCGCGGGATCGAGCTCGCCGGGCAGCTCGTCGGCCGCCTGCGGGTCGAGCATCGCGGGTCGGCGCGGCCGGCGTCGCTCGTCGTCCATGGTCGCCTGCTCCCCACCGTCGCCCCGGGCCCGACCCGGTCCGTCCCGGCCGGCGGGCCGGTCGCGTGAGCGTACGCCCGCTCGACGTGCAGCGTCCCGCGCGCGGGGTGAGGGTGGAGCCCGGGGGTCGCCACCGCGGGCCCGGAGCAGGAAGGGGCCGACGACATGTCTTCAGCAGCAGCCGCACCCGACAGGGCGGGGCGCAGCCCGTACCACGGCAAGGCCGTGGGTCTGGCTGTCGCCGCCGCGGTCGGCGGGTTCCTGTTCGGGTTCGACAGCTCGGTCATCAACGGAGCGGTCAAGGCGTTCACCGAGCAGTTCGAGCTGAGCGACGCGCTGTCGGGCTTCGCGGTCGCGGTCGCGCTGCTGGGCTGCGCGCTCGGCGCGTGGCTGGGCGGCCGGCTCGCCGACCGGTGGGGCCGCACGCGCGTGATGTTCCTGGGCGCGGTGCTGTTCTTCGTGTCCTCGATCCTGTCCGGCATCGCGTTCGGCGTGTGGGACCTCATCCTGTGGCGGTTCATGGCCGGGCTGGGCATCGGCATCGCGTCGGTGATCGCACCCGCGTACATCGCGGAGATCGCGCCCGCAGCGATCCGCGGCCGCCTGGGCAGCCTGCAGCAGCTCGCGATCGTGCTCGGCATCTTCGCGGCGCTGCTCGCGGACCAGGTGCTCGCGGTCGCGACCCCGGGCGAGGGCGCCGACGCGTCGGGTGAGCTGTGGTTCGGGCTCGAGGCGTGGCGCTGGATGTTCATGGTCGCCGTGATCCCGGCCACGGTGTACGGCATCCTCGCGCTGCGCATCCCCGAGTCCCCGCGCTACCTCGTCGCGAAGGGCCGGCGCGACGAGGCGGTCGACGTGCTCACGCAGGTCCTCGGCTCGCGCGACGCCGCGCAGGAGCGCGTCGGGGAGATCGAGAACACCATCCGGGCCGATGCGGAGCTCGCGTCGCAGGCGACGTTGCGCGGCCCCCGGTTCGGGCTGCTTCCCGTGGTGTGGGTCGGGATCCTGCTCTCGGTGTTCCAGCAGTTCGTCGGGATCAACGTGATCTTCTACTACTCGAACACGCTGTGGCAGGCCGTGGGCTTCGCGGAGAGCGACTCGTTCACGTACTCCACGATCACCGCGGTGACCAACGTCGTGGTGACGCTCGTGGCGATCGCCCTCGTGGACAAGGTGGGCCGCCGCCCGATGCTCCTGGCCGGTTCGGCGGGCATGGCGCTGTGCCTGGGCGTCATGGCGCTCGCGTTCACGCAGTCGACCGAGGTCCCCGACCCCGCCAACGCGGGCGAGATGATGACGCAGCTGCCGGGCGGCTGGGGCACCACCGCGCTGATCGCCGCGAACCTGTTCGTGGTGTTCTTCGGGGCGTCGTGGGGCCCGCTCGTGTGGGTGCTGCTGGGCGAGATGTTCCCCAACCGCATCCGCGCCGCGGCGCTCGGCGTGGCGGCCGCCGCGCAGTGGGTGGCCAACTTCCTCATCACCATCTCCTTCCCGCCGCTGCTGGGTGCGTTCGGCGCGACGGTCCCCTACCTGATGTACGCCGTGTTCGCGGTCCTGTCCTTCTTCTTCACGCTGTGGAAGGTGCCGGAGACCAAGGGCGTCGAGCTCGAGGACATGGAGTCCGTCAAGGTCTCCCGCCGGATGCGGGAGTCCACCCCGTGACGCGCTGACCTGCGCGTCCGCACGAGCGCCGTGGTCCGGGTCCCCTGCCCCGGGCCACGGCCTCGTGCTTTCATCCGGGCAGAAGGTTGTATGACGCACGCAAGTTGACATATAGTTGCATGCAACAACCACAGGAGGACCGCGTGACCACGCCCCCGCCGCAGGCCGGACCCGAGCAGGACCTGCTGCGCCAGCTCGAGGTGTTCTGGCGCACGCTGCGCGAGGCCGCGGGCCTGCTGGTCCGCGACGCCGAGTGCAGCCGCTCGACGGCGACGCTGGTCCGCGTGCTCGCCGAGCGGGACCGTGCCGGGCGCAGCACGCAGGTCGGTGACGTCGCCCAGGTCATGCGCGTGGACACCTCGGTCGCGAGCCGGCACGTCAGCCAGCTGGTCGAGGAGGGCCTGGTCGAGCGCACCGTGGGCACCGGCGACAAGCGCGCCCGCGCGCTCCGGCTGACCCCCCTCGGCCGCGAGCGCTCCCGCGAGATCGACGCGGCCCTGGTCCGGCGCACCGGTGAGATCTTCGCCGGATGGGACCCGCAGGACGTGGCCGACGCGGCCGCGACGCTGCACCGGCTGTCCCGCACGATCGACGAGGCCTCCGCACCACCCGCGCGCGAGCGCGCGCTGCGCGCCGTCTGACCCGTCCCACCTGCCACCCGCCGACGACGCCGGGGACGAGAACCGACCCAGCGAGAAGAAGCGAGCACCATGAGCATGTCCACCGAGAAGTCCGCCGCGGAACCGTCCGTGGCCGCACCCGACGAGCCGACCGCGCCCACCATGACCCGACGCGAGGTCCTCGAGTCCCTGTCCGGGATCCTGCTCGGGATGTTCGTCTCGATCCTGGCGACGAGCGTCGTGTCCTCCTCGCTGCCCAAGATCATCACCGACCTGGGCGGCACGCAGTCCGCGTTCACCTGGGTGGTCACCGCGACGCTGCTGACCACCACGATCTCGACCCCCATCTGGGGCAAGCTCGCCGACCTGGTCAACCGCAAGCTGCTCATCCAGCTCGCGCTCGGCATCACCGTGATCTCCTCCGCGCTCGCAGGCCTCTCGCACGACACGGCGATGCTCATCGGGATGCGCGCGCTGCAGGGCATCGGCGCCGGTGGGCTCACCGCGCTGGGCACCGTGCTGATCGCGGACATCATCAGCCCGCGTGAGCGCGGCCGGTACATGGGGCTCATGGGCGCCGTGATGGGCGTGAGCATGGTCGGCGGGCCGCTGCTCGGCGGCGTGCTGACGGACTCCTCGCTCGGCTGGCGCGCGAACTTCTTCGTCGGGCTGCCGTTCGCGATCGCCGCGATCGTCGTGCTGCAGCGCACGCTGCACCTGCCGCCGCTGCGCCGCCGCGTGGTGCGCATCGACTACCTGGGCGCGGGCCTGATCTCGGTCGGCATCGCGCTGCTCCTGCTGTGGATCACGTTCGCGGGCGACTCGTTCGCCTGGATCTCGTGGCAGACCGCCGCCATGGTCGGGGGCTCCGTGCTCACGCTCGCGCTGGCGGTGTGGGCCGAGCACCGCGCTGCCGAGCCGATCATCCCGCTGCACCTGTTCCGCAACCGCACGCTCGTGCTCGCGGTGGTCGCGAGCGTCGCGGTGGGCATCGCGATGTTCGGCACCTCGGTGTTCCTGGGCCAGTACATGCAGCTGGCCCGGGGCAAGACGCCCACCGAGTCCGGCCTCATGACCATCCCGATGATCCTGGGCATGCTCGTCGCCTCGACCCTCAGCGGCCAGGTGATCACCCGCACGGGCCGGTACAAGCGGTTCATGCTCGTGGGCGCGTCGCTGCTCACCGTGGGTCTGGGCCTCATGGGCACCATCCACTACGACACGAGCTTCCTGCTCGTGAGCGTGTACATGGTGGTGCTCGGCGCCGGCGTCGGCATGCTCATGCAGAACCTGGTGCTCGCGGCGCAGAACACGCTGCACGTCTCGGAGGTCGGCTCCGGCACCGCGACCGTCGCGTTCTTCCGGACCCTGGGCGGCGCGATCGGTGTCTCGGCGCTCGGCGCGATCCTGTCCAGCCGCTCGACGGACATGATCGGCAAGGGGCTCGCGGCGATCGGCATCGACCCCGCGGCGATGGGATCGGGCGGCACGCTCCCGGACCTGGCCACGCTGCCGGAGCCGGTGCGCGTGGTCGTCGAGCGCGCGTTCGGTGACTCGATCGCGGACCTGTTCCTCGTCGCGACGCCCGTGGCCCTGATCTCGCTGGTCGCGGTGCTGTTCCTCAAGGAGATCCCGCTCGGTCACCGCTCCGGTGTCGAGCAGCGTCTCGAGGAGGACGCGGCCGCCGCGGTGGCACCCGTGACCGACGAGCTCGCGGACGCGCGCCGCTGACCCGGCGCAGCCTGGTCGGGCTCAGACCCCGGTGCGCTCGCGTGCCGGGGTCTGCGTCGTCCAGGCGGAGGTCAGGTCGCGGTTCAGCCGGCCCAGCTGGGCCGTGAGCAGCGTGATCTGGTCCGGCGCCCAGCCGTCCAGCGCGTTCCCGAGGAACGTCTGGCGCGCGCGCTGGGCGCCGGCCAGCCGCTCCTGACCCAGGGGCGTGAGGGACAGCAGCTGGCCACGGAAGTCGTCGGGGTCCGTCACCCGGACGATCAGCCCGAGCGCGCTCAGGCGCGCCAGCTGACGCGACATCGTGCCGCGACCCACGCCGATGTAGGCGGCGATGTCGCTCGCCCGGACGTCGGGCGTGCGGCCGATCAGCGCGAGCAGCTCGTAGGCCGCGGGCTCGAGCTCCGGGTGCACCATCCGGGCCATCGCGGCCGACGACGCCGTCGCCCGGCGCAGGAACAGCCCGAGCTCGCGCTCCAGCTGCTGCAGGTCGTCGTCCACGGGCACATCTTGGACCGTGCGGGGCGGTCCTGGGAACGGTTCGGCCGGGCGAACGCTGAGCCGAACGGGTGAGACACGCCGCCCCTCTGGGTGCTGCCACCCATCCGGGTGCGTCCGGACGTCGGCGCAGGTCAGCGCGCCGGGACGGTCAGCGTGCCCAGGTGATGCGCTGCCGCGCGACGTTCGCGATGGCCGCGACGCGGTCGGGCTCGAGCGCCACCGGCAGGCTCCGCACGGTGCGGGGCATGGTCGCGCGCGTCACGACGAGCGTCTCGTCCGCGTCGCCGTCCAGACCGAGCTCACCACGCACGACGGTCATCGACCGCACGCGGATGTCCGCGCAGCCCGCCTGCAGCAGCAGGCCCTGCACGCGTGCGGCCTCCATGCGCGCGGCGTGCAGCAGGCCCACGGGCGCACCGTCGACGAGCATGCGGCGGTCGACCACATCGACGTGTTCACCGGGTCGGCCGCGCTCCGCGACCGTGAAGATGCCGCCGGGACCGATCAGCAGGTGCTCGACGACCGTGCCCTGCCGGCCGAGCGGGACGTCGTGGATGACGTGCCAGCCCTCGGCGTACAGCCGCTCCAGCCGCTGACGCAGGGGTGCGCCGCGCTGCCCGCGCGGCTCGTCGTCGACCGGGCCGAGCCAGGCCGTGAGGGCCGTGCGCTCGGGCTCGCTGAACGGTTGACGCGGCATGGGCAGCGTGAGCTCGTTGGCGTCCGAGCGCAGGAACTCCTGCGCGGCGAGCCGGAGCTGCTCCTCGAGCTCGGGCTCCTCGACGACGACCTCGCCGGACTGCAGGTCGATCGAGCCGACGCGTGCGCCCGTCTCGTGCGTGACGTACAGGCGGTCGGCGCCGTAGCGCCTCCACCGCCGCACCGTCAGCACCTGTTCCATGCCCTCATTATCGGCAGCCGGGGGCTCCTTCTTCAGTGCCTCGTCTCATGTGAGACGGCGCGTCGCACGTCCGGGGGACACGCGCGCGGCGGCGCGGTCCGTGCGGGTCCGGCGTCCGGGTGACCGCCGGGCCCGCGCGGCGTGCTCAGCCGTCCGCGGGCTCGAACGTCAGGCTCACCGAGTTCATGCAGAACCGGTCACCCGTGGGCGTCTGCGGGGCGTCGTCGAACACGTGCCCCAGGTGCGAACCGCACCGTGCGCACCGCACCTCGGTGCGCACCATGTGGTGCGAGCGGTCCTCCACCAGCTCGACCGCGTCGCCCGCGAGCGGCGTGAAGAAGCTCGGCCAGCCGCAGTGCGAGTCGAACTTGGCGTCCGACGCGAACAGCTCGGCCTGGCACGCGCGGCACCGGTAGACGCCGGTGCGCTTCTCGTCGAGCAGCGCCCCCGTCCACGCGCGCTCGGTCCCGGCCCGACGCAGCACGTCGAACTCCTGCGGGCTCAGCTCGAGGGCCCACTCCTGGTCGCTCCTGCTCACCTCGTACGCCACCGCGACCTCCGTCCGGACGGGCGGGCGCCCGTCTCCGCCTGCCCCAACCATCGCCCGCACCGGGACGTTCCCGCATCCGCGCGGACGGTCGGGCGCGGGCCCGGGCGGACGTGCGACACGTGACAACCGGGCGAATCCGGACCGGGGTTCTCGCGGCGAGCGACCCGTGCGCCTAGGGTCGGCGTCAACGGACGTTCGGCGGGCACCCTCCCGCCGAAGGGCGGAGGTCGCAGTGCCCCGGAGCGCCGCACGGCGACGGTGGTCGCTGACGCGCTACTTCGGCGTGGTCAGCGTCGTCGCCATGTCCGCGCTCGGCGTCGCGCTCGTGTGGGTCACGTCGAACGTCATGCAGCAGCAGTCGGTCCGGGACGGCACGCAGTCCGCGGCCTCGGTCATGGCCTACGCGGTCGCGCCGCTGCCCGCGGGGGCGTTCACGGAGGGCCTGCTCACGCCCGAGCAGCGCGACGCGGTCGAGGGTGCCACCTCGGGGTTCGGCTCACGCATCGTGGAGCTGCGCCTGTGGAGCACCACGGGCGTGCTGATGTACAGCTCGACGGATGCGCGTGTCGGCTTCCCGGACACCGAGCGGCTCAGCCGGGTCATGGAGAGCGGGTCGTCGGACGCGCGCGTCCTCGACGACGTCAGCCGCCTCGAGGGGACGTCGACGGTCGGCGCGACGATCCGCGAGGTCCTGGACGTCTACGTCCCGGTCCGCGCGGCGGACGCGCTCGACGTCGCCGGGACGCCCGTGGCGGACCTGGCGCCCGCGGACCCGGACGGGGAGCCGTCGGCCGGCGAGGTCATCGGCGCCGCCGAGGTGATGCTCGACCACACGCCCGCGGTGGACGCGCTGGCCGAGGCGCGGCGCACCGTCACGCTCGTCGTCGCCGGCGGGCTCGTCGCGCTCTGGCTCCTGCTGTTCCGGACGGTGCACACCACGTCCAAGCGTCTGCAGTCGAGCGCGTTGGAGAACGCGCGCCTCGCGCTGCTCGACTCGCTCACCGGCCTGCCCAACCGTCGCCTGCTCGCGGACCGCATGCGCAAGGACGTGGACGCCGCGCTCGCGACGGGCGGGCGCGTGGGCCTGGTGCTGCTCGACATCGACCGGTTCAAGGACATCAACGACTCGTTGGGCCACGACCACGGCGACGAGCTGCTCGAGCAGGTGGCCGAGCGCCTGCGCGGTGCGCTGCGCGACGAGGACGTGGTGGCCCGGCTCGGCGGCGACGAGTTCGCGGTCCTGCTGCCCGACGTGCGCTCGGTCGCGAACGCCGAACGCCTGGCCCGGCGCGTCCGCCAGCTGTTCGTGCCCCCGTTCCAGCTCGGCGAGATGTCGCTGCACGTCGAGACGTCGGTGGGCGTCGCGTGCATCCCGGACCACGCGCACGACGCGTCGTCGCTCATGCGCACGGCCGACGTCGCGATGTACACCGCCAAGCACCACCGCACGGGCGTCGCGGTCTACGACGCCGACGAGGACCACTCCTCCCCCGCGCGACTGGTGCTCCTGGGCGACCTGCACACCGCGATCGAGCAGGCCCCCGAGCTGTCGCAGCTGGTCATGCACTACCAGCCGAAGATCGCGCTCGACACCGGCCGGACCGTGGGCTACGAGGCGCTGATGCGCTGGATCCACCCCGAGCGCGGCGTGCTCATGCCGAACGTGTTCATCCCGCTCGCGGAGCAGTCGGGGGTGATCCACGAGCTCACGCGGTTCGCGCTGCGCTCGACGATCACGCAGCTCGCACGCTGGCGCACCGCAGGGCTGCCGCTGCCGGTCGCGGTCAACCTCTCGGCGCACGACGTGACGACGACCGCCGTGGTCGACGTCCTGGAGTCGCTCCTGGCCGAGCACGACGTCCCGGCCGAGCTCGTCGAGGTGGAGATCACCGAGACCGCGCTGGTCGCGGACCGGTCGCGCATCGTGCCCGTGCTCGAACGGCTCGACGAGCTGGGCGTCAAGGTCGCGATCGACGACTTCGGGATCGGCAACACGTCCATCTCGCAGCTGCGGGACCTGCCCGTCGACGAGCTCAAGATCGACCGGCTGTTCGTCTCCGACCTGCGCGACGGTGGTCGGGAGGGCTCGGAGGTCGTGGTCCAGGCGATGGTGGACCTCGCGCACTCGTTCGGGCTGCGCGTGGTGGCCGAGGGCGTCGAGGACGAGGCGACCGCCGCGGTGCTGCGCCGGCTGGGGGTCGACCGCGCCCAGGGCTTCCACTGGTCGGCGGCCGTGCCCGCCTCCGAGATCGCGCCGCCCGGCCCTCCCGCGGCACCACGCACCGGGGCACGAACAGGGCGGGTGACCACGAACGGCTGATCTCTGGGACAATCCCTACAGTTGGTGCGTCGGCGTGCCGATACCTGATCGACCGAGCGCTTGCGCACGCACTCGGCCAACGACCTCAGCCCCGGGGAGATTCCTGCCGTGATGGACGACCTGCTCCAGGAGATGGTGAGTCCTGCGCCCGCGCCCGGCGAGCGAGCTCGCCGTCGCCGGCTGTGGGCCACGGTCACGATCGTCGGCCTCGCCGCGCTCGGCGTGACCTCGCTGACGACGTCGGCGTTCTTCCGCGACGACGCGACGACGAACTCCGCGATCACGGCCGGCACCATCTCGATCGACTCGGCCGACCTCGCGTTCTCGATCCCGGTGGGCAACATGCTGCCGGGCGCGTCCGTGGTCTCCCCTGTCACCGTCAGCAACGAGGGGTCGCTGCGCTACCAGTACGCGATCCAGTACGACGCGACGGACCGCGCGGGCGACACGGCGAACCTGTCGAGCGCGCTGCACCTGTCGATCTACCGGCTCGACGCGGCGGACTGCACGCTCGCGAACGCGAGCGGGCCCACCGCGCGGCTCGGCCAGTCCGCCGGGACGTGGGGTCTGGCCACGTCGGCCACGGACATCGTCGGCGAGGCCGGCACCGACGCGGCGCTCGGCAACCGGCAGATCTCCGCGAGCTCGTCGGAGGACCTGTGCGTGCGCGTCGACTTCGACCCCGCGGCGGACAACTCCTACCAGGACACGCAGACCGAGCTCACGCTCCGGTTCGCCGCGATGCAGCTGACGTTCGACCCGGCCGACCCCAACGAGTCGAACACCTGATCGTCGTCGTCCCGACAGCACCCTGATGCCCCGCCCGCCGCGACACCCGATCTCGGTCCCGGCTGATCGTCGCGACCCGCGGCCCCGCCCGGTCGCACCCCGGCGACGGCGCTCGCGCGCCCGGACCGTGGTCTCGGCCGCGCTGTGGGTGGTGGTCGCGGTGGGCACGTTGGCGTTCGCCACGTCGCTCGCGGTCCCGCTGTGGTTCCAGGCGCAGAACCAGCGGCTGCTGATCGTCACGTCCGGCTCCATGTCGCCGGTGTTCGAGGCGGGCGACGCCGTCGTCATGCGCAAGGTCGACGACCCGTCGCAGCTCAAGGTCGGGCAGATCGTCTCGTTCTGGCCGCTCGGCTCGGAGAACCTGGTCACGCACCGCGTCGTCGACCTCATCACGCTGCCGACGCTGCGCCAGGACGAGGAGACGGGCCGGATGGTGCCCGTGATCGACCCGGAGACGAACCAGCCGCGCGAGAACCGGTACATCATCACCAAGGGCGACGCGAACGACGAGAACGACCCGAACGCGACCCCCTACACCCGCGTGCGGGGCATCGTCCTGGACGTGCACACCGGCTGGGGCTGGCTGCTGGAGTGGACGAGCTCCCCCGTGGGCCGCGCGGTCATGCTGGTGCCCCCGCTGCTGGCGCTCGGTACGCTCGAGCTGCTCGCGGTGCGCGACGCGCGGCACCGCCGCCGGGAGAAGGCACCGAACCGGGACGAGAGGCACGTGGATGCGTATCTCCAGGGATGACGCCCCGGGGCCCGCACACGTCCCGACCGACGGCACCGACCGGGCCGCCGTGGCCCGGCTCGCGGTCGCGGTGCTGCTCGCGCTGGGCGTGCTGGTCGCACCGCACGTGGGCACGACGTCGGCCGAGTTCACGGGCGTGGACACGAGCGTGGCGACGTTCACGACGTCCGACGACTTCGCCGCCGTCCCCGCGCCGGAGCCCGTCACGCCCTGAGACCGTCACTCCCTGAGCCCGCCCGCCGAGCCGGCCCGCGGTCAGGCGTGCTGGGACGGATCGTCCGGTGGGCGCGGCGGGAGCACCACGGTGAACGTCGTGCCCTCGCCGAGCGTGCTGCTCACGCCGAGCGTGCCGCCGTGCGCGTCGATCACGGCCTTGGCGATGGACAGGCCCAGACCCACACCGGGGACCGCGGCGCGCCGCGCGTTGCTGCTGCGGAAGAAGCGGTCGGCGAGCTGCTCGAGCTCGTCGGGCGGGATGCCCATCCCGGTGTCCGCGACCTCGAGGCGCGCGCCGCCACCCTCGTCGGGGCCCACGGTGACCGTCACGCGGCCGCGCGCGGGCGTGAACTTGAGCGCGTTGGTCACCAGGTTGTCCACCACCTGCCCCAGGCGCAGCGCGTCGCCGTGCAGCGGGGCCGGCGTGCCCTCCACCGTGAGCGTGACGCGCGACGCCTCCGCGACGGGCAGCACCGACAGGACCGAGGAGCGGACCACCTCCTCGAGGTCGACCTGTTCGGGGACGATCGAGAACCGGCCGGCCTCCACCTGCACGGTCAGCAGCAGGTCGCTCACCAGGCGCAGCTGGCGGCGCGCGTTGCGCTCGACCACGGCCAGGTCCGCGCGCTGGTCTGCGGTGAGCGGGTCGGGGCCGTCCTGCAGCAGCTCCAGGTAGCCGAGCATCGCGGTCAGCGGTGTGCGCAGCTCGTGGCTGACCAGCCCCACGAACGCGTCCTTGAGCGCGGCGGCCTCGCGCTCGGCGGTCACGTCGGTGGCGACCACGACGTAGCCGCCGTCGGCGTCGCCGGTCGCATGGCGCCGGGTCACCGCGAGCCGGACGGTCTTGGCGGTGCCGTCCTTGGCGACGTACGTCCAGTCCCGGACCGCGCCGTGCGCGCGGCTGGGGGCGACGACGGCCTCGAGCAGCCGACGGTCGCGCTGCTCGCCCTCACCGCGCACGGGGTGGTCGAACAGCTCGGCGTACCGCTCCGCGAGCTCGTCGGGGTCGTGGAACTGGGTGAGCCGGACGCGCCCGACCACCGAGCCCTGCGCGTAGCCCAGGAGCCGCTCGGCGCCCGCGTTGAAGACCTGCACCATGCCGTCGGCGTCGGTCGCGATGATGGCCTGCTCGGTCGCGGCGTCGATCACCGAGACCAGCTGCGCGTACGCCGCGTCGCGGCCCGCGGCCTCGCGCGCGATGAGCTCGGCGTCCGCGCGGACCAGGTCCAGCAGGCGCTGCTGCTCGACCTGGAGCCGGTTGAGCGCGGCGTTGCGGACCCGCAGCCGCTCGGTGGTCTCGTGCGCGACGACCGCCACGCAGCACGCCACCCCGGCGACGACGACGGCCCGCGCCACGACGAGCCGGCCGAGCCCGCCGTGCTCGAAGAGCGAGGGCGTGAAGACCACCAGCATCGCGCCCAGGGTCGCCAGCACGATGCCGCGGCGACCGGGCTGCGCCGCGAGCGTGATGACCGGCACGAACAGCAGCGCGGCGAACAGCGAGCCCTGCCCGCCGGTGCCCGCGCGCAGCAGCGCGACGCACACGAGCGACCCGACGGGCAGCAGGTCGCCCGCCCAGGCGGGCAACGAGCGCCACGGGAGCACGAGCGCGAGCAGCGTCACGGCGATCGCGAGGCTCGCCGACGCCACGACCAGCCCGGGCCGCGTCACGGTGTCCGGCAGCGCGCGCAGGACCACCATGGCCGCGAGGTACACCAGCACGAACGGCAGCTGCCGCTCCACCACGCCCGCCTCGGGCCCGGTGTAGCGCGAGATCATCCGCAGCAGTCGCGCGGTGGGTCGGCTGTCGCGGGCCCCGCGGCCCGCGATCGAGATGCCCTCGTACCGCTCGGTCATCGCAGCGCCGCCAGCACGACGAGCACGGCCGCGGTCGCGAGGACCGCGACGAGTGCCGCCACGAGCACCACGCGGCGCTCGTGGCGGGCGTCGGTCCGGATCTCACGCTGCAGCGCTCGTCCGTGCTCCGTGACCGCCTCGTCGTGCGGCCCGCGTGCGCCCACCGGGGGTCTCGTCGGCTCCGTCATCCCACGACCCGTCCCGTCTTGACCGTCTTGTCCCAGGTGGTCGCGGCACCGCGCCACTGCTTGACGTATGCGTCGAGCGTGATGGCGCACAGCAGCGGCCCGAACCCGATGAGGTACAGCAGCGGGACGGACAGGACGCGCAGCACCGGGACGCCCTCGACCGTGCGCACCAGGCGCGCCGCGAGCATCGCCAGCAGGGGCCAGGCGTACAGCACCAGCTGCCACACGTCCCGGCCCGTCGCAGTCATCCGCAGCCCGAACAGCGCCGGGATGCGGTCCTCCCACAGCCCGGGGAACCACGCGGCCGTCATCACCACGAGCGCCAGCAGACCCGGGAACGTCAGGCCCTGGAACCACGTGCGCCGCGCGGTCTCGCGGTCCAGCAGCAGCGTGGTCACGGTGACGAACACGTACGCCGCGACCGCGACCCACCACAGCGCCTGGAACGCCGTCAGCGCGGTGGTCTGCGCGACGAACCACAGCCCCACGAGCCCGACGGCCGCGGCGCTCATGGCCACGGGGAGCAGGTACACGGAGAACCACACGAAGCCGAACGTGAGCGACCCGAGCCGCTGCCCGCCGCGCCGCAGCGGCCACGGCCGGCGGAACCACACGTCCGAGAACGTCCGCGTGATCTGCACGTTCCCGCGCGCCCAGCGCACGCGCTGCTTCCACAGCGCGCGCACCGAGTCGGGCTCCTCGGCCAGCACGACGGCCGCGGGCTCGAAGACCACACGCCGCCCGTCGAGCTGCGTGAGGAACGTGGAGTACGTGTCCTCGGCGAGCGTGCTCGTGTCGATGCGCCCGCCGATCGCCTCGAGGTTGGCCCGCGAGTGCAGCTGCGCACCGCCCGCGAGGCACGCCATCGCGCCCATGACGTTCTGCGCACGGCGCGCCGCGGCCTGCGCGGTCACGTACTCGTACCCCACGAACCGTGCGACGCTCCCGGGCCGCCCGCTGCCCTCGCGGATGAACGCCGTCACGGCACCCACCTCGTCGTCGGCCAGGTGCCGGGTCATGCGGCGCAGCGAGTCGGGGCGGTAGATCACGTCGGCGTCCATGATGAGCAGCGCCTGCATCCAGTCGTCCGCGAGCGCGTGCGCGATGCCGTGGTTGAGCGTGTGCGCCTTGCCCTGGCCGCCCTGCTCGCGGCGCAGGTGCACGATCCGGCCGGGATGCTCGGCGGCCTTCGCCAGCACCACGTCCGGGGTGTCGTCGGTGGACGCGTCGTCGACGACGAGCACGCGCAACCGGTCCGGCGGGTACTCCAGGTGCATGAGGCGCTCGAGCGACGGTGCGAGCACCGCTCCCTCGTTCCACGCGGGCACGATGACCACCACGCGGGGCAGGTACGGCGCAGAGCGGTCCAGGTGGTTGCGCCACGCGTGCACGGGCACCAGGAGGTACTGGAACAACCCCGCGAGCACGGGCACCGCGCCGAGCAGCACCAGCACGACGAGCGTCACGACGAGCAACTCGTGCCACGTCACGGCTGCGTCCCCGGTGCGGCCTCGTCGTCCGGCACCCCGCGCAGCCACCGGTACCGGCCGACGTCGGCGCTGTCGTGCGCGTCGCTCGAGGCGACCAGCCGCACGCCGCGCGCGTGCCACCGGGCGACGGCGCGCGGGCCCGGGCAGCGCCACTTCTCGTTGACCTCGACGGGTGACCCCGTCGCGAGCGCGGCGTCGGCGAGCGCGTCCAGGAGCTCGTCGGTGACGTCGTCGTCGGACAGGCCGATCTTGGGCAGCAGCGAGAACGGGTGGGCCACCTGCCCGCGTCCGACGCGGTGCAGGGCCGCGACCGTCGCGGTGACCAGCATCTCCACGACGTCGGCCGCCGCGAGCCCCTCGGCCATGCGGCGGCGCGTCTCGCGCGGTGACCACGGGCCGTCGGGCCCGGGCAGCTGGTGGTCGGCGAGCAGCACGCGGCCCACGCCGCCGGCGCCGCCGAGCCCCGCGAGCACCTCGGGCGGCGCGTCCACGTGGCCCGCGGTGTCGAGGATCTTGGCCTCGACGCCGGTCAGCACGCGCACGTCGTCGTGCTGCGGGAGCGCCGCGAGCGCCGCGACGAGCTCGGGCACGTACGTGGTGCTCACGCGCACGTGGTCGACCATGCGGACCACGGTGAGCCCCGCCGCCCGGGCGGCCGCGAGGTTCTGCGCGGGGGTGTGCACCGCGTCGTCGGAGAACGACGAGTGCACGTGGTGGTCGCCGCGCAGGTCCACGACCGGTGCGGCCGACGGCCCGCTCGCCGCGTCGGTCACGGTGCGGGCAGCACGTCGTCGACCGGCAGGAACACGTCCTCGAGGTAGCGGACGTTGGCGATCTCGGTGAACTCCACGCGCTCGGGCACGGGCCGGCCCAGCACCGCGTCGAGCACGATCGACGGCATGTCCACGCCGGCGGCGATCGTCAGCGGCATCGCACCCGGGAAGCGCGGGTTGACCTCGAGCAGCCCGGGCCGGCCGTCGGCGGTGCGCTTGAGCTGCACGTTGCCGACCGTGGTCAGCCCGATCGCGGTGGCGACCTCGCTCGCGGCGGCGATCAGACCCTCGTCGTGCAGCGTCACGCCCGCGATCGCGATGCCCGAGTCGACGCGCAGCCGCGCGCGCGGAACCGCCGCGACCACGCGGCCGTCGAGCCCCGCGAGCACGTCCACGGAGTACTCCTGACCGGGCAGGAGCTCCTGGACCAGCAGGTCCTCCTCGTCGTGCACGGCGTCCAGCTCGGCCTGCGACGAGACGATGCGCACCCCGCGCGAACCGGCACCGCGCCGCGGCTTGACGATCACCGGGAAGTCCCAGCCGGAGACGGCCTGCGGCGTGCCCACCAGCTCGGTGCGGGGCACGTGCACGGCGGGCCCGCAGGCCCGTTCGCACACGCGCGCGAGCGCGAGCTTGTCGAGTGCCGCCTCCAGGGTGCGCAGCGCGGGCGACGCGAGGCGCGTCCCGACGTCCGTGAGCCGGTCCCGCGCCGCGGCCAGGCGCGGCAGCTCGACGTCCACCGTCGGGAAGACCACGTCGATCTCGTCGTCCGCGCACATCTGCACCACGCTGTCCATGAAGTGCTCGGCCTTGCCGGGCGGGACCAGGCGGCGGTGCTCGGCGGGTACCAGGTAGATCCCGGCGGCCCACCGGTCCATGTCGGCGGCGAGCACGTCCACGTCGCCGCGTCGCAGCAGCGACCGGATCACCGCGACCCCCGCCGCTCCGCCCGCTCCGGTCACCAGCACGCGCATGCGTCGACTCCTCGGGTCCGTCGTCCGGTTCGGGCCGCTCATCGTGCGTCTCCCCTGGCGTGCTCGTCGGAGCGGTCGGCGGCCGCGGACGTGCCGGGCCCCGCCTGGCTCACCCGCCCCGACGCGCGGATCATCTCGAGCGGCTCGACGTACGTGCCGGTGCCGAACCGCGCCCAGTACCGCGCGGCGGCGCGCACCGCGTCGGGCGCCATGTAGCTGCGGTGCTGCTGCGACGCGTACGCCGCGAGCATCTGCAGCTTGGTCTCGAGGAACCCGTCGACCGTGACGAAGCGCGTGGGCCGGAAGTCGACCGTCGAGGACGGGCTCTGGTAGCACGCGAGCGAGGGCACCTGCCGCGCGGCCACCTGCACGGCCTCGTGCACCGCGCGGTGGTCCTGGTGCCGGTCGTGCGCCGAGTGCGTGTAGACGACCGTGGGCCCCACCTGCGCGACGGTCTCCTCGATCGTGGCGATCAGCCCGTCCGCGGTCGCCAGCCGGGTGTCGTCGAAGTCGTGCAGGAACAGGCGCGCCCCGACGACGCCCGCGGCCGCGAGCGCCTCGACCCGCCGCACGTCGGAGTCGCCACCCACCGCGCCGCCCGAGAGCGTCAGCACGACGATCGCGGCACCCGCCGCCCGGTGCGACGCGAGCGTCGCGCCCACGCCGATCTCGACGTCGTCGGGGTGCGCGCCGACGGCGAGCACCACCTCGGGCGTCGCGGCCACGCGCCGGGCGCGCCCCCGTTCGGCCGCGGCCGTCACGCGTTCGACGAGCGTCGCGGCGGACAGCGGCTTGACCAGGAAGTCGTCGGCCTCGCGGTGCAGCGCGTCGACCGCGTAGTCGACGCTCGCGAACGCGGTCATGACGATCACCGGCAGCCCGGGCGCGCGCGTGCGCAGCTCGCCGAGCAGCTGGAGCCCGGTCATGCCCGGCATCTGGATGTCCGTGACGACGACGTCGAACGTCTCGCGGTCGGCGTGCTCGAGCGCCGTCATGGGCTCAGGGGCGACCGTGACGGCCATGCCGCCGCGGCGTTCGAGCACGGTCCGCACGAAGAGTGCGGTGTCCGCGTCGTCCTCGACGACGAGCACCTTGACCTGGTCGTCGACCATGCACCGCCTCCCTCGCCCCGCAATGCCACCACCTGGAGCGCGGGCAGGCAAACGTTGCGCCGCGCTCTGCCTGGTGGATCGACCGCGGACGGGCGTGGAATAGGAGTCGGGCACCGCGGGTTGAGGCGGCAAGTACATGCAAACGCATGGATCTGGCGCAGGTCAGACGCAGCGAGGAACGAGGCGATCACGATGCAGTTCGGCATCTTCTCCGTCGGTGACGTGACGACCGACCCGACCACGGGCCGCACGCCGGACGACACCGAGCGCGTGCGCGCGATGCTCACGATCGCCCGGCACGCCGACGAGGCGGGCCTCGACGTGTTCGCGACCGGTGAGCACCACAACCCGCCGTTCGTGCCCTCGTCGCCCACGACGATGCTCGGCTACCTCGCCGGCGTGACGAAGCAGATCACGCTGTCCACCGCGACGACGCTCATCACGACCAACGACCCGGTGCGGCTGGCCGAGGAGTACGCGATGCTCCAGGTCATCTCCGACGGCCGGATGGACCTCATGATGGGCCGCGGCAACACCGGCCCGGTCTATCCCTGGTTCGGCCAGGACATCCGCCAGGGCCTGCCGCTCGCCGTGGAGAACTACGCGCTGCTGCGGCGCCTGTGGACCGAGGAGGTCGTCGACTGGTCGGGCAAGTTCCGCACCCCGCTGCAGGGCTTCACGTCCACGCCGCGTCCGCTGGACGGCGTCCCGCCGTTCGTGTGGCACGGCTCGATCCGCACGCCCGAGATCGCCGAGCAGGCCGCGTTCTACGGTGACGGCTTCCTGCACAACGCGATCTTCTGGCCCATGGAGCACACCGCGCAGATGGTGAACTTCTACCGCCGCCGCTACGAGCACCACGGGCACGGCGCGGCCGACCAGGCCATCGTCGGGCTGGGCGGTCAGGTGTTCATGCGCAAGGACTCGCAGAAGGCGTGGGACGAGTTCCGGCCGTACTTCGACAACGCGCCCGTCTACGGCCACGGGCCGTCGATGGAGGACTTCACGCGCGAGACGCCGCTGACCGTCGGATCGCCGCAGCAGGTCATCGACCGGTACGGCGCGTTCTGGGAGCAGGTGGGGCACTACCAGCGCCAGCTGTTCCTCATGGACCACGCCGGGCTGCCCCTCAAGACCGTGCTCGAGCAGATCGACCTGCTGGCCGAGGAGGTCGTGCCCGTGCTGCGCCGCGAGGCCGAGGCGCGGCGTCCCGCGCACGTGCCCGCCGGCCCGCCCACCCACGCCGAGCGCGTCGCCGCGGCCCGCGCCGCCGGGCAGGTGCACACGCAGCAGGTGGGCGCGGCCGACCACTGGACCGGGAGGACCGCCGAGGACGACCTCGCCGCTGCGGACGCGGTGACACGATGAGCACGGGCTTCGGCACAGGAGGACTCATGACGCAGGACCGCTCGCTCGTCGTCGTCTCGGCCGGCATCAGCCAGCCGTCCTCGACGCGCCTGCTCGCCGACCGCCTCGCGGCGGCCACGGTCGAGGAGCTCGCGGCGCGCGGCCAGACCGCGACCGTCACGACGATCGAGCTGCGCGACCTCGCGCACGAGGTGGTCAACATGACGCTCACGGGCTTCGCATCGGGTCCGCTGGCCGACGCGCTCGCGAAGATCGGCGCGGCCGACGGGCTCGTCGCGGTCACGCCCGTGTACACGGCGTCCTACGCCGGGCTGTTCAAGTCGTTCGTGGACGTGCTCGACAAGGACGCGCTGGCCGGCATGCCCGTGCTGCTCGGCGCGACCGGGGGCACCGGACGGCACTCGCTGGTGCTCGAGTACGCGCTGCGTCCCCTGTTCGGGTACCTGCACGCGGGCGTCGTCGGGACGGGCGTGTTCGCCGCGACCGACGACTGGGCCGACGGCGCGGGCGACGACGTGAAGCCCCTGCCGGAGCGGATCCGCCGGGCGGCACGCGAGCTGGCCGAGACGGTGGCCGACCGGGAGCCCGCCAGGCCCGCGGGCCTGTTCGACGCGGTGCCGAGCTTCGGCAGCCTCCTCGAGCCCTGACCTCCATCTGACGGCCCTGCCCGCCGCCGTGCGCGCGGGCCGTCGGCGCGCTCAGCCCCACGTGCGCGGCGGGCCGTCCGCCGGCACGACGACGCCGCTGGTGCCGCCCGGACCCGTGCCACCGCGGATCGCCACGGCGCTGGCCCACACGTCCGCCCAGGTCAGCGACGGTCCGACGACGGTCGCGGACAGCACGCCGTTCGCGGCGGGCTCACGCGTGGCGGGATCGATCAGGTGCCGACCGCGGGCCGCGGTGCCCGACGTCGCGACCGCCCCGGAGTGCACGCGGACCGTCGCGACGACCCCGCCGCGCTCGCGCGGGTCCTCGACCGCGACGAGCCAGCCCGGTCCGGCCGGGTCGGCGCGCACGGCCAGGTCGCCGCCCGCGTCGATCGCCACGTCACCCGGCACGTCGTCGAGCAGCGTGAGCGCACGCTCGACCGCCCAGCCCTTGACCACACCCGTGGGGTCGTAGCCCGCCGGGCTCCAGCGCCACGCGTCGACCGCGCCGTCGGTGGCCACCAGCGCGCTCAGGCACAGCCGGTGCACCTCGAGCACCTCGGGGGCGCAGTCCGCGAGCGCGAGCTCGCCGCGCTGGTAGCGACTGATCTGCGAGTCCGGGCGGTACGGGCTGAACGTGCGGTCCACGTCGCGCAGCTGGGCGTACACCGCGCCCACCGCACGCGCGGTGCTGCGGTCGTGCGCGTGCTCGCCGCGCACGTGCACGCTCACCGGCATCCCCATCACCTGCTCGACCCAGGCCCGGCGGGCCGCGGCGGGTCCGGCGGTACGCACCGGCACCTGCACGCTCATGCGCCGAAAGCCTGGTCGATCGCGTCCTGCAGCGACGCGAGGTAGCCCTGGCTGGTGACGGTGGCCCCCGAGACCATGTCGATCTGCGCGCTCTGCGCCGCGATCACCTCGCTGTTGAGCTGCGGCACCGCATAGGCGTTGATGGCCTGGTCACGGGGGTTGTCGTCCGGGTACTGCACCGCCTGCGCGGAGCTGATGGAGCCCTGCTCCACCGTGATCTCCACCTGCACCGGGCCCCAGCGGGTCTGCGCGACGCCACCGGTGTACGTGCCGTCCGCGGCGGTGCCCGACGAGCCCGTGCCCGACGAGCCCGTGTCGGTCCGACCCGTGGACGTCCCGGTGTCCGACGAGCCCGTGTCCGACGAGCCGGTGTCGGAGCCGGACGCCCCGGGGTCGCTCGCGGTGTCGTCGGAGTCGTCGTCGCCCGAGGCGGCGGGCTCGTCGGACGTGCCGCCCGACGAGGCCGCGGACGACGTGCCGCCCGAGGTGTCGGCGGGTGCGGCCTCGGCTACCGCGCGGTTGGTGCTCGTGGGGTAGGCGAGCAGCAGCACCAGGCCGCTCACGGTGCTCAGGGTCCACCAGGTGATGCGCTTCATGGTCACTCCCAGTCGTAACGCTCGACGTGGATCGCGTCGGGCGGGAGCCCGAGCGCGCGCAGGTCAGCCAGCACGGCGTCGGTCCACGGACCGGGTCCGCACACCACCACGTCGTGCTCGCGGATGGCGGGCGAGAGCATCGCCAGGGCGGTGGGGCCGGGGATCCCGGCGTGCGCGGCCGGCAGCCACGCGGTGCCGGCCGCACCCCGCGCGCCGGGCAGCGGGACGTAGACCAGGCCGTGCCGCACCCGGTCGGTGAGCTCGTCGCCCAGCGGCCCGGGTTGGGCCGCGTGCGTGCGGTGCACCAGCACGTCACCGGGGCGGCGCCGTCCGTCCAGCAGCGACAGCGCCGGCGCGACGCCCGTGCCCGCGGTCAGCGCGGTCACGCCGGGCCGGGTCAACGCCTGGGGCGTCAGGCGGCCGTAGGGGCCCTCGAACAGCACACGCGTGCCCGGGCGCATCGCGGCCAGCCGGGCGCCGTCGTCACCGCGCACCCCGACGGTGACCCGCAGGAACTGGTCGTTCGGGGCCGCGGACAACGAGAGCGGGTGGGCCCGCGTCCAGCCCGGGCCGGTGAGGAAGCGCAGCACCAGGAACTGACCGGGGGCGATGCGCAGCGCGCCCAGCCGACGGCCCGTGAGCCACACGTGGATCGTGTCGTCGACGTCCGGGACCACCGCGACCACGCGCAGCGCGTGCCGCACCGACGCGCGCCACGGCAGGACCAGCCGGAACAGGACCACCGCGCCCAGCGCGGCGCCGTACAGCGTCCACCAGTACGCGCGAGCCCACGGGCTCGAGACGAAGTCGGTCCCCGTCCACAGCTGGTGCGGCAGCGCGAGCCCAGCGCCCAGGTACGCGTACAGGTGCAGCAGGTGCCACGACTCGTACCGCAGCCGGCGCCGCGCCGCGCGCAGCGAGGTGGCCACGACCATCACCAGCAGGACCGTCCCGGCGAGCGCGAGCAGCATGCCGGGGTACGTGAGCACCATGTCCACGAACTGCGCGACCAGGCCGGTGCCGCTGCCGAGCGCGTACCCGACCGTGATCGCGACGACGTGCGCGAGCATGAGGTGGAACGACGAGAACCCCACCCAGCGGTGCCACCGGGCCAGGCGGTCCTGACCGAACGCGCGCTCGGCCCACGGGATCCGGGCCATGCCCAGCACCTGGAGCAGCAGCAGGTTCGACGCGACCAGACCCATCAGGCGGCCCACCGCGCTCCACACGTCCGCCGCTGACCCGCCCAGCGCCTGGACGCCGCCGCCCGAGACCCACAGGGCCACGACGACCAGGCAGGTCACCCACGTGAACGAGCCCACGGCGTCCGGCCACCACCGGCGCCGCACGGGTGGTCGCGTGGGCACCGCGTGCGGGCTCAGGAGGGGCGCGCCGGGGTCCGTGGGGTGCGGGGCGGTCGTGGTCATGACCGCGAGTGTTCGCCCGCCGACTGGGACCCCGCTGAGTGCCGCCTGGGCGTCCGCCCTGGATCCGGCCGCCGCGTCAGCGCAGCAGGCTCAGGACCGCCGGGCCGTCGTCGGTCCACGTGGTGGTCCACAGCCCGCGGGCACCGGCGGAGACGTGCTGCGTCCCGGGGGGCAGACGCACCTGCGTGACGTCCTGCCCGGCGAGGTCCACCGCCAGCAGCCGCGCGTCCTCGTCGCCCGTCGCGTCGGTGAGCGTCATGTACAGCCGGCGGCCGTCGGTGGTCAGGCTCGGGTAGAAGTCCTCGGAGATCGTGTCCAGCAGCGCGCGGCGCCACTGCTCGGTGCCGTGCCGCGCGTCGATCGACACGGCGTCCGTACCGTCCAGCACGTACACCGAGCCCCCGAGCAGGATCGCCTCGGTCGGCTCGACGCCGCGCAGGTGCCACAGCTGGTCACCCCGGGCGTCCCACGCGCGCAGCCCGTCGTCGAGCGTCAGGAGGGCCACGTCGGACGAGCCGTCGTCGACCGGCGTGATCACGCCGCCGCCGCGGCCTGACGTCACCACGGCGCCGTCGCGCACCAGCACGGTCGTGCCCTCGCCACCGAGCATCGCGGTGTGCGCGTCGGACCAGACGTACATCTGCGCGCCCTCCGGCAGGTCCATCACCTCACCGCTCGCGTCCAGCGCCACCATGCCGGACCCGTACGTCGAGCCGACGAGGAGCAGCCCACCGCCGACCGAGACGTTCGCGACGTCCTCGAACGCCGCGTCGGTCGGCATGTCGCCGTCGACCGGGACGGGGACCGTGACGGTGGTGGACCACCGCCGTTCGCCCGTCTGCACGTCGTAGGCGATCAGCCGCACGCGCGGCCCCGATCCCGACCGGGTGCCGAGCGACAGCGACGTCACGACGACGTCGCCGAGCAGATGCACGCCGTCGGCCGGCTCCGCGTCGAACCGCCGCGCCTGCCCGCTTCCCACGTCGATCACGACGACCTGCCCGACCGTGCCCTCGCGCAGCGTCGTGAGGCCGTCGTCGCCCCACCCCCGGACGCGGTCGGTGACCAGGCAGACGAGCGGACCGCCCGCCTCGACCTCGTCGACCAGGCACGGCTGCGACTGCCAGAGTCGCTCGTCGACCCGTTCGGGGACCGGCGAGTCCAGCGTGACGGCCCACGACTCCCGCCCCGTGAGCACGTCGACGCCGTACGCGTGCGACGAGCCGTCGTCGGCGACGTGCCGCCCCACCGCGAACGTCCCGGCCGCGCCGTCCGCACCGGGCACCACCGCCATCCAGTCCCCGTCGCTCGTGATCTCGCCCGCGACCGTCAGCCGGTCGCCGATCGGCGCGAGCACGCCCGGCACCTTGCCCCACCGGGCCTCCTGCGCGCGCTGCCGCGCGTCGATCACCGCCTGCGCGACGACGAGCCCCAGCACCAGCACCAGCGCTCCGGCCAGCACCGCGAGCAGACCGCGGCGCGGCCGACGGGTCCGCACGCCGGGGGTGTCGCCGTGGTCGTCCTCGGCAGGCCCGGTCGGGTCGTCGTCGCGCCGGACGCCGGACGCGGCGCCCCCGGGCAGCACGACGTCGTCGTCGTCGCCCTCGACCACCTCGACGCGCTGCATGCCTGCGGCCATGGCCGGACGCTACACGCGCGACCCGGACGCGCGGGCGGGGTACCGGCCGCGCGAGCACGCGGGACAGGATGGACGCGACCGACGACCGACCCTGGAGGGCGCCCCGTGTCCGTGCTCCTGAACCCGTACCTCGCCTTCGGCGGCGACGCGCGCGCCGCGCTCGAGTTCTACCAGTCGGTGTTCGGCGGCGACCTGGTGGTCTCCACGTTCGCCGAGTCCGGCATGCCCGACGGCGGCGACGGCGTCATGCACGGCCAGCTCACCGTGCCGGGCGTGCTCACGCTCATGGCGTCGGACGCGTTCGCGGCGGGCGAGGCGCCCACGGGCTCGTCGATCAGCATCTCGCTGTCCGGCGACGACGCCGAGACGCTGCGCGCCTGGTGGGACGGGCTGGTCCAGGGCGGCACCGTCGACGAGCCGCTGGTCACCGCGCCGTGGGGCGACACGTTCGGGATGCTCACCGACCGGTTCGGCACCCGGTGGATGGTCAACATCTCCGCGGGCGCCTGAGGCTCACGCGGGAGGCGCCGCCAGGGCGAGCACGCGGTCCAGCAGCGCCTCCTGCGCCGCGACGACGAGGCCGCGCGCCTGGTCCACCGGCACCCACGCGACCCGGTCGACCTCGGGCACCTCGAGCGTCCGGCCGGAGCGCGGCGGCCACGCGATCGTCGCGGTGTTGCCCGTCACCAGCGCGCTGACCACCGGGTCCGCGGGACCGGCGGGCAGGCCGGCCAGGTCCACGTCGGCGGCGCGCGCCCACGCGAGCACCACCTTGCCGCCCGACTGCCGAACCTGGCCCAGCGGCTCGTCGGGCGCGTCGGCACCGGGCGGCGCGAAGCCGAGCTCCTCGGTGAACTCGCGCACCGCGGCGACGTGCGGGTCCTCGCCCGGCTCGACGACCCCCTTGGGCACCGTCCACGCACGCTCGCGCCGGCCCCACAGCGGTCCGCCCATGTGCGCGAGCAAGACCTGCCGTCCGCCCGCCGCCGTCCGGTGGAGCAGCAGTCCCGCGCTCGTCGTGGCCATGCATCCGTCCTACCCGTGTGGTCGCGCTCCCACGTGAAACGTTTCGGATGGTGGACGTCGTCGTCGCGGGTGGCGATGGTGGGCCCGTCCCCTCCCCGTCATCGGACCCCGGCACCGTCGCCGGGACCGCCGCGGCCAGGGACTCGTGCACCTCCGTCATCGCACCCCGCGGACTGCCCCGCGCGGTGCGGCGGGCCGTCCCCCCTCGTCGTCGAGGGTGGGCCGCCCACCAGCCAGAAAGGTACGGACGATGTCCTCAACGACCCGACGACGCACCGCCTGGGTGGCCCTGGCCACCCTGAGCGTGTCGTCATTCCTGGCGGCCGCGGGCTCCCCCGCGACCGCCGCGCCCGCGGGGGGCGGCCTGCCCACCACGGTGACCGTCCCGGCCGCCTCCCCCGTGCGCGCCGCGGTGGACGGCGAGTACGCGCAGCGCTTCCTCGCGCAGTACGACAAGATCAAGGACCCGGCCAACGGGTACTTCTCGCCGCAGGGCATCCCGTACCACTCCGTCGAGACCCTCATCGTCGAGGCGCCCGACTACGGCCACGAGACCACGTCCGAGGCGTACTCGTACTGGATCTGGCTCGAGGCGCTGTACGGGCAGGTGACGCAGGACTGGGCACCGCTCAACCACGCCTGGGACACCATGGAGAAGAACATGATCCCGGCGTCGGTGGACCAGCCGACGAACTCGTTCTACAACCCCAACTCGCCGGCGACGTACGCCTCCGAGTACAACCACCCGAGCCAGTACCCGAGCCAGCTGAGCAGCGGCACGTCGGTGGGCAAGGACCCGATCGCCAACGAGCTCAAGGCCACGTACGGCACGTCGGACATCTACCAGATGCACTGGCTCGCGGACGTGGACAACGTCTACGGCTTCGGCGTCACGCCCGGACCGGGCTGCGAGATGGGCCCGTCGGCCACCGGCACGTCCTTCATCAACACGTTCCAGCGCGGCCCGCAGGAGTCCGTCTGGGAGACCGTCCCGCAGCCCAGCTGCGAGGAGTTCAAGTACGGCGGCAAGAACGGCTTCCTCGACCTGTTCACGGGTGACGCCTCCTACGCCAAGCAGTGGAAGTACACCTCGGCCTCCGACGCCGACGCGCGTGCGGTCGAGGCGATCTACTGGGCCAACAAGTGGGCCACCGAGCAGGGCAAGCAGGCCGACGTCGCGGCCGTCGTGGCGAAGGCCGCGAAGATGGGCGACTACCTGCGCTACACGCTGTTCGACAAGTACTTCAAGACGATCGGCTGCACCTCGCCGAGCTGCCCCGCGGGCTCCAACCGTGACAGCGCGCACTACCTGCTGTCCTGGTACATGGCCTGGGGTGGCGCCACGGACGCGAACGCCGGCTGGGCGTGGCGCATCGGCTCGTCGCAGGCGCACTTCGGCTACCAGAACCCGCTCGCGGCGTACGCGCTGTCGACCGACCCGGCCCTGACGCCCAAGTCCGCGACGGCCAAGGACGACTGGACCAAGTCGCTGCAGCGCCAGCTCGAGTTCTACACGTGGCTGCAGGCGTCCAACGGCGGCATCGCCGGTGGCGCGACCAACAGCTGGAACGGCGCGTACGCCACGCCCCCGGCCGGCACGCCCACGTTCTACGGCATGGGCTACACCGAGGCGCCCGTGTACGCCGACCCGCCGTCGAACCGCTGGTTCGGCATGCAGGCCTGGGGCGTGCAGCGCGTCGCCGAGCTGTACTACGCGTCGGGCAACGCGCAGGCCAAGAAGATCCTCGACAAGTGGGTCCCCTGGGTCATCGCGAACATCTCCACGGACGGCGCGAGCTGGAAGGTGCCGAGCGAGCTCAAGTGGACCGGTAAGCCGGACACCTGGAACGCCGCGAGCCCCACGGGCAACCCGGGCCTCACGGTCGAGGTGACCAGCTACGGGCAGGACGTCGGCGTGGCCGGCGACACCGCGCGTGCGCTGCTCTTCTACGCCGCCAAGTCCGGCAACACGGCCGCGCGCGACACCGCCAAGGCGCTGCTGGACGCCATGTGGGCCAACAACCAGGACGCCCTGGGGGTGGCCACCGCCGAGACCCGCGGCGACTACCTGCGGTTCGACGACACCTACGTCCCCGGTGGCGACGGCGTGTACATCCCGGCCGGCTGGTCGGGCACCATGCCCAACGGTGACGCGATCAAGCCGGGCGTCTCCTTCCTCGACATGCGCTCGTTCTACAAGAACGACCCCGCATGGTCGAAGGTCGAGAACGCGCTGGCCACCGGCAAGGCGCCCACGTTCACCTACCACCGCTTCTGGGCGCAGACCGCGATCGCCGCGGCCCTGGCGGACTACGACCGCCTGTTCGGTGAGGACACCCCCACCGAGCCCGACACGCAGGCACCGACGGCCCCGACGGGCCTGACCGCCGGCACCGTCACCAGCACGTCGGCGCAGATCTCCTGGACCGCCTCGACCGACGACGTCGCCGTGACCGGCTACGACGTCTACCGCGGCACGACGAAGGTCGGCTCCGCCACCGGCACCACCTTCACCGACACGGGTCTGACCGCCGACACGACGTACTCGTACACCGTGCGGGCCAAGGACGCCGCCGGCAACGTGTCCCCGGCCTCCGCGGCACTGTCCGTGAAGACCACCACGGGCACGGTCGTCGACACCGTCGCACCCAGCGTGCCCACCGGTCTGACCGCGGGCACCGTCACCGAGACGAGCGTCGCGCTGTCCTGGACCGCGTCCACCGACAACGTCGGCGGCTCGGGCATGGCGGGCTACGACGTCTACCGCGGCACGACGAAGGTCGGCTCGGTCACCGGGACCACGTACACGGACACGGGCCTGACCGCCGCGACCGCGTACTCCTACACCGTCCGGGCCAAGGACGTCGCGGGCAACGTGTCCGCCGCCTCCGCCGCCCTGTCGGTCACGACCAAGTCCACGACGACCGGCGGGTCCTGCAAGGTCGTCTACAACGCCTCGAGCTGGAACTCCGGCTTCACCGCGTCGGTCAAGGTCACCAACACCGGCACCACCGCCCTGTCCGGCTGGGCCCTGAAGTTCGACCTCACGGCCGGACAGCAGGTCACGCAGGGCTGGAGCGCCACCTGGGCCCAGTCCGGCGCCACGGTCACCGCGACCAACGCGCCCTGGAACGGCACCCTGGCCCCCGGCCAGAGCGTCGACATCGGCTTCAACGGCTCGCACAACGGCCAGAACCCGAACCCGACGGCCTTCACCCTGAACGGCGCCACGTGCAGCTGACGCACTGACGCCCGCACGACGGAGCGCCCCGGGGACCTCGGTCCTCGGGGCGCTCCGTCGTTGTGCGGCGTCCACGGAAGAGCGCTCGACGGTTCTCAGGGGTTCGACGAGCCACCGGGCGGCGTCGAGCCGCCGCGTTCGAGGATGCGGCAGAAGTGGGCGTTGACGAACAGGGCGGCCGCCCCGACGAGCAGGACCAGCGCGAAGAAGGCCATGAACACCGCACGCCACGCCTCGCGCGCCCCGAGCGCGAAGGCCACGGGGGGCAGCGCCATCACGACGAAGACCGCACCGAACACCGTCGAGAGTGCGCTGCCGCCACCGCCGCCCCAGGCGACGCCGGCCCACCTGATCCGCTCGTGCCGGACCGACACCCGGGGGTGCGCACCGGGCTGGACGGCGGGGCGCAGGTGCTCGGTCCAGTGCCGGCCGTCCCACCACCGCTCGAGTCCAGGCTGGTCGGCCGGGTACCACCCGGCCGGTGGCTGCGGAGGCGGCGCGGACCGCCCGGCGGACGGTGCCGAGTCTGGATCGACGGTCGGCCCGGTCATGTGGGACACCGTATCGGCGGCTACGGAGCGGTTGGTCCGGTTCGCGGCCTCGTGGGCCCGCCGTCACCCGTCCAGCGTCACGACCACCTTGCCGCGCACGGCACCCGCCTCGAGCAGCGCGAACGCCTCCACGGCGCGTGCGAACGGCAGCACGGTCCCGACGAGTGGGCGCACCCGCCCGGCGGCCACGTCGGCCAGGAGCGCCGCCACGTCGTCGGGGCCGACCCTGGCGGCCAACGGACGCAACCGCGGCGCGACGATGGGGTTGGTCACCACCGCGGCGAGCAGCCGGCCCATCGGGCCGATGACGCGCCCACCCCGCCCGGAGGTGAGCACCACCGCACCGCCCGGGCGCACCGCGCGCCGCAGCTCGCCGAGCGACCGCCCGCCTCCGACGTCCACGACCGCGTCGAACCCGGCGGCGGTCAGCGGCGCACCACGCTCGAGGGGCTCGGCCCCCGCGGCCCGGACGACGTCCGCCTTGGCCGCGCTGCACTCCCCCACCACGTCGGCGCCCACCGCACGCGCGAGCTGTACGACAAACCCGCCCACACCGCCCGAGGCGCCCGTGACCAGCACGCGCGAGCCGGGGCCGACGCTCGCGGCACGGAGCGCCTGGCGCGCGGTGGCGCCCGCGAGCGGGACCGTCGCGGCGTCCACCAGGGTCACGTCGTCGGGGATGCGGGCCAGTGCGTCGGCCGGTGCGACCACCTCACGCGCGAGCGAGCCGGGCACCTCGCCCGCGACCCGGTCCCCAGCGGACCACGCGGTGACGCCCGGCCCGACGGCGACGACGGTCCCGGCCAGGTCGCGGCCGCGCACGGGCCGGCGCGGGCGTCGCAGGCCGAAGCCGGCGCGCACCAGCAACGGCTCGCCGTGGGTCAGCAGCACGTCGGCCGCGTTGAGCGAGACCGCGGCGGAGCGCACCAGCACCTGACCCGCGCCCGGCTCGTCGCGCGGCACGTCGGCGTGCCGCAGCACGTCCCGCACCGGGCCGTACGCGGTGGCGACCAGCGCCTCGACTGTGGCGCTCATTCCACGCTCCGCAGGATTCGCTCGATCCCGGCCAGCCGCGTCTGCAGGTCCGCCAGGTCTGCGGCGGCGCGCTTCTGGGCCTCGATCGTCGCTGCGGACAGCTCGTCGTACCGCGCGAGCAGGCGCTTGACCTCCTCCGAGCGCGCCTCGTCGAGGTCGAGCTTGCGGGACTCGTTGCGCGTGGCGACGACGGCGATGCCGACCATCAGCGCGACGACGAGCACTCCGAGCAGCAGGATCACCGTGGGCCAGTCCATCAGTCGTCCTCCGGGGCAGCGTGGGCGGGTGGGGTCAGGGTCGCGGCCGCGTCGACGACGAGGTCCGGGGTCAGGTGCAGGTCCAGCGGGGCGAGCTCGAAGTACTTCATGGCCTTGCCGTCCGACGACAGCTCGAGGCTCCCCACGACGAGGCCCGCGGCCTCGAGCTTCTGCAGGTGCAGGTGCAGCAGCGGGCGGCTCACGCCGATCTCACGGGCCAGGTGGCTGACGTAGTCGCGGCCACCGGCGAGCCGCGCGACGATCCGCAGGCGCACCGGGTGCGCGAGCGCCGCCAGCGTCTCGACCAGCCGGTCCCCGTCGGTCATCCACCCACCTGTCAGTATTTGCTTACAGGTGGAAGGTAGTGCTGATCCCGCGCATCGCGCAAGACCGTGTATCTGGTCCAGCACCGCGGGTCACATTCCCCGTGGGGGCACAGCCATCCGCCGCGCCACGTGCGACGGGTCGGGACGGGAGACCTCATGGCGACGCTCAACGGCTGGGACGACGCCTCCGCCGCGCAGGTGGACCGCCTCTTCCTGGCCGACGACGAGAACGGCTGCGAGGTGCTGCGTGGCGACGTGGCCGCGGCGTTCACGTGGTTGGTGGAGCAGATCCACACGCGCGTCGAACGCGTCACGGTGCTCAACGGCTGGCGGTCACGCGCGTTCAACACGTCCGTCGGCGGGCACCCGGGCTCCAACCACATCTCCGCCACCGCGATCGACGTCAACGGGGGCCGCCACCCGTACGAGGCCCACCAGCGCGGCCAGCCCTACTCGTCGGGCTTCACCGCGGCGCAGACCGCGGAGGTCCGGCGGATCCTTGCCGAGGCCGACGGGCTGTTCACCTGGGGCCTCGACTTCCCCGTGGGCCTGCGGGACGCCATGCACTTCGAGATCACGACCGGCCGCCGGGCCTCGGCCGTCCGGGCGTTCGTCACCACGGGCACGTCGAGCACACGTCAGGAGGACGACATGGGCGAGCTGGACCCCAAGCAGCGGATCCCCGTCACAGGAGAGGCCGCCACGGTGCTGGGCCTCAAGGAGCAGTCGCTGGGCGGCATGCTCGGGTACGCGTCCGCGGGCTTCCGGCAGAGCCGTCGGGACGCGGCCCGCATCCTCGCGGGGCAGCGCGCGATCCTCGTCGCGCTGGGACAGGCGGTCGACGAGCGGGCGATCGCCGCGCAGGTGGTCGCGACGCTGCGGGACGACCTGACCGAGGTGCTGCTCGCCGAGATCCGCACGCGCAAGGTCGGCGTGACGCGCAAGGCGGCCGAGACCATCGCGGCCGCGACCGTCGCGCAGCTGACCGAGCGGTTCGCGGTCGAGCCGGACGGAGACTGACCGGCCGCTCGCGGCCGTGGCGCGACCGACCGTGGCGCGACCGGCCGACCGGGCGCGCCACGGAGCGACCTCAGGCCGCCGACTCGATCCGGTCCACGGCGGTCGAGGCGAGCTCGCCGATCGCCGCCGGGTCGAGACCGAGCGCCGCGAGCGTCACGTGCTGGTCACCCACGGCCACGAACACGAAGTGCAGGGTCAGCCCCTGCGTGGACGCGGCCACGCCCACCGCGCCGTCACCGACCTGGGGCACGTCGAACGTCTCGAGCGCCATCTCGAGCACGGCGCCGTCGGCCGCGGTCTCCCGGACCGTCGGGCACGCGCTGATGACGCCCTCGATTCCCGCGAGCTCGGCGACGTCGGTGTCCGCGATCGTCTCGATGCGCTGCGCGACCACCTGGGGCGCGCTCTCGGCGGCCAGCTGCACCACGCCCGTGGCCGTGGGCTCGTCGTCGGCCATCCCCTCCATGGCCTCCATGAGGGCGCTGCACTCGGGGGGCTCGACCGTGCGATCGTCGTCGTCCGTGTCGTCGCCCAGCAGGTCCATGCCGGAGACGGTGTCGACGATCCAGCCGTCACCGAGGTCGTCGGCGGTCAGCAGCGCCGCGTCGACCTGCTCCTGCGTCAGCGACAGCACCTCAGGCTCGGGCGTGGGGCTGGGCGTCGGCTCCGCGCTGGGCGACGCCGCCGCGGGGGCGGTCGTCGCCGCGGCGTCCGGCGCCGGGTCGTCGCCACCTCCGCAGGCGGCGAGCGCGGCCGTCATCGAGAGCAGCAGGAGCGGCGCGAGTGCGCGGCGGGTGACGGACATCGGAGTTCCCCCTGGGAGACGGCTGAACCAACGCCGTGAGCATCCCAGCGCACGTGCCGCGGGGTGGGCCGGATTCACCCTCCCGGCCCACCCCGCGGTGGATGCATACGCGTGTACGCGGCCCTCCTGGGCCCTACGTCACCGCCTGCCGCGCGAGCCCGCGGCGATCGCGACCCCGACGGCCGCGAACGCGACCTGCAGCAGCAGCTCGATCCAGTCGATGCCGTCGGTGTCCTTGACGCCGAGCAGGCTGGCGACCCACGTGCCGAGCAGCGCCGCGATGATCCCGATCACGATGGTCAGCAGGATCGAGATGTTCTGCCTGCCGCGCACCACCAAGCGCCCGAGCACGCCGACGATGGCGCCGATGATGATGGCCGTGATGATCCCCGTGACAGTCATGAGAACCCCTCCTGGTGGATTTGCCCTGCCTGGGAACCGTAGGGCCGTTCCGTTCGTTCCGCGCGGCGAGCGCGCATCCGGGACCTGCCCGGACGCGTCAGCCGGCCCGCCGGGCGGCCACCTGCTCGACCAGCCGATGGCGTGACGCGACGGTCTCGACCGCCTCGAGCCCGGCGTCCGCCAACCGCACCAGCGGTCGGCGCCGGTGGTGCTCCCCGTGCCGCCGCCCCAGCACGTCCAAGCCGCGCTGGACCACGCGCCAGCCGGCCGCCGAGGACTCCACGTGGTCGGCGATCAGCACCCGGCCGTCCGGCCGCACCACGCGCGCGAGCTCACGCAGCACCACGACCTCGTCCGACACGCAGCACAGCGCGAACGTGCAGATCACCGAGTCGAACGACGCGTCCGGCCACGGCAGCCGCGCCGCATCCGCCTGGACGGCCCGCACGGCCACGCCCGCCTCGTCGGCCCGACGTCGCGCCAGCGCGAGCATCGCCGCGCTGCCGTCCGTCAGCGTGACCGCGGCGGCCGACGCCGCGTAGTGCGGCAGGTTCGCCCCCGTGCCCGCCGCGACCTCCAGCACCTCGCCCCGCACCCGCTGCGCGACCCACACCCGCGCCGGGGTCATGAGCCGCGGCTCGAGCCAGCGGGTCGCGCGGTCGTAGCCCGCCGCCTGCGCGTCCCAGTACGCGCCGTGCTCCTCCGCCATGCCGCGACCTCCCGGGCCGTCACCGCGCGATCGTCGTGCGCACCGCCGTGACCGACGGCGCACCGGGCACCGATGAGAAGCCGAACCCCACGGGCGGCACCCGCTCCTGCAGCATGCCGCAGTCCACGCCGCGCCACGTCACGCGCGCGTCGACGATCGCGTGCTGGTCCGTCGCGCCGTACCACTCGGTCCGCCCGCCACCCGCGGACCCGCGCGTGCGCACGCCCGGCAGCACCACGCGCGCCACCGGGTCCACCGCGGTGGCGAACCACCGCGAACGCGCCACCGCCCCCGGCACCAGCCCCAGCGCATGCCCAATGGCCGTGCGCGCCCCGATCGTCAGGTCCACCGTCAGCGGTCCCGCGCGCACCGTCCACGTGCGCGCCCGCTCGTCGGGCGTGCACCGCGTGGGCACGACGAGCACGTCGTCGAACGTGTACGTCGCCGCGACCTCGTCGGCGATCTCCCGTGTCGGGGCCAGCAACGTACGGCGACCCGCCGCGTCCTGCGTCATGACGTCGACGAACGGCGGCCACGGCGAGCGCAACCACCGGCCGACGACGATGCGCCGACCGTCGGCGGTCGCCAGCCCCGCGATGTGGCCCTGGTAGCGGTCGATCACCCGCCCATGGTGCGGGCTCGTCGCGCGCCGCGCGCGGCGGGTCAGGACGGGTCGAGCGTGACCGTCCAGATCTCGGAGCCGTCCGGGTTCAGGTACGTGTACGCCACGCGCGGGGAGGCGATGCCCTCGCGCTCCATCTCGGGGAAGATCTGCGCGTCCGCCGTCTCCTGCAGCGTCGGGACGTACTCCTCCAGCCCCTTGGCGGCCGCCTTCACGTCCGCCTCCTCGGCGAACGTGTAGACGTACTCCATGGTGCTGGGCGGCACCGCGCGCACCTCGAGGTCGGAGTACGTGTCCGAGCCGTCCAGCATCGACTCGACCAGCGGCTGCACCTTGCCGACGTACACCTCGAGCGCCTCGGCGGAGTCGTCGGTGGGCTCCTCGCCAGCAGGCGTGCTCGCCTCCGCGGCGGGCGTGGTGGCCGCGGCCTGCGTGCCCTTCGACGGCTCCGGCGAGTCGGACGAGCAGCCCACGAGTCCGGCGGCGAGGGCGAGGGTCACGAGTGCAAGGGTCGGCTTCACGCACGGAGCATAAGCGGCCCCGCGCCCGCTTTGTCGCGTGCGCCCAGGACCAAGCCGGCGTGCGGCTGACCCGACGGGCAACGCGACGCTGCGGGCCGCCCCCGGTGGGAGCGGCCCGCAGCGTCGTGCTTCGTCGGTGCGCCGACCGGCTACCGCTGCAGGGTGAGCAGGCCCGGCCGGTACGGCAGAAGGCCGTAGTCGCCACCCGAGCTCGGGCTGCGGCCCTGGTACAGCAGCTGCAGGTTGCAGGGGTCCACCGTCATGGTCTGGTCCGCGTTGGTGCGCAGCAGCTCACCGTGGCTGATGTCGTTGGTCCACGTCGCGCCGCTGTTGGCCTTGCCGGCGAACGGGTTGGACTCGCTCGCCGCCTGCGGGGTCCAGGACCCGTTCAGGCTGCTGGCCGTGAAGGAGCGGAAGTACCGGCCCTGCGAGCCGATCGCCTCGACGATCATCAGGTAGCGGCTCTGGCCCTGGAGCTTGTAGACCTGCACGGCCTCGAACAGGTTGTTGGTCGTGTCGCTCATGACCACGGTCGACGCCGAGCCGAAGCTGCCCGGGAAGTTCCCGATCGGCATGCTGGCCCGGTAGATCTTGCCGTTGTCCCCGGCGAAGAACAGGTACATGTTCTGGTCGTCACCGATCACGGCCTGGTCGATCGGGCCCGTGCCGGAGCCGGAGATGCTGCCCGAGAACAGCGTCTGCGGCGAGGACCAGCCGTTGACGTTCGACGGGTTCGTCGACGTCCGGTAGGAGAACGCCGGGCCGCCCCACTGGTAGGCCAGCACCCAGACGTTCTTGGGCGCGAAGTAGAACAGCGACGGGGCGACCGCGCTGAACGGCATCGGGTTCTGGCTCGCGGACGCCATCTGCGAGTAGCTCGAGAACAGGCCGAAGTTCATCGAGCCCCACGAGCTGCCGAAGTCGTGCGTCGTGGCGTAGACGAGCTGCTTGCCCTGGTACGGCGCAACGGTGAAGTCCTTCAGCGACGCCCAGCCCGAGCGCGGGTTCGCGAGCGAGCTCGTCGAGGACCAGCGGTACGACGACGGCAGCTGGCACGTGCCGGGGTTCGGGTTCTGCGTGGGCGTGGGTGTCGGCTGGTTGCCCCCGCCCACGCGCACCAGCTGCCACTGCTGGTTGTTCCCGCCCCAGTTCGCGTACTGGACGATGTTGGCGCCGTCGGCGGTGGACGCGCCCTGGACCTCGACGGCCTTGCCGGAGTGCCGGCTGATCAGCGACACGTAGCCGTTGGAGGTGTCCTGGAGCCGGAACTGCTGGTTGTTCTGGTTGTAGTCGGTGTACTGCGTGATCGCGGCGCCGTCCGCGGTGGACCAGTTGGTGACGTCGAGCACCTTGCCCGACAGGCGCGACTTGATCCGGTAGTAGCCGTTGCCGGAGTCGACGAACTGCCACTGCTGCTGCAGGCCGTCATTGCGGGTCCACTGCGTGATGCGGGCGCCGTCGGCCATGGAGAGGTTGTAGACGTCGAGCGCCTTGCCGCTCCCGCGGCCGATCAGGACGTACGAGGCGTTCGGGTCGACCGTCGCGGCGGACGCCGCGGGTGCGACGACGAGCGCGACGACGCCCGCCGAGACTGCGGTGGCTGCCGCGACGAGCGCAGCCGCCCAGCGGCGACGATGCCGTCGGGGTGCGAGTGGTGCTTGTCTCATGGAGCTCTCCTTCGAGCCGGGTCAGCGCGGGCCAGACGATCGAGGCCGGCTGACGGGCGGCGTCTCGACGTCGGTGCGGGACAGGTCGCGGCCCCGGAGCGCCGCGATGTGAGCCTTCACATTCGCACCGAGCGTGCGCTCGCCCGAAGGGGTCAGGACGCACCTGAAACGTTTCGTCGGCGTCGATACCACTTTCGATGTCACACTGAGGAGGATCCGCCGTCCGGCACCCGCCTCCGGACGAGCCGCGGCACGCCGCCCGTGTCTTCGGCTAACGCGGCATCGCCCGCCGGTAGCGTGCCGCACGCTGTCAGCCACGGCTCGTACCGTGGATGCCGTGGACTTGCCCGACATCGACCTCATGTCGCGCCTCGACGCCGAGTTCCGCGCGACGTCCGGGCTCACCGACCGCCGCTTCTACAAGATCTTCTACTCAGCGATCGCTCCGGCGCCGCTGCTCGTCCTCGGGTTCAACCCCGGCGGCGAGGTCGACGGCACTGACCTGAACGCCTCGTCGTCGTTCTACGAGAACTGGGAGCACGACTACGTCGACTTCCGCCGCCACGGTAAGCAATACTCGCTCGCCGGCCCGGCCTACGACACGCTCGTGCAGGTGCTCCAGACCACGTCGGAGGATGCCATCCGCCGAGTCCCGGCGACCAACGTCATCTTCCGGCGCTCGCGGCACGCGGCAGCGCTCAATCTCACGGCGCGTGCCGCGGCGCACGAGAGCGCGCCCGTCCTCGCACAGATCCTGCGCGCGGTCGACCCGGCCGCGATCCTCCTCCTCGGCTCGACGGCCTTCCGCGCCTTCGTAGGGGAGCACTGCGAGAGTGGCTCTCTTGTCGTGAACGCCGAGCCGCCAGAGATACTCGGGGCGAACGGCCGGCACGACGCTTGCCTGTTCCGCTCCGCGCACGCCCAGGTCCCGGCGCTCGGGCGCGACGTCCCTCTTCTGATGGTGGGCCACCCCTCGACGTACGCCCGCCGAGAAGTCTGGCGAGAGGTGGTCGCCTCGCTCCGTGCCGAACTCTTGCGCCTCGGGGTCTCACCTTGGCCGGGCACGGTCGTGGGCTCGGCGCTCTCATCGATGGCCCATGCTGGGGACCGACGCACGCCCAGTCGAGAACCTGCGCCGCCGTCGCGGCCCGAGGTCCCCGCGGCCGTCCGACGGCTGCCCCCGGCCGATGCGTTGACTACGCCATCGCAGCGCCGCCAGTCACAAGTCGAACCGCTCCGCGCTGTCCTGTCCCTCCTCGGGCTCGCGCTCGAGGATCCGGACGCCGCATACCCAGGTCGCGGCAAGGTCATCCGCCTCGCCGGCGGCCGACGCGTCTACATCAATGCCGGGCACGCCGACGTCAAAGCACCCGCTCACGAGATCGCTGCCTGGGATGCCGAGGGCTTGGGCAACACCCGACCTGACAGCGCGCTCTACCTCCGTATCATGCTCGACTCGGAGGGAACGCCTCGGCGCCCGTCGTGAGGTCCCGCACTCCCGACACCCGGGCCACCCTTACTCTCCGACAGCGGCACCTGACCAGCCGTGCCGCCACGACCCGGACGTCACGTGGGCGTGCCGGCGACGGGACGAGCCGGTTCGGCGGGTGGGCTGGGTGAGTGGCTAGGTGAGGGCGGCCGTGGAGGGCCCAGAAATTCCGCCGGACGGGTGTGCGTCACCTGGACGCGCGCGAGGCCGCCCAAGTGCCGCCAGCGACGCCGGTCAGCCTATGGCTTCGACGATCTCCGCTTCGCGTGCTTGCAGGTCGGCCAAGTCTGCCTTGGCTTCGTTCAGGTCGGCGGTGACTTGCTCGATCTCCGCTTCAAGCTCGGCGATCCGGATGGTGTCGTTGTACTCCGTCGCGACCTTGAGCCAGTACTCCAACTTGGCAAGGTTAGCGTTGTACTCGGAGATGTCCGCTTGGACCTGAGCGATCGCTTCTCGGACGTCGGCGAGCTCCTCACGCAGTGCGGCGATCTCCGTGTCGGACAACGGCTTGGTCACGGGTGCGCTCCACATGCCCCACCCGCCTGGCCCCTTCGCGCGAACCTTGACGGCCTCACCCGAGAAAGCGAGGACAGCCAAGTTCGTCTTCGAGGTGGTTGACCTCGTGCCCGCGACGTCCACCTCGTACTGCGACACCCCGGGCATGGTCGACCACACGACGCGCGCGTACGCCGAGCTCGACGCGCTGACCTTCACCCCAGTGACGGGTGCGGGTGCGCGGTAGCGGATGCACCACGCACTCTTCGAGGCGTGCACCCCGACCGCGCGAACGCGGATCTTCGTGTCCGCGTCCGCGGGGACCGTCACCTTGAGGGCTCTGGTGAGAACCTCCATCGTCCCGGCGTGCACCTCGTAGCGGGTCGCACCCGGGACCTTGCCCCACGAGACGGTCACCTTCTTCGTCGCGGACCGGGCGACGGTGAGCTTCGGGCGCGACGGGGGGACGTACACGGCGGTCGACCACGGGCCGGTTTCCCCGGACGCGGCGACCGCACGGACACGCACACGCGTACCGACCGCCCCGGGCAAGGACTTCGCAGCGCTCGTGACGGTGTACGTCTTGGCTGCAACCTGCACTGTGTAGGCGACGGCGCCGGGCGTGGTGTTCCACGTGATGACGACCCTGCGGGGTGTCTTGACTGATACGCGCACACCCTTGACCTGGGCGACCGCGGACGTGGCGTCCACGGCGACATCGGCTGGCGGGGGTGCCGCTGCGGCCGGTCCGACGGCGGCGAGTCCACCGAGCAGCAAACCCGCGACAGCGACGGACGTCATCATCGACAAGGAGCGCGTTCGCAAAGGCATGGCCGAAGCATCGGGCAACGAAGGGAAGGCAATCAAGGGCGGTTGAATGGAGTCACTCGCCTGAGTACGACATGTGCAGTGTGGCGCACGCGAAGACGCTCGCGACCGGCACGCCTCGGTGCTGGTCGTGCGGTGTCCGGCACCTCCATCGGAGATCGGGGTGTCGAAGCGCGGGGCGCGGGCGAACCGACGACAACGGGCGAGCTTGCCGAGTACGCGCGGAACTTTTCGGACTGTTCGCGAGTCCCCGCCGTTCCGCTCGCACCCGGCGCGACACTCGGAGCCAGGTCACGCGACGGGAAGGCCCGGAGACGGCTCCCTCCCTTCCCGTCGCGTGACCAGGGCGAAGGGGGCAAGGTGCAGGACGCACCTTGCCCCCTTCGTCGCGCTTGGGAGTGACTCCGAGAGTGACCCCTGGGTCAAGCAAGTGTAAATCACCAGGTCAGGTGGGCCCCGTGGGGATCGAACCCACAACCCGCGGATTAAAAGTCCGCTGCTCTGCCAGTTGAGCTAGAGGCCCGGGACGTACGGACGTCCTCTGGGCGCCCTGGGGGAGGGAACAGAGAAGCGCCGCGGTGCCGATCGGCTGTCGACCTGCCCCGTCGCAGCGTACCCGGGGCGTCGGCGACCTTAGCGCGGCACTGTGCGCTCAGGCGGACCACCAACCGTGTCGTTGACCTGGCGGTGGTCGTCCGCCGCGATGAGGGCGCGCGACGCCCTCGTCTGGCGCAGCAGGTGACCGTGGCGGGGAGGTCTTGTCACGGGCGGGGTGGTCACGCTCACGCCCGCGACGAATGGCGAGGTGCCACAGTCGGTCCATACGTGGCGCTTCGTCACGCACTGACCGCGGGCTCTGCCGTCGAGGAGGCGTGCATGGTCGATCGAATCCGGTTCGTGCTCAACGGGGCGCGGCTCGAACTCGCCCGGTCGGACGTCGAGCTGCGGCTGTCGGGTGTCGTGCCGGACCCGATCCGCACGCACGCAGTCCTCGTCGGCGGGACGTGGTTCCCCGTTCGCCAGGCCTTCGCGGTCGCCACCGGGCTCGACCCGGCGGACTACAACTCCCACACGGCGCGCCGCCATCTGCGGTCCCTCGGGTTCGAGGTCAGCGGCGTCGTTCGCACGCGCGCGGCGACCGCGACTCCGGTCGGCTCGTCATCCCGAACACTCGACACCTCGACCCCGGTCGACGAGTCGTGGCACACGGAGGCGGCTGTCCAGGCCACGGTCGTCGCGTGGTTGGTGCGCCGCGGCTGGTCGATCGAGTCGACGGCCGACACGGCGAGCCGGGAGCACGGGATCGACATCGTGGCGACGCGGGCCGGCGAGCAGGTCGGCGTCGAGGTCAAGGGCTTCCCGAGCCGGTGGTACGCCGACCCCAGGCGCGCCTCCGAGGACAAGCGCACTCTCCCGAGCACACAGGCGGGGCACTGGTATGCCGCGGCGGTGCTCGCCGCCATGCGACTTCGAGGTTGTCGCCCCGCCACACGGAGCGTCATCGCGCTGCCGGACTTCCCCCGGTACCGCTCGCTGCACTACGAGACTCACGCTTCGTTGACGTCGGCAGGCATCGAGGTCTGGTGGGTCACCCACGAGGGCGAGGTCCTCGTCGCCGACGAGGACTGACACGGGCCGGTCGAAGCGCCCCGCGCCCGGCTGCGGTGGGTCAGGAGAAGGCGTCGAAGATCTTGAAGATCATCCGGAACGGCCAGGTCAGCACGCGGAAGAACATCCCGACGAAGTCGAAGAAGTCGATCGCGTCACCCACGTTCTCGGCCCGTCGCCAGAACCGCCGGCCGCGGCCCTCCCGGTTGCGCCGTGACGCCATGACCAGCCCCTCTGCAGAACCACCGTGGAACGCGTCAGGGTACCGAGCCCGCCGGCAGCGGCGTATGCCCCTCACCCGAGTGGCCGCACCCCCACAATGGACGACGTGAGTGATCTGGACGTCGCGGTGCCCACCTACCCGCGCCTGATGCACCGGCCCACCCTGACGATGCAGGTCTCGGTCCCGGTCAGCACCGCGATGGCCGAGCTGACCGGGTTGCTGCGCGCGCAGCGCCTGCGGGTGCGGGTGCGCCGCGACGGCTCGGTGGTCGCCAAGAACTGGTTCGGCCTGGTGATGAACACCGCGCAGATCGCCCTGGCGCCGTTCGCGGAGAGCTTCGAGGCGGGGCGTACGTCGACGATCATCGTGCGGGCCCGGCCGTTGTCACTCACCAGCTGCGAGGTCGCGGTCACCGTCTCGGACGCGACGATCTCGTCCACCCGGGCCACCACGCACCGGGTGCTGACGGCGTTCGTCGCGCGGCTGCGTGGGCGTGGGGCGCGCGTCGACGTCGCGGAGTGGGCGCGGGTGCGCTGACGCTGTTTGCGTATCCACGTAGATACGTGGACACTGAGCCTGTGCTCCAGGCCCTCTCCCACCGCGCCTACCGTCGCCTCTTCGCCGCGCAGGTCGTGGCGCTCGCCGGGACGGGACTGGCGACGGTCGCGCTCGGCCTGCTCGCGTACGACCTCGCGGGTGAGCACGCTGGCAGCGTCCTCGGCACGGCGCTCGCGATCAAGATGGTCGCCTACGTCGTCGTCGCGCCCCTCGCGGCCGCCGCGGTCGCGCGCCTCCCCCGGCGCCGCGTCCTGGTCGGCGCGGACCTGCTGCGGCTCGCGGCCGCGGTAAGCCTGCCGTTCGTCGGCGAGGTGTGGCAGGTCTACGTGCTGATCTTCGTGCTCCAGGCGGCCTCGGCCACGTTCACGCCCACGTTCCAGTCCGTCATCCCGGACGTCCTGCCCGACGAGCGGGACTACACCGCGGCGCTGTCCCTGTCGCGCCTCGCGTACGACCTCGAGTCGGTCCTGTCGCCGACGATCGCGGCGGCGCTCCTGCTCGTCGTCCCGTCCTCCGCGCTGTTCTTCGGGACCGCGGCCGGGTTCGCGGGCTCGGCGCTGCTGGTGGTGTCCGTCGCGGTGCCGCACCGCACGTCGGCGCAGGACGACGAGGACGCGCCCGAGATGCCGTTCAGCCAGCGCGCGCGGCACGGCACCGCGCTGTTCCTGCGCACGCCGACGCTGCGACCCGTGCTCGCGCTCAACCTGGCCGTGGCCGCGGCCGGTGCGTACGTGCTGGTGCAGACGGTCGTGATCGCGCGCGCCGAGCTCGGGCAGGGCGAGGACGTCGTCGCGCTGCTGCTGGCCGCGGTCGGGGTCGGGTCCATCGCGGCGGCCCTGGCGCTGCCCCGGCTGCTGCGCCGCGTCCCGGAGCGGCGCGTGATGCTCGTCGGCGCCCTGGTGCTCACCGCAGCCACCGCCGCGGTCCCCCTCGCGCTCGGTGCGCACGCGACGGCGGGTGTCGTCGCGATCGGTGCCCTGTGGGTCCTCGTCGGTGCGGGGTGGTCCGCGGTGGAGACGCCCGTGGGCCGGATCATCCGCCGCTCGGTGCCGCGCGCGGACCTGCCCGCGGCGTTCGCGGCGCAGTTCTCGCTCTCGCACGCGTGCTGGCTGGTCACCTACCCGCTCGCGGGCTGGCTCGGCGACCGGCACCTGGCCGGCACCGCGGGCGCGCTGGCCGCCGTGGCCGCGGGCGCGACGATCGTGGCCGCGCGGCTGTGGCCCCGGGCCACCGCACCGGCGGACGTGACCGACGAGCCGGATCCCGCCCTGCTGACATCATGAGCACCGTGACGGAGCGACCCGGCGCAGCGCCCACCCAGCCCGAGCTGGACCATGCGGTGGACGTGCTCCGCCTGCTGGCCGACCGCACGCGCCTGGCGATCCTGGCCATGCTCGACGGGCAGGAGATGTCCGTGACCGCCATCTCCGCGGCCCTGGGCCGGCCCGCGGCGGCCGTGTCGCAGCACCTGGCCAAGCTGCGCGCGGGCCGGCTGGTCGCCGCGCGCCGCGACGGCACCACGGTGTTCTACACCCAGCCCGACGAGCACGTCGCGGCGCTTGTCACCAACGTCCTGCACCTGACCGAGCACGCGCTGTACGCGGTCCCCCCGCACCACCGGCCCTGAGTCTCACCAGCGGCGGAAGCCACCCTCGGTGCTGAGCACCTGGCCGACCACCCAGCGGCCCTCGTCGCTCGCCAGCCACGCGATCAGGCGCGCCGGGTCGTCGGGCTCGCCGAACCTGCCGCCCGGGAAGTGCGCGAGGACCGCGTCGAGCACCTCGGGCGGGCGGTCCGCGGTCTCCACGTCGAGGTAGCCGGTGTTCACCGGGCCGGGGTTGACGGTGTTGTGCACGATGCCGCGCTCGATCAGCCAGTCCGCGACCGAGGCGGTCAGGCCCGCGAGCGCGGCCTTGGACGCGGCGTACGCGATCTCGTGGGGCATGGGCCCGTGCAGCTGTCCGGACGTCATCCAGATCACCCGGCCGCCGGGGCGGCCGTCGTGCTGTGCCGCGAACGCCTGCGTCGCCAGGATGGTCGATCGCGTGTTCACGGCCCAGTGCGCGTCCAGCATCGCGGGCGTCTGCTCGTCGAGCGGGCCGTCCCCACCGCTGCGCGCGTGGTTGCAGATCAGCACGTCCACGTGCCCCAGCGCCTCGCCGGCCCGGCTCAGGAGCGCGGCCCCCGCGTCCGGCTCGGCCAGGTCCAGGCTGGTGGCGGCCAGCCGCGCGCCCGGGGCCAGGCGGCCCTCGAGCTCGGCGAGCACCTGCTCGACGTCGTCGGCACCCCAGGGCTGCTCGGCGTCGTGCGGCGTCCAGTGCTGCACGAACAGGCTGGCCCCCGCACTCGCGAGCCGCGACGCGACCGCGAACCCGATGCCCTTGCGGCGGCTCACCCCCGTGACCACGGCGACCCGACCCTGCAACGTGCTCGTGTGCGTCATGCGGGCGACCGTACCGGCGCCGCCCGCTCCCGTCGGCTCCTTTCCCGGACGTCCCGCACCGGGCCCACGTGCGCCTGACAGACTCGTCGCCAGCAGATCGGCCGGGAGGCACACCATGGAGCTGGACGTCACGGCGGCGCTCGCGGACGCGCGCACCGAGTACGACAAGATGGTCGCGGGCGACTGGTACCGCTACCGGTTCGGTCCCGAGCTCGCGGACCTCACCACCGCCACGCAGCGCACGTGCCGCCGCATCACCGCGCTGTACGACGAGGACCGCGACGCCGCGCTCGCGCTGTTCCGCGAGCTGCTGGGCACGGTCGGCGAGGGCGTCGACTTCCGGCCGCCGCTCTACCTGGACTACGGTCACCGCCTGCACGTGGGCGACCGCACGTTCGTCAACGCGGACTTCCTGACGCTCGGCGGCGGCGAGATCCGCATCGGGGCGGACGTGCTGATCGGCCCGAGCGTGCGGATCTACACGCCCACGCACGTGCTGGACCCCGCGCTGCGCCCGCAGGGCTGGGAGCGCGTCTCGCCCGTGACCATCGAGGACGGCGTGTGGCTCGGCGGCAGCGTGGTGGTGTGCCCGGGCGTCACCATCGGGGCCCGCTCCGTGATCGGCGCGGGCTCGGTGGTCACCAAGGACGTCCCGCCGGACGTGGTCGCCGCGGGCAACCCCGCACGCGTCATCCGGCCGTTGCAGGACTGAGCGCGCTCAGCCCTGGGCCGCGGCCCACTCGGCCACGCGCCGCGCCGACTCCTGCGGCGACAGGTCCACGACCCGCGTCATGACCGACCACCGCACGCCGAACGGGTCGAGCAGGGACGCGAACCGGTCCCCGCTGACGTAGGTCTCGGGCCCCTCCCGCAGGGTCGCGCCGTGCTCGACCGCGCGCGCGGCGACCGCGTCCACGTCAGGCACGTACACCGCGAGCGAGTAGGTCACGGGCTCACCCTCGGCCGGGGCCGTCAGCCCGTAGGCGTCGAGCGCGTCGCTCAGCGTGAACCACCCGTCGGCGAGCTCCAGCTCGGCGTGCGCGACCGCATCGCCGAACCGCGTCACGTCGTGCACGCGCGCCCCGAGCACGTCGCGGTAGAACGCGATCGCCTCCTGCGCGCCGCGCACGACGAGGTGCGGGGTCAGGGACGTGCGTCCGTGCGGGACGCCGTCGGTGGTGTGCTCGCCCGTGGCTGCCGTGGTGCTCTCGCTCATGCCCCCAGCGTGCCCGGGGCCGGTGCGTGCCGTTTGAAGAAACCGGACGGCACGATGTCCGGATGAGATCACGCGGGCACCTGAACCCCGGCGACGCCGAGGTCACGTGGGAGCGCCACGACCCGGGCCTGCCCGACCTGGTGCGGCACGTGTGGGTCGCACGGTGGGACGTGCCCGCGGGGCAGTCCCGCACGCAGCGCGTGCTCACCTACCCGGCGTGCAACGTCGTCGTGACACCGGAGGCGGCCGTGCTCGTCGGGCCGTCCACGGTGGTCACCACGCAGGAGCTGACCGGGCGGTCCTGGGTGGTGGGCGTGCTGCTGTGGCCGGCCGCGGCGGCGCTGCTCACCGCGACGCGACCCGGCGACCTCGTCGGGCGGGCCGAACCGCTCGTGTCCGCGCCGCACTCCGGCGTGAGCGACGCGATGGCCGCGCACGCGGACGTCCTGCCCGTGCTGCGCACGTGGCTCGCCCCGGTCGCGGCGCGCGTCGACGACGCGGGGCGCCTGGTCAACGAGGCCTGCCGGCTGGCCGAGGAGCGCGCGGACGTCACGCGCGTCGGCGAGCTGGCCGCGCTCCTGCACACCAGCACGCGGTCGCTGTCCCGGCTGGTCTCCGCGCGCACGGGACTGACGCCCAAGTGGCTGATCGACTGCCGCCGCCTGCAGCACGCCGCGCTGCGGCTGTTCACCGAGCCGGGGACGGACCTGGCCACGCTCGCGGCCGAGCTCGGCTACGCCGACCAGGCGCACCTGACCCGCGCGTACCGCGCGGTGCTCGGTGAGACCCCGGCCGCCACCCGCCGCGCCGGGCGTGCGGCTACAGACCGGCCGCGACCACCGAGTTCGGCACCCAGCCCGTGACGCCGTAGACGACCACCTTGGTCCACCACCCGGAGACCTGCACGGGCGTGAGCGAGGCGCCCGCGGGCGCGGTGAGCAGCGCCTTGGACGTGGAGATCGCCGACTGCCGCACGACGGTCGACTTCGTCAGGTGGTACGTCTTGGACTGCGAGATGTAGTCCGCGTGCACCCAGCCCTTGACCGTGCCCGTGGCGAGGCGGACGGTCACCGGGATGTAGCCGTTGGTCTTGACGCCCGGCTTGTTCGCCAGCGTCGTGTTGGGCGGCAGCGTGGCCCGCACGGTCGACGTCGTCGCGGGCTCGGTCCGGAGGTTGAGGTTCGCCGTCGCGTAGTACGTGCAGGACGTCGGCGCCGGGCTGGTCCAGTCAGCCGTCGCCCGGTTGGTCACGGGCAGGCCGTAGCCCTCGAGCCACACGCGCGGGTCGTGCGACGTCCCCTGGTAGTAGCCGCCGGTCCAGACCTCGAGGTGCAGGTGCGGCCCCGTCGCCGGACCCGACGCGCCCACGTCGCCGATGCGCTGCCCGACCTTCACGCGGTCCCCCACCTTGACGTACTTCCCGGGGTTCCAGGAGTGCAGGTAGGCGATCTGCGTCGAGACGCCGTCGACGATCGTGCGCACGACGATCTGCCCCGAGACCGAGCTCGTCGGCTGGACGACGTGCGTGACCGTGCCGCCCGCGACGGCGTAGATGGGCGCGCCGTCGGGTGCGCTCATGTCCAGGCCGTGGTGGAACGTGGAGGCCCCGCGGGTGGGGATGCACCGCGCACCCCAGCCCGAGCTCAACGCGTACGTCTTGTTGACCAGCGGGAGCATCAGCAGGCGCCCGCCGGGCGTCCGGCTCTTCGCCACGTTGCTCGGCAGCGTCGTCGCGGCGGCCTTCGCGGCGGGTGCGGCGGGGGGCGCGTCGGCGGCGACGGCGGCGGGCATCGTCGTGATCGCCAGGCTCCCGGCCAGGACGAGGGACCACACGGTGGACCGGGTACGCATCGAGGGGCTCCTGCGGGGTGGTGAGGGGATTCCTCCCAGATCGGCATGCGTGTGCCGGATCTGGAGTGTTTCTGCCCCACCGGTTGCCCGGGGCCCCGAACCCGTGGGTGGACGAACGTCCCTGTCCGGCCCCGGGCGACGGGTCGACGATTCAACTGTGACTGCACCAACTGCCGTTGAGCGGACAGGCCTCGACGACGCCGTGACGCTGCTGCAGGCGGTCGCGGACCCGGTCCGGTGGACCGTGCTGCGGCGCCTGGCCGAGGGGCCCGCGTGCGTGTGCAACCTGCAGGAGCACGTGACCGTGCCGGGCAACCTCCTGAGCTACCACCTGCGCGTGCTGCGCGAGAACGGGCTGGTCACCGCGTCGCGACGCGGCCGCTTCCTGGACTACGCGCTGGCCGACGACGCGCACACCCGCATGGCCGCCGCGCTGCCGTCGGGCGCGGAGAGCTGACATGACGTCCGCGGCCCCGCCCCTGCCCCGCCGGCACTCCGCGACGCGACGCTGGCTCGTGGTGGCGGCCGCGGCTGGGACGTGGTGGGCGGCGTACGCGGTCAACGGCCGGTGGTGGACGTGGCTGCTGGGCGACGTGCTCGACCTCGACCTGGGCACCCGGCTCGGTTCGGGCGTGCACTTCTTCCTGTACGACTCCGTGAAGATCGCGCTGCTGCTCGTGGGGATCATCTTCGTCGTCACCGTGCTGCGGTCCTTCATGAGCGTCGAGCGCACGCGTGCGCTGCTCGGCGGACGGCGCGAGGGCATCGGCAACGTGCTCGCGGCCGGCCTCGGCGTGGTCACCCCGTTCTGCTCGTGCAGCGCTGTCCCGGCCTTCATCGGGTTCGTCGCGGCCGGCGTCCCCGTGGGCGTGACGCTGAGCTTCCTGATCGCGAGCCCGCTGGTCAACGAGGTCGCCATCGCGCTGCTGCTGGGGCTGTTCGGCGTCGGGCCCACGGTCCTGTACGTGGCCGCGGGCCTGACGATCGCGGTCCTCGCCGGCTTCGCACTGGGCCGGATGCGTCCTGAGCGGTGGATCGAGCCGTTCGTCTTCGCGACACGCGTGGGTGGGCGTGCGGTCGACCCGTCCGTCGGCCTGACGTGGGACGACCGGCTGCAGATGGGGCGCGAGGAGGTCGTCACCATCCTCCGGAAGATCTGGCCCTACCTGCTGGTCGGCATCGGGCTGGGCGCCGCGATCCACGGCTGGGCGCCGCAGGAGCTGTTCACCCGGTACGCGGGCCCGGGCAACCCCGCCGCGGTCCTGGTCGCGGTGCTGATCGGCATCCCGCTCTACTCCAACGCCGCGGGCGTGCTGCCGCTGGTCGAGGCGCTGCACGACAAGGGTCTGCCGATGGGCACGCTGCTCGCCTTCATGATGGCCGTCGTCGCCCTGAGCCTGCCCGAGCTCATCCTGCTGCGCCGCGTGCTGCGGCCACCGCTCATCGGCCTGTTCGTCGCCGTCGTCGGCAGCGGGATCGTCGCCGTCGGCTACCTGTTCAACGCCGTCCTCTGACGGCGTGCGATCACCCTAGGAGGACACCATGCACATCAAGATCCTCGGTCCCGGATGCGCGAACTGCGTGACCCTCGAGCGGGTCACGTCCGAGGCGGTCGCCGAGCTCGGCCTGGACGCCCAGGTGGAGAAGGTGACCGACTACGGCGCGATCGCGGGCTACGGCGTCATGCGCACGCCCGCCCTCGTGGTCGACGAGGAGGTCGTGCTGTCCGGCCGCGTCCCGACGACCGCCCAGGTCCGCGAGATCCTGGCGGCGCTGCCGGCGTGAGCTCGTCAGGCGAGCGCGTCGACCAGCTCGCGGACGCGCGCGTCGAGATGGTCGCGCAGCTCCCGGAGGCCGTCGACGTCCCAGCCGGCCGGATCCGGCAACGGCCACGTCCGGACATCCGGGTGCCCGAACAGGTCGAGCCCGGGCTTGAGCGCGACGACCACGTCCGCCTGGTGCGCGAACGCGGGAGTCAGCTGGGTGGGCACCTCGTTCGAGCGGTCGATGCCGAGCTCCGCGAGCGACGCGAGGACCGCCGGGGAGACCACGTCCTCGGGCGAAGTTCCCGCCGACAGGACCCGCACGCGCGGGCCTGCGTAGGCCGCAGCCAGCCCCGCGGCGAGCTGTGAACGGCCCGCGTTGTGCACGCAGACGAACAGGACGGTCGAGGTCACGGCGAGGCTCCTGGGGTTGACACCTTGGTTCGATGGCTCTCAAAATAGACGAGTGTCGAATCAAAGAGAAGTGATCATCGTCGGGTCTGGCCCCGCCGGCTACACCGCGGCGATCTACGCCGCGCGTGCGGGCCTGGCGCCGTTGGTGGTGGCCGGTTCGGTGACCGCGGGTGGTGCGTTGATGAACACCACCGAGGTGGAGAACTTCCCGGGCTTCCCGGACGGCATCCAGGGCCCCGAGCTCATGGAGAAGCTCCAGGAGCAGGCCGAGCGGTTCGGTGCCGAGGTGCTGTGGGACGACGCGACCGCGCTGTCGCTGACGGGTGACGTCAAGGAGATCACCGTCTCGGACGGCACGGTGTACCGGGCCAAGGCCGTGATCCTGGCGACCGGTTCGGCCTACCGCGAGCTGGGCCTGGACGACGAGCGCCGCCTGTCCGGCCGGGGTGTGTCCTGGTGCGCGACGTGCGACGGGTTCTTCTTCAAGGACCAGGACATCCTGGTGGTGGGCGGTGGTGACTCCGCGGTGGAGGAGGCCACGTTCCTGACGCGGTTCGGCCGGTCGGTGACGATCGTGCACCGCCGCGACCAGCTGCGTGCGTCCAAGATCATGGCCGACCGCGCCGCGGCCGACCCGAAGATCAGCTTCGCGTGGAACTCCGAGATCGTCGCGATCGCCGGTGACGCCAAGGTCACGGGCGTGACGCTGCGCGACACCGTCACGGGCGAGACGCGTGAGCAGCCCGCGGGTGCGGTGTTCGTCGCGATCGGGCACGTCCCGCGCACCGAGCTGCTGATCGGCCAGGTCGAGCTCGACGAGAACGGCTACATCGCGGTCGAGGGCCGCTCGACCCGCACCAGCCTGCCCGGTGTGTTCGCGTGCGGCGACGCGGTCGACCACACCTACCGCCAGGCCATCACCGCCGCCGGCTCCGGCTGCGCCGCAGCCCTCGACGCCCAGCACCACCTCGCCGCACTCGGCGACGTCGTCGCCGCTGGTCCCTCGGCGCTCGTCGCACAGGGGGCCCGGTGACCACGCTCGAGTCGCGGACCGACACGCGGCCAGGACAGCTCTCGACGCTCGACCGTTGGCTGCCCGCCTGGATCGGGCTCGCGATGGTCGTCGGCCTCGCTCTCGGCCGCATGGTTCCCGCGCTGGGAGACGCTCTCGCCGCACTGGAGGTCGGCGGCGTCTCCGTCCCGATCGCGCTCGGCCTTCTCGTGATGATGTACCCGGTCCTGGCCAAGGTCCGCTATGACCGCGTGTCTGCCGTCACGGGGGACAAGCGCCTGCTCGTGTCCTCGCTCGTGCTCAACTGGGTGCTCGGACCCGCGCTCATGTTCGCGCTGGCGTGGCTCCTCCTGCCCGACCTGCCGGAGTACCGCACGGGCCTGGTGATCGTCGGCCTCGCGCGGTGCATCGCGATGGTGGTCATCTGGAACGACCTGGCGTGCGGGGACCGCGAGGCGGCGGCCGTCCTCGTCGCGATCAACTCGGTCTTCCAGGTGGTGGCGTTCTCGCTCCTCGGGTACTTCTACCTCACGGTCCTGCCCGGCTGGCTGGGGCTCGACACCCAGGGCCTCGACGTGTCGATCGCCCAGGTCGCGGTGAACGTGCTCGTGTTCCTCGGCATCCCCCTCGTGGCCGGGTTCGCCTCACGATGGATCGGCGAGCGCACCCGGGGCCGCACCTGGTACGAGGAGCGCTTCACGCCGCGTGTCAGCCCGTTCGCGCTCTACGGCCTGATCTTCACGATCGTGCTGCTGTTCGCCCTGCAGGGCGACGCCGTCACCTCGAACCCGTGGGACGTCGTCCGCATCGCGCTCCCCCTGCTCGCCTACTTCGCGGTCATGTGGGCCTCCGGGATGGCCGCGGGCCGCGCCCTCGGTCTGGGCTACGCCCGGTCCACGACGCTCGCGTTCACCGCGGCGGGCAACAACTTCGAGCTCGCGATCGCGGTCGCCATCGGCACCTTCGGCGCCACCTCCGGCCAGGCGCTCGCAGGGGTCGTCGGCCCGCTGATCGAGGTCCCGGTCCTGGTCGGTCTCGTGTACGTCAGCCTGTGGGCGCGCCGCCGCTGGTTCCCGGGCCAGCCCTTGTCGACCGCGACGCTCACCCTGCAGGAGGCTCGCCCGTGAACCACACCACGCACGTTCCCGACGAGACGTGCGCCACCATCCCGCCCTCGCCCGCCGAGCACACGATGGGCAGCGACGCCGCGACCAGCCTGGCCGGCACGCTCAAGGCACTGGCCGACCCGCTGCGTCTGCGCATGCTGTCGATGATCGCCACGTCACCCATGGGCGAGGCGTGCGTGTGCGACCTCACGACCGTGGCGGAGGTCTCGGGGCCGACCGTCTCGCACCACCTCAAGGTGCTCAAGGACGCCGGGGTGCTGACCGCGGAGCGCCGCGGGACGTGGGTGCACTACCGCGTGGAGCCCGCGCTGCGCGGTGCCGTCACCACGCTGCTGGAGTCGTTCGCCCCCGCGACGGTGGACGCCGCGGCCCGCACCGCGCCGCTGGGCGGGCTCACGGACGCCGAGGAGACGCTCGCGCGCATCGCCGGTCGCCTGTCCGACGAGTGTCCTCAGCGCGACCCGGCGGCCGTGCTCACCGTGGTGCGCGAGTCGTACACCGCGCTCGCACGCAGCTCCGCGGTGCGGGCGCACCTCGTCGTGAACACCGAGCGGTTCGCGCGTCAGCGGCTCGCGGACGCCGAGCGGGCGGTCGTGGACGCACGGGCGGTGCCGCAGATCCTGTTCGTGTGCGTCGCGAACGCGGGCCGCTCGCAGCTCGCCGCGGCACTGGTCCGGCGCTACGCGGGTGACGCTGTCGTCGTGCGCAGCGCGGGGTCGGCGCCTGCCGCGGACGTCCACCGGGCGGTCCGCCCGCTGCTGGCCGACCTGGGCGCCGCCGACGACGCGTTCCCCAAGCCGCTGACCGACGACGCCGTCCGCGCGGCCGACGTGGTGATCACCATGGGCTGCGGAGACACGTGCCCCGTCCTGCCCGGCAAGCGGTACGAGGACTGGGTCGTCGGTGACCCCGCGCTCGCGTCCGCCACCGGCACCCGTGCGATCCGGGACGAGATCGACCGCCGGGTGCGCGCGCTCCTGGCCGAGCTGCTCCCCGACCTGCCCCTGCCCGCCTGACCCTCCAGCCCGACCTCCAGCCCGACCCGACCCCGAGGAGACCCGTGTCCACCAAGCCCAGCGTCCTGTTCGTCTGCGTCCACAACGCCGGTCGCTCCCAGATGGCGGCGGGCTTCCTGACCGCCCTGGGCGGCGACGGCGTCGAGGTCCGGTCCGCCGGCTCGATGCCCGCCGACCAGGTCAACCCCGTCGCGGTGCAGGCGATGGCCGAGCTCGGCATCGACATCGCCGCCGAGCAGCCCAAGGTGCTCACCACCGAGGCCGTCCAGGCCTCGGACGTCGTGGTCACCATGGGGTGCGGCGACGCGTGCCCGTACTTCCCCGGCAAGCGCTACGAGGACTGGAAGCTCGAGGACCCCGCGGGCCAGGGCCTGGAGTCGGTGCGGCCGATCCGGGACGAGATCCGCGCGCGCGTCCTCACGCTGCTCGACGAGCTCGGCGTCACACCGGTCCGCGCCTGACCGTGCGAGCGGGGCCCGGCACCGTCCGGGCCCCGCTCGCTCATGCGGCGCAGCACGCGCTCGCCACCGGGTGTCTCACGTGTCCTTGCGCGCGCGGACGATCGCGCCGTGCATGCCGTCGGCCACGCGGTGCGTGAACGTCACGTCCGCGTCGACGAAGCCCGCGGCGGCGAGGCCCTCCAGGTACTCGGCACGGGACAGCGCCCCGGCGATGCACCCGACGTACGAGCCGCGCTCGGCGCGCTCGTCGGACGTCAGGTGGTCCTCGGCGACCACGTCGGAGATGCCCAGCCGGCCGCCCGGCACCAGGACGCGGAAGGCCTCCGCGAGCACCGCGGGCTTGTCGGGCGAGAGGTTGACCACGCAGTTGGAGATCACCACGTCCACCGACGCGTCTGGCAGCGGCAGGTCCTCGATGGTGCCGCGGTGGAACGCGACGTTCGTCGCGCCGGCCTTGGCCGCGTTCGCGCGGGCCAGCTCGAGCATCTCGTCGGTCATGTCCACGCCGTGCGCGAACCCCGTGGGGCCGACGCGGCGGGCCGAGAGCAGCACGTCGATCCCGCCGCCCGATCCCAGGTCCAGCACCCGCTCGCCCTCGCGCAGCTCCGCGACCATGAGGGGGTTGCCGCACCCGAGCGAGGCCGCGAGCGCCTCGGGCGGGAGACCCAGCGTCTGGTCGGCCGCGTAGAGCGCGGCACCGAACCGCTCGTCGACGACGACGGCGTCCGTGGCGCAGCAGGCACCCGCCTCCGCGGCGACGTCCGTGGCGCAGCACGCGTCCGCCTCCGCGCTGGCGTCCGTCGCACAGCACGCGCCCGACTCCGCGGCCGCGTCCGTGCCGCAGCACGACGCCGCGCTGCCCGCCGCCTGCGCCTGCACCGCCGCGAGCGCGTACCGCTCGCGCACCTGCTCCCTGATGTCGTCCATGTCCGCCTCCACATATCGAAGTGTGTCGATGCCTCACACCGTGCACCCGACCATCGACGGGTGTCAATATCGACATGAGTCGATGTTTGCGCCACACTGGTCGCATGAGCACGCACCTCCTGCCGGTGGCCCAGGCGCCCTCCGCCTGCTGCACCCCCGTGACCGGTCCGGTGATCGCCCCCGAGGACGCCGAGAACGTGGCACGCGCCCTCAAGGCCCTCGCCGACCCCACCCGCCTGCGCCTGCTGTCGATCATCGCGGCGCACCAGGGCGCCGAGGCGTGCGTGTGCGACCTGACCGAACCCGTCGGGCTGTCCCAGCCGACCGTCTCGCACCACCTCAAGGTCCTCACGGAGGCCGGCCTCGTCTCGCGCGACAAGCGCGGGGTGTGGGCCTACTACGCACTGGTCCCCGGTGCGGTCGAGGCGCTCACGGGGCACCTGGTGCAGCACGTGGGCGGAGCCGCCGCGTGAGCGCCACCGTCACGGTCGCGCCCATGACGGCCGAGCACGCCGACGCGGTGCTGCGCATCTACGACGAGGGCATCGCCACCGGGCACGCCACGTTCCAGTCCGCCGCACCCACGTGGGCCGCGTTCGACGCGGACCACCTGCCCGCACACCGCCTGGTCGCGCTGGACGACGACGGCGCCGTGCTCGGATGGGTGGCCGCAGCGCCCGTCTCCGGCCGGTGCGTCTACTCGGGCGTGGTCGAGCACTCGGTCTACGTCGCAGCGGCCGCGCGTGGCCGGGGCGTCGGGCGCACGCTGCTCACGGCGCTCGTCGGCTCGGCGCGTGAGGCGGGTGTGTGGACCCTCGAGTCGGGCGTGTTCCCGGAGAACACCGCGAGCCTGCGGCTGCACACCGAGGCCGGGTTCCGGGTGGTCGGCACGCGCGAACGCCTGGGCCTCATGGGGCACGGCCCGCTCGCGGGGCAGTGGCGCGACGTGGTGCTGCTCGAGAAGCGGCTGTAGGTCACCCCGCGGACCGCGGGCGGGCGCGCACGTGCATGCGCTCGCCCTGCGGCCCGAACAGCGTGAGCACCTCCGCCGGACCGGGGCCGGGGTTCACGAACGCGTGCGGCGTCCGCGTGTCGAACTCCACCACCTCACCGGGGCCCAGCATGAGGTCGTGCTCGCCGAGCACCAGCCGCAGCCGCCCGGACAGCACGTACATCCACTCGTAGCCCTCGTGCACCTGCGGCTCGAGCGTCCGCTCGGGCGCCTGCGGCGGCATCACCAGCTTGTACGCGCGCAGCCCGCCCGGGTTGCGCGTGAGGGGCACGTACGTGGACCCGTGCCGCGTGAACGGCTTGGCGTGCACGCGCGGGTCGCCGGTCTGCGGGGCGTCGACGAGCTCGTCGAGCGGCACCTGGTGGACGCGCGCGAGCGGGAGCAGCAGCTCGAGCGTGGGCCGGCGCCGTCCCGACTCGAGCCGGGACAGCGTGCTGACCGAGATCCCCGTCTGCTCCGCGAGCGCCGCGAGCGTCAGGTCCCGCGCCACCCGGAGCTCCCGCAGCCGCGGGCCGACCGCCGCGAGCACGTCCTCCACCATGACCGCATGTTGCCATTCCGGCAACGATTCTTGCCACCACGCGCGGCCGCGACGCACAGTCTCACCGGACCACCGGCCACGCCCAGGCAGGAGCACACGCATGACCAGCACGCACGAGCACCACGAGCACGCCGCACCCTCCCCCACCCGGGATGCCGCCGCGGCGGGGCTCGCTGCGGCACCGCACGACGGCACTGCACCGTGGGACGTCGTCGTCGTCGGGGGCGGCGCGGCCGGCCTGGCCGCGGCCCTCGTCCTCGCACGTGCCCGGCGGCGCGTGCTCGTGCTCGACGACGGGAGCCCGCGCAACGCACCCGCCGCACACGCGCACGGCTACCTCACGCGTGACGGTATCCCCCCGCGCGCACTGCTCGCGCACGGCCGCGACGAGGTGCTCGGCTACGGAGGCGTCGTCCGCACCGCACGCGCCGTGGCCGTGACCGGCACGGTGGGCGCGTTCGACGTCGCGCTCGACGACGGCACGCACGTGCTCGCACGTCGCGTGATCAGCACCACGGGCGGCCGCGACGAGCTGCCCGACGTCCCCGGGATCGCGCAGCGGTGGGGCCGCGACGTGCTGCACTGCCCGTACTGCCACGGCCACGAGATCGGGGACGGCGCCGTCGTCGTCGCCGGCGACGGTCCGCTGGGCGTGCACGCGGCGCTGCTGTGGCGCCAGTGGACGCCCGACGTGACGCTCGTGCGCGCCGACGCGGCCCTGCCCGCCGACGAGGCCGCACGCCTGGCCGCACGCGGCATCCGCGTGGCGCGGGGCGGCCTGGCCGAGCTCGAGGTCGAGGACGACCGTCTGGTCGCGGTCCGCACCGACCACGACGAGCGGATCCCGGCCGCCGCGCTCGTGGTGCGCTCGGAGCTGCACGCCCGCGCCGACCACCTGGCTCCGCTCGGGCTCGAGCCGGTCGAGGTCGAGCGTGCGGGCGTCGTCGTCGGCACCACCGTCCCGGCCGACGAGGCCGGCGCGACCGCCGTCCCGGGCGTGCGGGTGGCGGGCAACCTGACCGACCCGTTCGCGACCGTGCTCGCCTCCGCCGCACAGGGCGCGTTCGTCGGGGCGATGACCAACGCCGAGCTCGTGGAGGACGACGTGCGCGACGCCGTCGATCAGCACACGCGCCTGGTCACGGGCCAGGACCCGTCACCCGACGGGCCCTGGGTGCTCGACGAGGCGGGCTGGGAGGACCGCTACGCGGGCGTCACGGCGGTGTGGAGCGGCCGGCCCAACGCCGCGCTCGTGGACCACACCGCGCACCTGACCCCCGGGCGCGCGCTGGACCTGGGCGCGGGCGAGGGCCGCGACGCGGTGTGGCTCGCGGAGCGCGGCTGGGACGTCACGGCAGTCGACTTCGCGGCGACCGGCCTGGCCCGCGGCGAGCAGGCGGCTGCTGCGGCAGGGCTACGCGTGCGGTGGGTGCACGCCGACGTGACCACCTGGGCGTCCGACGAACAGTTCGACCTGGTGACCTCGCACTTCATCCACCTGACCCCCGAGCGGCGCACCGGGTTCGTCACGCGCGCGGCGTCGATGGTCGCGCCGGGCGGCACGCTCCTGCTGGTCGGTCACGACGCGCTCGACCTCGCGGCGCCCGTGGGCCGTCCGCGCGACCGCGCGATGTTCCCCGGCGCCCAGCAGGTCCGCGACGAGCTGCTCGCGACCGGCGGGGCGTGGACGGTCGAGGTCGCGCACGCCGTCCCCCGCGCGATCACCACGTCCGACGGGGTCGTCACCCTCCACGACACGGTGCTGCGCGCGGTGCGGGCCGTCTGACCGCCGGGGTCAGCGGCGCGAACGCAGCGCGCGCAGCGCCCCGGTCGACCACAGCGCCCACGCCACCAGCACCGGCTGGAAGAACAGCCGCACCAGGCGCTTGGTGTCCGTGTCGAGCCCGAACCCGTCCTTGTGCTCGAGCCACTGCGCCAGGTTGCCGGGGAAGATCACGACGAAGAACGCCGCGACCACCAGCCCCACCACCACGCGGTAGCGCGGCAGCACGACGAGCGCCGCGCCGAGCCCGATCTCCACCGCACCCGACGCGAGCACCGTCAGGTCGGTGCCGACCGGGAACCAGGAGGGCACCTGCGCCTGGAACTCGTCACGCGCGAACGTCAGGTGGCTCACGCCCGCGAACAGCAGCGAGAGCCCGAGCCCGACGCGCGCGACCACGCGCGGCACCGAGTCGGGGCCGGGCGGCTCGAGCAGCACGCGGAGACGGTCGGCGGCGCCCGCGGCTGGGGCGTCGTCACGGCGGGGTGCGGGTTCGGTCACGGTCACGGCCTCATCCTGCGGCCGGGCGCGCCGGGACGCCCGCCGGCGCGCGGCCCGGCGCGGCGTCCGGGAGCGGTGCGTGCCGACGCCCGCCGAACAGGGGCGACGGGAACGCCGGTGAGACCTTGCCGCCCGCGAGCCACGCGGTCAGGCGGGCCACCTCGTCGTCGATCGCGGCCCGGGCGCGTGCGCCGACGTCCTCGAGCAGCGCGACCTGGACCGTCCCGGTGCTCGCGGCCCACGCGCCGACGACGCGCCCGTCCACCCAGATGGTCGGGCCCGCGTTGCCCACCTTGTCGACGACCTCACGCGCGTGCGGTCCCAGGTACCAGTCGCGCTCGACCCAGCCCATGGTGGTCGGGTCCAGGCCGGGCAGCACCGCGACCCACGGCCCGACCGGCTCGACTGGCGCGACGTCGTCGGGCGGCAGCCACCCCACGGACGCGCTGCCCTCGAGGCCCACCGGCACCGCGCCGAGCTCGGACAGCGAGCGGCGCACGGCACCCAGGGTCGAGCCCAGCCACCACTGCACGTCCCGCTCGGTGCCGGGTCCGAACGTGCGCAGCCAGCGCGCGACCAGCTCGGTGTGCGCGGCGTCGGGGTCCATGGGCGCGACGGCGCCGCCCAACCAGGTCGACGTGAGCGTCCAGGTGGGCCGCGACGCGGTCCACCCGGCGCGGTTCTCGCCGCGCACCACCATGCCCTGCGCGGTCAGGATCGTGAGCAGCCGCGGGAGCACGGGCATCTCCGCGCCCCACCGCGTCCCGGGTGCCGCGACGAACCGGCCCGCCGCCTCGGGCACCAGCGGGCCCAGCTCCACCGCGGTGCGGCACACGCCGTCCGCGAGCGCGCGCAGCACGCCGGCCGTGGCCGCGTCCACCCAGCGATCGACGTCGCCGAAACCGCCGTCGAGCTCGAGCTCGCGCACCAGCCGCCGCCGCTCGGCGCCCGCGGTCCGGGCGCCCGGTGAGGCCACCACGGGTGGCAGCAGCCCGGCCTCCATGACCCACAGCGTGCGCCGCATCGCCATCTGCCGGACCAGCGACCGGCGGCCGAACAGCGCGTCGTCGAGCGCGCTCGTCGTGAAGTCCGGGACGCGTGCCCACGCCGCGACGTACGGGCCCGACGCATCCGTGCCGTGCAGCGCGACCATCGCACGCGCCGCGGACTCGACGTCGGGGACCTTCTCGACGAGCGCGTGCCGGCGCGCCAGGCGCGCACGCCGCTGCGCGGTGTCGACGACGAACGCGGGTTCGGGTCGTGGGGTGGCCACGTCCCGATCATGCCCCGCGGCACCCACACCTCGGCCGAGCCGGTCAGCCGCCCCTGCCAACTCGATCAGATTCGAACACGCCCAGCGGACGCAGGCGCCGTTGCACGCGGAGATCTGTGCGAACCCGATGTGTGATTCTGTTCGTTCTTGGTCGGAAGTCCTTCCGCGCGCGACATCGAGGCGCTACGCTCGGCGGCATGACATGGCTCGTGACCGGCGGTGCCGGATACATCGGTGCGCACGTGGTGCGCGCGTTCGCGAAGGTCGGCCTGGACTCCGTCGTCCTCGACGACCTGTCCAGCGGCCACCGGGGCTTCGTGCCCGAGGGTGTGCCGTTCGTCGAGGGCTCGATCAACGACACCGACCTGGTGGCGGACGCCCTCGCCCACCACGGCGTCGAGGGCGTCGTGCACCTCGCGGCGTTCAAGTACGCCGGCGTCTCGGTGCAGCGGCCGCTGCACACGTACACGCAGAACGTCACGGGCACGATCAGCCTGCTCGAGGCGATGGCCGCCCAGGGCGTCGACAAGATCGTCTACTCGTCGTCGGCCGCGGTGTTCGGAACGCCGGACACGGACCTGGTGACCGAGCAGACGCCGACGCTGCCGCAGTCGCCGTACGGCGAGTCCAAGCTGGTGGGCGAGTGGCTGCTGCGTGACCAGGCCACGGCCGTCGGCCTGCAGCACACGAGCCTGCGCTACTTCAACGTCGTCGGCTCGGGCACCCCCGACATCTGGGACACGAGCCCGCACAACCTGTTCCCGCTGGTGTTCGACGCGCTGCTGGACGGCCGCACGCCGATCATCAAGGGCACCGACTACCCGACGCCCGACGGGACGTGCGTGCGCGACTACATCCACGTCGCCGATCTCGCGGACGCGCACGTCGCCGCCGCGCGCACGCTCGCCGAGGGCGGGACGCTCGAGCCCGCGTACAACCTGGGCTCGGGCGACGGCATGTCGGTCAAGGAGATCATGACCGCGGTCGCGCGCGTCACGGGCATCGACTTCGACCCGATCCTCGAGGACCGCCGCCCCGGCGACCCCGCACGCATCGTCGCGTCCGGCGAGCTCGCGGCCCGCGACCTGGGCTGGAAGATGACCTACACGGTCGACGAGATGGTCCGCACGGCCTGGGAGGCCCGGTCCGCGCACCGCTGACCGGCACCGCCCGCCGGGGGCGTCGGCTCGTGCCGGCGTCCCCGGCGTCCGTCCGTCACAGGCCGGCCGCGAACTCCTCGAGCGCACGCTCGTCGCCCGCGTAGATGCCCTCGGCGCGCGGCCAGTGCACGATCACGTCGGTGAACCCGAGCCCGGCCGCGCGCTCCACGCCCTCGGCCGCGAGCGCCGCCGACGTCAGCGAGAACACGGGCGCACCGTCCAGGCTCAGGTAGCGCCGCAGCGGCGCCCCGGCCGGGCGGTGCGCGGCCTCGATCGCGTCGAGCTGCGCGACCTGCTGCTCGAGCGCGGCCCACCACTGCTCCTGCGCCGACGCGCCACCGGCGTCCTCGGTCGCGTAGGCCGCGCCGTACGTCACCCAGCCCTGCCCGTACCGCGCCGCGAGCGTCATGGTGCGCGGTCCCGCGGCGGCGACGACGAAGGGCGTGCGGGGCTGCGCGATCGTGCCGGGCACCATGCGCGCGTCGTGCGCGGTGTAGAACTCCCCCGCGTGCTCGGTCACGGGCTGCGTGAGGAGCGCATCGAGCAGCCCGACGAACTCCTCGAACCGGCGCGTGCGCTCGCCGCGGGTCGGGGCGGGTCCGGTCACGTGCGCGTCGAAGCCCTCACCGCCCGCGCCGATCCCGAGCAGGAACCGGCCCTCGCTCACGTCGTCCAGGCCCATGACGTCCTTGGCGAACGGCACGGGGTGGCGGAAGTTCGGGGACGCGACGAACGTACCCAGCCCGATCCTGCTCGTCACCTGCGCGGCCGCGGCGAGCAGCGGCACGGTCGCGAACCACGGCTGGTCGGCGAGCGTGCGCCACGCCAGGTGGTCGTACGTCCACGCGTGGTCGAAGCCCATCTCCTCCGCGCGGCGCCACTTCTCCCGCTGCGTGGCCCACCGCTCCTGCGGCAGGAGCACGATCCCGACCCGAGGCCGCCCGCTCACCATGGCGACGACCCTAGTTCGCGGTCCGCATCACGCCCATCCCAGCTCGTGCAGGCGGTCGTCGTCGATGCCGAAGTGGTGCGCGATCTCGTGCACCACCGTGATGGCGACCTCCTCGACCACGTCGTCACGCGTGTCGCAGATCTCGAGCGTCGGGTTGCGGAACACCGTGATGCGATCGGGCAGCGAACCCGCGGCCCAGGAGTCGGTGCGCTCGGTGAGCGGCACCCCCTCGTACAGGCCCAGCAGGTCCTCGTCCCCGGGCGGGGCGTCGTCCTCCACCAGCACGACGACGTTGTCCATCATGCGCGCGAGCTCGGGCGGGACCTCGTCCAGCGCATCGCGCACGGCGTCCTCGAACTCCTCGCGCGACATCTCGACCATGGCCCCATCCTGCCTGCTCAGCGCCGTGCACGCCGGGGCCGCTCGCCCGCCCCCGGGGCTCACTTTGGAGATAGCGCCCCGGACCCCGTATGCTCATGCCCGGTCAACCGACGCCTCGGACGTCAGGGGCGAGACGCCCTCATCGTCTAGCGGCCTAGGACCCCGCCCTTTCACGGCGGTAGCACGGGTTCGAATCCCGTTGGGGGTACGAGCAGGTGCAGTGAAAGCAGTTCAGCAAGAAGGTCTCACCACGAGGCCCCGTAGCGCAGTTGGTTAGCGCGCCGCCCTGTCACGGCGGAGGTCGCGGGTTCAAGTCCCGTCGGGGTCGCTCGACACACGCCGGTCACTCGTGACCGGCGTCGTCGTTCGAGGGCATGTCTCTCACGGCTCTGTAGCTCAGTTGGTAGAGCGTTCGACTGAAAATCGAAAGGTCACCGGATCGACGCCGGTCGGAGCCACCGCCACGAAGCCCCACCTGGGAGACCAGGTGGGGCTTCGTCGTCTCCCCTCCCGTGACTGCGGACTCCCGCCTCCCGGACCCGCAGGTCACACGCGCGCGTCGCGGCCCTGACCCGCCCCGGGGCGACCGCGCCTGACTAGGCTGGGCGCACGTCGCCGTCAAGGAGGATCCGTGACCACCCCATCCGGGCCCGAACGCCACCGCTCGTTCTTCGACCGCCTGACCGACCCGATCGCCGAGCGCGCGCGGGAGAAGATCGGCCAGGCCGAGGACCGCGTGCGCTCCTCGATCCAGGCGGAGATCGACGCCGTCTCGGCCAGCGTGCGGGCCCGCGCTGTGCAGGTCCGCCCGTCGGCGATCGCGTTCGCGTCAGCGGCGCTCCTGACCGTGTTCGGCCTGGCGCTGCTGGTGACCGCGGCGGTCATCGGCCTCTCGCACGCGGTCGAGCCGTGGCTCGCCGCGCTGCTGGTCGGCGTCGCGCTCATCCTGCTGGCGGCCGGGTTCGCCGCGTGGGGCCGCAACCACCTCCCGAAGTCGCCGCCCGTCGACCTCACGCGCATGCGCGAGCCCAGCCACCCCGCGGGCGAGCTGGTGCATCCCTGGGCGGACTGACCCACCCACCGCGCGGGTGACGCCACGGGGCGACACACTGGGTGATCAGCACACCTGCGGGCACGTCCCGTGCGGACGACGAAAGGCTGGACGATGACGCAGACGGCACCCCCGTCACCCGAGCGCTCCCTCGGGCAGCTCCTGAGCGACCTGAGCGAGCAGACGTCGCGCCTGGTGCGCGCCGAGATCGACCTCGCCAAGGCGGAGCTCGTCGGGCGACTCAAGGCGCTGGGCGCGGGGGCCGGCCTGCTCGCCGCCGCGGGCGTCGTGGCGCTGTACCTGGTCACCGCGATCCTGGCGACGCTCGTGATCGTGCTCGACCTGTTCCTGCCGCTGTGGCTCGCGGCCCTCATCGTCACCACCCTCCTGCTGCTGGTGGTGGTGCTGCTGGGGCTGCTCGGCGTCCGCAAGCTCAAGCAGGGCACGCCGCCCACGCCCGCGCGCGCCATCGAGAACGTGCAGAAGGACGTCGACGCCGTCAAGGGAGGCCTGGCCCGATGAGCGACAAGACCGTGCCGCAGGACGACGAGTCCACGACCGTCCCGTTCACCACCCCCGAGATCCTGGCGCTCGAGGCGCAGATCGCCGCGCAGCGCGTCCAGCTCGCCGCGACGGTCGACGAGGTCGCGGCCCGGCTCGACCCGCGCACGCAGGCGCAGGCCGCGGCCGCCTCCGCGCAGCGCCTGGTCCACGACGCGATGGGCGAGGACGCGGCGCCCGCCGACCGGGACCGTGCCCGCAAGATCCTCGCGGGCGCGGCCGCAGGCGTCGTGCTGGTGGTCGCGCTCGCGATCGCCCGCGCCCGCCGTCACTGACCCCAGGCAGCCCACCGTCACCCAACCCCCACGCCCACCCGCCGAACTGGTACTTATCCGCCAGGTCGGCGGCCGAGGTGGCGGACAGGTACCAGTTCGGCGGGTGGGTGCGGGGTGGGATGACGATGGCCCCGACGCCTGAGGCGTCGGGGCCATCGGGGTGCGTGGACGGACCGGGTCCGCCGCGGTGCGGTGAGGGAGTCCGCGGCCGGACCGGGGGCGTCAGTGCGCGTGGCGCGGCTGCGGGACCCCGCTGAGCAGGGCCTGGACCTCGGACTCGAGGTAGCGACGGTGGCCCCCGAGCGTGCGGATGGAGGAGAGCTTGCCGGACTTCGCCCAGCGCGTGACCGTCTTCGGGTCGACGCGGAACAGGGTGGCGACCTCCGACGGCGTGAGGAGGTTCTCGTTGGGTGCGGGCTTGACGGTCATGGGAACTGCCTCCTGACGCGGGGGTGACGAGCCGGGACTCCCCGCCCGGCCGGCGCCACCGAGTTCGGTGGGTCGTGCCTTGTGTGAGCCGTCCGGGTGAACCCCGGGGCTGGCCGACTCACGCGACCTAGCATGAACGACCCTCGCATAGAGGGCGATTCGGGACACGATTTGATGACGAAAGCGTACAACTCGGTCTCGTGAACCGGCGAGTCCGCTGGTGGGCGGCCTGCGAGCCAGCCTAAACCGGACTTTTCGACCGTGCTCGTCGACTGCGCGTCGAATCCGTACGCCCGGTCGCCCCGTCTCACCTGGTGCCCCGCGTCACCCGATCGTGGACCGCTCCGCCGGCTGGCGGACGTGATGTGCCTCGCCCCGGCGCAAGTGGCCGGAATACGCGCCGAGCATGTACCGTTGCGGCACGAAGAGACGATTCAGCACCCCGGGGCCGCACGTGTGAGCACGGTGCCGCCCCGCATCCACGTTAGAGGGGGTCGATGCCATGGGGCGCGGCCGTCAGAAGGCTAAGCAGACGAAGGTGGCCCGGGAGCTGAAGTACTTCAGCCCGGACACCAACTACCGGGCCCTGGAGCAGGAGCTGGCGTCTCGCAGTCCCGAGCACGTCGATCGGCGCGGCGGTGCCGCGGTCGACACCGACGACGGTGACGAGGACGAGTATCCGGGCTGGATCAACGACGAGCGCTGAATCTGCGCGCTGACCGATACGCCGGCCGCACGTGATCGTCGGAACCCGATCTCTTCTCCCGACGGTCGCCGCCACGGCCCTCCCGCGCCTCACCCGGCGCAGGACCGGCAGCGCGCGCACGACGCACCCGACGCCTCGGCGCCGGCCACCCCAGGTGGTCGGCGCCGAGGCGTGTCCGGGACTGCGAGGCCCGCGGAGACGTCAGACCGTGCGGTACCGGCCGTGCAGCTGCACCGCGCCGCCCGCGACTCCCTTGGTGCCGGACACGAACCCGGGCGCACCCGGCACGTCACGCACGGGGTCGGCGGTGCGCACGGAACCGAGCTCCCAGGCGGGCAGGCCCAGCTCGGCCGCGTGGGCCAGCACGCCCTCCAGCGCGTCGGGCGCCACCACGGCGACCATGCCGACGCCCAGGTTGAGCGTGCCCTCGAGGTCCACCCACGGCACCTGGCCCAGACCCTGCACGAGCGTGAAGATCGGCGGCAGCGTCCAGCCGCCGCGGTCGACGTCCGCCACCAGGCCGGCGGGCAGGATCCGCGCGACGTTCGCCGCGAGCCCGCCGCCGGTCACGTGGCTGAACGCGTGCAGACCTGCGACGCCCGCACGCCGCGCGAGCGCCAGGCAGTCGGCGGCGTAGACCCGGGTGGGCTCCAGGAGCTCCTCCCCCAGGGTCCGGCCGAGCTCGTCGACCTGCCGCTCCAGGCCCCAGCCCGCCTGCCGCACCACGGCACGCACCAGCGAGTAGCCGTTGGAGTGCAGGCCGCTCGAGCCGAGCGCCACGAGCACGTCACCCGCGCGCACGCGCTCGGGGCCCAGCAGCTCGTCGGCCTCGACGACGCCCGTCGCGGCACCCGCGACGTCGTACTCGTCGGGTGCGAGCAGGCCCGGGTGCTCGGCGGTCTCGCCGCCGACGAGCGCGGTGCCGGCCACCGCGCACGCCTGCGCGATGCCGCGCACGACGTCGGCGATGCGCTCGGGGACCACGCGGCCGGTCGCGATGTAGTCGGTCATGAAGAGCGGCTCGGCACCGACCACGACGATGTCGTCGACCACCATGCCGACCAGGTCGAAACCGATGGTGTGATGCACGTCGAGCGCCTGCGCGATCGCGACCTTGGTGCCCACGCCGTCGGTCGACGTCGCGAGCAGCGGATGGCGGTAGCGCGTGAGGAAGCTCGCGTCGTACAGACCCGCGAACCCGCCCACGCCTCCGAGCACGCGTGCGCCGTGCGTCGCGCGGACCGCGTCCTTCATGAGCTCGACGGCCTTGTCGCCGGCCTCGGTGTCGACGCCGGCGGTGGCGTACGTGATCGGCGTCGTCGGTGTGGCGGCGTCGGTCGGGTGCGTCACGGGGGCTCCAGTCAGGGGTGGTCGAGCGCGGTCGAGCCGCCCGCGCCGGGGGTGATCGAGACGAGCCCGTCCTCGGGCGCGCCGAGCGGCAGCTCGTTCTGCTCGAGCAGGTGCTTGCCCAGGCGGTCGGCGGGCGGCAGCTCGATCGGGTACCGACCCGAGAAGCACGCCGTGCACAGCTGGCTCGCGGGCTGCTCGGTGGCCTCGATGAGCGCGGCCTCGGAGATGTAGCCCAGCGAGTCCGCTCCGAGCGAGGCGCCGATCTCGGCGGCGCTCAGGCCGTTGGCGATCAGCTCGGCACGGCTCGCGAAGTCGATTCCGTAGAAGCACGGCCACTTCACGGGCGGCGACGAGATCCGCACGTGCACCTCGGCGGCGCCCGCCTCGCGCAGCATGCGGATGAGCGCGCGCTGGGTGTTGCCGCGCACGATCGAGTCGTCCACGACCACCAGGCGCTTGCCGCGGATGACCTCACGCAGCGGGTTGAGCTTGAGCCGGATGCCGAGCTGGCGCAGGGTCTGGCTCGGCTGGATGAACGTGCGGCCGACGTAGGCGTTCTTGGTCAGCCCCTGGCCGAACGGGATGCCCGACTGCTGCGCGTAACCGACCGCCGCGGGCGTGCCCGACTCGGGCACCGGGATCACCAGGTCCGCCTCGACCGGGTGCTCGACCGCGAGCCGGCGACCCATCTCGACGCGCGCGGCGTGCACCGAGCGGCCCGCGATCGTGGTGTCCGGCCGGGCCAGGTACACGTACTCGAACACGCAGCCCGCACGCTGCGCCGTGGCGAACTTCACCGAGCGCAGGCCGTCGGCGTCGATCGCGATGAACTCGCCCGGCTCGACCTCGCGCACGTAGCTCGCGCCGACGATGTCGAGCGCCGGGGTCTCGGACGCGACCACCCAGCCGCGCTCGAGGCGGCCGAGCACGAGCGGCCGCACACCCTGCGGGTCACGTGCGGCGTACAGCGTGCGCTCGTCCATGAAGACCAGCGAGAACGCGCCGCGCAGGCGCGGCAGCACCTCGAGCGCCGTGGCCTCGAGCGTGTGGTCCGGGTCGCCCGCGAGCAGCGCGGTGATGAGCGCGGTGTCGGTGGTGTTGCCGCGCGCGAGCTCACCGCGCCGCTGGCTGCCGTACCGCTCCGCGACGAGCTCGACGAGCTCGGCGGTATTGGTCAGGTTGCCGTTGTGGCCGAGCGCGACCGTGCCCGCGGCCGTGGCCCCGAGCGTGGGCTGCGCGTTCTCCCAGTTGCTCGCGCCGGTGGTCGAGTACCGCGCGTGGCCGATCGCGATGTGCCCCTGCAGCGCGTTGAGCGCCGTCTCGTCGAACACCTGCGAGACCAGGCCCATGTCCTTGTAGACCAGCAGCTGCTGACCGTTGCTGGTCGCGATGCCCGCCGACTCCTGGCCGCGGTGCTGCAGCGCGTACAGGCCGAAGTAGGTGAGCTTGGCGACCTCCTCACCCGGAGCCCAGACACCGAAGACGCCGCAGGCGTCCTGGGGGCCTTTCTCGTCCGGGAGGAGATCGTGGTTCAGTCGTCCGTCAGCGCGGGGGGCCACGCGCCTATGGTGACACACCCGTCCGGACGCCCGGCCGCCGTTCCAGACGAGGGCGGGGCCGCCGCGAACACCCGGCCGCGACGGCCCCGCCCCGCTCAGCGCGACCTCACCACTTGGCGTTGCGCGCGAGCTCGAGCGCGATCTCCTGCCACCACTGACCCGCCGCGGGCCCGCCGTTGCACGTGCCGTCGGACTCGCCGGGCAGCTTGACCCACAGCAGCGCGTCCAGACCCGTGGAGTCGTTCACCAGGCGCGGCTTGTCGCCGAGCGCACGGCCGCGCGGGTTGCACCACTCGCCGTTGGAGCCGTTGCCGTTGCGGGACGTGTCGATCACGTAGCCCTTGCCGCCCAGCCGCTGCGAGATCTGCTCGCCGTACGCCTGGCTGGCCGACGTGGTCTGGTAGTTCGACGTGTTGAGCGCGAAGCCCACCGCGTACTGGAAGCCGATCTGGTTGAGGCGGTTCACCGCGGTGTCCACCGAGAGCCACGACGCGTGACCCGCGTCGATGTAGACCTTCGCGCCCTTGAGCGTGAGCGCCTTCGCGGCGTACCGCAGGAAGCCGACGCGGTCACCCTGGCCCGAGCAGTCGCCCAGCTGCGCGAGCGCGTCGGGCTCGAGCACGACGATCGGGTTGCCGCTGATGCCGGCCGCGATCGTGTCGATCCAGCGCGCGTACTCGGACTCGGCGACGCCGCCGCCGGAGTAGGACCCGCAGTCACGACCCGGGATCGCGTACACGACGAGCGTGGGGACCTTGCCCGCGGCCGTCGCGCGGCCGGTGTAGTCGCGGACCTCGGCCTGCGCGTGCGCGGCGTCGGTCCAGTTGCCCACCCAGTACGACTGCGGCGTGAGCGCGATCTTCTCGATGAGCGTCTTGTCGGTGCCGGACGCGCTCTGCCAGGCGCGGTACGCCTGCGTCGTCGGGTCCACGTACAGGCTGCCCGTGGGCTGCGGGGGCGGCGTCGTGGTCGTGGGCGTCGGCGTGGGGGTCGGCGTCGGGCTCGTCGTCGGCGTGCTCGTCGGGACCGTGCCGGTGCACGCGACGCCGTTGACCGTGAAGGCGGTCGGCTTGGGGTTCGAGCCGGACCACGAGCCGACGAAGCCGAACGCGGCGCTCGCGCCCGTGGCGAGCGCGCCGTTCCAGCCGACGTTCGTCACCGAGACGTTCGAGCCGTTCGTCGTGGCGTTGCCGTTCCACGCCTGCGTGAGCGTCTGACCCGCGGGGAACGACCAGGCGACGTTCCACGACGAGACGGGTGAGCCCAGGTTGGTGACCTTGACGTCGGCCTGGAAGCCGCCGGTCCACTGGCTGGTGATCGCGTAGTCGACCCGGCAGCCGTCGGCGGCCTGGGCGCCCGACGCGGCGAGCGTCAGGCCCGAGACGGCCAGTGCGGTAGCGGAGAGCAGCGCGAGCGCGGTTCTACGGGTGTGCATGGGTGCTCCTCGTGCGGTTGCGGACACGTGGGCCCGACGAGGTGCCGAGCCTGCCGGGTCCGCGCGCGCGGTTCGGGGCCACCTGGGGCGTCGTCGTCGACGCCGCGGAACCGGTCCCGACGAGGAAACCGCTCCGCCGCGGGCGCGCGCGAGCGGTGCGCGCCCTCCGCAACGATTAGGTGCTCAGCCCAGCGGGTCGCGGCTGCGCCGGTCGGCCAGCACCGCCAGACCGCCGCCGACGAACCCGCCGACGACCGCACCCGTCACGCCCATCACGGTGCGCACCGCACCCTGCCCGTCGAGGAACGAGATGAAGCCCTGCCCGGACGCGACGTCCGACGTGGCGTCCCCGCCGCCCAGGAGCACCGTGAGCAGCACCGCGACGACCGCGCCGACCAGGGCGCCCGCGACGATGAACGCGCCGTACTTGGGCGCGCGGCGCACGCGTGCGGGCACCGCGACGCGTGCGAGCTCGTGCTCGGCCGGGACGGGCTCCTCGTCAGGCGTCGGGGCCGGCGGATCGGTGGGGAGGGACGACACCCGCGCATCGTAGGCCAGCGCTCGACGGCGCCGGCAGCCGGTGCTCCGGTGCCGACGCCGTCGGGCGCCGTGCGCTACAGCGCGAACGCGGCCTCGAAGCCCGCGTTGACCGCCTCCGCGACCTTGGCCGGGTGCACGCAGTCGCCGATCGCGTGCACCTTCGCGCGGCCCTCGAGCGCGTCGGCGAGCCCGCGGGCCGCGCGCACGCCGAACGCCGTGACCACGGTGTCCGCGGGGATCTCGACCGTGCCGTCGGGGCCCTCGGCCCGCACGCCCTCGGGCGTCACGGCCACGACCCGGTGCTCCGTCAGCAGGCGCACGCCCGCGGCCTCGAGACGGCGCAGCAGCGTGATCTTGTTGATGATCAGCAGGTCCGGGGCGATCTGGTCCGCCATCTCCACGACCGTCACCTGGTGCCCGTCCTCCGCGAGCTCGAGCGCCAGGTCGACGCCGGACAGCCCGCCACCCGCCACGGCCACGCTGTGCCCGATGCGCGCACGGTCCAGGTGCGCGTCGACCACCTCGACCACGTGCGCCGCTTCGATGCCGGGGATCGAGGCGGGGACCACGGGCGTCGCGCCCGTCGCGACGATCACGTCGTCGACCCCGTCGAGCTCGGGCGAGTCCGCCGTGATGCTCGTGCCCAGGTGCACCCGGACGGGCAGCGCGGCGAGCTGACGCTCCCACCAGCCGATCATCGTGCGCAGCTCGGACTTGAACTCCGGGGTCGCCGCGGGCCACAGCACGCCGCCGAGGTGGTCGGCCTGCTCGTACAGGTCCACGTCGTGCCCGCGTGCCGCGGCGACGCGCGCGGCCTCGAGACCCGCCGGACCGCCGCCGACCACGGCGACGCGACGCGGAGCGTCGACGGGTGTGAGCGCGCGCTCGCGCTCGAACCCGACCTGCGGGTTGACCGCGCAGCCGAGCGGCAGGGCGAAGAACGCGTTGCCCACGCACAGCTGGTTGCAGCGGATGCACGGCCGGATGTCCTCACGACGGCCCGCCGCGAGCTTGCCCGCCCACTGCGGGTCGGCGATGAGCCCACGGCCGATCCCGACGAAGTCGGCGTCGCCCGCCTCGAGCGCCGCCTGCGCGTTCTCGGGCGTGAGGTTGCCGACCGCCATGACGGGGATCGTCAGGACGTCCTTCATCGCGCGCGCCGCGGGGACCATGCACGCGTCGCCCAGGTAGTACGGCGGGAAGACGTAGTCCATCGCCTCGTACGAGCCCTCGTCGGCCATCATCAGGTCGAGACCGGCGGCCTCGAGGATGCGCGCGATCTCCTGCGACTCCGCGACACCCCGGCCGCCCGGGTAGCGGTGGTCGACCGAGAGCCGGAAGCTCACGGGCAGGCCCGGGGCCGCCTGCTTGACGGCCTGGATGATCTCGACCGCGAACCGGCAGCGGTTCTGCGTCGAGCCGCCGTACTCGTCCTCGCGGCGGTTCCACTGCGGGCTCATGAACTGGTCGATCAGGTAGCCGGTGTGGCCGTGGATGTCGAGCGCGTCGATCCCGGCGCGTGCGGCGCGGGCCGCGGCCTCGCCGAAGCGCTGCACGATGAGCCGGATCTCGGCGGTCTCGAGCGGGCGGCACAGCACACCGGGGTCCGCGTAGTGCGGGTTGTCCGACGCGGAGATCGGCGGCCGCTGGGGGTCGACGACGTTGATGTTGCGGCCCAGGCCGGCCGTGAGCTGCAGCGAGATCAGCCCGCCGACGGCGTGCACGGCCTCGGCCAGCGCGGTCAGGCCCGGCACGCACGCGTCGGTGTCCACGCGGCACAGCCCGGGGTTGATCTGCTCGAAGTCCTGGGAGACCGCGCTGATGCCGGTCACCACCAGGCCCGTGCCGCCTGCCGCACGCTCGGCGTAGTACGCGATCTCGCGTTCGGTGAACAGGCCCTCGTGCGTGCCCATCTCGGTGCCCATCGGCGCCATGATCACGCGGTTCGGGAGAGTGAGGGCGCCGATGCGCCCGGGTTCGAGGATGCGGGAGTAGTCGGTCACGGGGCGAGCCTTTCCATGCGGCGACGACGCCGGACGGGGGGCTCCAGCGCCTGCGTCGATCGTCTTACCGCGTGGTAGGTATTGCTCGGGACCAGAGTCCCGGGTGAGCGCGTCCGCTCACCGCGCGCGCGCCGCCTGGAGCGGGAGCCACGCGGTCAGGTCCGCGCGCTCGCCCGAGGCCCGCACGCGTCCGGCATCGAGCGCGTCGCGCCAGGTCAGCGCGCCCGTGACCAGAGCCAGCCACGTCTGCGGGTCGGTCTCCACCACGTTCGGCGGCGTCCCACGCGTGTGCCGGGGGCCCGCGACCGCCTGCACGGCCCCGTCGGGCGGGACACGCACCTCGACGCTGTTGCCGGGCGCGACCTCCGCGAGCTCCTCGAGAGTGAACCGCACCGCGGTCCGGCGGTCCGCGGCCGACGTCGGGTCGGCCCGCCACGCGGTCAGCGCGGCACGGCCCACGGCGGGATCGGTACGACGACGAGGCGGCACGCGAGCAAGTCTGCCCCGCGGCGGCGCTCAGCGCCGCGGCGCCCCCGGACCGCGCAGCGTGCGGTGATAGGTCTGCGTGAGCTTCTTGAAACGTGCCTTCTCCGCGGCGGCCAGGCGTGCGTCGGTGCGACGCTCCTGGTACGCGGCCTCGCGCTCGAGCTTGCGCCAGCTCGCGAACCGCCGCTCGGACAGCTCGCCGTCGGCGAGCGCGGCCTGCACCGCGCAGCCCGGCTCGGCCACGTGCGTGCAGTCGGCGAACCGGCACGCCGCCACCAGCTCGGCGACATCCGCGAACGTGTGCTCGAGCGCGTCGGCGTCCGCGACCAGGCCGACCGCGCGCAGGCCCGGGGTGTCGATGAGCATCGCGCCGCCCGCGAGCGGCACCAGCTCGCGGTGCGTGGTGGTGTGCCGGCCCCGGCCGTCTCCCTCGCGGCGACCGCCCGTGGCCATGACCTCGCGGCCCGCGAGCGCGTTGACCAGCGTGGACTTCCCCGCACCGGACGGCCCGACGACGACGAGCGTGCGCCCCGGCTCCAGCAGCGCCCGGACGGGCTCGAGGCCCTCGTCGGACGGGACGCTCACCGCGTGCACGTCGACCGCGAGCGCGACCTGCGCCACGTCCTGGGCCATCCCCTGCGGGTCCGGCACCAGGTCCGCCTTGGTGAGGACCACGACGGGCTGCGCACCCGAGCGCCACGCGAGCGTCAGGAGCCGCTCGACGCGACCCAGGTCCGGGTCGGGGTCCAGGTGCTCGACCACGAGCACGACGTCGACGTTGGCGGCCAGCACCTGGGTGAGCGACGTGCGGCCCGCCGAGTCGCGCACCAGCGCCGAACGTCGCGGCAGCAGGCGCGCGGGCGTGCCGTGCTCGTCGAGCTCCACCAGGTCCCCGACGGCGGGGACTACGCGTCCCTCGTCGGACGCGACCAGACCGTCCCGCTCGAGCGGGGCACGCACGGGCTCGTGCTCGGCGGCGCCGTGCGCGGGCAGCACCAGGAGCGCGCCCTTGTCGGCGCGCACCACGCGCCACGGATCGTCGGTCACGCGCCGACGGTAGGCAGCGCGGGCCGCCCCGGCCCAGCGATTTGTCGGCGCTCAGCCTCGGGCGCGGCTCAGCGTGCGGCGTTCGCCGCGAGCTCGAGCGCGATCTCCTGCCACCACTGCCCCGCGGCCGGGCCGCCGTTGCACGCACCGTCGGACTCGCCCGGCGCCTTGACCCACAGCAGCGCGTCGAGCGCGGTCCCGTCGTCGACCAGCCGGGGCGCGTCGCCGAGCGCCCGGCCGCGCGGGTTGCACCACTGCCCGTCGGACCCGTTGCCGTTGCGGGACGTGTCGACGACGAAGCCGAGCCCGTCCAGCTGCGCCGCGACGGCCTCGCCGTACGCGCGCGAGTCGGCCGTGGTCTGGTAGTTCGACGTGTTGAGCGCGAACCCGGCCAGGTGCTCGGTCCCCACCAGCCGGACGCGCCGTGCCGTCTCGGCCGCGTCGTGCCAGCCCGAGTGCCCCGCGTCCAGGTAGACGCGCGCACCCGCGTCGTCGAGCGAGCGCGCCGCGTACGCCAGGAGCGCCGCGCGGTCGCCCTGGCCGTCGCAGTCGCCGAGCTGCGCGAGCGCATCCGGCTCGAGCACGACCAGCGGCTCGCCCACCACGCCCGCCGCCACGGTGTCCACCCACGTCTGGTACTCGCTGGTCGCGACACCACCCGCCGAGTGCAGACCGCAGTCCCGGCCCGGGATCGCGTACACCACGAGCACCGCCGTGGCGCCCTCGTCGCGCGCGGCCGTGGTGATCTCCTCGACCCGGGTCCGCGCGTCGCGCGCCGAGGTCCAGTCCCCGATCCACGTGGCCTGCGGCGTCCGGGCGATCGCGCCGAGCAGCTCGCGGTCCCGGCCCGTGGCCTTCTGCCAGGCCTGCTCGACCTGCGTGCCGGGCACCCGGTACAGCGCGCCGGACGCACCCGGTGCGGCGCTGGGTCCGGCGGTCGGGCCGGGCACGGCCGGTGCGGACGTCGTCGATGACGGGCCGGTCGTCGGGCCGGCCGCGCCGGCCGTCGTCGTCGGACGGGCGGGCTCGTCGGCGCCGGGGCCCTGCGCCGAGCACGCCGCCGATGCCGCGACCACGACGCTCACCATCGCCACCACCCAACCTCTGCGCACCCCGTCACCCTCCCACGCCCGTCCCCGCGTGCCCGTCCGTGAGGTGCGTACGCGGCCCGGGTGTGAGGGTGGAGCGATGGAGGCGGTCGAGCTGATGACGTTCGGGCACGGCACGCTCGGTCAGGAGCAGGCCGTCACGCTGCTCAGGGATGCGGGCGTCGCGCGGCTGGTGGACGTGCGCCGGTTCCCCGGCAGCCGGCGCCATCCGCACATGGGTACCGACGCGCTCGCGTCCTGGCTGCCGGACGCGGGCATCGCCTACCGCTGGGAGCCGCGGCTGGGCGGGCGTCGGCGCGCGGACGCCGCGCAGGAGATCGACACCTGGTGGCAGGTGGATGCGTTCCGCGCGTACGCCGCGTACACCCGCACGCCCGAGTTCCGGTCCGGGTTCGACGAGCTGCTCGCGGACGCCGCGGCCGCACGGACCGCCGTGATGTGCAGCGAGGCCGTGTGGTGGCGCTGCCACCGGCGGCTGGTCAGCGACGTCGCGGTGCTGCTGCACGGCGTGGACGTGCGGCACCTCGCGCACGACGGCAGGCTCGCACCCCACCGCCCGGCCGCGGGCGCGCGTCGCACGCCCGACGGCCTGGTGTGGGACCGCGACGACGCGCCCGCGTGACGCACCAGGTCAGATGACCCCGAGCGCGAGCATCGCGTCGGCCACGCGGACGAACCCGCCGATGTTGGCACCCGCGACGTACGAGCCCGGCACGCCGTACTCGTCGGCGGTGGCCAGGCACCGGTCGTGCACGTCGTGCATGATCTCGGCCAGCCGCGCCTCGGTGTGCTCGAACGTCCACGAGTCCCGGCTCGCGTTCTGCTGCATCTCGAGCGCGGACGTCGCGACACCGCCCGCGTTGGCCGCCTTGCCCGGCGCGAACAGCACCCCGGCGTCCTGCAGCAGCGCGACCGCGGCCGGCGTCGTCGGCATGTTGGCACCCTCGGCGACGACGAGCAGGCCCGAGTCCACCAGCGCGCGCGCGTCGTGCTCGTCGAGCTCGTTCTGCGTCGCGCACGGCAGCGCGACGTGCGCGCCCACCTCCCACACGCGCCGGCCCGGCACGTACGTGGCGCCGCGCCGCTCGGCGTACACCGAGACGCGCTCGCGCTCGACCTCCCGGACCTGGCGCAGCAGGTCCAGGTCGATGCCGCGCTCGTCGAGCACGTAGCCCGCGGAGTCCGAGCACGCGACCACGTGCGCACCCAGCGCCTGGGCCTTCTCGATCGCGTGCACCGCGACGTTGCCCGCGCCCGAGACCACGACGCGACGACCGTCGAACGACGCGCCCGCCGTGGCGAGCATGCGCTCGGCGAACAGGACCGTGCCGTAGCCCGTGGCCTCGGTGCGCACCAGCGAACCGCCCCACGTCAGGCCCTTGCCGGTGAGCACCCCCGACTCGTACCGGTTGGTGATGCGCTTGTACTGGCCGAACAGGTAGCCGATCTCCCGGCCACCGACCCCGATGTCTCCGGCAGGCACGTCGGTGTGCTCGCCGATGTGGCGGTACAGCTCGGTCATGAACGACTGGCAGAAGCGCATGACCTCGCCGTCGGACCTGCCCCGCGGGTCGAAGTCCGAGCCGCCCTTGCCGCCGCCGATCGGCATGCCGGTGAGCGCGTTCTTGAACACCTGCTCGAAGCCCAGGAACTTCACGATGCCGAGGTACACCGAGGGGTGGAACCGCAGGCCACCCTTGTAGGGACCGAGCGCCGAGCTGAACTCCACGCGGAACCCGCGGTTGATCTGCACACGTCCCGCGTCGTCCACCCACGGCACCCGGAAGATGATCTGCCGCTCGGGCTCGCACAGGCGCTCGAGCACCGCGGCGTCCACGTACTGCGGATGCTTGGCGAGCACCGGGCCGAGGCTGTCGAACACCTCGCGCACGGCCTGGTGGAACTCGCGCTCTCCGGGGTTGCGCGCCAGCACCTGGTCGAGGGCGCGCTCCAGCTGGTCCTTCATCGTCGGCTCCGCTCTGCTCAGCGACCCATCAGGGAACCGCCGACCCTACCCACGACGCACCCACGACCTGGTACTTGTCCGCCAGGTGGGGTGCCCACCTGGCGGACAGGTACCAGGTCGGCGCAGGGGGTCAGCCGAAGTGCGCGGGGAGCGTCGCCTCGAAGACCTCGCGGGCCTCTGCCAGCGGGATCGTGAACAGGTCGTCGACCTCCACGGCCGGGCCTGCCTCGTCGTCGCCCGACGACGCGACCTCGGCGGTCTGGCCGATCTTCAGCGCGGGCACGCCACGCGCGACGCACAGGTCCGCGAAGCGCACCTCCTCCGAGCGCGGCACCGCGACCAGCGCACGCGCGGTCGACTCCGAGAACAGCGCCTCGAACGGCGTCACACCGTCGCGCTCGCACAGCGCGTCGAGCGACACACGCGCACCCACACCGAACCGCAGCGAGGACTCGACGAGCGCCTGCGCCAGGCCGCCCTCGGACAGGTCGTGCGCGGCGTCCACGAGGTCGTCCCGCGCGGCGTTCTGCAGCACCTGCGCCAGTCGGCGCTCGGCGGCCAGGTCCACCGCGGGCGGCAGGCCGCCCAGGTGGTCGTGCACCACGTCGGCCCACGCCGAGCCGTCGAGCTCGGGCCGCGTGGTGCCCAGCAGGTACACGGACTGGCCGGGCGCGGTCCAGCCGGACGGGACCGCGTCGGCGACGTCGTCGAGCACGCCCAGCACGCCGACCACGGGCGTCGGGTGGATCGCGGAGTCGATCTTGCCGGGCTCACCCGTGCCGTTGTAGAGCGAGACGTTGCCGCCGGTGACCGGGACCTCGAGCGTCTGGCACGCGTCCGCCAGGCCGCGGATCGCCTCGACCAGCTGCCACATCGAGTCGGGGTGCTCGGGGCTGCCGAAGTTGAGGCAGTCGGTCACGGCCAGGGGCCGCGCACCCGTCGTCGAGACGTTGCGGTAGGCCTCCGCGAGCGCGAGCTGCGCACCCGTGTACGGGTCGAGCTTGCCGTAGCGGCCGTTCGCATCGGTCGCGAGCGCCACGCCCAGGCCCGTCGCCTCGTCGACGCGGATGACGCCCGAGTCGTCGGGCTGCGCGAGCGCGGTGTTGCCCTGGACGAACCTGTCGTACTGGCGGGTCACCCACTTCTTGGACGCGAGGTTGGGCGAGCCGAGCAGGCGCAGCACCGTGGCGCGCAGCTCGTCGGGGGTCGTCGGACGCGCGAGCGACGACGAGGTCGCGGCGTTCAGCCCGTCCTGCCACGCGGGCCGCGCATACGGCCGGTCGTACACCGGGCCCTCGTGCGCGACGGTCTTCGGGTCCACGTCGACGATGCGGTGACCGTGGTGGTCGATGGTCAGGCGGCCCGATCCGGTGACCTCGCCGATGATCGCGGTCTCGACGTCCCACTTGCGCGTGATCGCCAGGAACTCCTCGAGCTTGGCCGGCGTGACCACGGCCATCATGCGCTCCTGCGACTCCGACATCAGGATCTCGCCCGCGGTCAGCGACGGGTCCCGCAGCAGCACGTTCTCGAGGTCCACGTGCATGCCGCCGTCACCGTTGGACGCGAGCTCGCTGGTCGCGCACGAGATGCCTGCCGCGCCCAGGTCCTGGATGCCCTCGACCACGCGTGCGGCGTACAGCTCGAGGCAGCACTCGATGAGCACCTTCTCCATGAACGGGTCGCCCACCTGCACGGACGGGCGCTTGGAGGGCTTGGTGTCGTCGAACGTCTCGGAGGCGAGGATGGACGCGCCGCCGATGCCGTCCCCGCCCGTGCGCGCGCCGAACAGCACGACCTTGTTGCCCGCGCCCGACGCGTTGGCCAGGTGGATGTCCTCGTGCCGGAGCACGCCCAGGCACAGCGCGTTGACCAGCGGGTTGCCCTGGTACGACGGGTCGAACACGAGCTCGCCGCCGATGTTCGGCAGGCCCAGGGAGTTGCCGTAGCCCCCGACGCCCGCGACCACGCCGTGCACCACGCGCGCGGTGTCGGGGTGGTCGATCGCGCCGAACCGCAGCTGGTCCATGACCGCCACGGGCCGCGCGCCCATCGAGATGATGTCCCGCACGATGCCGCCGACGCCCGTGGCAGCGCCCTGGTACGGCTCGACGTACGACGGGTGGTTGTGCGACTCGACCTTGAACGTCACGGCCCAGCCGTCACCGATGTCGACGACGCCCGCGTTCTCCCCGATCCCGACGAGCAGGTGCTCCTTCATCGCGGGCGTGGTCTTGTCCCCGAACTGGCGCAGGTGCGTCTTGGAGGACTTGTACGAGCAGTGCTCGGACCACATCACGGAGTACATCGCGAGCTCGGCGGCGGTGGGACGCCGGCCCAGGATGTCGCGGATGCGCTGGTACTCGTCGGGCTTGAGGCCGAGCTCCGCGAACGGCTGCGCGAGGTCGGGCGTCGCGGCCGCGTCCTCGACGGTGTCGTAGTGCTGGTCGCTGCTGGGGCGCACGGGTGCGGAGGTCATCGGATCCCTTGGGCGAGGGCGCACGCGGCCCGGGGGCACGCGGCCGGCGTCGGCGGACCGGGTCAGGATACCGACGTGCCGAACCGCCCTCGCCGGGTGTCCGCGGTCGGATAGGTTCGGCGGATGCTGCGCAACCGGACGGTCGCAGCGGCGGGGGCGACCGGGGGCACGGCCCTGGTGCTCTGGCTGCTGTGCGGCCTGATCTTCGACCGCCCCTCGTCCCGCTCGCTCGTCGAGGTCTACTCCCCCGCTCCACCCGTCGGCTGGGTCCTGGGCGCCGGGTTCGGCACCGCGGGCACGGTGCTGTCCGTGCTGGTGCTCATGGTCGCGGCCGCGCTGATCGCGTACCTGCCCCTGCGCTCCACGCGCAGCACGCGCGCGGTCGTCGTGGTCGCGGTGTGGGGCGCCGTGCTGCTCGCGGCCGCGCTCGCCGGGGCGACGACCGCGTTGGTGCTGCAGAGCGACGTGGCGTTCGACGGATCGCTGTCGTGGGCGTTCGCCCGCGGCAACGCCGTCCGCGCGGCATGGTGGGCGCTGCTCACCGGGTGGGTGCCCGCGCTCGTGGCGGTCGCCGTGCGAGGGCCCGGCGAGGTGGCCGACGACGCCGCCCGCTCCCGGATCGGGGTGCGCACCGCGACGATCGCCGCGCTCGTCGCGGGCGTGGTCGGCGGCGCCGGGTGGTGGCTCACCGGAGTCCTGCACCAGTGGGCGGCGGGCGAGCTGGCCACGGTCCGCCGCGACACCGGCCGCACGCTCCAGCAGGTGGTGGAGGCGCTGCTCCCGGTCTCGCGGGGGTCGAGCATGCTCGGCACCGAGTCCTCCGACGTGGCCGCGTTCGCCGCGGGTGCCGCGGTGCTGCTGGTCGTGGTCGTGCTCGTCGGCTGGGGGGTCGCACGCGGTGCGGCCGTGCCCGGTGGCCGCGCCGCGTTGGTCCTCGTGGTGTGGTTCGCCACGGTCGTCGGATCGGCGGCCGCGTGCGCGGTGGCGCTGCTGCCGCTGGCGGAGGCCGTGGGCGGCTCGGCGAACCTCCGGCTCTACGCCATGGGACCCGTCCTGAGCGCCGTCGGCTGGGGCGCGCTGTACGGCTGGGTGCCCGGCCTGATCGCGTTGCTGGTGGCGCGCGTGCTCGCACGTCGCACGGAGGCGAAGGCCGAACCCGTCCGGGACCTGGTCGAGCCGCACGCGGCACCGTGAGCGGCGGGGCGCGCCGGACGGCGCGTCGTGCCCCGCGCGCGGTCGCGGTCGCGTGCCTCGCGGTGCTCGCGATGGGCGGCTGCGCCACCGGGACCACCGAGACTGCCGAGGCCACCCCGTCCGCGCCGTCTCGTCCCACCGCGACGTCCGACGGCCCGAGCCCGCGCGCGAGCGCCTCGCCAGACCCGGCGGCGCGCCGCGCGCAGGTGCTGCGCGACGGCGTCGCGTTCACCTCGGGCGACGTGGCGCTCGTCGCGCTCGCGCCGCCGGGCACCACCGCCACGCCCGACGAGGACGCACCCGCGGACGACGTCCGGTGGACCGTCGAGCCGCAGGACCCGGCCGACGACGCGCTGGTGCTCACGCTCGCGGCCCCTGCCGGCCTCGAGCTGGACGTGCAGCTCGACGACTCGGTGGTGGTGCGGGGCGCCGAGGGGCCCGTCGCGGGCCTCGTCGTCCGGGGCGGCGACGTGCGCCGCGCGGGTCAGGTGCTCGAGGTGCGCGCGGACGGCCGGGCCACCGTGTGGCTCGCGTCCCGCACCGTCGCCGCGCTCGCGTGGGGCGAGCGCGAGGGCGGACGGTCGCTCGCGGTCACGCCCTCGGACTGGGCGCGCGTGGGCGGTCTCGCCGCGCACGAGCTGGTGCCCGTCCAGCTGGCCGCGGCCGAGCCGGACGCGGGCACCGCGACCATGCGCGGCCAGCTCGCGTGCCACCAGCTGGGCGCCCCCGACAAGGCGACGTGGAACCTGGAGCCCTGGCGTCCCGCGGTCGACGCGCTCGAGATGATCGCGGCGCGCTGCAACCCCACCTGAGCACTCCGCTCAGCGCACGTGCTTCTCCGGGACGGCCTCCCGGCCCGCGACGCGCTCGGCCCGGTAGTGCGCGCGCGCCTCATCCTGACGCTGCGCCTCGGCACCCGACGCGATGGGCGCCCGCAGGTGCTCGGGGCCGTAGCCGAACGCGTCCACCAGGTCCTGCGCGTGCGGCCGCAGCCGCACCAGCAGCCGGTCGATGTACGACGACACCGTGCGCGCGCGACCCGCGGACAGCCGCCCGTTGACCAGGTACCAGGCGAGGTGCCGCTCGACGAGCGTGAGGCCGAACAGGTCGCGCAGCCACGTCAGCACCTGCTGCGTGCCCGGGTCCGTCGCGGCGTGCACGCCCCGCGTGAACGCCTCCCACAGGACGCGCTCGGCGTGTGCGCGCGCGGCCTCGACCAGCTCGTGCTGGTGGGCGTTGACGAGCGCGGCGGCCTGGTCGGCCGGCAGCTTGCTCGCGGGGCGCAGCGCCGCCGCGAGCTCGGCCACCATGACCTCGACGCGGTCGGTGAGCAGCTCGCGCTGCGTCGCCTCGTCCCGCAGCTGACCGGCCGAGCGGCGCGCGTCACCCACGTCGGCGAGCGTCTGCGCGGCCCGGATCAGCGGCGTGCGGTGCACCGCCCGGTCCGCCACGAACCGCGCGACGTCACCCGCGCCACCCGCCTTGAGCGCCTTGGCGTAGTCGCCCAGCAGGCGCTTGCCCACCAGCTGGTAGAGCACGGTGTTGTCACCCTCGAACGTCACATAGACGTCCAGGTCCTGGTGCAGCCCGACGAGCCGGTTCTCGGCCAGGAAGCCCGCACCGCCGCACGCCTCGCGGCACTCCTGCAGCGTGCGCAGCGCATGCCACGTCGACGACGGCTTGAGCGCCGCGGCGAGCGTCTCGAGGTCCTCGCGACCCTCGGGCGTGTCGCCCCGGCCGGAGAAGACCTCGTCGAACATCGCGAGCAGCTCCTCGTGCGCGAACGTCGCCGCGTACGTCTCCGCGAGCAGCGGGAGCAGGCGTCGCTGGTGGCGCTGGTAGTCCAGCAGGACCACCTCGTCGGCCCCCGCACCCGCGAACTGCCGGCGCTGGTTGGCGTACGTCACCGCGATGGCGAGCGCGATCTTGCTCGCGTTGGCGGCCGCGCCGTCCAGCGAGACGCGGCCCTGCACGAGCGTGCCGAGCATGGTGAAGAACCGGCGCCCGGGGCTCGCGATCGGCGACGAGTACGTGCCGTCCGCCGCGACGTCGCCGTACCGGTTGAGCAGCCGGTCGCGCGGCACGCGCACGTGGTCGAAGTGCAGACGCCCGTTGTCGATGCCGTTCAGGCCACCCTTGAACCCGTCGTCCTCGCCGCCGATGCCGGGCAGGAACTCGCCCGTGGCGGGGTCGCGCAGCGGGACGTAGAACGCGTGCACGCCGTGGTTGACGCGCGGTCCGCCGGGCGCGGCCGTGATGAGCTGCGCGAACACCACGGCGGCCGTGCCGTGCTGCGCCGCGTTGCCCAGGTAGTCCTTCCACGCCGCGCGGAACGGCGTGTGGAGCACGAACTCGCCGGTCTCGGGGTCGTACTCCGCGGTCGTGCCGATCGAGGAGACGTCGGAGCCGTGCCCCGTCTCCGTCATCGCGAACGCGCCCGGCACGTCCACCGACATCGCGGCGGGCAGCAGCTCCTCGTGGTGCCGCTGCGTGCCCAGGTGCAGGATCGCGGACGCGAACAGCCCCCACTGCACGCCCGCCTTGATCTGCAGCGACGGGTCCGCGGCCACGAGTTCCTCGAACCGCGACAGGCTGCCGCCGTGGTCGTCGGCGCCGCCCAGGTGCGCGGGGAACGCGCGCAGCACGTCGTGGTGCGCGGCGAGCTCACGCAGCTGGTGCAGCACGCGGTCGCGGTGCTCGGCCATGGGCATGGGCTCGACCTTGTGGAAGTCGGGCAGGCCGGCCACCGCGCGCGCCTCGCGACGCAGGTCCGCGTACTGGCCCAGGAGCTGGTCGGTGAGCGCCGCGACGTCGACACGCGGCTCTGCGGTCGTCGTCAGGGGCGTGCGGGACGGACGGTCGTGGCGGGGCTCGGCTGTCGTGGTCATCGGATCTCCCAGGGCGTACGGGTGGAGTGCTCGCGGGCCAGCAGGCCGACCGGCCCGGCCCAGAGCCAGGCCGCGACCTGCGCGGTGAGGGTGGTGCGATCGGGGATGCCGGGCAGCTCGCGGTGGGCCATCCACCACTCACCGGCGCCCCGGACGAAGCCGACCGCGCCCGCGGCCCAGGCCTCCGCGAGCGCGATGCGCGCCGCGACGGCGGGGTCGTCGGACCGGTCGTCGGGCCCGTCCACGGGTCCGTCCTGCGCGACGACGACCGGCGCACGCTCGTCATCGGTCCCGCCGGGCGTGCCCGCGGGCTCGTCGCGGTCCGCGATCTCGCGCGCGAACGGCAGCGCGACCAGGTGCGTGACCGAGTCCAGGAAGTGCCCCAGCGGCCCGCCGGACTCGACCGAGCCGTCACGCGTCACGAACGCGTACACGTGCGGCGAGGACTCGATCATCTCGAGGTACACAGCGACCATGGCGCGCAGCCCCTCGCGGGGCGTGGGTGCGACGCGCAGCACGCCCTCGAGCGCGCCCTGGATCTGGAGCACGACGGCCTCGGCGACCGCGATCTGCAGGCCGGTCTTGTCCGAGAAGTAGCGGTAGACGATCGACTTCGACGTGCCCGCGGCGGTGGCGATCTCCTCCATGGACACGTCGGGACCGCGGTGGTGGACGGTGCGCCGGGCGATGCGGACGAGCTCGGCACGGCGTGCCTCGCGGTGGTCCGCCCAGCGGGCCGAGCGTCCGTCGACCGCGAACGGGTCCTCCCGGCGGGCCTCGGGCCGCGGGGCGGGCCTGACCTGCGGACGCTGCTCGGTGCGGACCTCGCCGCGTGGGGCGGACCCTCCGGGCCCGGCGGGCCGGGCCGTGGCACGCGTGGCGGCACCCCCGGGGGCGCCGGGGGCTGCTCCTGCGGGCGGCCTCGTCGTCGAGGGACCCGGTGTGATCGGGCTCACGAAACTGAAGGTATCAGGTACTGTGGGTTGCGGACACCATTCCGGGACGAACGTCCCTGGACGACCGTCCCGGACGACCCACCGCAGCGACGCGAGAGGAACCGCCCCATGGCATCCCGGAAGACCTCCGAGGCCCCCAGCACCGCGCCCCGGCGCGCACTCGTCCTGGGCGGCAACCGGATCCCGTTCGCGCGCGCGGGCGGCGCGTACCGCCACGCGTCGAACCAGGACATGCTCACCGCGGCGCTCGAGGGTCTCGTGGCCCGGTACGGCCTGCAGGGTGAGCGGATCGGCGAGGTCGCCGCCGGCGCGGTGCTCAAGCACAGCCGCGACTTCAACCTCACGCGCGAGTCCGTCCTCGGCTCGTCGCTCGCGGCCACCACCCCCGCGTACGACGTGCAGCAGGCGTGCGCGACGGGTCTGGAGACCGTCGTCTCCCTCTCCAACAAGATCCGTCTGGGCCAGCTGGACTCCGCGATCGCCGGTGGCGTCGACACGACGTCCGACGCCCCGATCGTCGTGACCGACCGGCTGCGCCGCGCGCTGCTGGACCTGTCCCGCGCCAGGACGGTGGCCCAGAAGCTGGCCGCCGTCGCACGCATCCGCCCGCAGGACCTCGCACCCGTGGCGCCGAGCACCGCCGAGCCGCGCACGCACCTGTCGATGGGCGAGCACCAGGCGCTCACCACGGCGCAGTGGGGCATCACGCGCGAGGCGCAGGACCAGGTCGCGCTCGCGTCGCACCAGCGCCTCGCCGCGGCGTGGGACGCCGGGTTCTTCGACGACCTGGTCACGCCGTACCGCGGGCAGACGGTCGACGGGAACCTGCGCACCGACACGTCGCTCGAGAAGCTCGCGGGGCTCGCGCCCACGTTCGGCACCCGGCTCGAGGTCCCGGCCACCATGACCGCGGGCAACTCCACGCCGCTCACCGACGGTGCCTCGACGGTGCTGCTCGGGTCCGACGAGTGGGCGCAGGCCCACGGGCTCACGCCGCTCGCGGTGGTCGTCGACGCCGAGGTCGCGGCCGTCGACTTCGTGCACGGCGAGGACGGCCTGCTCATGGCGCCCGTGTTCGCGGTGCCGCGACTTCTCGCGCGGCAGGGGCTGACGCTCGCGGACCTGGACTACGTCGAGATCCACGAGGCGTTCGCGGCGACCGTCCTGACCACACTCGCCGCATGGGAGTCGCCCGACTTCGGGCGCGAACGCCTGGGCCTGCCCGGCGCGTTCGGCACCGTGGACCGCGACCGGCTCAACGTGCACGGCTCGTCGCTGGCGGCCGGGCACCCGTTCGCCGCCACCGGGGGGCGCGTCGTCGCGACGATCGCCAAGGAGCTCCACCTGCGCAAGCAGCGCGACGGCGGCACGCCGCGCGCGCTGGTGTCCGTCTGTGCGGCCGGCGGGCTCGGCCTCACCGCGATCCTCGAGGCGGCCTGACCATGGCGAACCCCCTGCAGACCACGCTGTCCGCCAAGCTCTCCGGACTGCTCGGCTTCTCCCCCGCGGTGCCGCTGCGCCGCTGGGCGCCGGGCCTCCCGCTGGTCGAGGGTCCCGTGCTCGTCGTCGGCAGCGGCGCGGACGCCGACGCGGTCGCGGCCCTGCTCGCGGGCGACCCCGCGACGGACGACGCGTCCGGGCACGAGGTGCTCGACGGCTGGGGCCTGGACGTGCACCGGCACGCGGCACCCGACGTGCGGTACGCGGCGGTCGTCGCGGTCCTCACCGGCGTCGAGCACCCCGACGCGCTGCACGGGCCGCTGCTCACGGTCGCCTCGACGCTCAAGGGGCTGCAGCGCGGCGGGCGCGTCGTGACCATCTCGCACGCCGCGACCGCGGACGACGCACCCGCGGTCGCGGCGGCCCGCCAGGGCATCGACGCCGTGGTCCGGACCGTCGCGAAGGAGTCGCGCGGTGGCGCCACCGCGAACGGCCTGGTGCTGGCGGACGGCGTGCCGGTCACCGCGGCGTCCGTGGTCGGGGGGCTGCGGTTCCTGCTCTCGACGCGCTCGGCGTTCGTGCACGGCCAGCTGCTGGGCGTCGACTCCGACGCGGGCGCGCTGCCCACCGACTGGGAGCGGCCCCTGGTGGGCCGGGTCGCGGTGGTCACGGGTGCCGCACGCGGGATCGGCGCCGCGATCGCCCGCACGCTCGCGCGCGACGGGGCGACGGTCGTCGCGGTCGACGTCCCCGCGGCCGGCGAGCAGCTCGCGCACGTCGCCAACGCGATCCGCGGGACCGCGTTGCAGCTGGACATCACGGCCGACGACGCGGGCGCCCGGATCCTCGAGCACACGCTCGCGCGGCACGGCCGGATCGACGTGGTGGTGCACAACGCCGGGATCACGCGCGACAAGCTGTTCGCCAACATGACCGACGCGCAGTGGGACGCCGTGATCGCGGTCAACATCGCGGCGCAGCTGCGCATCAACGAGGCCCTGCTGACCTCCGGCGACTTCACCGACGCGCCGCGCATCGTGTCCATCTCCTCGACCACCGGGTTCGCGGGCAACCGCGGCCAGGCGAACTACGCGGCCACCAAGGGCGGCGTGATCGGCATGGTCCGTGCGACCGCTCCGCTGCTCGAGCCGTTCGGGGGCACCGCCAACGCGGTGGCGCCGGGCTTCATCGAGACCGAGATGACCGCGAAGATGCCCGCGCTGACCCGGCAGGTCGCGCGCCAGCTGAGCTCGTTGCAGCAGGGCGGGCAGCCCGTGGACGTCGCCGAGGCCGTCGCGTTCCTGGCGTCCCCGCAGGCCGGCGGGATCGTCGGCCGGACGCTGCGGGTGTGCGGGCAGAACGTGGTGGGTGCGTGACCCGCGTCGTCGACCTTCCCGCCGTCCCGGGCCTGGGCGGGCTGTACGCGCGCGGCGCCGCGGGCGCGGCCCGGCGTGCGGTGCTCCGGCGGCCGCGTGCCGCCACGGTGCCGGACGTCGAGTACCGGGTCCGGGGCGTGCGCGCCGACCTGGCACACCTGACGGCCTATCAGCGGCTCGTCGGGGAGAGCGCGAGCGACGCCCTGCCCGCGGGGTACGTGCACGTCCTGGCGTTCCCCGTCGCGACCGCGCTCCTGGTGCGCGACGACTTCCCGCTGCCCGCGCTCGGCATGGTGCACCTGGCGAACACCGTCGAGCAGCACCGGCCCGTCGGCCACGACGAGCCGCTCGACATCCAGGCGGTCGCGCGCGACCTGCGTGCGCACCGCACCGGCACGCAGGTGGACCTGGTGGTGTCGGTGCGCAGCGGGGGCGAGCTCGTCTGGCGCGGCGTCTCGACGTACCTCGCCAAGGCTGTGGACCTGGGCCTGCCGGCCGCACCCGACGACGCGCGTGCGCCGTTCGTCGCGCCGCTGCCCACCGGTCAGTGGCGCCTGGACGCCGCGACCGGGCGGCGTTACGCGGCCGTGAGCGGCGACCGCAACCCCATCCACCTGTCCGCGGCGTCGGCCAAGGTGCTCGGCTTCCCGCGCGCGATCGCGCACGGCATGGACACCGCGGCCCGGCTCCTCGCGGACGTGGGCCCCGCCCGTGGCGACGCGTTCACGTGGTCCGTCGAGTTCGCCAAGCCGGTGCTGCTGCCGTCGACCGTCGCGACGAGCGTGCGCCGCCGCCCCGGTGGCGGCTTCACGCTCGCGGCCTGGGACCCCCGCACCGCCCGCCCGCACGTCCAGGCCACCCTCACCCCCTCCCCTGACCCACCCCACCCACCGAACTGGTACCTATCCGCCAGGTCGCGGGACAAGGGCGGGCCAACGACCTCCCCCACCCGCCGAACTGGTACCTAACCGCCAGGTCGCGCGACGAGGGCGGGGCTCCCCCTTCCTCCCCATCCGCCGAACTGATGTCTGTCCGCCAGGTCGGCGGGGTGGGGGTGGGCGGTCAGGGGAGCCAGTGGGCGAGGCTGGCGATCTGGTGGGCGAGCTCGTCGGGGGTGCGGCCCGTGGTGTCCACGCGGTGCACCGCGGGCGGGCAGCCCTGCTCGAGCGCGACGGCGGCGCGGGTGCTGCGTCCCACGTGCGCGGCCAGCTCGGCGCCGTGCTCGCGCTGCGCGAGGCGTGCGTGCGCGTCCTCGTCGGACGCGGTGAGCAGCACCGCGGTGACGTGCGGCCGGTCGCCCATGGCCGCGGCCAGGTCGTCGGCGTACTGCGGGCTCACGGTGTTCGTGTAGACGAGCCGTCGGTAACCGAGCTCGCGGTACGCGGACCAGACCGCTGCCAGGTTCCGCTCCGCGAGGCGGTGCGCGTGCGGGGCCGGGTGCGCGAGGTCCAGGTAGTCGCCCTCGATCACGGCGTGCGGCACGTCGGCGCGGGTCAGCAGCGCGTGCAGGGCGTGCGCGACCGTCGTCTTGCCGACGCCGGAGCGCCCGCCGATCAGGACGACCGACGACCGCTCGTCGTCGGTCAGGTCGCGCGCCCCTGCGTCGGGCTCGCCGACCGTCTCCCCCAGTCGCGTGAGCAGGCGCATGCGCGCCGCGGGCCACTCGTCGGCCAGCACCGCCAGGTACGCGGAGTCGCCACGTGAACCGTCGGCCGCGACGCGGTGCCCGCGCAGCACGCCCTCGTCGCGCGCGCCGAGGCGCCGGACCGCGGCGAGCGAACGCGCGTTGCGCGTGTCCACCCGGAACGCGACGCGGTGCATGCCCCACTGCTCGAACGCGAGCGTCATGAGTGCGAGCTTGGTCGCGGGGTTGACGTGCGTGCCCCACACGCGCGGGGCGTAGAACGTGTGGCCGAGCTCGAGGCGACCCATCGCGCGGTTGATCTCGTACAGCGACGACGAGCCCAGCACCTCGCCCGTCGCGTGGTCCAGCACCGCGAACGCGACGCGCGCGGGGTCCTCGAGCGCCGCGTGCACCTGGGCAGCCATCGCGGCCTCGTCACGCGGCGTGGGGCTGGACATGCCGCGCCACACCCGGTCGTCGACGAACGCGACGAGCGGCGCCGCGTGCTCGGGGGCGAGCGGCACCAGCCGCACGCCGTGGCCGGTCAGGGTCAGGTCGTGGTGCACGGGCGCGATGCTGCCACGCGGATCACCGGCGCAGGGACCCGATTTCACGGGCACCGCTGTGGGCGCACGCTGGCACAGTGGGGCCGTGCGACTCGAACCCGGTGGGGACTACGACGGCCTGACGCTGCGCGGCGAGCGGCTCGAGGGGCAGGTGGCCGACGAGGCGCGCTTCCTGGACTGCACGTTCGAGGACTGCGTCCTGGACGACGCGGACCTGGGCCACGCGCGCCTGGTCGACACCACGTGGACGGGGGTGCGCGCCGCGACGCTGGGCCTGGCGGGTGCCGCGTGGCAGGACGGCGCGCTGACCGACTGCCGCCTGGGCGCGGTCCAGGCCTACGGCGCGCGCTGGACGCGCGTGGTGGTGACCGGTGGCAAGGTCGACTACCTGAACCTGCGCGACTCGACGCTCGAGGACCTCCGGTTCGTCGGTGCGGTGATCGACGAGCTCGACCTGGCGCGCGTGCGCGCGCGGCACGTGGTGTTCGAGGACTGCCGCGTCCGCCGGCTCGACGTCACGGGTGCGACCCTGACCGGGGCGGACCTGCGCGGCATCCGGGACCTGCAGCGGCTCGACGGTGTCGCGGGGCTCGCGGGCGCGACCATCAGCGCCGAGCAGCTCGTCGAGCTCGCCCCCGCGCTGGCCGCGCACGTGGGGCTCACGGTCGGCTGAGCGGCTCCGCCAGGACCATCGCGAGCGCGGTGGGCACCAGGCCCGGGTCGTCGAGCGCGTCCAGCCCCACGTGCTCGAGCTGCTGCAGGCCCAGCACGGTCGCGAGCGCGACGAGCGAACGCCGGCGCGCCTCGTCGGGACCGTGCCCCAGCTCGACCAGCAGACCCGCCAGGTAGTCCACGCGGCGCTGCGAGACCCTGCGGACCGCGTCACCGACACCCTCGGCCGCGGCCTGCGTGTAGAGCAGCGCGGTCGCGGGCGTGCGCCGCATCCGCGCGACCGCCCCGAACAACGCCTCGAGCCGCTGCGCGGGCGTGCCGCCGGCCTCGGCAAGCGCGATCACCGCGTCGGTCTCCTGCGCCTCCCACCGCTCGACCACCGCCCCGACCAGGGCCGCACGGTCGGCGAAGTGCCAGTAGAACGAGCCCTTGGTCGCACCCAGCACCCGCGCGAGCGGTTCGACGCGCACCGCGGCCAGCCCGTCGGCGAGGAAGGCGGAGTACGCCGCATCCACCCAGTCCTGCTGCGTCGTCGTGGCCTTGACCATGATCCGTACGCTACCGTACGGTCGTCTCCATACGGCACCGTACGGATCGACGAGGGGAACCGCGATGAGCACCGAGACCCGCACCTGGACCGATGCCGCGCGCGTGCGCTTCTCGCTCGCGCTTCGGGACTGGAGCCCCGACTTCGCCGACGCCGCGATCGTCGCGCTCCCGCCGGGCGCACCCACCGACCCCGCGCTGTGGGCCCGCACGATCTTCGGGATCCGGAGCATGCCGGGGTGGATCCGCGTCGCGCTCGTCGTCCGCCAGGCCCTCGCGCCGCTGATCGGCGTCCGGCGCGCACCGCGGGACACGTTCGCGGTCGACGAGGTGGTCGGCGACGAGGCGCTCGTGAGCGCCGACGACACGCACCTCGACTTCCGGTGCGGCGTGGCCGTGGACGCCGACGCGCGCCTGGTGCGCGTGACCACGGGCGTCCGGCTGCACAACCGGCGCGGTCGGCTCTACTTCGCGCCCGTGCGCCTGGTGCACCCCGTCGTGGTGGACCAGATGCTGCGGCGCGCGGCACGCACGCTCACACCGCGCTGAGGGGGCGCCTCAGTCGAGCGCGGGGCCGCACGCGGCCGCAGCGGTCGCGGCCAGGTGGTCCAGGCCGTGCACCGCGAGCAGCGGACGCGTGTCGTCGACCACGGCCCAGCAGCCGTCCACCACCTCGTACGACGAGCGCGCACCCTCGGTCACATAGGCGTGCAGAGCCGCGACCAGGCGGTCCACCGCCTCGCTCGTGGTGCCGACGCCCACGGACGCACGGATGGCCCCGCCCGAGGCGCCCAGCCGCGCGAGCAGCGGGTGCGCGCAGAACCGGCCGTCGCGCACGCCGATGCCGTGCTCGGCCGCGAGGTAGGCGGCCACCAGACCCGGGTCATGGTCCGCGACCGTGAACGTCAGGACACCGACCGGCTCGTCGGAGTCCGGCCAGATGCGCGCGACCTCGACCCCAGGGACCCCCTCGAGCCCCTGCACCAGGCGCGTGCGCAGCGCACGCTCGTGCGCCTCGAGCGCACCCGCGGGCAGCGCGGCGAGCGCGTCGCACGCCTCCGCGAGCGCGATCGCGCCGATCACGTTGGGCGAGCCGGCCTCGTGCCGCGCGGGTGCGGGCTGCCACACGGTGCGGTCGCTGCGCACGTCACGCACCGCACCGCCACCCGCCAGGTACGGCGTGCCCGAGTCGAGCCAGTCCCGGCGGCCGACGAGGACCCCGGCGCCGAACGGCGCGTACGTCTTGTGCCCGGAGAACGCGACGTAGTCGGCTCCCGTGCGCGCGAGCGAGAACCCGCGGTGCGGCACCAGCTGGGCCCCGTCGACGGCCACGCGCGCGCCCGCGGCGTGCGCGATCTCCACCACGCGCCCGACCGGCAGCGCCTCACCCGTCACGTTGGACGCACCCGAGACGGTGACCAGCGCGTACGGCTGGCTCGCGAGCTCGGCCGCGAGCGCGTCGAGCGTCCCGGCCACGGTCGGGGCGATCGGCAGGATCGTGGTGCGGTGGCCGTTCGGGTCGCTCGAGCGCAGCCACGGCAGGAGGTTGGCGTGGTGCTCGAGGTCGAGCACGAGCACGCGCCCACCCGCGGGCACGACACCCGCCAGCAGGTTGAGCGAGTCGGTGGTGTTGCGCGTGACGATCGCGACGTCGTCCTCGCGGGCGTCGACGAACCGCGCGACGGCCTGGCGCGCGGCCTCGTACAGCGCCGTGGAGACCTGCGAGAGGTAGCCCGCGCCACGGTGGACCGACGCGTACAGCGGCAGCACCTCGGTCACGCGCTCCGCGACTGCCTGCAGCGCGGGTGCGCTCGCGGCGTAGTCGAGGTTGGCGTAGACGCGCTGCGTGCCGTCCACCAGGGGGACGGTGGTGTCGCCGCCCACCACAGGCAGGAGCGCGTCGACGGGGCCGGCCGCTCGCTCGTGCGTCGCGTCCGCGACTGCAGGACAGGCGGCGTGCTCGGCGATCGCGGTCATGGGGGTACCTCCACGGATCCGGGGACCCACATACCGGTGGCCCCGCGCTTGCCGGCACCGGACGGTGCACGGCCTGGTCGTCACCCGGGGCACCCCACCGCGGAGGAGGGTTGCCGGCCAGCGAGCCGGGGCTTCGCGCTGGCGCTCATGACCTGTCCGTAAGGGTGACGACCGTGCGCGCGGCCTGTCAACGGCGGCCCGGTGGCGTCTCACAAGGCGGGACACCGTGTTCATCAGATGGATGGACGCCCGAGGAGGGCGCTACTCTCGTCGCCACCATCCAGAGCGGCCGAGAGATCTGGCTCGATGACGCCGCAGCAACCCGCGGTCCCCCGGGACCGGAGCAGGGTGCTACCGCCAGGACCGATGGAGGCGACATGAGCTACGCAGGCGACCTGACCCCCCGGCAGGCGTGGGACCTGCTCCAGTCCGACGAGAACGCGCTCCTCGTCGACGTCCGCACGCAGGGCGAGTGGGACCAGATCGGTGTCCCGGACGCCGACGCGCTCGGCGGCCGCGCGGCGTTCGTCGAGTGGGTGACCCCCACGGGCCCCAACCCGACGTTCCTCGACGAGCTCGCCGGTGCCGGTCTGCAGGCCGGCGACGGGCGCACCGTCGTCTTCCTGTGCCGCTCGGGCGTGCGCTCGGTCGCGGCCGCGGTCGCCGCGACCGCCGCGGGCTACGGACCCGCGTACAACGTGCTGCAGGGCTTCGAGGGCGACATCGGCCCCGACGGCGAGCGCGGGCACGCCGGCTGGCGCGCCGACGGCCTGCCGTGGCGGCAGGCGTGAGCGCGGGCGACCGCCCCACGCCCGGTCCCGGCTCCTGGGACGCCGGCCGCACCCCGCTCGGCTCGCTGCGCCCGGACACGCTCGCGGTCCGCGGCGGGCAGGTGCGCTCGCAGTTCGGCGAGTTCTCCGAGGCCGTGTTCCTCACGCAGGGGTTCACGTACGACTCCGCCGGCCAGGCCGAGTCCGCGTTCGCGGGCGACGTGGACCGGTTCCTGTACTCGCGCTACAACAACCCGACCGTCTCCACGTTCGAGGAGCGGCTGCGCCTGCTCGACGGCGCGCAGGCCTGCACCGCCACCGCGTCGGGCATGTCCGCGGTGTTCACCGCGCTCGCCGCGATCGTCGGGCAGGGCTCGCGCATCGTCGCGGCTCGCGCGCTGTTCGGCTCGAGTGTCGTGATCTTCGACGAGATCCTCGCGCGGTGGGGCGTGCGGACCGAGTACGTCGACGGGCACGTGCTCGAGCAGTGGCAGGCCGCGCTCGCGACCCCGGCCGACGTCGTGTTCTTCGAGACGCCGTCCAACCCGATGCAGGACCTGGTGGACGTCGCGGCGGTCAGCAGCCTCGCGCACGCGGCCGGAGCGGTCGTCGTCGTCGACAACGTGTTCGCCACGCCCGTGCTGTCGCGGCCCCTGGACCTGGGCGCGGACGTCGTCGTGTACTCGGCCACCAAGCACATCGACGGTCAGGGCCGCGTGCTCGGCGGCGCGATCCTGGGCTCGTCGGAGTACGTGCGCGGCCCCGTGCAGACGCTCGTGCGGAACACCGGCCCGTCGCTGTCGCCGTTCAACGCGTGGGTCCTGCTCAAGGGGCTCGAGACGATGTCGCTGCGGGTCCGGCACCAGGCCGCCTCGGCGCTCACGCTCGCGCGGTGGCTCGAGGACCACCCCGCGGTCGAGTCCGTGCGGTACCCGTACCTGCCGTCGCACCCGCAGCACGAGCTCGCGCTGCGTCAGCAGAGCGGGGGTGGCACGGTCGTGACGTTCACGCTGCGCACGCCGGCCGACGCGGGCGCCGCGAAGACCGCGACGTTCGGCGTGCTCGACGCGCTGCGGCTCGTGGACATCTCCAACAACCTGGGCGACGCCAAGTCGATCGTCACGCACCCCGCGACGACCACGCACCGCAAGCTCGGGCCGGAGGGTCGTGCGCGGGTGGGGATCGGCGAGGCGACCGTGCGGTTCTCGGTCGGGCTCGAGGACGTCGAGGACCTGCGCGAGGACCTGGACCAGGCGCTGAGCACGCTCGTCGGCTGAGCCGCCGGCCGGCTGCTCGGCGGGGGCGTCCGGCAGGTGCCGGCACGGCCTGCCGTCAGGCCGTGCGCTGCAGCGCGGCCGTGACGCGGTCGACGTGCGCGGCCGACGGGCCCGTCAGGTGCAGGTGCACCGCATCGACGCCCGTGCGCCGGGCGAGCGCGGAGGCCTCCTCCGCGAGCCGCTCGACCGGGGCCACCAGCCAGGTGGACTCCGGCGACCACGCCGCGTGGCTGAACGCCGCGGTGTACGCGAGGTTGGCGCGCCGGCGCGCGGCGTCGGCCTCGTCGTCGGCGACCACCGTCTCCACCTCGAGCACCACGCGGAGCTCGTCGCGCGTGCGGCCGACGGCTGCGACCTCGTCGTCCAGCATCGCGACGAGCGCGCGCACCGCGGGGTGCGTCGGCAGCGCGGCGGAGAACCGGATGCGCACCACGTCCGCACGCGCGCCGGCCAGCGCGAGGGTCGTGGGGTTGAGCGAGCCTTCGTCGAGCACGAACTCGACGTGCCGACGGGCCTCGTCGGAGAACGGCTCCGACGTGCCTGCGGTGAGTCGCTCGATGGGCAGGCGCTCCGCACGCGGGTGGTCGGCGGAGCGGGCGTGCGTGAGGGTGGCAGACGTGCGCATGGGAGTCCTCGGGGCGTGCGGGGTGCGCTGCGGGGGCCGTCGGCCGCGGGCGCGCGGGGTCGTCAGCTGAGCTGACAACACACCCGGCACGAGAACATGGCAGGACAGTAGCCGCCCGGACCCGCGCGTGACCAGGGCGGCGGCGCACGCGTGGCGGATCTCACCCTGCACGGCGGACGGGGGCTGCGCGTGGCGGACCCCGGCGGCAGGATGGGCCGGGCCGCCGCATCGAGGGAGACGACGATGACCACGTCCACGACGACGAGCGCCGGTCAGGCGCCGCACGCCGCCGACCGGCACGACCTGATCCGGGTGCGCGGTGCCCGGGAGAACAACCTCAAGGACGTCAGCATCGAGCTGCCCAAGCGTCGCCTGACGGTGTTCACGGGCGTCTCCGGCTCCGGCAAGAGCTCGCTCGTGTTCGGCACCATCGCGGCCGAGTCGCAGCGCATGATCAACGAGACGTACAGCGCGTTCGTGCAGGGCTTCATGCCCAACCTGGCACGCCCGGAGGTCGACCTCCTCGAGGGTCTGACCACCGCGATCATCGTCGACCAGGAGCGCATGGGCGCCAACTCGCGTTCCACCGTGGGCACCGCGACGGACGTCAACGCGATGCTGCGCATCCTGTTCAGCCGCCTGGGCGACCCGCACATCGGGCCGCCCAACGCGTTCTCGTTCAACGTGCCGTCGGTCCGGGGCAGCGGCGCCGTCACCGTCGGGGAGGGGGCGGCCGTGACGCGCACGTTCACGCAGCTGGGCGGCATGTGCCCGCGGTGCGAGGGGCGCGGGCAGGTCACCGACTTCAACCTCGCCGCGTTGTACGACGACACGAAGTCCCTCAACGAGGGCGCGCTGACCATCCCGGGCTACAGCATGGACGGCTGGTACGGCCGGATCTTCAGCGGCTGCGGCTTCTTCGACCCGGACAAGCCCATCCGCGAGTTCACCGAGCAGGAGCTGGACGACCTGCTGCGCAAGGAGCCCACCAAGATCAAGATCGAGGGCATCAACCTCACGTACGAGGGCCTGATCCCGAAGATCCAGAAGTCGTTCCTGGCCAAGGACGTCGACGCGATGCAGCCCCACATCCGCGCGTTCGTCGAGCGCGCGGTCGTGTTCACCGCCTGTCCGGAGTGCGACGGGACGCGGCTCGCGGAGCCCGCGCGCTCGTCCCGCATCCGCGGCGTCAACATCGCCGAGGCCTGCGCGATGCAGATCAGCGACCTGGCGGCGTGGGTGCGCTCGCTCGACGAGCCCTCGGTCGCACCGCTGCTGACCTCGCTGGGCGAGACCCTGGACTCGTTCGTGGACATCGGGCTCGGCTACCTGAGCCTCGACCGGCCGTCCGGCACGCTGTCCGGCGGCGAGGCGCAGCGCACCAAGATGATCCGGCACCTGGGGTCGTCGCTCACGGACGTCACGTACGTGTTCGACGAGCCGACGATCGGCCTGCACCCGCACGACATCCAGCGCATGAACGAGCTGCTGCTGCAGCTGCGCGACAAGGGCAACACCGTGCTCGTGGTCGAGCACAAGCCCGAGGCGATCGCGATCGCGGACCACGTGGTCGACCTGGGACCCGGCGCCGGCAGCGCTGGGGGCGAGGTGGTGTTCGAGGGCACGGTGGACCAGCTGCGCTCCAGCGGGACCCTCACCGGCCGGCACCTCGACGACCGCGCACGACTCAAGGACCACGTCCGCTCGCCGTCCGGGACGCTCGAGATCCGCGGGGCCGCGACCAACAACCTCCAGGAGGTCGACGTCGACGTCCCGCTCGGCGTGCTGGTGGTGGTGACCGGGGTCGCCGGCTCGGGCAAGAGCTCGCTGATCCACGGCTCGCTGTCCGGGCGCGAGGATGTGGTCACCGTGGACCAGACCGCGATCCGCGGCTCGCGGCGGTCCAACCCCGCCACCTACACCGGGCTGCTGGACCCGATCCGCAAGGCCTTCGCCAAGGCCAACGGCGTCAAGCCCGCGCTGTTCAGCGCCAACTCCGAGGGGGCCTGCCCCACCTGCAACGGCGCGGGCGTCATCTACACCGACCTCGGCCCGATGGCGACCGTCACCTCCACGTGCGACGACTGCGAGGGCAGGCGGTTCCAGGCGTCCGTGCTCGAGTACCGACTGGGCGGCCGGGACATCAGCGAGGTGCTCGCCATGCCCGTGACCGAGGCCGAGGCGTACTTCGGCGAGGGTGAGGCCCGGACGCCCGCGGCCCACAGGATCCTCACGCATCTGCGCGACGTCGGGCTGGGCTACCTGAGCCTCGGGCAGCCGCTCACCACGCTGTCCGGTGGTGAGCGCCAGCGCCTCAAGCTCGCGATGCACATGGCCGACAAGGGCGGCGTCTACGTGCTCGACGAGCCCACGACCGGTCTGCACCTCGCCGACGTCGAACAGCTCCTCGGCCTGCTGGACCGGCTGGTCGACTCGGGCAAGTCCGTCGTGGTGATCGAGCACCACCAGGCGGTCATGGCGCACGCGGACTGGATCATCGACCTCGGCCCGGGGGCGGGGCACGACGGCGGTCGCGTCGTGTTCCAGGGCACGCCCGCGGACCTGGTCGCGAGCCGTGCGACTCTCACCGGCGAGCACCTGGCCGCATACGTCGCGAGCTGACGCGCTCTCGCGCCTGGGTGCGGGCGACGCGGGTCGCCGCCGTCGTCGGACCGAGCCGGGTGCGCGGGCCGGGAGCGGGTCCGAGCGGGTGCGCTTGCCGGGAGAGGGTCCGAGCGGGTGCGCGGGGTCTCAGGCCTCCGGCTGAGCCGGTGCGCAGACGTGCAGGGCGCCCGCGCGGACCCGGACGTCCAGCGATCGGCCGTCGTCGATCACGTCGCCGTCGATCTGGCGGGGCTGCGGACGATCGCTGCGGACACGCACGCGGGTGCCGCGCAGGATCTCCCTCCGGGGTACACGCTCGCGGCGCAGCGCCACGCCGACCACGAGCTGGATCCAGTGCCCGATGTTCCGCGGCGCGACGATCGCCACCTCGAGGCGGCCGTTCGCGGGCTCGGCGTCCGGCAGCAGAACCAGCCCGCCCTGGAGCTTGCCGACGTTGCCCACCAGCACCGTGCGGGCGTGCCGGGTCAGCGGCGGCTGGTCGTCGATCCGGATCTGGACGTGCATCTCGCGCTCCGCGACGTGCTTGACCGCGCTCACCACGTACGCGAGCCAACCCGCCTTGGCCTTGAGCGCCGTGGGCGCGCTGTCCATGACCTTCGCGTCGAAGCCCATGCCGGCCATGATCGCGAACGTCTGGCCCTCGGTCTCCCCGACGTCGATGCTTCGGCGGCCACCCGCGAGCACCACGTCGAGCGCGCCGTCCACGTCGGCCGGGATCCCCAGGTTGGCCGCGAGCAGGTTGCCGGTCCCGCCCGGCAGCACGGCCAGGGCGGCGTCCGTGCCGACGAGCCCGTCGATCGCCGACCGCACCGTCCCGTCGCCGCCGCACACCATGACCACCTCGGCGCCGTCCGCGACCGCCTGCCGCGCCTGCCCCTCCCCCGGGTCCTCGGCCGAGGTCTCGAACCACGCCGGCGCCGGCCACCCCGCCTCTGCGAGGCGCTGCTCGATCCGGGCACGCAGCACGTCCGACCCCTCGACGCGGTGCGTGTTGACGACGAGCGCGGACCTCGGGCCGGACGAGCCGGTGGCCTCGGGCGTGGCGTCGGGAGCCGTGGCAGGCGTGGTGTTCACGTCAGCGAGTATCGCGACCCGGACGCCGTCGTGCGCGGTGAGACGTTCAGCCCACCAGCGGCTTCGCGAACCACAGGAGCAGGAACTCCCCCGCCGGGTCCGTGAACGGGAGCACCGGGCGGTAGCCGTCCGACAGGTAGAGCGTGATGGCCTCGGGCTGCCGGATGCCGGTGGACAGGACCAGCGAGGTGAAGCCCCGGTCGCGCGCGGCGTCATCCGCGGCCCCCAGGAGCGCGCGCGCCACCCCTGCTCCGCGCGCAGCATCGGTGACGAACAGCTTCTTGAGCTCGGCCGAGCCCGCCGGGCACCCGGGCCGCGGCGCCCGCAAGGTCAGGCACCCGACCGGCTCACCGTCGAGCCGCGCGATCCACGTGGTCAGCGCACCGACCCCCTGGCGCACGTCGTCGGACGCGAACCCGCCGTCCGGCTCGTCCGGGTCCACCATCTCCGGGTACAGGCCCACGTTGAACTCGCGCATGGCGACGCGCAGCGCGAACGCGTCCGGGTGGTCCCAGCCCACCTCCACGAGCTCGGGCCGTGGGCGGGGCGCGGTGGTGCCGGCCACGCGCTGCGGCGCACCGCTCGTCAGGTCCTTGGCGAAGCACCGCGACGACGCCTCGTCGACGTACTCGCCGTAGTTCGGGATCGAGCGGTAGCCCAGCGTGAGGTAGAGCCCGATCGCCTCGGGCTGCAGCACCCCCGTCTCGAGCACCAGCCGGTTCCAGCCCTGGCCGCGCGCGATCTGCTCGAGCTCGAGCATCACGCGGCGCGAGTACCCGCGCCCGCGCGCGGCCGGGTCGGTGTAGAGGCGCTTGACTTCGCCGACGCCGGGGCCGAGGTCCTCCGATGCGTCACGCAGCGCCACGCAGGCCACCGGCTCGCCGTGCTCGCGCAGCACCACCATCGCGACGATCTGGTCGCCGGTCATCTCGTGGCCGATGTCGTCGTCGCCGTACCGGTCGCGCAGCTCGGCCTGCTGCGCGACGCGCAGGCGCACCGCAGCCTCGTCCTCCCAGGGGACGACCTCGACGACGACCACGCGGCTCAGCCGACGAGCGAGTGCAGCACCGACGTGAAGAAGCGCAGTCCGTCCGTGCCGCTGCGCGGACCCTGGCCGCCGTCCGGGCCGAAGCCGGCCTCGACCGCATGCTCGGGGTGCGGCATGAGGCCGACCACGTTGCCGCGTGCGTTGCTGATGCCCGCGATGTCGCGGCGCGACCCGTTCGGGTTGCCGCCTGTGTACCGGAAGACGACGCGTCCCTCACCCTCGAGCTCGTCGAGGGTGCGCTCGTCGGCCACGTACTGGCCGTCCTGGTTCTTCAGCGGGATGGTGATCTGCTCACCCGCTGTGTAGTCGCGGGTCCACGCCGTGTCCGCGTTCTCGACCGTGAGCACCTGCTCGCGGCACACGAAGTGCAGGTGGTCGTTCTTGATCATCGAGCCGGGGAGCAGGTGCGCCTCGGTCAGCACCTGGAAGCCGTTGCAGATGCCGAGCACCGGCAGGCCCCGGTGCGCGCCGTCGACGATCTCGCTCATCACCGGCGCGAAGCGGCTGATGGCGCCCGCACGCAGGTAGTCGCCGTAGGAGAACCCGCCCGGCAGCACCACCGCGTCGACGCCGTGCAGGTCGGCGTCGGCGTGCCACAGCGCGACGGGCTCGCCCCCCGCGAGCCGCACGGCCCGCGCGGCGTCCCTGTCGTCGAGCGTGCCGGGGAACGTGACGACGCCGATGCGGGTCACGCCTGCTGCTCCTCGGCGTAGACCGCGACGACGTCCTCGATCACCGGGTTCGACAGCACCTGCTCACCGGCGGCCCGGGCGGCCGCGATCACCTCCTCGGTGACCTCACCCTCGACCTCGAGCTCGAACCGCTTGCCCTGGCGCACGGCGCCGAACTGCCCGAAGCCCAGCCGGCCCAGCGCTGCGGCCACCGCCTTGCCCTGCGGGTCCAGGATCTCGGGCTTCGGCATGACGTCGACGACAACTCGTCCCACAGGTCTGCTCCTGGTTGCACGGTGGCGGGGTCGTCGGGAGTCTACCGACCGCCCACCGCCGGCCCTCCCTCCGCCCGCCGATCGGACGCACCCCAGCGCGGGCGCAGTACCGCACGCACCGACCGGGCTCGCTCTCAGAGTCGTCCACCCCGCCCCCGCCCAGCGCGAGCGCCCCGCACCGATCGGACACGGAGAAGCGCTGATCCGGCGGCGCACGGCGGACGAGCTCAGCCGTCGGACCAGCTCGTCCCCGCGTGCACCCTGCGCGAGCGCCTCCAGCCGGTCACGTTGATCGCCCGCGACGGCCGGTTGCAGCTCCCGCGCCGACCCATGGCCACGATCCGCGCAGCACCCGCGCGTCTGCCACCGCTCGAGCGGTGGGATCGGCGCGTGCGCCGCCCGGTACGCGGCACCGTCAGTCGGGCGGAGGGTCGCCGGGTGCGTTGTAGGGGGTGCCGCGTCGGTCGCGGAACAGGTAACGCACGGGGACGGTCGGGTTCCCGAGCGATGCGCGGGACGGGGCTGCCCACCCCGGTGGTCCGCGTCGCTCGTCGCTGGCGACGTGGCCCCGTCCGGGCGGCGCGTCGGCGTCGAGGTCGAGGTGCGGCGAGGCCGCGACCGGGTCCGGGACGGTCGCTGGTGGGAGGCGTTCGATGTCGAGGTCGAGGCGGTGGACTTCGTGGTGGTGGAAGGTGCAGAGCAGGACGGCGTTGGTCAGGTCGGTGGTGCCGGTGTGGCGGTGCCACCAGGCGATGTGGTGGATCTGGCAGTGGCGTGCGGGTACGGAGCAGCCGTTCCAGGCGCAGCGGTGGTCGCGTGCGGTCACGGCGGTGCGTTGGGCGGGGGTGAACATGCGTCGGGTGCGTCCGACGTCCAGGGGCAGGCCGGCGGCGTTCATCACGGTGCGGGTCATCGCGCAGTCGCACAGGGCGGCGGCGAGCTCGGTCGCGGTGATGGTGGTCCCGTCATCGGTGACCGCGGAGGGCACGGCAGCACTGTCATCGTGGTCGCGGACACCAGCTCCTGCGCTGCTGGAGGTGAGGTCCGCGCCGGCTGGCCTGCTCTCGCGGGCATCAGCGCGTCGCTGCGCGCGAGCGCGCGTCCTGCGGGTCTGTTGGGTGGTGCGCACGGCGTGCCAGGTCTCGGCGGGCACGAGCAGGGTGATGTGGGCGGCCGGGGCTGACGGGGTCCCGTCGGGCAGGTCGGGGTCCGCGATCGGGTCCGGATCGGTCGCGTCCGGGGCGGGCGCGGTCGGCGCCGGGATGGCGGCTGCGGCCCCGACCGCGCGACTGGGGCGGTGCCCTGCGGTCAGGGTGTGCTGGGCCAGGGCGGTCAGCGCGTCGGCGCGGGCCTGATCACCCGTGCGGTCCGCATCCGGACGGTGCCCGGTGGCCTCCAGCGCGCGGGCCAGGACCTGCCCGGCGACCGGGTCCAACCGGCCCCGCAGGAACGTGCCGTCCGGGGCGTGCGACAACGTCAGGAACCGGGCACGGCGTGCCGCCTCGCGCCGGTCCTCGACCCCGTCCGGGTCGTCCTGCGCCGCCAGCGCCGCCAACGACCGGGAGAACTCCCGCGCATCGACACCCCGCGCGAGCTCGACGACCTTCTCCTGACCCGCCGTCGTGCCCCACGCCGCGCTCAGACCCGCGCCCGCGTCCTGCCACGCCCGCGCCAGCACCTGCACATGCCCCACCGGAACGACCCCGCCGGCGACCGCCTCACGCACCACCGGCAACGCCGCCAACGCCCCCGCCGCCGCGACCTGACCCGCCGCCTGCCACCGCGACGCACCCGTCAACCGGGCCCGCACATCCACGAACCCCCGCTCACCCCCAGCCACCGCTGCCGCCGCACGCTGCGAGGCGACCAGCACCGGGGCACGCACCGCCTCCACCACACCCGGCAACCCGTCCAGCACCCGCAGCACCCGCGCCCGCACCCGCCCGTCCCAACCCGCCGCACCATCAGCGACCGACACCAACCCCGCCAGACGCGCCGCCACCGCCTCAAGCTCCACCAGCACATCCGCACCGGCGCCGACTTCGCGCGCCGACCGCCCACCGTCAGCCGGGGCCAGGGACCGGCGGCCAGCCGGCGCGTCCGCACCCGCGCTGTCCTCGCGCGGCCAAGGCGCGCCGTCAGCCGGGGCCGCACCACCGACGCGCGGGCGGGACGCGACGAGGGTGGCGGCGGCTTGAGCGCCACCGCTATCCACTGTCGCCCGCGATTCGAACATGTGTACGATTCTAGGGTCAAACGGACACGAGCACCAGACCCTGGGGACAACCCCACCACCCACGGGCCCACCGGCGGTGCCCCACGCTTACCCGAGCGAGGGGTCCCGGTGCACCCACGCCCCGGCGACGAGAGTGCCGCTCACGCCGAGCGACCGCAGCGCACCCGGCGTGGCGGCGACGGCCACCGGGTCGTCGTCGAGCACGACGAGGTCCGCCGGCATCCCGACCCGCAACCCGCGCGGCTGTCCGTCCAACGACGCGTCCAGCGCGACCGCGGCGGGCAGCGCCTGCTCGGGGTGCCATGCGTCATCCCCGGGCGCGCCGCGATGCACCGCGGCGTCGATCGCGAGCCACGGGTCGAGCGGTGCGACGGGGGCGTCGGAGCCGAGCGCGAGCCGCGCACCGGCGCGGTGCAGCGCGCCGTACGGGAAGGCGCGGTCGGTCCGCCCGGCCCAGTGCTGCTCGGCGACGGAACGGTCGTCCACCAGGTGTGCGGGCTGCACGCTGGCGACCAGTCCGAGCCGGGCCAGCCGGGCGACGTCGGCGACGGACAGCAGCTGCGCGTGCTCGACCGAGCCGCGCGCCCCGGTCACCTCGAACGCGTCGAGCACCACGCGTGCGGCGGCGTCGCCGATGGCATGGAGCGCGGCGCGCAGGCCGTGCGCGTGCGCGTGCGCGAGCAGCGGCTCGAGCGTGGGGCCCGGTACGGACAGCACACCGCGGTCCGCGGTCCCGGGGTACGGGTCGTCGCACCAGGCCGTCCGGGTGTTCAGCGAGCCGTCGACGATGATCTTGAGCGGGCCCTGCGTGACGAGGCCGTGGACGTGGTCGCCGGTGTGCAGCTCGTCGTGCAGGACCCGGTCCAGGTACGCCTGCCAGACGCCGGCACGCACGCGCACGGGCACCCGGCCGGCCGCCGAGCGCCGCCGCCACACCGCGAGGTTGTCGGCGATCTCGAAGTCGACGACGCCGACGACGCCCCGCGCCGCCGCGGCGAGCAGCGCGTCCTCGACCATGCCGTCCACGGCGTCGTCGGGCCACCGGTCGATCCCGCCCTGCAGCGGCAGCCAGTCGCCCTCGCGCAGCAGGCCGGGCACGGGGCGCGCGCCCAGGAACCGCAGGCCCGCGGTCGAGGCCCACGCGCAGTGCAGGTCGCCCGAGACGAGCACCACGGGCACGTCGCCCGCGACGGCGTCGAGGTCCGCGACGAGCGGCTCGTCGGGCCACAGCCCGTCCCGGAACCCGTGCCCGACGAGCGGCGTCCCGGCCCGGGCATGCGGCAATGCGGCTGCGACGAGCGCGACGACCTGGGCGGCCGACGAGGCGCGCGACAGGTCGAGCCGACGGCGGCTCATGGCCCACTGCGTGGCGTGCACGTGCTGGTCCCAGAGCCCGGGCATGACGAACCGCCCGGCGCAGTCGACGACCTCGGCACCGGTGGGTACGGCGAGGCTCGGGGCGAGCGCACGGACCAGGCCGTCACGCACCAGCACGTCACCGGGCTCGTCGACGCCGGCGCGCCGCACCCGCCGCAGCACCAGTGACGTCATGCGTGCCGGCTCAGACGCTCAGCGGCACGCCGGTGAGCCGCTCGTACGCCTCGAGGTAGCGCGCCCGCGTCCGCTCGACCACGTCGGCGGGCAGCGGCGGCGGCGGCACGTCCGAGGCGCGCTCCCAGCCGGATGCGGCGGACGTCAGCCAGTCGCGCACGTACTGCTTGTCGAAGCTCGGCTGAGGGTGCCCGGGCTGCCACGCGTCCGCGGGCCAGAACCGCGACGAGTCGGGCGTCAGCACCTCGTCGCCGAGGACGACGGCACCGCTGCCGGGGTCGGTGCCGAACTCGAGCTTGGTGTCCGCCAGGATCACGCCGCGCTCGCGTGCGACGGCCTCCGCCCGCGCGTACACCGCGAGGGTCAGATCGCGCAGCGTCACCGCAGCCTGGCCGCCGACGGTCTGCGCGACCACCTCGAACGGGACGTTCTCGTCGTGCTCGCCCAGCTCGGCCTTGGTCGCGGGCGTGAAGATCGGCTCCGGCAGCCGCGACCCGTCCACCAGCCCCGGCGGCAGCGCGATGCCCGTGACCTGACCGGATGCGCGGTACTCCGCGAGGCCCGAACCCGTCAGGTACCCGCGCGCGACGCACTCGACGGGGAACATCTGCAGGCGGCGGCAGATCATGGCGCGCCCCGCGACGGCGGCCGGCACGTCCGTGGAGACCACGTGGCTCGGCACCAGGTCCGCGAGCTGCTCGAACCACCACAGCGACAGCTGCGTGAGCACCACACCCTTGTCGGGGATGCCCGGGGAGAGCACGTGGTCGTACGCGGAGACGCGGTCGCTCGCGACGACGAGCACGACGTCGCCGTGCGCCTCGCGGATCGCGTCGCCCTGCGCGGAGGCGTCCGGGGTGTACAGGTCCCGGACCTTCCCGGAGTACGTGTGCGCCCAGCCGGGCAGCGTCGCGGTCGGGGCGTCCGTGGCGTCGAGAGTCACGCGCACAGTCTCCCCCGCGAGCCCCGCCGGGTCACGCCACGTCTCACCCGCCGCCCGCCAGCGGCGGGGCGGCGGGGTGAGACGCCGACGGGTCAGTCCTCCTCGACGCAGAGGATCTTGCCCTCGTGCGCGATCGAGCCGTAGGTCGTCGCGGGGCACTCGGCCTCGTTCGTGACGACCGCCGTGGCGCGGTACTCGTGCGAACCGGAGCAGGGCACCAGGATCGTCTCGTCGCCGTCGCCCGACTTCCAGCACGAGCCGACCGAGGCGGTGAGATTCTCGGCCTCGACGTACTTCGCGACCGCGACGCCGCCGACCACCAGCGCCGCGACGACGGCCACAGCGGCGACGCCCAGACCGGGCTTGCTCAGGGCGGGCGCACCAGCGCCGCGCGACGCGCGGTAGATGCCCCCGGCGCGGAACAGCAGCACGGCGCCGAAGATCATGCCGCCCCACCACACGACGCCACCGCCCGACCCGCTCGCGACGATCGTGCTGATCGCGCCGGCCAGGAACAGGGCGATGCCGATCCAGAACGTCACGAGCATGCCCTTGCGGTGGTCCTGCTGCGGGCTCGGTGCGTCACCCTCCACCCACAGCTGCCACCCGGGAGGCGGCTCGGGCCAGGAGGGGTCCGGCTGCCAGTCCGGCGGCGGCTGCCAGCCCTCGGGTGCGGCCGGCCAGTTCGGCGGCGGGTTGTAGCGCATGCGGGCTCCTCGTCGTCGCGTCGTCCGACGCGTGTTCGTCGTCGCAGGTCACGCGGCAGATCGGCACGGTCTGGCCGTTCCTTGACCGCGCGCCGCGCGAAGGACTCGTCCGGCCTAGTGCTGCGCCGCGCGCAGGGCGATGTCGGTGCGGTGGTGCGACCCGGGCAGCGCGACGTGGCCGACGCCCGCGTACGCGGCGGCGCGCGCCGCGGACAGGTCAGGCCCGACCCCGACGACCGACAGCACACGGCCACCAGCGCTGACCAGCACGCCGCCGTCGTCGGCCGTACCGGCGTGCAGGACGTGCACGCCGGGCTCCGCAGCCGCGGCGGCCAGACCCCCGATCGGGTCGCCCACCCGCGTGTCCACGGGGTACCCGGCGGACGCGACCACCACGGTGACCGCGGCGTCGTCGGACCACTCGAGCGGCGCGAGCGCACCCAGGCCCCCGGTGGCAGCGGCGAGCAGCACCCCGGCGAGCGGGGTGCGCAGTCGCGCGAGCACGACCTGCGTCTCGGGGTCGCCGAAGCGTGCGTTGAACTCGACGACGCGCACGCCGCGGGACGTGAGCGCGAGCCCGCAGTAGAGGACCCCGACGAACGGCGTGCCGCGTCGGGCCATCGCCGCGACGGTCGGCCGGGCGACGGTCTCCAGGACCTCCTCGACCAGGTCCGCGGGCGCCCAGGGCAGCGGTGAGTACGCACCCATGCCGCCCGTGTTCGGACCCGCGTCGCCGTCGTGCGCGCGCTTGAAGTCCTGCGCGGGGACCAGCGGGACCACGTCGGTGCCGTCGCTCAGCACGAACAGCGAGACCTCGGGCCCGTCGAGGTACTCCTCGACGACGACCGCGCCGCCCTCCTTCGCGAGGCAGGCGCGCGCGTGCTCGTACGCGGTCGGACGGTCGTCGGTCACGACGACGCCCTTGCCTGCCGCGAGGCCGTCCTCCTTGACGACGTACGGCGCGCCGAACGCGTCGAGCGCGTCGTCGATCCGGTCCTCCGACGTCACCAGGCGGGGCGCGGCGGTGGGGACGCCTGCCTCGGCCATGACGTCCTTGGCGAACGCCTTGGAGCCCTCGAGCCGCGCGGCCTGCCCGGACGGCCCGAACACCGGGATGCCGACCGCGCGCACCGCGTCCGCGACACCCGCGACGAGCGGCGCCTCCGGGCCGACGACGACGAGCTCGACGCCGAGCTCCCGCGCCAGGCCGGCGACCGCCGCGCCGTCGAGCTGGTCGACCGCGTGCAGCGTGGCGAGCTCGCCGATGCCGGGGTTCCCGGGTGCGGCGTGCACCTCGGTGACGGACGGGTCCAGGCGAAGCGCCCGGACGATCGCGTGCTCACGGGCGCCGGTGCCGACGACGAGGATCTTCACGGCCGCGAGCGTACCGGCGCACCACCGCGCGGCACGGTGTGGTCCACGCTCAGTCGTCGAGCGGCAGCGGGAACACGTCGAGGAACGCCCGCACGCGTCGTCGCCCCTCGGTCTCGCCCGCACGCTTGCGCTGCTTGGCGGCCTCGGTGTGCCGGTCCAGCACCGCGGCGAGCTCCTGGGTCAGGGCGCGGCTCTCGTCGGGCGTGAGGTCGCTGGTCGAGGAGACGTGCATCGCCGACTCGCTCCACAGGTCCAGCTCGTCGAACGAGTCGAACGAGTCGAACCACCGCTGCAGCATCTCGGCGCGCTCCTGCACCACGGCGCGCAGCGCGATCCCTGCGGCGAGCCGCGACGCGGGGTCGGTGACGTCACGTCGCTCCATCGTGAAGCCCACGGGCCGCCACCACCGCTCGCGTCCGCCCGTCGGGGCGTCCGGGTCGTCCTCGATGAAGCCGTGCCGCTCGAGCTGGCGCAGGTGGTAGCTCGTCTGCCCCGTGCTCTCCCCCAGCCGCCGGGCGATCTGGCTCGCGGTCGCGCGCCCGTGCGCCGACAGGTCCCGGTACATCGCGATCCGCAGCGGGTGGGCGAACGCCTTGAGCGCCTCGGGCGTCAGCGTGCGCCGGTCGAGCGGGAACGTCTGCTCGGCAGGAGCCGCGCCGGATGCGTCGTCAGGGGCGTCGTCAGGGGGCTCGTCGGGCACGCCGACGGCAGGGGGGTTGTGCCGAGCCATGTGCAGAGATACCTTTGCATTCGTTCCTTTGCAGAGATTTCTATGCACCACAGTCTCTGCATCGAACTCTCTGCACTTCGACGAGCGTAACGGGAGCAGCCATGACCACCACCGCACGCGCCGAGCAGGACACGCCGGTCGCAGGAGCCCCGGAGCAGGCCGCGCTCGGTCGGCGGTTCCACGCGCTGCTGGCCACCACCGGGCTCGCGAACCTCGGTGACGGCATCGTGCAGATGGGGGCCCCGCTCGTGGCGCTGACCCTCACCCGCTCCCCCGGCCAGATCGCGCTGCTCGCGGCCGCGACGTGGCTGCCCTGGCTCGTGCTCGGGCTGGTGGGCGGGGTCGTCGTCGACCGCACCGACCGTCGGACCACCCAGGTGGTCGCGCTGATCGCACGCGCGGTGCTGCTCGCCGCGGGCACGTGGCTCGCGCTCACCGACGCGCTGACCATGCCCTCGCTCGTCCTGCTCGTGCTCGCCTACGGCGTGACCGAGGTGTTCGCGGACCTCGCCCAGACCTCGCTGGTGCCCGACCTGGTCCCGCGCAGCAGGTTGCAGGCGGCCAACGGCCGCGTCCTCGCGGTGCAGCAGGTGACCAACACGTTCGTCGGCAGCCCGCTCGCCGGCGTCATGCTCGCGCTGGGCACCGGCTGGGTGTTCGGCGTCCCCGCGGCGATGGCCGTCGTCGCCGTCCTCGTGCTCCTGCGCGGCGTACCCGGGCGCTACCGCGCGGGACGCACCGAGAAGACCGCCGCCGTCGCGGACGTGCGCGAGGGGATCCGGTACGTGGTGCACCACCCCGTGCTGCGGCCGTTCGTCATCGGCGGAGGGCTCATGAACATGGCGAGCACGGCGTACTTCGCGGTGTTCGTGCTGTGGGTGGTGGGTCCGGGCTCGCGCATGGAGATGCAGCCCGCCCACTTCCCGCTCGTCACCGCGGTGCTCGCCGTGGGGGCCGTCGCCGGCTCGCTGGTCACGGAGCGGCTGGTCGCGCGCCTGCCCGAGCTGGGTGTGATGTACGCGTGCTGGTTCGCGGCCGTGCCGCTGCTCCTGGTCCCCGTGCTCTGGCCCACCGTGCCCGCGCTCGGCGCGGCGGTGCTCCTCATCGGGTTCACCAACACGATCGGCAACACGATCTCGCAGTCGCTGCGGCAGCGGATCGTGCCGCGCGCGCTGCTGGGCCGCACGTCGGGCGCGGGACGCACCATCGCGTTCGGGCTCATGCCTGTGGGCGCGCTGCTCGGCGGCGTGGTCGCGGAGCACGCCGGGATCGCCGCCGTGCTCGTCGGCTCGACCGTGGTCGCGGCGGCCGCCGCGGCCTACCCCCTGCTCACCGTGAGCCGCGCGACCGTCGCGGCCGCCGAGCCTGACGGCACCGCCGAGCTCGCGTGACCTGCCGGAGGAGACGGCCCGCCTGCGCACCCGTCGCGACGAGGGTGCGCGGGCGGGCCGCGGCGTGCGGGCTCAGTCGAGCAGGTCGTGCCGGATGATCGTCGCCTCACGGCCCGGGCCCACGCCGATCGCGCTGATCCGCGTGCCGGAGATCTCCTCGAGCCGCAGCAGGTAGCGCTGCGCGGCCGCGGGCAGGTCGTCGAAGTCCCGCGCGTCCGTGATGTCCTGCGTCCAGCCGTCCAGGTACTCGTACACGGGCTTCGCGTGGTGGAAGTCGCTCTGGTCGAACGGCATCTCCTCGAACCGCTGCCCGTCGACGTCGTACGCCACGCACACGGGGATGCGGTCCCGGCCGGTGAGCACGTCGAGCTTGGTCAGGACGATGTCCGTCAGCCCGTTGACGCGCGACGCGTACCGCGAGACCACCGAGTCGTACCAGCCCGTGCGGCGCGGTCGGCCGGTCGTCGTGCCGAACTCACCACCCGTCTGCCTCAGCCACTCGCCGTCGTCGTCGAGCAGCTCGGTGGGGAACGGACCCTCGCCCACGCGCGTCGTGTAGGCCTTGGCGACGCCGACCACGCGGTCGATGCGCGTGGGGCCCACGCCCGAACCCGTGCAGGCGCCGCCCGCGGTGGCCGACGACGACGTGACGAACGGGTACGTGCCGTGGTCGACGTCGAGCATGGTCGCCTGACCCGCCTCGAAGACGAGCGTCTTGCCCGCGTCGAGCGCGCGGTTGAGCTCGAGCGGCGTGTCCGCGACGAACGGGCGCAGCCGCTCGGCGAAGCGCAGCAGGTCCTCGAGCGTCTCGTCGACCGTGATCGCACGGCGGTTGTAGACCTTCACCAGCAGGTGGTTCTTCTGGTCGAGCGCACCCTCGACCTTCTGCCGCAGGATGTTCTCGTCGAACAGGTCCTGCACGCGGATGCCGACGCGGTTGATCTTGTCCGCGTACGCGGGGCCGATCCCGCGGCCGGTGGTGCCGATCCGGCGCTTGCCGAGGAAGCGCTCGGTGACCTTGTCGAGCGTGCGGTTGTAGGGCGCGATCACGTGCGCGGCCGACGAGACGAGCAGGCGCGAGGTGTCCACGCCGCGCCCCTCGAGCGCGTCGATCTCCCGGAACAGGACCTCGATGTCGATCACGACGCCGTTGCCGATGACAGGTACGACGCCGGGCGACAGGATCCCGGAGGGCAGCAGGTGCAGCGCGTACTTCTCGCCACCGACGACGACCGTGTGGCCGGCGTTGTTGCCGCCGTTGAACTTCACGACGTAGTCGATGCGCGAACCGAGCTGGTCGGTCGCCTTGCCCTTGCCCTCGTCGCCCCACTGGACTCCGAGCACCACCACGGCGGGCATCTGATCACCACTCCCACGCCTGCCTGACGAGGCGTCCCGGCCGCGCGGCGGCCGAGCAGGCACCGGCCGGCAGGACCCGGTACCTCCGAGAGGGTACCCGAGGGTCAAGGAACGGTCATGGCCGGTCCAGCGCGCACGACCGCGCCGCGCGGCTCACCGGAGCGCGGCGACCTCCTCGGCCGACGTGCCCGAGTCGGCCAGGAGCTGCAGGCAGCGCTCCGCCTCCGGGTCCTCCCCGATCGCCTCGGCCGCCTCCGCGAGCGCGAGCAGCGCACGCAGGAAGCCCTGGTTCGGCACGTGCGCGGCGGGCACCGGACCCTGCCCGCGCCAGCCCGCGCGCCGCAGCGCGTCGAGCCCGCGGTGGTAGCCGGTCCGCGCGTAGGCGTACGCGGCCACGGGGTCGCCCGTGTCCCGCAGCGCCTCCTCGGCGAGCAGCGCCCACACCAGCGACGCCGCGGGCGCCACACGCGCGGCGTCCCGCACCGACGAGCCGTCGGCCAGCGCCGCACGCGCCTCCGCGTCGGCCGCGTCGTCGGGGAGCAGCGTCGGCGCGGGGCCGCCCAGCAGGTTCTCGTGGCTCATGCGCCCAGTGTGCCCGGCGCGTGCGGCGGGTGCAGTCGGCGCACCGGGGAGGTCCGGAGGAACCGGACACGTGTCCGGGTCGGGTGCGTCTGCGGATGCGCGACCACGGGAGCCGAACTACAGTCGACCGCGCCGTGCCTCCCGGTGCCGGCACGAGGAGCGGACATGATCGAGATCTCCACATCGCCGACGAGCACCACGCTCGTGATCTCCGGCGACCTCGACCTCGCCGAGCGGGACCAGTTCCCCGAGGTCGCCGCGCGCGTGGTCGGCCTGCGGCGCCAGCTCGTCGTGATCGACATGTGCAAGGTGACGTTCATGGACTCCACCGGCGCCGCGTTCCTCATCGCGCTGGCCGACTCGGCGCGCAAGCGCGGCGGTGCCGCCGTGCTGCGCGGCGCCGACCCGCGGGACCTGTTCGTGCTGGAGATCTGCGGCGCGCTCGAGCTGTTCCGGATCGACCAGGACCACTCGTGCGACGACGCGGTCCCGGTGACCGACTTCACGGCACCCGCCACCACCTGAGCCCGCGGAGACTCGGCCGGTAGGCACGTCGCCCGCGGTCAGCGGGCGGACGCCGGCAGCGCGCCCGGGCGCACCTTCGCCCACACGACCTTGCCGCGGCTCGACTGCCGCCAGCCCCAGTCGGCGAGCCGCTCGACGATCTGCATGCCGAACCCGCCGACGCGCCCGGGGTGGCCGTCGGTGCTCACGGGCGGCGCGGGGTTGCCGTCCTCGACCTCGATGCGCAGCCCGTCGCCCGTGTCGTACAGCTGCAGCGAGACGTGGCCGTACCCGTGCAGCACCGCATTCGCGACGAGCTCGGACACCACGAGCTCGGCGTTCGACGCGTCGGGCATCTCCCACGCGTGGCACGTGCGGGCCACCGCGTGCCGCGCGCGCCCCACCGACGCGGGCTCGCTGGGCAGCGACCAGCGCCGACGACGTGGGCTGCGGCTGCGCTCGGCGGCGTCCGCGGGGTCGGGCACGCGCACGACCACGACCGCGACGTCGTCCTCGGGGTGGTCCGCGAGCCGCGACAACAGCTCCTCGCCGATGCCGGCGGAGTCGCGCGCCGTGACCGCCTGCACCACGGCCTCGAGCGCCGCGAGGCCCTCGCGCAGGTCCCGGTCGCGGCGCTCGATGAGCCCGTCCGTGTAGTACACGAGCACGTCACCGGGCGCGAGCACGAGCGTCGCGGTCTCCCGCGTGCCACCGCCGAACCCGATCAGCGGCCCGCCCGCGCCGGTGAGCTGCTCGACGCGGCCCGCGCGGGAGTGCAGCGCGGGCAGGTGCCCCGCACGCGAGTACTCGAGCACCCACCCGTCCGCGCCGCGCCGCAGCGTCGACAGCACCAGCCCGGCCGACCGCGGGATGCGCATGCCCGCGACCAGCTGGTCGACGCGCTCGAGCACCGGGCCGGGCGTCGTGACGTCGTACGCGTAGGACCGCACCACGGAGCGCAGCTGACCCATGGCGGCCGCCGCCTCGACGTCGTGCCCCACCACGTCGCCGATGACGACGCCGACGACGTCGGGCTCGATCTGCAGCACGTCGTACCAGTCGCCGCCCACCTGAACGTTCTCGGAGTTGGGGGCGTAGTACGTCCACACGTCGAGGCCGTCGACCTCCGCCTGCTGCGGGAGCATCGCGCGCTGGAGCGTCTCGGCCAGCCGGTGCTCGCGGTCGTACAGACGCGCGTTGTCCAGCGTGAGGCCGACCCGGCGTGCCGTGAGCTCGACCACGGTGCGGGTCGACGGCTCGAGCCCGGCCAGGCCTCCCCCGTGCCGGCCGTCCACGACGAGCACCCCGATCACGCGCCGGCGCCCGGGGACGGGGAACACGACGACGGGCCCGTCGACCGCACGCGTGCCGAGCTCGCGGCGTGCCTGCTCGGCGAGCCAGTGCGACGCGGACCCGCGCACGTAGGAGCCCTCGAGGTCGAGGTCCACCGGGCGGTCCTTCTCGCCGTCCAGCAGCGCCTGCACCTCGTCGGACGTGTCCCGCGTCTCGTCGCCGCCGTCGGGGCGCCGGGCCTCGCCGTGCCGGTTGCCGCGGCCCGAGGGCGGCCGGTGGTCGCTCACGGCGTCCGCGGGCCGCAACCCGCCGTCGTTGACGTAGAACGCGGCCCACCCGACGACCGTGCGGTGCAGCAGGCCCGCGATCTCGTGCAGCGGCGTGGACCGGTCGGTGACGTCCATGAGCAGGTCGGAGACCTGCGCGATGATGCCGAGGCTGCGACGTTCGCGCCGCTCGGCCTCGACCAGGGCCGCCTGCTCGGCGTCGTGCGAGATCTGCTCGGTCAGGTCCTGGAACGCGGCGACCCAGTGCCGCACACCGTCCGACCCGCGCACGGGCGAGACGTGGAGCCGGCACTCGAACAGGCTGTCGTCCGCGCGGCGCAGCGTGAGCGTCACCGACGTGGCGCGGTCCGCCTGCATCGCCGCGCGCGCCGCGGCGGTCTCGTGGTGGCGCCGGAACCGTTCGGGCAGCAGCTCGCGCTGGTGCGCGCGTGCCTCCGCGGCGTCGTAGCCCGTGGACGCCTCGAACTCCCGGTTCGCCCACACCAGCGTGCCGTGGTCGTCGAGCAGCGCCAGCGGGACGGCGACCTCGCGCAGCGCGGCGAGCAGCAGGTCGGGCGGCGGCTCGGCGGCGGGTTCGGCACGTCCGACGAGGGCGTCGGTCGGCGGCACGGGCGCATTCGACGCGCCCGGGGTGTTGACCACCACCACCTCCGATCGTCTAGCGTGCCGAGCAGGCGCACCACCGACTCCAGCAGCGCCAACTCCTGGAAGGAGCATCGTGCGCGACGGTAACAGCCCCACCGGCGACCAGCCTGTTCAGCCCACCCGTGAGGTGCTGCCCGGCGAGGGCGAGCCCGGCGCTGTCGCGGTGATCGTCGGCGCGGACGCCACCCGGATCGTCCTGTCGGGCGAGGTCGACGCGGACCTCGGGCCCGAGCTGCAGGAGGCCACGGCGGAGGCCGAGAGCATGGGCCTGCCGATCGAGGTGGACGCGCACCACGTCACGTTCATGGACTCGTCGGGCGTCGCGTTCCTCGCCCGGCTGTCGATCCGTTCGCAGCACCGCGTCCGGCTCCTGCGCGTGCCGCCCACCGTGCGGTTCCTGCTGGAGGTCACGCGCATCGGCGAGCTGCTGGACGTCGTCGAGGAGTCCGACGAGCGCGCGTTCCAGCCCGTGGCACCCGAGCCGGGCGGCGTCGCCTGACGCCAGCACACCGGAACGCACGAGCGCGCGGCCCCCGACGGGGACCGCGCGCTCGTCACATCAGGCGCGAGTGCCTCTATCAGCCGATCTTCTGGCCGGCCGAACGCAGCTGCTGGCACGCCTCGACGATGCGGGCGGCCATGCCGGCCTCGGCCAGCTTGCCCCAGGCGCGCGGGTCGTAGGCCTTCTTGTTGCCCACCTCGCCGTCGATCTTCAGCACGCCGTCGTAGTTGCTGAACATGTGGCCGACCACGGGGCGCGTGAACGCGTACTGCGTGTCGGTGTCGATGTTCATCTTGATGACGCCGTTGTCGACCGCCTCGGCGATCTCCTCGGCCGTCGAGCCGGACCCACCGTGGAAGACCAGGTCGAACGGCGAGTCCTTGCCGACCTCGGCGCCGACGGCCTTCTGGATGTCCGCGAGGATCGCGGGGCGCAGCTTGACCGCACCCGGCTTGTACACGCCGTGCACGTTGCCGAACGTGAGGGCCGTCAGGTAGCGGCCCTTCTCGCCCGTGCCGAGCGCACGCACGGTGGCCAGGCCGTCCTCGGCGGTGGTGTAGAGCTTCTCGTTGATCTCGGCCTCGTGGCCGTCCTCCTCGCCACCGACGACGCCGACCTCGATCTCGAGGATGGTGCGCGCGGCCTGCGAGAGCTCGAGCAGCTCGGCGGCGACGACGAGGTTCTCGTCGAGCGGGATGTCCGAGCCGTCGAACATGTGCGACTGGAACGTGGGGTTCTCGCCCCGCTTGACCTGCTCGGCCTCGAGCGCCAGGAGCGGCTTGACCCAGGAGTCCAGGTTCTTCTTGACGCAGTGGTCGGTGTGCAGCGCGATGGTCACGCCGTAGTGCTTCGCGACCTCGGTCGCGTACGCGGCCAGCGCGAGCGAACCGGCGACGCGGTTCTTGATCGTCGAGCCGGACGCGTACTCCGCGCCGCCGACGGACACCTGGATGATGCCGTCCGACTCGGCCTCCGCGAAGCCCTGGATGGCGGCGGTGACGGTCTGCGACGACGTGATGTTGACGGCCGGGTAGGCGAACTTGCCTGCCTTGGCGCGGTCGATCATCTCGGCGTACACCTCGGGGGTGGCGATGGCCATGCGCTCACAACTCCTGTGGCTGGATGGGGGTGGTGTCGGTCCTGAGTTTGCCACTACCCGGGGAATTCGCGTCCGGGACGTCCTTCCCATGGGACCGGCTCCAGGGCTGCGTGCTGCGTGATCCACGCGTGCATCGCGATCGCGGCCGCGGCACCCGCGTTGATGGACCGGGTGGAGCCGAACTGCGCGATGTGCAGCACGTCGACGGCCGCGGCGCGCGCCTCGTCGGACAGGCCCACGGACTCCTGCCCGAACAGCAGCACGCACGCGCGCGGCAGCGCGTATCCCTCGAGCGGCACCGAGCCCGGCAGGTTGTCCACGCCGAGCACCGGCAGGTCCTCGGAGTTCGCCCACGCGATCAGGTCGGCGACGTCCGGGTGGTGCCGCACGTGCTGGTAGCGGTCGGTGACCATCGCGCCACGACGGTTCCAGCGGCGGCGCCCGACGATGTGCACCTCGCACGCCAGGAACGCGTTGGCGGTGCGCACCACGGACCCGATGTTGAGGTCGTGCTGCCAGTTCTCGATCGCGACGTGGAACCCGTGCCGGCGCGTGTCGAGGTCGGCGACGACCGCCTCGAGCGACCAGTACCGGTACCGGTCCGCGACGTTGCGGCGGTCGCCGTGCGCGAGCAGCTCGGGGTCGTAGCGCGGGTCGTCGGGCCATGCCTCCGGACCCCCTGGCCACGGAGGGACCCCGACCTCGGACTCCTCCACGGCCCCCACCGTAGCGACGGCGGTGTCCGCCTGCGCGTGCACAGGTCACGCACAGCGAGGTCACAGGCGCCCCACGGTCGGCCCCGTAGGCTGGCGCCCATGCTCACGACGACCGCGCTGGCGGCCGCCTCGATGCCCGCGCTCGGGCCGGACTTCCTGGACCCCGACCACCTGATCGCGTCGTTCGGCACAGCCGCGCTGCTGGGCATCGCGGTCGTCATCTTCATCGAGACCGGCCTGCTGTTCCCCATCCTGCCCGGCGACTCGCTGCTGTTCACCGCGGGGGCGCTGGTCGCGCAGGGCACGCTCGACATCAACATCGCGTGGCTGTGCGTCATCCTGTTCGCCGCCGCGTTCCTGGGCGACCAGACGGGCTTCCTCATCGGCCGCAAGGCGGGGCCCCGGATCTTCAACAAGCCCGACTCGCGGTTCTTCAAGAAGCGCTACGTCGACCAGACGTACGCCTACTTCGACCGCTACGGCGGCCGCACGATCATCGTCGCGCGGTTCGTGCCGATCGTGCGCACGTACGCCCCCGTCGCGGCCGGCGTGGGGAACATGCGCTACCGGCACTTCGTCACGTTCAACGCGATCGGTGCGCTCCTGTGGGCGGTCGGCGTGACGCTGCTGGGCTTCGCGCTGGGCAACATCACGTTCGTCAAGGACAACATCGAGCTGCTGCTCGTGGGCGTCGTGCTGATCTCGGTGATCCCGATCGGCGTCGAGCTCGGCAAGGGCTGGCTGCGCCGCCGCCGCGGCGAGTCCGACGAGGAGCCGCGCGACCCGCGGTACGACGAGCCGGAGGAGCGCGCCGCCGTCGAGCGGAAGGCCTTCGAGTGACGCGGGAGATCCGCGCGTGGCTGACCGACATGGACGGCGTGCTGGTGCACGAGGGCATCGCGGTGCCCGGTGCGGCGCAGTTCGTCCGCGCGCTGCGTGACGCCGGACGCCCGTTCCTGGTGCTGACGAACAACTCGATCTTCACGCCGTCGGACCTGCGCGCGCGGCTCGCGTCGGCGGGCATCGACCTGCCCTCGGGCGCGATCTGGACGTCCGCGCTCGCGACCGCGCAGTTCCTCGCCGACCAGATGCCGCACGGGTCCGCCTACGTCATCGGCGAGGCCGGGCTGACGACCGCGCTCGACGAGGTCGGCTACACGCTCACCGAGACCGACCCCGACTTCGTGGTGCTCGGCGAGACGCGGACGTACTCGTTCGAGGCGCTCACGCGGGCCGTGCGGCTCATCCAGGGCGGCGCCCGCTTCATCGCGACGAACCCCGACGTCACCGGCCCGTCGGTGGACGGGGACCTGCCCGCGACCGGTGCGGTGGCGGCGATGATCCAGACCGCGACCGGGCGCCAGCCGTACTTCGTCGGCAAGCCCAACCCCATGATGATCCGGTCCGCGCTCAACCGGATCGACGCGCACTCCGAGCACACCGCGATGGTGGGCGACCGCATGGACACCGACGTGGTCGCGGGCATCGAGGCGGGGCTGCGGACGTTCCTGGTGCTCACCGGCTCCACCCGGCGCGAGGAGGTCGAGCGCTTCCCGTTCCGCCCGGGCGAGATCCTCGACTCGGTGGCCGACCTGGTGGACCGCATCCACTGACCGGGACCTTCGTCCCGGGTCGCGCGTCGCCTCGCGCGGCGATCCTCGCGGGGTGACCGCCTCCGGCTCCCCCGCCCGTACGACCGCCTCCGGCGCCACCCGCCGTCGCCGGCCGGGGCCCGGCTGGGTGCCGCGCGAGCACGGCGCGTGGGCGATGCTCGTCGTGCCCGTGGTGGTCGGTGCGGTGGTGAGCGGCGTGACGTGGCGGCACGGGCTGCTGCTCGGGGTGTGGCTGCTGGCCTACCTCGCGTTCCAGGCGTGCGCGCTGTGGCTCAAGGCCTCGCGACGACCTCGCTGGTGGCCACCGGTGCGCGCGTACGGGCTGAGCGCGCTCTGGCCGGGTCTGGTGCTGGTGGCCCAGGCGCCCGCGCTCCTGCGGTGGGCCCCCGTGTTCGGGGGCCTCCTGGCGGTCAGTCTGCTGTGCGCGCACCGGCGCGCGGACCGGTCCTGGCTGAACGACGCCGTGACGGTCGGCGCCGCGATGCTCATGACGGTGGTCGCCGCGGGGCTCGGCACGCACGGCACGCCGCACGCGCGCGGTCCCGTGCTCGACACCTGGGTCCCGCCCGGCGCGGGCGACCCCGCGGCGTGGGCGGCGACCGCCGCGCTCGCCGGCTACTTCCTGGGCACCGTGCCGTACGTCAAGACGCTGCTGCGCGAGCGGGGCGACCGCCGGGTCCTGGCGGTGTCGATCGGCTACCACGCCGCGGTGCTGGTGGCCGCGCTCGTCGTCACCGTCGCGGCGCCACAAGCAGGCACGGTCGCGCTCGCCGTCGTCGCCGCCGGTCTGCTGGTGCGCGCCGTCGTCGTGCCGCGACGCCGGCCGTGGCCGTCGGCGAAGGCGATCGGCCTCGGGGAGGTGGCCGCGACCGTCGTCGTGACCGCGGCCGTGCTGCTCGCGGTCGCGTGACGCGCGGGCCGCTCAGGCCAGGCCGAGGTCCTCGAGGCCGAACAGGAAGTGGTACGGCACGCCGAGCGCCTCGATCTTCTCGCGCGCTCCGGTGCTGCGGTCGACGATGACCGCGACGCCGACGACCTCCGCACCCGCCTCACGCGCGGCCTCGATCGCGGTGATCGCCGAGCCGCCCGTGGTCGAGGTGTCCTCGAGGACGACGACGCGACGGCCCCCGACGTCCGGGCCCTCGATGCGGCGCTGCAGGCCGTGCGCCTTGCCCTCCTTGCGGACGACGAACGCGTCGACGTCCTGGCCGCGGCTCGCGGCCGCGTGCAGCACCGACGTGGCCACCGGGTCCGCACCCAGCGTCAGGCCACCCACGGCGTCGACCTCCGCGGTGCCGAGCCCGACCTCCTCGAGCAGGTCCAGCATGAGGTGGCCGATCAGCGGTGCGGCGCGGTGGTGCAGCGTGACGCGGCGCAGGTCCACGTAGTAGTCGGCCTCGCGGCCGCTCGAGAGCGTGACCTTGCCGTGCACCACGGCGAGGTCACGGATGAGCTGGAGCAGCTGGTCGCGCGGGGCTGCGGCGAGGGCGTCGTCGGTCACGGCACCCGAGGTTACCCGCCGGCCTCCCGGACGGACGGGCCGTCTCGTCGTCAGGCCGGAGCGTCCGGGTGCTCGAGCGCCTTGCGGTAGCGGCCGACCGCGCGCACCGCGCTGCGCGGTGCGAGGCGCGCGACCGCGGCGACCGTCCGGTACCGCAGGCTCGGCGTCGAGATCACGGCACCGCGGCGCACGTCCGCGAGCGCGGTGGACACCACGTCCTCCGCGTTGAGCCACGCGAGCTCGGGGTAGGACGCCACGTCGATGCTGCCGCGCTCGTGGAACTCGGTGTGCACGAACCCCGGGCACAGCGCCGTGGCCGTCACGCCCGTGCCCCGCAGCTCCACCGCGAGGCCCTCGGTGAACGTGCGCACCCACGCCTTGTGCGCCGAGTACGTCCCGGACGCGAGCAGCGCCGCGATGGACGCGACGTTGAGGATCGCGCCGCGACCGCGCTCGACCATCGCACCCGCGGCGGCGTGCGAGAGCACCAGCGGGGTGCGGACCATGAGGTCCAGCGCGCGCTCCTCGGCCGCCAGGTCGCCGCCGACGAACCGCTGGTTCAGGCCCAGCCCGGCGTTGTTGACCAGCAGGCCGACCGGCCGCGTGGCGTCCCGCAGCCGGTCCGCGACACGCTCGGTGCCGTCGCGGTCGGCGAGGTCCGCCACGAGCACCTCGGCGCGCACCCCCGCCGCGGCCTCGAGCTGTGCCGCGAGGCGCTGCAGCCGCTCCTCGCTGCGCGCGACGAGCACCAGGTCGTGCTTGGCCGTGGCGAGCTGCCAGGCGAACTCCAGGCCGAGGCCGGCGGACGCGCCGGTCACCAGTGCGATTCCCATGCCCGCAACCCTACGGACCCACCCCCGGCAGGTCACCCCGTGCCGCGGGCAGGATGCGGGGAGCGTGTGGACGACGCACGGAGGTGTCGGCGCGGGCTCGTAGGGTGAGCGCGTGCACCCCGACGAGACTCCCCCGGGCGAACCCTGGCCCGACGAGCCTCCGTTCGACCCGTACTACGACGACGCCCCGCCGGACACCTGGGCACACGGCGTCCCGCACGACGAGGGCTCCGACGAGCTCGCGGCGGCCGTCGCGTCCACGGTGGGTCGGCGCGCGTCCGCCCGCGCGGGTGGGCCCGCCGGGCGTGCGGCGGCACGTGCGGTGCTCCCGGACGGCACCCCCGCATCGCCGCTCGACGTCCTGCGCACGGTCTGGGGGTACGACGAGTTCCGCGGCGACCAGGCGGAGATCATCGACGCGGTCGTCGGCGGCGGGGACGCGCTGGTGCTCATGCCGACGGGTGGCGGCAAGTCGCTGTGCTACCAGGTGCCCGCGCTCGTGCGGGAGGGGACGGGCGTCGTCGTCTCGCCCCTGATCGCGCTCATGCAGGACCAGGTGGACGCGTTGTCGGCGCTCGGCGTGCGCGCCGGGTTCCTCAACTCGACCCAGCAGGCGCACCAGCGCCGCGAGGTCGAGGAGGCGTTCCTGGCCGGGGAGCTGGACCTGCTCTACCTGGCGCCCGAGCGGCTCAACGTCCCGGACACCGTCGAGCTGCTGAGCCGCGGGACCGTGGCGCTGTTCGCGATCGACGAGGCGCACTGCGTCTCGCAGTGGGGGCACGACTTCCGGCCCGACTACCTGCGTCTGTCGATGCTGCACGAGCGCTGGCCCGACGTCCCGCGCATCGCGCTCACCGCGACCGCGACCGCCGCCACGCACCGTGAGATCGCCCAGCGCCTGCAGCTCGAGGACGCCCGCCACTTCGTCGCGAGCTTCGACCGGCCCAACATCCAGTACCGGATCGCACCCAAGGACAACCCGCGCGCGCAGCTTCTCGAGCTGCTGCGCACCGAGCACCCGGGCGACTCCGGGATCGTGTACTGCCTGTCGCGCGCTTCGGTCGAGCAGACCGCCGAGTACCTGGTGGGCCAGGGCGTCGACGCGATGCCGTACCACGCGGGCCTCGACCGCCAGGTGCGCGCGCACAACCAGTCCCGCTTCCTGCGCGAGGACGGCGTCGTGATGGTCGCGACCATCGCGTTCGGCATGGGCATCGACAAGCCCGACGTGCGGTTCGTCGCGCACCTGGACCTGCCCAAGTCCGTCGAGGGCTACTACCAGGAGACCGGCCGCGCCGGCCGCGACGGGCTGCCCTCGACCGCGTGGATGGCCTACGGCCTGGCCGACGTGGTCCAGCAGCGCCGCATGATCGACACCTCGGAGGGCGATGCCGCGCACCGCCGGCGCCTCACGCAGCACCTGGACGCGATGCTCGCGCTGTGCGAGACCGCGTCGTGCCGGCGCGTCCAGCTCCTCAACTACTTCGGCCAGTCCAGCGAGCCGTGCGGCAACTGCGACACGTGCCTGACCCCGCCGTCCACGTGGGACGGCACCGTCGCCGCGCAGAAGCTGCTCTCGACGATCGTCCGGATGGCGCAGCGCGGGCAGCGGTACGGCGTGGGCCACGTGGTCGACGTGCTGCGCGGCAAGAAGACCCCCCGCGTGGCGCAGCTGCGGCACGACGAGCTCTCCACGTTCGGCGTCGGTGAGGACCTGTCCGACGCCGAGTGGCGCGGTGTGGCGCGCCAGCTGATCGCCGCCGAGCTCCTGGCCGTCGACACCGAGGGCTACGGGACGCTCCAGCTGGTCGAGGCGTCGGGCGAGGTCCTGCGCGGCGAGCGCACCGTGCTGCTGCGCAAGGAGCCCGAGCGCACCCGCCGCCGCTCGTCGTCGTCCTCCACGTCGGGCGGAACCTCGACCTCGAAGGCCGCCGCCGACCTGGACCCCGCCTCGCTCGAGGTGTTCGAGCGGCTGCGCGCGTGGCGGGCCGGGGCCGCGCGCGAGCAGGGCGTGCCCGCCTACGTGGTGTTCCACGACGCGACGCTCCGGGACATCGTCCTGCGCAACCCCGCGAGCCTCGCGGAGCTCGGCAGCATCGGCGGCGTCGGTGCCACCAAGCTCGAACGCTACGGCGAGGGCGTCCTCGCTACCCTCGCCGGCTGACCGACTCGTGGGGCGCCGCCCCCGGTCACACGCCTTCGGGCCGACGCTTCTGCGGGTGCGGCGTCCGGCCCTCGGCGAGGTCGGCCACGAACGTCGCGATCCGCCTCGCCCGCGTCTCGGGCCGCTTGGCCTGCTCCACCCGCCACAGCACCGAGAAGCGGTTCGCCGACGTGAGCGCGTCGAACCACGCCCGCGCCTCCGGCACCGCGTCGAGCGCTGCCGTCAGGTCCTCCGGAACCTCGATGCTCGCCGGACCGCGGTAGGCCGCCTCCCACCGACCGTCGGCCTGCGCCAGCGCGACCTGGGCACGGCCCGCGTCGTGCATCCGCCCCTCGCGCTCCAGCCGTTCCACGCGCTCCACGTTCACCGCCGACCACGGGCTCCGCGCCCGCCGCGGCGTCATGCGCTGGAAGCTGCTCTCCTCGTCCCGGCGACGCGCCTGCCCGTCGATCCAGCCGAAGCAGAGCGCCTCCTCGACCGCCTGCATGTACGTCAGCTCCGTGACGGCGCCGCCCTTTTTGTGCAGGACGAGCCACACGCCCGTCGGCTGGGTGTGGTGCTCGGCGAGCCAGGCACGCCACGCGCCGGCATCGGGGAGCAGCAGCTCAGGGAGTTCGTCGGCCACGGCCCCATCCTGACCCCGACCGCCGACACCCCACCCCCCGCCGCGCCTACCCCGTGAGCCGCGTGCGCAGCGAGACGACCTCGAACTCGTCACCGACGTCGACCGTGGTGGCCGTGCCCTCGACGTCGCGCCACCGGTGCAGCGGGTCCGCGTCCACCCGGTACCGACCCGTCCACGTCGTCGTCAACGTGATCTGCCGGTCGGCGAGCTCGGTGTACACGTGCGTGAGGTCGAATGCGGGATACGGCCGGCCCGGCTCGGTCGTGGTCAGCGTCGACCCGTCACCGAAGTCCCACGCGTACTCCACCGGGGTCACCACGACGTCCACCCCGAAAGAGTCGAACAGGACCGCACGCAGCTCCCGGTCCTCGGGCTCGGTGAACACGATCGTGGGCCGCTGCACCAGGACCGGCCCCGCCGCCGGCTGCTGATTGACCTCGAGCGCGTCGATCTTCAGCCGACGCAGGTCCGCCTGGGTAAACGGCGGCAGCAGGTCCTCGGGACACGACCAGTCGACGCGGACTGTCCACGCTCCCCAGTCCGACAGTCGATCAGCACGCTCACGGCGCCACAGTGGTGGCAGGGGCACGCCCTCGTCACAGCGGAGCTTGAGTGGAGGACGACTGGGGTCGTACTGAGGACACGGAAGGGACACCGCCGGGCCGTAGAGGCATGCCGCGGATCTCGTGTACTCAACGGTTCGAAACTCTGGGCCTGGGTCGGTGGCGCGGTACTCCCTGTACTCCCTCTCGCCATCGAACGCCGAGACCCTGGCTTCGTCGTTGCCGGGCAGATCGACCTGTGCTGCCGCGCCTGGGCCCGCGAGGCCCAGGACGCCCACGCTCACGAAGAGCAGCACGGCGACTCGTCGCGCGCCCAATGGTCAGTCCCGACCGTGGACGTCTACGACGACGCTCTCGATCCGCCATTCGCCGCCCGCCCACACGACGAGCATGTCGGCGGATACGTCAATCGTGTCGGGAAAGTCCTCGACGACGGTGCCCGCCGAGTCGACCGTTCGCGCTGGCGCCTGCGTGAGCCGCAGCAGCACGGCGTACTCGTTGGCTCGGTGGTCGGAGACCTGCGTGTCGGTGACGATGATCTCCCCGCCTTCGCCCCGCTCCCCCCGGGCAACGAGGTCCTCGACGATCCCGCGTGCACTCGCGCAGTAGTCGCAGGCTTCGCCGCTCAACTCGTTCCATACGGTGAGGTCCCCGGTCGCCTGCGTGTAGGGCGACAACGCCATGAAGTAGCGGGCGACTGCGCCAGCGGACCTCTTTGACGGCGGGCCGGATAGAGCTCGCGGCGCGTCGGGCGGGACTGTGGCGTCGAAGGCCATTTCCGACGCCGCAGGCGTTGGATCAGCAGTCGATGCAGGTGATGGCGTAGGGCTGGAAGGGAGCCCGCGCGTCGCGGTGACCGACGGACGCGGCTCGGGCGCGTCCTCTGTGCACGCGGCCAGACCGCCGACGGCCAGCACGACCAGCCCTACCAACACCCCCCGTCGATGCATGGCCAGGAATCTACCCAGACGGGACGTATCGCCGCAGGCCCCGTCTCATGCCTGTGGACGGGCAGGTCCCGCGACGCGGCCGCTCGCGGGCGATTCCGGGCCGGATGCACGAGCCGCTCGCCCCACCCACTCCAGATGTCGCGGTCGGGTGCCGACTTCTCCTGGGTGCGGCGAGGGGCGTCGTGCGGAGGGAGTGCCGTGAGCTCGTTCGTCGTGAGCACCGACCACATCGACTACCTGGTGTCCGCCGTGCTGGCGTACGCCCCCGAGCGCCTGGTGAGGCGGACCCCTCACGAGCTGGCGTACCGGATGCTCGCGGAGAACATCGCCACGTGCACGTTCCGTGAGCTCGGCCGCGACGGCGCGTGGGTCACGTTCGAGGACGACGAGCTGGACGAGGACGAGCTCGAGGAGATCGAGGAGGACCGCGCGGCGCTCGACGCGATGCTCGAGGCGTACCGCTTCCGCCCCGTCGAGGACCTCGACCCGGCGCAGGCCGCGTGGGTGGCGGCGTGCTGGCAGTACCAGCGCACGCGCCAGGGTCCGCATGACGTGCCGGAGACGTGGGCGACGGCGGACGCGGTGATCCAGCGCGCGCTCGCGGACGCGCCGGCCGACGCGTTCACGGACCCGGCCGGGCCGCGCACGATGGACAACCTGGTGACCGAGACGCTGCGGTGGGGTTGGTCACGTGGCTGAGGTGCGGGCGGATGTGCGCCGCCCACGAGGACCGCGATCTCTCGGAGCCGAGGCCTGGACTGTGAGATCTCATGGGCCGGAAGGCCTGATTGCCACGGCATCGACCGTTGAAAACTGTCGGCCATGAGGGATCAGCAGGGACCTGGCCGCGTCGTCGTCGTCGGGGCGGGCATGGTGGCGCACCGGTTCGCGGAGCAGCTCGTCGCGCGTGAGGGCGACTGGCACCTGACCGTGATCGGCGACGAGCCGTACGCGCCGTACGACCGCGTGCACCTGTCCGACGCGATCACGGGCCGCACGGCGCAGGAACTCACGCTGAACCCGTCGGTGTGGGACGACGAGCGCGTCGAGCTGATCACGGGCGACGCGGTCGCGTCGCTGGACCGGGACGCGCAGACGGTCACGACGCGCTCGGGCCGCGTGGTCGAGTACGACGACCTGGTGCTGGCGACGGGCTCCTGGCCCTGGGTTCCGCGCACCGAGGGTGCGGACCTGCCGGGCGTGCTCGCGTACCGCACGCTCGACGACATCGAGCGCATCACGTCCTGGGTCGCGGACCGCGCGGACGCGCTGGGCCGCCCGGTGCGCGGCGCGGTCGTCGGCGGCGGCGTGCTAGGGCTCGAGGCCGCGGCCGCGCTGCAGAACCTGGGCGCGACGGTCACGGTGGTCGAGTTCGCGGACCGGCTCATGGCCGTGCAGATGGACGCGGGCGGTGGCGAGGCGCTGCGCGTCCTGGTGACGGACAAGGGCATGGACGTCCGCACGACGACGGCCGCGGCGCGCGTCACGGCGGGCCCGGACGGGCGCGTCAACGGCGTGGAGCTGTCGACCGGCGAGCTGATCGACGTGGACGTCGTGATCTTCTCCACCGGCATCCGCCCGCGCGACCGCCTCGCCCGCGAGTCCGGCCTGGGCATCGGCGAGCGCGGCGGCGTGCTCGTGGGCCCCACGTGCCGCTCGTCGGACCCGCGCGTGTGGGCGATCGGCGAGTGCGCGAGCCACGACAACGAGTGCGCGGGCCTGGTGGCGCCGGGCAACGCGATGGCGGACGTGGTCGTCGACCAGCTGTTCGGCGGCACCAGCTCCTACACGCGGGCCGCGGACGGCACCAAGCTCAAGGGCGTGGGCGTCGAGGCGGCGAGCTTCGGGGACGTGCTGGCGCTGACGCCGGGCGCGCTCGAGGTCACGTTCGCGGACCCGGTCGCCAAGACGTACCGCAAGCTCGTCGTGTCCGACGACGCCCGCACGCTGCTGGGCGGCGTGTTCGTGGGTGACATCGCGCTGTACTCGTCGCTGCGGCCGCTGCTGGGCCGCGCGCTCGGCGCGGACCCGTCGGCGTTCCTCGCGCCCGAGGGCGGCGCGGCTCCCGTCTCGGCGGACCTGCCCGACGACGTCGTCGTCTGCTCGTGCGCCAACGTGACCGCGGGGACCATCCGCGGCGCGGTCACCGAGCACGGCTGCGGCTCGGTGGGCGAGGTCAAGACGTGCACCAAGGCCGGGACGGTGTGCGGTTCCTGCGTGCCGCTGCTCACCAAGATCGTCAACCTCACGCTCGAGCGGTCGGGCGTCGCGGTGTCGAACGCGATGTGCGAGCACTTCGCGATGTCCCGCGCGGAGCTGTTCGCGCTGGTCCGCACGAGCACCGCCCGGACGTTCACGGAGATCGTCGCGGCGCACGGCACGGGCCGCGGCTGCGCGATCTGCCGCCCCGTGGTCGCCTCGATCCTGTCCTCGCTGGGCGTGGGCCACGTGCTCCAGCCGGACCAGGCGTCGCTGCAGGACACCAACGACCACCTGCTGGCCAACCTGCAGAAGGACGGCACGTACTCGGTGGTGCCGCGCATGCCCGGTGGCGAGGTGACGCCGGACAAGCTGCTGGTGCTCGCGCAGATCGCGCAGGACTTCGGGCTGTTCACGCGCGTCACGGGGGCGCAGCGCCTGGGCATGTTCGGCGCGCGCCAGGACCAGCTGCCGGCCATCTGGCGGCGCCTGGTGGACGCGGGCTTCGAGTCCGGGCAGGCGTACGGCAAGTCGCTGCGCGCGGTCAAGACGTGCGTCGGCTCGACGTGGTGCCGGTTCGGCGTGCAGGACTCGTCGTCCATGGCGATCCGGCTCGAGCTGCGGTACCGCGGGCTGCGCAGCCCGCACAAGTTCAAGGTGGGCGTCTCGGGCTGCGCGCGCGAGTGCGCCGAGGCGCGCGGCAAGGACGTCGGCGTGATCGCGACGGCCGCGGGCTGGAACGTGTACGTGGGCGGCAACGGCGGGTTCACGCCCAAGCACGCCGAGGTCCTGGCCGAGGACCTGGACGACGAGACTCTCGTCAAGGTCATCGACCGGTTCCTGGCGCTGTACATCCGCTCGGCCGACCGCCTGCAGCGCACCGCGCCGTGGGTCGCGGACTACCCCGGCGGCATGGACGAGCTGCGGGCGATCCTGGTGGACGACCGCGACGGCATCGCCGCCGAGCTCGAGGCCGACATCGAGCGGCACGTGGACGGGTACGTCGACGAGTGGCGCGCCACGCTCGACGACCCGGTCAAGCTCGCGTCGTTCACGCCGTACCTCAACGCGCCCGAGCGCACCGACCCCGACCTGGCGTACACGCCGCGGCGCGGCCAGCTGATCCCCGTCACGCACCCGGACCTGGGCCTGACCCCGGTCACCGCGACCCGCACGGTCGTGTGCCGGCTCACGGACCTGACGCCGGAGCGCGGTGCGGGCGTCCTGCTCGACGGCGTGCCCGTCGCGCTGTTCCGCCTGGCCGACGACCGCGTGCTCGCGGTGCAGCAGCGTGACCCGTTCTCGGGCGCCAACGTGCTGTCCCGCGGGCTGGTCGGGGACCGCGGCGGCCGCCCGACGATCACGTCGCCCATGCACAAGCAGGTGTGGGACCTGGAGACGGGCGAGTGCCTGGACGCGGTCGGCAAGGACCCGGTGGATCTGCGCGTGTTCAGCGCGACGGTGGACGACGACGGACGGGTGCTGATCGGCGCCTGACCGGCGGCCGGGCCTGCGGGCCCGGTCAGCGGTCGATGCGCCAGACCATCTCGTGCCCGCGCGGCGGGCCGAAGCCCAGGTGCTCGTACATGGGCCGGCCCGCCGCGGTCGCGCTCAGCCCCACGCGCGTCACCTCGGTCTCGTCGCGGAACCACTGCATCACGGCCATCACGCATGCGCGTGCGTAGCCGCGACGCCGCGCATCCGGCTCGGTCGCCACGTTGAACACGTGCCCGCGGCGCCCGGACGGGTTCCACGGCTCGGGGGCGTGCGCGTGGAAGTCGCCGACGGCGCCCGCCACGGGTCCGTGCGTGCCGTCCGGCAGGTCCCCGTCGACGACGAACGCGGCGAGCGCAGCGGGATCGGCCAGCCGTTGCGCGAACCAGGCCGTGCACGCGTCCTGCCAACCGGGCTCGTCGACCTCGGCCATGCCCATCGCCGCGAGCATGACCCGCCGCAGCCGGGTCAGCGCCGCGGCGTCCTCGACGCCCGCGCGGCGCACGGCCACCGCACGCAGCTCGCGCGGCGTCTGGGCCTCGTTCCCGACCGGCTCCGGCACCTCACGCACCGGCGGCACCGCAGCCACGGGCGTGGTCCGGAACGCGGCCGCGGGCTCGTCCGCGAGCGCGGCGTCCAGACGCGCGTGCATCTGCGGCGTCATGGGCGGCAGCGCGGACAGCGCGAACCAGGCCGCCTCGGTGTTCTCGCCGTCCGCGGGCCACGGGTCGCCCGCGGTCCAGCGCAGCCGGAACACCAGGTCCAGGTACTGCGCCTGGTCCCCGTTGTCGTACGTGATCGGCGGCAACGTGTGGACCAGCACCAGCCGCTCGGCCACCGCGACGACGCCGGCCTCCTCGAGCGTCTCGCGTGCCGCGGCGTCCGCGGGCTCCTCCCCCGGGTCGATGATCCCGGTCACGGGCGTCCAGCGGCCGTCGTCCGCGCGCCTGACCAGCAGCACCTGCGGGTCCGACGAGCCGTCGGGCGAGTCCCGCAGCACCACCGCGGTCACGCCGCTGAGCCACAGGGGCGCGTGCCCGATGTGCTCCCGCAGAGCCAGGACGAACTCCGGCACCGCCATGCTCAGGAGCCCTGGTGGGTGCCGTCGACGGCGTGCGGCTCGATCGCCGCCAGCTCGGCGTCCGTGAGCGGACCGGCGGCCAGCGCGGCGACGTTGTCCTCGAGCTGCGCCACCGAGGAGGCGCCGATGATCGCGGACGTGACGCGCTCGTCGCGCAGCACCCACGCCAGCGCGAGCTGGGCCAGGCTCTGCCCGCGCGCGGCGGCGATGTCGTTCAGCGCGCGCGCCCGCGCCAGGTACGTGGGCGAGAGCGCGGACGGCTGCAGGAAGTGCCCGACCGCGGCGCGTGAGCCCTGCGGGACCTCGCCGGACAGGTACCGGTCCGTGAGCAGACCCTGCTGCAGCGGGGAGAACACGACCGTGCCCACACCCAGGTCACCGACCGCGTCCAGCAGCGACTCCGTCTGCCCCTCGGCCACGCGCTCCACGTGCCGGGAGAACATCGAGTAGTTCGGCTGGTGGACCAGCAGCGGCGTGCCGAGGTCGGCGAGGATGCGCGCGGCCTCGCGCGTCGCGGACGGCGTGTAGTTGGAGATGCCGACGTACAGCGCACGGCCGCTGGTCACCGCGGTGTGCAGCGCCCCCATCGTCTCCGCCAGCGGCGTCGAGGGGTCCATGCGGTGCGAGTAGAAGATGTCCACGTAGTCGAGGCCCATGCGGGCGAGCGACTGGTCGAGCGACGCGAGCAGGTACTTGCGCGAGCCGCCGTCCCCGTACGGGCCCGGCCACATGTCGTAGCCCGCCTTGGTCGAGATGACGAGCTCGTCGCGGTACGGACGCAGGTCGGCGGCGAGCACGCGCCCGAATGCCTCCTCCGCGGAGCCGTACGGCGGGCCGTAGTTGTTCGCCAGGTCCAGGTGCGTGATCCCCAGGTCGAACGCGCGCCGCAGCACCGCGCGCTGCGTCTCGAACGGCTTGGTGTGCCCGAAGTTGTGCCACAGGCCCAGCGAGAGCGCGGGCAGCGCGAGCCCGCTGCGGCCGGCGCGGCGGTACGGCATCGAGGCGTAGCGGTCGTCGGCGGCGCGGTAGGCGGGCTCGGTGGTCATGCGGCGTCCTTCTCGCAGGTGGGCGCCGGGGGTGACGCCCGCAGCACGCTATCCGACGAGCGCGGCAGCACCTGTCACGCGCCGCCGGGGAAGCCCTGCTGACGCCACGCCTCGTAGCAGGCCACGGCCGCCGCGTTGGTGAGGTTCATCGACCTGCGGCCCGGGACCATCGGGATCCGCACCTGCTCCGTGATGCGCGGGTGGGTCAGCACGTGCTCCGGCAGACCCGTGGGCTCGGGACCGAACAGCAGCACGTCGTCGTCGCGGTACGTGACGTCCGTGTACCAGCGCGTCGCCTGCGTGGTGAACGCGAGCACGCGGCCCGGCAGCTGCGCCAGCAGCGCGTCCAGGTCGGGGTGGACCACCACGTGCGCGAGGTCGTGGTAGTCCAGGCCCGCACGCCGCAGCTTGGCCTCCGACAGGTCGAACCCGAGCGGCTCGACCAGGTGGAGCGTGGCACCGGTGCCCGCGACCAGACGGATCGCGCTGCCCGTGTTGCCGGGGATGCGCGGTTCGAAGAAGACCAGGTGCACCGCCCCATCCTCGCAGGCAGGCCGACGTGCGCGACGCTCCCCGGCTCGGGTGGGTCACGGTGCTACCGTCGGCGCGAAACGCTGGAGGAGCTTGCCATGAGCACGACGAGGCGGGTCGGCGGACCCGCCGAGACCACCGACGGGACCACGCAGTCGGCGGCGGTGCCCACCGCACCCGGACAGGCGATGACGATCGCGGACATCGCCGTGGAGGCGGGCGTCTCCGTCCCGACGGTGTCCAAGGTGCTCAACGGGCGTGCTGACGTCGCCGCGACCACCCGGGCGCGCGTCGAGGAGGTCATCGAGCGCCACGGCTACCGCCGCCGCCGCGCGTCCTCCGGGGCCGGCTCGGGCCTCATCGAGCTCGTCTTCCACGAGCTGGACTCCCCCTGGGCGCTGCAGATCATCAAGGGCGTCGAGTCCGTCGCCGGCGGCGCGCGCATCGGCGTCGTGCTGTCCGAGCTGGGTGGTGAGCACCGCCCGCCGCAGGAGTGGCTCGACGACGTGCTCGCGCGGCGCCCGCGCGGCGTGATCTTCGTGCAGTCCGAGCTGGACCCCGCGCAGCACGCGCAGCTCGCGTCCCGCTCCATCCCGTTCGTCATCGTCGACACCGCGGGTGAGCAGCCCGCGGGCGTACCCGTGGTCGGTTCGCAGAACTGGTCCGGCGGTCTGGCCGCGACCCGCCACCTGCTCTCGCTCGGTCACCGACGCATCGGCGTGGTCTCCGGACCGCGGGACGTGCTGTGCAGCCGGGCGCGCGTGGACGGGTACCGCTCGGCGCTCGACGAGGCGGGCATCGCGTTCGACGCGGACCTGGTCCGGTGGGGCAACTTCTTCGTCGACGGCGGCTACGCGCACGGCCGCGCGCTCCTGAGCCGCGAGGACCGGCCGACGGCGATCTTCGCGGGCGCGGACTTCCAGGCCCTGGGTGTCATCCGCGCGGCGCGCGAGCTGGGGCTGAGCATCCCCGAGGACGTCTCGATCGTCGGCTACGACGACCTGCCCGTCACCGAGTGGGTGCAGCCCGGGCTCACCACCGTCAAGCAGCCGCTGCAGGAGATGGCCGCGACCGCCGCGCGCATGCTCCTGGAGATCGCGGGCGGCCAGAAGCCTGCCAACCTGCGCATCGACCTGGCCACCGAGCTCGTCGTCCGCAGCAGCACGACCGCCCCTCGCTGACCGCCGCACCTCACCGACCGCGGACGCGCCGCGAGGCGTTCCCGTCCGTCACGCCGCGGGCGTCGACGGAGCCGTCGTCGTGACCCGCCCGCGCAGCACGGGCAGCACGGGGTCGTCGAACGAGACGTTGAGCCGCGGCTCGATCCGCACGTGGTCCTGCGTGAGCACCACGCGCGCGGTCAGCGCCGTCACGTCCCGCGTGAGGCGGACCGTCAGCACGTACTCGTCGTCGGCGGTCCAGACCGCGTGGGTCAGCACCGGGCGGGGCTCGGGGTGGAACGGGGGCTCGGGCGGCAGCACGCCGGCGACGGGCGCGGCATGCCCCGCGGCGAGGGTCACCGTCGCGCCGTCGGCGAGCTCGAGCTCGATCGAGTCCTGCTCCGGGCCGGCCGTGAGCCGGACCGCGCCGAGCCCGAGCGTGTTCGGCTCGAGCTCCAGCCGCCGGCCGTCCAGCGCCCCTGCTCGCGGTGAGGTGGCCGCTCCCTGGGGCCAGGGCAGCGCGAGGTCCGCGAGCGCCCGGTGCAGCCCGGCGCGCCCCTCGGGGTCGGCCGGTGCCGGGTGGTCCGCGAGCGCGGGCAGCAGGTGCGTCCACACCGCGTCGAGCGGACGCTGCAGGTCCGCGAAGGCCGAGGTCATCGCGACCACCACGTCCTGCTCCGGGAGGATCACGCAGAACTGGCCGAAGGCGCCGTCACCCCGGTACCCGTGCCGGCTCTGCCACATCTGGAACCCGTAGCCCTGCGCCCAGTCGCTGTGCTCGTCCCCCGGGTTGGTACCCGGCGGGACGTGCGCGGCGGACGCCTGCGCGACCCACCCCTCGGGCAGCAGCCGTCGTCCCGCCCACACGCCGTCCCGCAGGAACAGCTCGCCGAACGACGCGATGTCCTCGGTGGTGGCCGACAGCCCGAACCCGCCCGTCTCGATCCCGTCGGGCGACAGGTACCAGGTCGGCCCGACGAAGCCGAGCGGCCCCAGGACGCGCGCGTGCAGGCGGTCGAGGACGCTCTCGCCCGTCACGCGGTGCACGATCGCGGCCAGCACGTAGCTCGCGACGGTGTTGTAGACGAAGTGCGTCCCCGGCTCGTGCGCGAGGGGCTGCGCCAGGAAGCCCGCGGTCCACGGCCTGCCACCGAGGATCGCGGCCTCCGACGGGTCCTCGTGGTGCCCGGTCCGCATGGTCAGCAGGTCGCGGACCGTCAACCGGCTCAGCCGGTCGCGCTCGTCGTCGGACAGCCCGCCCTGGTCCGCGCCCACGGGCGGGACGGCCTCGGGCAGCAGATCCACCACACGGTCGTCGAGGTCCAGCAGCCCGTCCCCGACCGCGAGACCGACAGCCGTGGCAGTGAAGCTCTTGCTGAGCGAGTACACCTCATGCACCACATCCGGCGCGTACGGCGCCGCCCAGCCCTCCGCGACGACGTGCCCGTGACGCACGACCATGAGCGAGTGGAGCTCGGGCACCGTGGTGAGCGCCCCGACGAGCGCGGTCAGCGCACGCGGGTCCACCCCCTGCTCCTCCGGGGTGCTGCGCGGCAGGCGCCGCCGGGCGGTCACGTCGTCGTGGTTCATGGTCCGCATCCTTGCACCGGCCACCGACACGCCGCCGCAGGTCACAGCGTCGCGCGCATCAGCCGCCCGCGAGGCCGAGCGCCGTGAGCGCGGCCTGGGCCACGTCCTGCGGCGAGGCCGTGACCGCGACCGCCACACCGTGCTCGTCGGCCTCCAGCGGCTCGAGCGTGGCGAGCTGCGACGGCAGCAGCGAGACGGGCATGAAGTGGTCCACCCTGGCCGCCATCCGCTCCCCGACCAGCGCGGGGTCACCCGTGAGGTGCACGAACCGCACGTCCCCGGGGGCCGACGCGAGCACGTCGCGGTACCGGCGACGCAGCGCCGAGCACGTGACCACCGTGCTCACCCCGGCCGCGTCCTGCTCCGCGACCCAGTCCCGGATGGTCCGCAACCACGGCGCGCGGTCCTCGTCGGTCAGCGGTGTGCCCGCGGCCATCGCCGCGACGTTGGCGGGCGGGTGGAAGTCGTCGCCCTCCGCGAACGTCCACCCGAGCCGGTCGGCCAGCAACCGGGCCACCGTCGTCTTGCCCGTGCCCGTGACGCCCATGACCACCAGGTGCTGCACGCGTCTCCCTCTCCGAGCGGCCGGCGGCCCGCCGCCGCGCGTCCGAGCTGCTCGGACCGGCGCCGACGCTACCGGCCGCCCGCATGCGCGGCGAGCGCCTCCCGCAGCTCGCGCTCCTCGAAGCTCTGCACCGGCACCGCGGCGCTGCGTCGGTACTCGACGGTGCCCGCTCGGCTGACCAGCAGGACGCCGCTGTGCTGCAGCGCCAGGAAGCGCCCGAACCCCGCCTCCGCGTGCCCCGTGCCCGAGGCCCACACCACGCGCTCGTCGAGCAGGCGGTGACGGCGGGCGACGTGCGCGGCCTCGTCGGCCCCACCGGGCACGACGAGGAGCAGCGCACGCTCCCCGAGCCGGCCGTCCGCGCGCATGGCCTGCAACGCCCGGGCGTGCGCCGCGCACACCGGGCACGTGCTCGAGCGGTGGAAGTACAGCACCGCGGGGCGGCCGGCCAGCTCGGCGTGCAGCGTGGTCTGCTCGCCGTGCGTGGAGACGAGCGCGAGGTCGGGCATCGGAGCGCCGGGGGCGGCGGCGGTCGCGTCGTCGGACATCATGGACCTCCGGCGTGGTCGGACCCGACCACATAGGCAACATGGTTGCGCATATTGTCAACCATGTTGCCTACTTTGTCCAGTGTGAGGTGGAGACGACGAGATGGACGCGGCGCAGGCCCTCGGCGAGCTCGCGGCCGCGGCCCACGACGACCTGGGCCGGCTGCTGCTGCGCGCGTCCCGCGAGGTCAACCACGCGGCGGTCGAGCGTCTGCACGAGCGCGGGTTCACCGACGTCCGGCCGGCCCACGCCGCCGTGCTCGCACACCTGGACGCCGACGGCACACGCATCGTCGACCTGGCCCACCGCGCGGGCCTGACGCGGCAGGCCGTGGCCGTCACCGTGCGCGAGCTCGTCGCCGCGGGCTACGCCGACGCGACCGCGGACCCCGCGGACGGCCGCGCCAGCCTGGTCTCGCTGACCCCGCGCGGCGCGACGCTGTGCCACACGGCCGCGCAGGTGATCCGCGACGAGGGTGCGCGCTGGGGTGAGCGGATCGGCGACCCCGGCCTGACGGACCTGCTCGCCCGCCTCCGGGCGCTGGTCGACGCCGCGGGCTGACCGCGGCCTGCGCCGGCCCGGCCTCGGGCACGCCGCGGACTGGCGGCCTCAGGAGGAGGCGGCCGCCGCGACCTTGCTGCTCCGCAGGCGGGCCTGCGCCAGCCCGACGAGCCGGTCGGGGTCGGCCGCGCCCGCACCCGAGCACGCACCGGCCACGTCCACCACGGGCCACACGCGCGCGTCCAGGCCCGCGGGCGGCTCCGCGAGGGCCAGGTGCACCGCCCGGACCACCTCGCCCGCGATCACGTCGGCCTGCCGCTCGTCGGCCGCACCCGGCACCGTGACGGCCACCGCGAACTCGTCGCCGTCCAGCCGCGCCACGTCCCACAGCTCGGGCAGCGCACCACGCAGCGCGTGGCCCACTGCGGCGAGCACCGCGTCGCCCCCCGCCTGGCCCAGCACCGCGTTCGTCTGCGCGAACCCGCGCAGGTCCGCCACCGCGACGACCACTCGCTGCGGGGTCCCCACCACGGCCGCGCACCGCCGCCCGAGCAGGTGCCAGAACATCGAGCGGTGCGGCAGGCCCGTGAGGGGGTCGTGCAGCGACCGCACCGCGAGCTGCGTGGACAACGAGCGCACCAGGTCCGCGGCCGAGACCGCCTGCCACACCTCGCCCAGCACCAGCACGTCGTCGTACCGCCGCTCGTCGCGGCGCTCCATGGCGCGGACCGCGACCTCGGAGACCGGCGCGTCGGGCCGCACCACCAGCGGCGCGAAGTCCGTGAGCTCGCGCGACTCGCGGCGGGACAGGATCGCCCGCCCGAAGCCCAGGCGGCCGGACATCGCCGCGTCGAACCGGCGGCGCGTGATCAGCCCCGTGCGCTCGTCGTCCTCGCGCACCGCGACGCACTGCACGTGCGGCGAGCGGAACAGCAGCTCGAGCCGGGACACCGGGAGGTCCCCCTCGATCACGTCGACCGGGTGCGCCAGCTGGTCGACCGTGACGGACGCGGCGGTCCGGTAGTCGCCCACCGCGTTCGCGAGCCGGTGGGTCAGGTGCGTCAGTTCGCTCACTGCGTGAGTATCCGAGCAGGTCAGCGCGTGGGCCGGGGCAAAGCGGTCGCGTTCGCCCAGCCTTCGCCCAGACTTCGTCCGCCGTTCGCCGTCCGACGCGACGAGGGCCGGGACCGCGCGTGCGGTCCCGGCCCTCGTCGGATGGTGCAGGCGATCAGGCCGGCTTGAGGCCCGATCCGGCGTCACCCGCGGACGCGATCGGCGGCGCGGCGGGCACGTCCGTGCCCGAACCCGCAGTCCCGACGGACGCACCCACGGGCACCGGCTGCTCCTTGCGCAGCGACGTGCGCTCGACGCCCGTGAACGTGAACTCGCCCAGCAGGCCCTCGCCCTCGGCGTCCACGATCACCTGCTGGCCCGCCTTGAGCTCGCCGAACAGGATCTTCTCGGACAGCGCGTCCTCGATCTCCCGCTGGATCGCGCGACGCAGCGGACGCGCGCCGAGCACCGGGTCGTAGCCCTTCTCCGACAGCAGCTTCTTGGCCGCGGGCGTGATCTCCAGGCCCATGTCCTTGTCGCGCAGCCGCTGGTCGAGCTTGGCGATCATCAGGTCGACGATCGAGAAGATCTCCGGCTGGCTGAGCTGCGGGAAGACCACCACGTCGTCGACGCGGTTGAGGAACTCGGGACGGAAGTGCGTCTTGAGCTCGTCGTTGACCTTCGCCTTCATGCGCTCGTAGTCCGTCGACAGGTCGCCACCGGCCTGGAAGCCGGTCATGACGCCCTTGGCGATGTCCCGCGTGCCGAGGTTCGTGGTCATGATGATCACGGTGTTCTTGAAGTCCACCACGCGGCCCTGCGAGTCGGTCAGGCGACCGTCCTCGAGGATCTGCAGCAGCGAGTTGAAGATGTCCGCGTGGGCCTTCTCCACCTCGTCGAACAGGACCACGGAGAACGGCCGGCGGCGCACCTTCTCGGTGAGCTGACCACCCTCGTCGTACCCGACGTACCCGGGGGGCGAGCCGAACAGGCGCGAGACCGTGTGCTTCTCCGAGAACTCGGACATGTCGAGCTGGATCAGCGCGTCCTCGTCACCGAACAGGAACTCCGCGAGCGCCTTGGCGAGCTCGGTCTTTCCGACGCCCGTGGGGCCGGCGAAGATGAACGACCCACCGGGACGCTTCGGGTCCTTGAGGCCCGCGCGCGTGCGGCGGATGGCCTGCGAGAGCGCCTTGATCGCCGCGTTCTGGCCGACGACCCGCTTGTGCAGGTTGTCCTCCATGTGGAGCAGGCGGCTGGACTCCTCCTCGGTGAGCTTGAACACCGGGATGCCCGTGGCGTTCGCCAGCACCTCGGCGATGAGCTCCTCGTCGACCTCCGCGACCGCGTCGAGATCGCCCGACTTCCAGGCCTTCTCCTTCTCGGCGCGCTTGAGACCGAGCTGCTTCTCCTGGTCGCGCAGACGCGCGGCCTTCTCGAAGTCCTGCTCGTCGATCGCCGACTCCTTGTCACGGCGCGTGTTGGCGATCTCCTCGTCCAGCTCGCGCAGCTCCGGCGGGGCGGTCATGCGGCGGATGCGCAGACGCGCGCCCGCCTCGTCGACCAGGTCGATCGCCTTGTCCGGCAGGTAGCGGTCGTTGACGTAGCGGTCCGCGAGCGTCGCGGCGGCCACCAGCGCGGAGTCCGTGATGGACACGCGGTGGTGCGCCTCGTACCGGTCCCGCAGACCCTTGAGGATCTCGATCGCGTGCTGCAGGTTCGGCTCGGCGACCTGGATCGGCTGGAAGCGGCGCTCCAGGGCCGGGTCCTTCTCGACGTACTTGCGGTACTCGTCGAGAGTCGTCGCGCCGATCGTCTGGAGCTCACCGCGCGCGAGCATCGGCTTGAGGATGCTCGCGGCGTCGATCGCCCCCTCGGCCGCACCCGCACCGACGAGCGTGTGGATCTCGTCGATGAACAGGATGATGTCGCCGCGCGTGCGGATCTCCTTGAGCACCTTCTTCAGGCGCTCCTCGAAGTCACCGCGGTAGCGCGAGCCGGCGACCAGCGCGCCCAGGTCCAGCGTGTACAGCTGCTTGTCCTTGAGCGTCTCCGGGACGTCCCCGCGCACGATGTCCTGCGCGAGGCCCTCGACCACGGCCGTCTTGCCGACGCCGGGCTCGCCGATCAGCACCGGGTTGTTCTTGGTGCGGCGGGACAGCACCTGCATGACCCGCTCGATCTCCTTCTCGCGCCCGATCACCGGGTCGAGCTTGTTGTCGCGCGCGGCCTGCGTCAGGTTGCGCCCGAACTGGTCGAGCACGGCCGAGCCCGAGGGCTGGCCCTCCTGCGGCCCGCCGGCGGCGACCGGCTCCTTGCCCTGGTACCCGGACACCAGCTGGATGACCTGCTGGCGCACGCGGTTGAGGTCCGCGCCGAGCTTGTTCAGCACCTGCGCGGCGACGCCCTCACCCTCGCGGATGAGCCCGAGCAGGATGTGCTCGGTGCCGATGTAGTTGTGGCCCAGCTGCAGCGCCTCGCGCAGCGAGAGCTCCAGCACCTTCTTGGCGCGCGGCGTGAACGGGATGTGGCCCGACGGCGCCTGCTGGCCCTCGCCGATGATCTCCTGCACCTGCGCGCGCACGGCCTCCAGGGAGATGCCGAGCGACTCCAGGGCCTTGGCCGCGACGCCCTCACCCTCGTGGATCAGACCCAGGAGGATGTGTTCGGTGCCGATGTAGTTGTGGTTGAGCATCCGCGCCTCTTCCTGGGCGAGGACGACCACGCGACGGGCTCGGTCCGTGAATCTCTCGAACATGTGCACTCCTCACGAGCGGCGTGCTCGTCGGCGTCCGAGGCCCTCCGGGGACCACCGTGAACGACGACGAGGCGGCGTTGTTCGATGCTAACGGCGGCATGTGCCGGGTACTGCCCGTGTTCGCCGCAGGCGTGAAACCGCCCGGCGGGCGCCGCGGTCCGGCGCCGGTCGCCGAAGGTCCCCTCCCGGGTTCGGACTCGCGTCCATACTCGCCACCGTGAAGACCACGCTCCGAGTGGGCCGAGCTGACGCCGCGCGCCCGCGCGGCTCGTGCGCAGCACACCGCCGACGTGGTGTTTCGCGCCACGGCGCGCGTCGCAGGCGTCGAGCGCGGCTCGCTCGCGGATCTACTGGCGCTGACCGAGGCGGGCAGGCTCGGTGAGGTGGTCCACGATCTGGGACTGGAGCCCTCGACGGCCGCCGACCCGGACGACGCCTCGCCTGCGACCGACGTGTGGGTCGCGGTGCTGCGCTGCGCCCTGGTCGAATGCGGTGCTGCGCGGTGGCAGCACCGATGGGACGACGGGCCCGGACTCCTGGGCACGGACGGCGAGCCCCTCGACCTCCAGCCCCTCGCGCGGTTGGGGTCCGGCCCTGCGTCTGGCGCGTCCGAGCTGCGCACGCGCCTCACCGAGCTCGGAGTCGATCTGGACGCCGTGGGCGCGTCGGGCGAGGCCGACGCCCGCGGTGCCCGGATCGTCGCGGGGGTCGCGAACGTCAGGCTCGGCGAGGACCAGTACGACGTGCTGCTGCTGTCGTACGGCGTGGTCCTGGTGCCTTGCTACAAGCAGTACGAGAACGGCACGGGGCGCCTGCGCGCCCTCGCCTCGAGCGGGACGCCGGCCGAGATCGCCGCGCGCCACTGGTACGTCCCGTTCGAGGACGTCGCCACCAGTCGGCTGGTCAAGCGGTTCCCCACGTCGGTGACCTTCACGTTGCACGACGGCACGGAGCTCGCGCTGCGGGCGCGGATGGAGAGCCAGGAGCTGGCATCCGGCAGCCTCGTCGCCCTGCAGGAGGCCGCAAGCCACTTCGCGGCACGCCCGGTCCCCGCCTGACGACCACACCCGCAACCCGATGGTCGCCGGTGGCTGCACGCGGGTGTCGTTCGCGGACGTTCGGGTTCGCGATCGCGTTCGGCGTGCTGCTGGACACGCTCGTCGTCCGGTCCGTGCTGGTCACGGCGCTCAACCAGGACGTCGGTCCGCGCATGTGGTGGCCCAGCCGCCTGGCCCGCGACGAGCACGCGCGGCCCGCGCACGCGACCGACCGCATCCCCGAGCCGGTCGCCTGACGACACCCGGCACGGCCGCTAGCGTCGTGGCATGGCCCGGAGCATCGCGACGACGACCACGGTGACCCTCGACGAGCTGCTGGCGTTCGTCCGCCCGCGCCACCACCTGATCCTGGTGACGACGCGTGCGGACGGACGCCCGCAGACCTCCCCGGTCTCGGGCGGTGTCGACGACGAGGGCAGGATCGTCGTGTCCACCTATCCGGCACGCGCCAAGACACGCAACGCCGAGCGGGACGCACGCGTGAGCGTGTGCGTGCTCTCCGACGAGTGGGACGGCCCGTGGGTGCAGCTCGACGGCACGGCCGAGGTGCTGCACATGCCCGAGGCGGAGGACGCGTTGGTCGACTACTACCGCAGCATCGCCGGTGAGCACCCGGACTGGGCGGAGTACCGCGCGGCCATGCGCGTGCAGGGCAAGAGCCTGCTGCGCATCACGCCGGAGCGCTGGGGCCCGATCGCGACCGGTGGGTTCCCCGCGGACGTCGCTGCGCGCCTCGACGGGCCCGCCTGACGTGCCGCACCACCACGACGACCCCACGGTCGCGGTGCTCACCGGTGCGGGGATCTCCACCGGCTCGGGCATCCCCGACTTCCGCGGGCCGCAGGGGGTGTGGACCCGGCGCCCCGAGGAGGCCCGCCTGCTGGAGATCGGTCCGTTCGCACGCGAGCGTGACGTGCGCGTGGCCGGCTGGCGCGCATGGGCGGACAGCGCGGTGTGGGGCGCGCGGCCCACGGCGGCCCACCGGGCCCTGACCGAGCTGGAGCGTGCGGGTGCCCTGATCGCGGTGCTCACGCAGAACTTCGACGGGCTGCACCAGGCGGCGGGCAGCTCGCGTGTGGTGGAGCTGCACGGCTCGCTCGCGACCACCTCCTGCCTGCGTTGCGCGGCGTCATGGCCCACGCCGCACGTGCTGGGGCGCCTGTCCGACGAGCCCGATCCCGCGTGCGAGGAGTGCGGTGGCGTGCTCAAGCCGGACGTCGTCTACTTCGGCCAGCCGCTGCCGGACGAGGCCCTCGCGCAGGCCGTCGCGGCCGCGACCGACGCCGACGTGTTCGTCGCGATCGGCACGACGCTGACGGTGCAGCCCGTGGCGAGCCTCGCGGCGCTCGCGGTGGACGCGGGTGCGCGGCTGGTGATCGTCAACGCCGCGCCCACGCCGTACGACGACCTGGCGGACCTGGTGGTGCGCGACCCGATCGACGAGGCCGTCCCGCCCCTGGTGGCAGAGCTGCTCGAGACCGTGCGCTGACGCGCCCGCGTGCGTCGGCCGCGGCACCGACCGGGCGGAAGGTCAGCCGACCACCGGGCGCGCCACGTCGTGTCCGGCCCCACGCTGCAGGTCCACCCACGCGCCCAGCGCGGCGTCGGACGCCGCCGCGACGACCACGCCATCGATCACGAGCTCCCACCGCGCCTCACCGGTGCGCGGATCGGTCCGCCCGACGACGTCCCGGTCCCAGCCCCGCTCCGTCGCCCGGGACCGCAGCAGCTCGTCCCACCGAGCGGCGAGCTTCCACGGGTCGGCGGCGTCACGCGCGCGAGTCTCCGCACGTTCGCGCCGGACCAGCACCGACGCGCGCACCGCGAGGGCGAGCGCACCGGCGAACACGGTGCCGACCACGAGCGCGCGCCCCGCCGGAGTCCCGCTCCGCCCGACGTCCACGAAGTCGATCGCGTAGGCGACGAAGACCGCGAGTGAGCCCCACATCACCCAGGCGGCCTTCAGCCGTGCGGGCCGGGCTGACGGTGCGCAGTGCAGGGTGGCGATCACGCCCGCGCCGAACACCATGCCGAACACCGCGAGCCCCTTGATCGCTTCCGGCCCCACGGGCAACGGGTGTCCGTCGCGGAACGGGAGCATCGCGACGACCGCCGCGGGGACGCCCGCGCAGAGCACGAGGACCCGGTGCCCCGTCCGCTCCCGCACCGCCGAGCGGTCCGGGAGCCGCCAGGGTCGGACAGGCAGCGGGAGCGGCCGGGAGCACAACGGGTCGACGACCACGGGCGGCCCGGGATCGGGACCACGCGTCGGGGCGGGATCCGGGCGGGCTGCGGGTCGGGGGCCGGGCGCGGGCCCTGGGCCGGGCTCGTCGCCCTCGGACCCGGTCCAGACCGGTGCCTGAGCAGCCGCGTGGTCGAACGGGACGTCGAACCCGACGTCGTCGCCCCAGGCGTCACCACGCGCGCCGCGCGCGTCGTACAGGGCTCGTGACTCGCGCGACCCCAGCACGGCCCACGCGTCCGCGACCGCCGTGAACCGCTCGGCGCTGCCGCCCATGTCCGGGTGCGCCGTGCGGACCGCCCGCAGGTAGGCGGCACGGACGTCTTCGGGCGAGGCGTCCGGAGCGATCCCCAGGACGTCGTAGGGCGATGCGTCGTCGGTCACCTCCACGGCCACTCGTCGCGTGGCGCGGGCGGCCCGATGAGGGCGGGTTCGCGGAGCGAGTAGACCACCTGCTCGACCGTCCACTGCAGGTCCGCCAGGAGCGCGGCCCGCCGCTGCGCGTCCCGTCCCGACCGCGGCGGGAGCTCGCGCTCGGCCCGCACCACGACCGCGGCCCCGGCGGACCGGCGGAGCATCACGACCTTGTGCGCCCGTGGCAACCCGCGCGGCGTGCGCGCCTGCGTCAGCGACCCCAACCAGTCCTCGGGCAGGGGCACCGCGCGCTCGGCCGTGTCCCGCACCATCGCGGGCAGGTAGGGCCAGGCGCTCGCCGCCGAGGCCTGCTCGGGCGGGGCCGACGGCGTGGGCGGCGCGGCGCCGCCCGACGAGCCGTCCGATCGCGCGGGGTCGAATGCGCCCGCCGGCACGAGGCCCAGGCGACGACCAGGCTGTGTGGCGGCCTGGTGCCGGCGCACCCACAGGTGCCCGAGCGGACCCGCGTCCACCACGCGATCGCCCACGAGCCGCACGGGCTGCCACGCTGCGGCGACGTACAGCCCGCTCCGGTCGGCCCGCCAGCCGCGCAGGACCCGCACGACCTCGTCGTCCGCCTGGTACAGCTCGCCGTCCTCGTCCGCCCAGTCGGCGACGAGCACGTCGACCTCGGGTGCCAGGGCGCGCGTCTGTTGGGGCAGGTCCGCCCACGCCCAGCTGCGGCACTCGAACGCGACCGTTCGCGTCGTGCGCGACAGCCCCTGGTGCCGCACGAGCGCGTGCGTGCGCCGGACGACCTCGCGCTCCACCTGCACCTCCGTCCGGGGCGTGCGCCCGTCAGCTCTGTTCTCGGCACGGCACGGCCCGATCCTGAGGCCGCCCCCGCGCCGGTTCTCATCGTCGTCTCATCCCGAGGCGGCACGATGGGCCCATGGGTCCTCGTGCGCGCACGCTGCTGGTGGTCCTCCTGGTGGCGCTCGCCGTCGGCTCCGGCTCCTACGCGCTCGCATCCGCGCTCAGCGCACCGGGCGACGAGTCCCTGGGCGACCCGGTGGTGATCACGCCGGCACCGGCGACCAGCACCCCGGCGCCCACGCCGTCCGGGTCGCCGGACGCGACTCCGTCGCCGACCCCCTCGCCGTCGGCCCCGACGCCGGTCCCGGTCGACCCCGCGCCGCCGCGCGACCCGTCGGACGACGACGACGATGACGACGACCGGCACGGCGGACGCGACGACCCGGACGACGACTCCGACGACCGATCCGACGCACAGCCCGACGACGACGCGACCCGCTCGAGCGACGATGACTGAGCCCGACCGCCGCCGCTGGTGGCGCACGGTGCGCGCCAAGGTCGTCGCGGTGACGCTCGCGGTCACCGCGCTCGGGCTGCTGGGCGCGGGACTGACCACGTACGCGATCCAGCGGCAGGACCTCGACGAGTCCGTGGACGCCGAGCTCACGCGTGCCGCGCAGCAGTTCCGCCGGATCGCGCAGGCCAATGCCGACCTCCCGGTGACCGGCATCCTGCGCCAGGCCATGCAGCAGACGCTGCCGGACCGCACGGCCGGCAGCATCGCGCTCGTCGACGGCGCACCCGCCTGGTACGCACCCACCACCGTGCCGGTGCGTCTGGAGGACGACGCGCAGCTGGTCGCGCTGCTCGGCGACGTCCCGGCGGACGACCCGGTGCGGCTGCGCACGGTCACGACCGACCGCGCGCAGTACCGGCTGGTCACGGTCCCCCTCGTCGTCGACGACCCCACCGCGCCCAGCGGCCTGTACGCCGCGGCGACCGTCCGGGCCCTCGAGATCGGGACGCTCGACCGCACGTGGCGCACCTACCTCGGCGTGGCCCTGGGCGCGCTCGCGGTGACGGGACTCGTCGCGTGGTGGCTGCTGGGCCGGGTCCTGCGCCCGCTGCGGCACCTGCGCGACACCGCGGCGCAGGTGGACGAGGGCACGCTCGACGCGCGCGTCCCCGTCACCAGCGACGACGACGTCGCCGAGGTCGGCCACACCTGTGGCTGTCGCCGCTCGATGGCGGTGGGCTGTGCCAGGTAGGTGGCGGGGTGGTGTCAGGTAACGCCGATGACGAGGGTGCTCTGGGCGGCTTCGACGACGTCGTTGGTGATGGTCTGGAGCTCGTTGATCTTGAGCACCCGCTCGATCTGGGGGAAGAGGCGTTCGAGGAGGCGGAAGTTGCCGCGGGTGACGCGGGCGATGGCGGCGACGGCTTGGGCGTCGGTGAAGTCGTCGGGGTCGAGCGTCTTGCCGAGTGCGCGCCAGTGGCGCTGTAGGACGAAGAGCAGCTCGTCGTTGCCCAGCGCGCGGTAGTGATGGGCGAAGCCGACGCGGCTGTAGAACTGGGGGTAGTGGCTGAACTGCTTCTCCAGGCCAGGCATGCCGATGAGGATGACGGCGATGTTGTCGCGGTCGTACCGGTCGCGGAGCAGCTCGAGCGCGGTGGGGCTAAGGCGTTCGGACTCGTCGACGATGATGAGCTGAACGTAGTTCTTGGTCCGCGTGACGCTCGGCTACGTCCGCGACGAGCTGGTGATCGCGGGCGCAGGTCGAGAGGTCCGGCTGCGCCAGGCGCTGGCCGACGTCGCGGACGACTACGACCTGATCCTGATCGACAGCGCGCCCAGCCTGGACCAGCTGACCATCAACGCGCTGACCGCAGCGCACGGCGTCGTTGTCGTGACCCACTCCAAGCAGTGGAGCCTCTCGGGTCTGGCCCAGCTGCTCGACACGATCGACAACGTGCGCGAGTACTACAACCGTGACCTGCACGTCGCCGGCGTGATCGTGAACCAGCACGAGGCCGGCACCGTGTCGGGGCAGACCTGGCTCGACGAGCTGAACGCGGCCGCGCAGAACCGCGGCCTGCCCGTCCTGACCCCGACCATCCCCAAGCGCGTCGTCATCTCCGACGCCACGGAGGCCGCCCGCGGCCTCGACGAGTGGGGGAGCACCGAGGCCAGCGCCATCGGCGCGATCTACGCCGACCACCTGGCCAGCATCGAAGGAGAGCAGCAGCGATGAGCAACCGTCCCGCCCCGCGCAAGTCGTCCCTGGCCGGATCGAGCCCCGTCGCTCCGCCGGCACAGCCGGCCGCCACGCCGGCCCCGAGCGTCGTCGAGGCCGCGCCGGCGCAGCAGCCGGACGTGACGAGCGAGGCGCGGCCGGCGGCCACGGCCACCGCCTCGCCGGCGCGCGCCAAGCCGAAGTACCCGCCGAAGGTGTCGTTCTACCAGGACCCCGAGGACACGGCGCGGGTGCGCGGGGCAATCCTGCACACGATGACGACCGAGGGTGCGCGCAACCTCTCGCAGTTCATCCACCAGGCCGTCATGGCCGAGGTCGAGCGGTTGGAGGCCAAGTACAACGGCGGGCAGCCGTTCCCGCCGGTCGAGGCCCGCGGACTGCCGCAGGGCCGGCCGATGGGGGAGTGACCCCATGAAGGGCCGGCCCGCCGCCGCTGTCGCGCTCACGCTGGCCCTCGCAGGCTGCGCAGGCGACTCGCCGGCCACCGCGACCGTCACGGTCGGCTCCGCGCGGTTCGACGTCGAGCTGGCGCGCACCGCCGACCAGCAGCGAGCCGGCCTCAGCGATCGCGAGGCGCTGCCTGCGGGCACGGGGATGCTGTTCACGTTCGCCCACGCCGGCGAGCAGCAGGTGTGGATGGCCGGCATGGCGACCGCGCTCGACGTCGCGTGGATCAGCGACGGCCAGGTGCTCGACGTCCTGACGCTCGACCCGTGCACCGAGCCTGACCAGGACACGTGCCCGCGATGGACGTCACCGGGCGACGTCGACGCCCTGCTCGAGGTCCCCGCCGGGGCCCTGACCCGCGTCACGGCCGGCGACGCCGTGACCGTCACCGAGACGAGCTAGGAGGAAGAGACAGCCCGCACGAAGCGGTCGACGAGCATCGACCACCCAGGACAACAGAACAGTGCCCCGACGGTGCGCTAACACCGCCGGGGCGAGGAACCCCCAGGTAAGTGGAGGACTCCCATGCCCATCATCCCCTCTGGCGACCCCTGCCCGCCGCAGCCGTCCGCCGGTCTCACGAGCGACGACGTGCAGCTGCTCGACCTGCTGGCCCTGCACGTGATCTGCGGTCAGCTGCGCGAGGCCCGCCGATGAGCGCCCCGACGTCGACGCCGATCGAGGCGGCCGCCCGGGCACGCCGGCAGGCGACCGTGGTCGCGGCCGCTCGACAGATGAGCGCGTGCCTCACGTGCCGTCGCGGATCAGGGCGGCCAGGCCGTCCAGCGTGCGGGCAAGCCCGAACCGCCAGGCCCGGTCGGCGTTCCACGCGCTGCCCTGCGCCTCGCCGGCAGCCGCACCGATGCGCACGGCGCGCGGGTAGGCGCCGGGGTCGAGGACGCGGGCCAGAATGGGCTGGTTGGTGGCCCACCACTCCGCATCGCTCATCGCCGTGTCGGTGGTGACCCGGGCGGCGTCGTGTGCCGCGCGGCAGTGCGCCTGCACGAAGCCGAGGAGGTAGGTCAGCGCCGCGTCGGTGTCCACGTCGGAGAGGCCGGTGTCGTCGAAGGCCGCGAGCTCGTGCTCGTACTTCGCCATCACCCCCGGCCCCACCGGCGGGCGGCTCAGACCGGCCACCTCGGTGAGCCACGGATGGGTGGTCAGGAGATCGCGGTTCGACTCCGCGACGAGGGTCAGCCGGTCCTGCCACAACTGGCCGCCCCAGGTCGGGCGGGCCATCCGGTGGTAGGTGGCGTCGACCATCAGGTCTAGGAGCTCCGGCTTGCCGGGCACATAGGTGTACACCGACATCGCCGAAACCCCCACGCGCTCGGCCACGGCCCGCATCGTGACTGCGGCCAGGCCGTGCTCGTCGGCCAGCACCAGCGCAGCGTCGACCACCTGAGTGACGTCGACCGACCGCGCCGGGCCCTTGCGCCGCCTCGCCGTCGACGGCTCGCCCCACAGCAGCGCCAGGGTGCGGCTGGGCTGCCCGGTTCCTGTGCTGTTGGAGGTCACTGGGACATTCTCGCACAATTACGGTTTACAACGTACAGTGTACGACGTATAATGCTGTCGTGCGGGTCGGCCGACGCCGAAGCACCGGCCTGCGCGCCCCGACTCCCTGATCGCCCGAACGGAGAACGCCCTCGCTCCTCTGAGACGCCGCCCCGATCGCCGTCGTGCCCGTCCTCACGCGTCTCAGGAGCAGCCATGTCCACTAGATTGTCCGCCGTCTCCGTCTCCGACCTCCACTTCGCCTGGCCCGACGGGACGCCCGTCTTCGCCGGTCTGTCCTTCGCCGTGGACGCCGGCCGCGTCGGCATCGTCGGTCGCAACGGCTCTGGCAAGTCGACCCTGCTCCGACTCCTGAGCGGCCAACTTCGCCCAGACCGGGGTTCGATCCGGCGTGCCGGCTCGCTCGGCTACCTGCGCCAGGACCTGCCCCTGCGCGTCGATGCGCGTGTCGACGAGCTCCTGGGCATCGCCGACGTACGCCGAGCCCTGGTCGCCGTCGAGGCCGGCGACGTCTCGGAACCGGTCCTGGAGACGATCGGCGACGCCTGGGACATCGAGGACCGGGCGCACGCGCTGCTCGAGCGCCTCGGACTGGAGTGCGGGCTTGATCAGCGGATCGGTGAGCTCTCCGGCGGCGAAGCCGTCCTGCTCGGGCTGGTGGCCGAGCTGCTGCACGAGCCAGATGTCCTTCTGCTCGACGAACCGACGAACAACCTCGATCGGTCCGGGCGGGCCCGGCTCGTCGAGGCGGTGCGGTCCTTCCGCGGCGCGCTCGTTGTGGTCAGCCACGATGAGCAGCTGCTCGAACACGTCGACCAGGTCGGCGACCTGCGCGACGGCGAGATCGACTGGTACGGAGGCAACTTCGCGGCCTATCGGGAGGCGCTGGCGCTGGAGCAGGAAGCCGCGGAACGGGCGGTCGGCGTCGCCGAGGCCGATGTCCGACGTCAGCGGCGCGAGCTCGCGGCGGCCCACATCAAGCTCGACCGGCGCAGGCGGTATGGCCAGAAGATGTGGGACACCAAGCGTGAGCCGAAGATCGTCATGGGCGCCCGCAAGCGCGAGGCCCAGGTGTCTGCGGGCAAGCACCGCATCATGCACGAGGAGCGCCTGACCTCGGCGCGAGAACGACTCGCGGAGGCCGAGGACGGAGTCCGGGACGATGCCCCGATCCGGATCGACCTGCCCGGCACCGAGCTGCCGGAAGGTCGCGTGGTGCTGCGGCTGCAGGACGTCGAGCTGCGCAACGGCGTGCGTGGCAGTCTGGAGGTGCGCGGCCCGGAGCGGATCGCCCTGGTAGGCGCCAACGGCTCTGGCAAGAGCACCTTGTTGCACACCATCGCGGGCGAGCTGGAGCCGGCCGGCGTGTGCGAGCTACGCGTGCCGGCCCGGCTGCTGCCGCAGCGGATCGACATCGTTGACAACGGCCTGTCGGTCGTCGAGAACGTCGCACGCTTTGCCCCGGCCTCGGACGAGAACCGGCGCCGGGCACGCCTGGCCCGGTTCCACTTCCAAGGACGCGCCGCGGACCAGCAGGCCTCGACCCTCTCGGGTGGCGAGCGGTTCCGTGCCGCGATGGCCGCACTGCTTCTGGCCGAGCCGGCCCCGCAGCTGCTGATGCTCGACGAACCGACCAACAACCTCGATCTCGCCAGCATCGACCAGCTCGTCAGCGCGCTGGAAAACTTCCGTGGCGCGCTGCTCGTCGCCAGCCACGACGAGGCGTTCCTGCGGCGGCTCCACCTCACCCGGTACGTCGAGATGGCGCTGGGCCGGTTCACCGCGACCTCGACACCGCCGTCGCCCAGCCGTGCGACCGTCACCCGGGTCTGCTGCACGAGTAGGTGACAGCGGGTCTCAGGCGGCGAGTGCGACCTGAGGGGTGTTGATGGTCTCGTACTCGATCGGGGTCAGGCGACCCAGACGGTGCTGACGTCGACGACGGTGGTAGGTCCTTTCGATCCAGACGATGATCGCCAGGCGGAGCTCGTCGCGGGTGGTCCAGCGGCGCCGGTTCAGGACGTTCTTCTGCAGCAGCGAGAAGAAGCTCTCCATGGCGGCGTTGTCGCCTGCGGAAGCGACCTGCCCCATCGACCCGAGCAGGTCATGGCGGCCCAGGACGCGGGCCACCTTCCGGCTTCGAAACTGGCTGCCTCGGTCCGAATGAACGACGCATCCGGCGACATCTCCACGCCGTTGCACGGCGCTGACCAGGGCGTCCACCGCGATCTGGGACGTCATGCGGTCGCTGATCGAGTACCCGACGATCCGGTTGGAGAACACGTCCTTGATCGCGCAGAGATAGAGCCGGCCCTCGCTCGTGCCGTGTTCGGTGATGTCCCAGAGCCACAACCGGTTCGGGCCGTCGGCCCGGAACTGGCGCAGCACCAGGTCGTCGTGCGCCGGCGGTCCGGCCTTCTTGCCGGTCCGGGTGCGCTTCTTGCCGAAAGCCGACCACCAGCCGTGCTCCGAGCAGATCCGCCACACCGTGCGGTCGCACGCCCGCACACCGGCCCGGTGGGCCTCGTCCGCGAGTAGCCGGTGGCCGAACTCGGGGTCGTCGCGGTGGGCGTCGAACAGCACGTTCGCGAGGTGCGCCCGCTCGAGCTCGCGCGCGCCGACGGGCGCGGCGAGCCAGCGGTAGTAGGGCTGTCTGGCGAGCTTGAGGACCCGGCACGTCACCGCGACGGGGATCCCGTCTGCGGCGAGCTCACTCACGAGCGGGTAGAGCCTTTTCCCGGCAGATGCGCCTGCGACAGGTAGGCCGCTGCCCGGCGCAGGATCTCGTTCTCCTGCTCCAGCAGCCGGATGCGGCGGTTCGCCTCCCGCAACTCAGCTGACTCCGACCGGGTCACCCCAGGCCGGTTGCCGTCCTCGACGTCGGCGTCACGCAGCCAGTTGCGCAGACACGACTCGGCAATCCCGAAGTCGTGCGCAACCTGCTTGATCGGAGCATCCCCGCGGCGAGCGACCGCCACGACGTCCTCACGGAACTCCTTCGGATAGGGCCTGGGCACGGTGCACATCCTTCCAGCGGCGCCCACAGGCACCACAGGTCAGTGTCACCTATCCGTGCAGCAGACCCCCCGCTCCCGAGGAGGACTTCGGCCATAGGAACCCACGCCTCGACAGACCCCCTCCACCCTGAGGCAAGTCCTGGCCTCATCCGACGTCAAAGGAGACCGATGACCCTGACAGATCAGCTCCAGCACCTGATCGACCTCGACCTGCCCGCCATCGCCGACGTCACGCCGGCCGACCTCGCCGGGTGGGTGGCCGAGGTGGACGGCCACCCCGACGGCGTGCTGGCCGTGCACCCGGCGCTGGCGCCCCCCAGCACGCTCGCACCCCTGCTCAGCAGGCAGGGCAAGCAGGGCTTCGTCGTCCACGACATGACCGACCTCGACGAGTTCCGCCCCACTCCGGACCTGGTGATCCCGGACCGGCCGCTGTACGTGGTGACCGGGATCGACCGAGGCGACGACATGCTGAACTGGAGCCCTGAGGAGGCGGCTCCCGCGATCGCTCAGCGAGGGCGCACGCCGCTGACGATCAGCGAAGGCATCAGCTGGCTGCTCCAGGAGCCAGAGGTCCTCGTGCCGAACCGGTGCTTCATGTGCATCGGCTCGCGGAAGCCGAAGCCCAAGGGCTACGACGCCCGCACGCCGGCGCTGTGGATCAGCGGCGGCACCGGACACGATGGACCGGCACGCAGAGACGCTCCGAAGGTCGGCTGGTGCTGGTGGCGGAACCGGCACACCTGGCTGGGGTTCGCCTCGGCCACCGGCCGCCGATGAAGACAGGGCAATGAAGACGGGGAAGGACACCACCATGGCCGAGCGGATCTCAGCGCACCGAACCCTGCCCGCCTCACCGCAGGCGATCTTCGACGTCCTTGCCGACCCCGACGGCGGCTCGGGTGAAGTCGGTGGGACAGGTGCGGGGGATACTGCGGCCCATCCCGACAACAGGTGCGGCTGGGCACCCGAGGCGTGAGCCGAAGCGGCAGGAGTAGAGGGCGGCAGGCGGGAGACCCGCTCGCGAGGTCAGCAACCGTGACCCCATGTGGGCCCTGCCGCACCAGCCCCTGAAGCGAGAGCGCGCTCAAGCTGGACTTGTGAGGCGCTGACGTGGTCACAGGGGTCTCGGAGCACAGCGGCGTATCCGGCGAGTTGTCGAGTAGCGACAACGCACCGGAACTGGTCGTTTCCGGTCGGGCCGCCGTGGCCGCTCGTCGACGATGTGGCCCACAGGGATATGTGGCCGTAGATCACCTGTGCTCTGTGTCCGGGCACCTTCGCTCAGTGCCCGACGAGGAGGGCCTCGCGGGCCGCTTCGACGACCTCCGGTGTCACCGTCGGGAGGTGGTTGATCTGGCGGATGCGTTCAATCTGAGTGAGGAGTCGGTCGACGAGGCGGAAGTTGCCGCCGGTGACGCGGGCGACCGTGGTGATGGCGGCGGCCTGAGCCAAGTCGTCTTCGTCCGGGTGCTTATCTGATTGCCAGCGGCGGGTGAGGACGGCGGTGAGCTCGTCGGGCCCCAGTGATCGGTACTCGTGGGCGAAGCCGATCCTGCTGTAGAGCTGGGGGTAACGGGCCAGGCGCTTCTCGATCCCGGGCATGCCGATCAGGATGACGCCGAGGCGGTGTCGGTCGTAGTAGTCGCGGACTTGCTCCAGCCCGACGGTTCTAAGCCGGTCGGCTTCGTCGATGATGAGCAGCTCGGTGAGCGCAGAGCCCGCTGAGGCCGGGTGCACGAAGGGGTCGACCTTGCCGTACTGGTGGTAGTCGACGGCGTAGGAGATCTCCTGGCACGCGCGGGGCAAGGCCCGGTCGACTTCGCGGGTGCTCGCGTTGACCGTGGGCGTCCAGAACGCGGTCCGCGCCTGCAGGACGCGTTCGGGCACGGCACCGGGATCGGTGCCGCTGGTGAGGGTGTGCTGCCAACGCGCCCAGTGATCCGTGCCGGCGTAGTGGCGAGCAGACAGGGTCTTGCCAACCCCGGGCGGCCCCCAGCACAGCCCGACGTGGCGGTGGCGTCGCACGGTGTCGGCGAACTCTGCGAACCGCCGGTGCTCCTTCGTGACCAAGAAGGAGACCTGCTCCTCACGCGGCGCCGGCGGGACAAGCTCACCCAGTCCTCTGGTCAGGAAGCGCCGGCCGTCGTCGTTCTTGCCGAGGATGCTCCGGTCGGGGGCAGGTTCAGTCGTTGGCATAGGTCCGCAGCCTGTGACGAGGGACGGGCGGCTCGGCCGGCGGACGCTGCCCGTCCACGCCCGGCAAGCCCGCGGGCTGCACCACGGCGTAGTGGTGATCCGCGGGCAAGGCGTCGGCCAGACTCCGACGCTCGCGCAGCTCCTTCTTCAGCGCCCGCCGTCTGGCGACGCGAGCGTCCTGCAGCTGCTCCAGCGTGACTGCTTCGCGGGCGAGCTCAGGTGCGATCGCCCGGCACAGGTACTTATCGCAGTAGTAGACGCGGACCTCGGCTGCGTCGCGGGGGTCGTAGCGGATGGTGACGCTCTCTCCGACGTAGGCGGCGAGCACCGGGCTGATGTACCGGGTGCCGGAGAAGCGGATCCCGTCACGTTGGACGATGCGGCTGGTAGCCGCCGTGAGCAGGAGCGTGTCGAGGTCCTCCGGGTGGGCTGGGCTGCGAGGGATCCAACCGTCGGCGAGCCAGCGGACCACGGGCGGCTGCCGGGTCTCGGAGTGCGGCCGGCTGTGATACTCCTCGACGACGAAGAGCTCGACTGCGCTGTCGAGCTCGGCGAGGGTGAGCTGCGGCGGTGTGGTGGGTTGCCCGCCGGTGCCGTGCGGGATGTACCCCGGCAGGTGCGGCAGCAGCTCGGTGGTGATGGTCCTGAAGAGGCGCTCGATCTTGCCGCGGCCTTGCGGGACCCCGATCCGGGAGTGGATCAGGCTGACGTGGGTGTCGAGGCAGACCCGCTCGAGCCGGCTGCTGGTGAAGTCGCTGCCGTGGTCGCTGTAGAGCACGTCGGGTAGGCCTTGGACCGGCCAGGCAGGGTTGCCCTTCGCGATGACGGCCTGGTGCAGCGCGAGGACCGTCCGCTCGGCGCTCGGCGCGCCGAGGAAGAGCGTGTAGCCGGCGACGGCACGCGAGTAGTCGTCCAGCACTACCGTCAGCCACGGTCGTGCCGGGCGTCGGTGGGCATCGAGGATCTGCACGTCGAGCAGCGTGTGGGCGGCCTGCCACTGTTCGTTCGGGCGGGCCGCCGAGCGCCGGTAGACCAGCTCGAACCGATCCCGATAGGCGGTGTCGCCACCCGTCGCAAGGGTGCGCAGACCTGGGTCGATGCTGGTGACGATGTCGCGCACCGTGGAGTAGCTCGGCGGAGCCAGCCCGCGGTCGCGCGCCATGTCAGCGATCCGGCGGTGCACGAACGCGGTCGTCGGGGCGGGCCGGCGTAGAGCCAACGCCTCGACGGCCGCGATGAGGTCGTCGGGCAGCCGGCGCTGGCCGGCGTCGCTGCGCCGTCGACGTTCCAGTGAATCGACGGTCCCGTCGGCCCGGTAGGTCGTTGCCCACCGGCGCAGCGTGCGCTCCGGGATGCCAGCGTGCTCAGCCAGGCGGGTCAGCGGCACTCCGTCCTGGAGGTGCTGGCACAGCAGCAAGGCCTTCTGCTGGCCGTCAACCGAGCCGAGACCATCGCTGTCTCCTTGCTACCTCGCGGACTCCGCTGCCGCCTGCTCGGTCGCCGGCGCAGCGGTGAGGTGCTCGACGGCCCGAGGCGGCAGGTGGCGGTACAGGCTGGTGCGGGCGATCCCCGTCTTGGCGACGATCTCCGCGATGGAGTGGCCGGCCTCACGCAGGTGGGCGGCGTAGGCGAGCTTGTCAGCGTCGACCAGGACGGGTCGGCCAATCCGCCGGCCCTTGGCTGTGGCAACAGCTCGAGCGTGGGCGGCGCGCTCGACGGTGTAGGTCCGTTCCATCTGCGCGAACAGGGCCAGCAGGACGACCGCGAGCTGTCCCATCGGGTCGCTGGGGTTCGCGGAGTCGACCTTGATCGGGTCCGCGAGGTTGCGGACCCCGACGCCGCGGTCGGTGAGGTCGTGGATCAGGTTGAGGGTGTCGCGCACCGTGCGCCCCAGGCGGTCCAGGGTGTTCACGACGATGACGTCGCCCTCACGGGCGTACTCCAACACCGCCCGGAGGCCCGGCCGGTCGGTGGTCGCGCCGGACTTCTTGTCCAAAAAGATCTTGTCCCGTGCGACGCCGGCCGCCACGAGCGCCTCGACCTGCCGGTCAAGGTCCTGCTTCGCCGTCGAGACGCGTGCGTAGCCCAACTCCACCGGCCCAACGTACCGAAGGTCGTCTCTGTACGGAACCAACGGGACGCGATTTCGGGACCTACTTCTGGCACGGCGCGTCAGCCGTGCCGCCTCGGCTCGAACAAGTCTTGGACCGCTCGTCCCACTTCCAAGGAAGTGGGACAGGCTCAACTCTGTCTGACGCGTTGACCCAGCCTGGCCCTGTGTCTTCTGGTGCGGGAGTGGGAGCATCGCGTGATGAGCCAGGACTCGAGGGAGTGCTCGTGCTGCGGGCGCAGCAAGCCGCGCCGCGCTCTTCATGCGTTGGACGGCGGGGCGTCGTACATCTGTCGGCCTTGCGGCCTATGGGTGGCCCTGAGGCTGAAGGGCGACACTGTCGGCGCGGGCTCGCACGAGCCGTGACGCGCCGGCTCGGGTGCCTATGCGCAGCAGCTCGTGGGCAGCGCTGAGCGGAACAAGCCGGCGGCGATGCGCAGGGCTTCGCTCATCGTTAGGTAGGGGGCCCAAGTGTCGGCGAGGTCGTCCACGGTGAGGCCGAACTTGATCGCGTAGGTCGCTGCGAGCATCAGTTCGCCTGCGCCGTCCAGGGCAGCGTGCACCCCGAGGATCTTGCGGCTCTCGGCGTCGATGACGAGCTTGAGGACACCGCGGGTGTCCTGGTTGACCAGGGCGCGCGGGATGTCTTGCGCTCCTAGGACGCGGCATTCGCAGGCGTGCCCAGCGGCGAGAGCTTGGTCCTCCGTCAGTCCCGCGCTGGCGATCTGGGGCGTGGTGAAGGTGACGCCGGGCAGCCCTCGATAGTCCACTGCTGAGGGCTGGCCGAGCGCGCCGGCTGCGGCGACGTGTCCTGTCTGGGCTGCGACGTAGACGTACTGCGGGACGCCGGACACGTCCCCGGCCGCGAAGACCCGTGGGTTGGTGGTCCGCTGGTTCTCGTCGACGACGACGAAGCCGCGCCTGTCAGTAGCAACACCTGCCGCAATGAGAGCCAGGTCGGACGTGTCGGCGAAGCGCCCGGTCGCCACGAGCAACCGCTGGCCCGTCAGCCGCCTCTCGCTCCCGGTCCGGACCTCAACGCCGTCGTGAGTCGCCCGCACCTCCGTCGCGCGCTCCTGCACCACGGTGATGCCCTCGTCCTGAAACACGCCGAGCAACACGTCTGCAACCTCCGGCTCCGCGTGGGGCGCGAAGCGTCCGACGATGGTGACGGCGACACCGAGGTGCGCCCACAGCTGGGCCTGCTCGAGCCCGACATACCCGGCGCCGAGCACCACCATGGATGCGGGTAGGTCCTGCTGCTCCATCGCGGTGGTGGAGGTCAGGTACGCCACGTCACCCAACCCCGGGAGGTCCGGGATGTGTGGTGCCACGCCGGTGGCCACGACGTACCCGTGCCGTGCTCGCAGGGCCTGGCCGTCGACCTGCAGTGTCTCTTGGTCGATGAAGCGTGCGTGGCCCTGCAGGATCGGGAAGCCGTGGGCGTCGGCGACGTCGGCGTACTTCGCTTGGCGCAGGCGGTCGATCAAGGCCTGCTTCTGCTCCATCAGGGCGCCCAAGGCGACCGGGCCCGCGCTGGTGGAGATGCCTTCAAAGGGGTGCGTGGCCGCACGGTGGCGCTGCCCGGCGGCGGCGAGGAGGTTCTTGCTGGGCACGCAACCGATGTTCAGGCAGGTCCCGCCTAGCGGCCCGTGCTCGACGAGCAAGACGCTGTTGCCGCGGGACCGTGCCTCGATGCCCGCGGCCATCGCAGCGCCGCCGGTCCCGATGACGATCAGGTCGTACTCGTCCATGGCATTCTCCTCGCGCGCGCGGACAGGTCATCGGACGGTAGACGTTCCAGTGCGGGGGAAGGTCAAGGTCTACGGTTGACCATGCGCATCGGAGAGCTGGCCGCCACGGCCGGCGTGACGACCAAGACGATCCGCTACTACGAGAGCGCCGGCGTGCTGCCAGCGCCGGCTCGCCAAGCGTCGGGCTACCGGGAGTACGACCACCGGGCGGTCGACCGGCTGGCGTTCGTGAAGGCCGCGCAGGCGGCCGGGCTGACCCTGGCGGAGATCGTCGACGTCGTCTCTGCCCGCGAAAGCGCCGGCGCACCGTGCGCACACGTCGCGGCAGTGCTCGAACAGCACGCCCACGATCTTGAGCGGCGGATCGCCGAGCTCACGACTCTGTTAACCCAGGTGCGCCAGCTCAGCGCGCGGGCAAAGACTCTGCACCCTGACCAGTGCACCCCCGCCCAGGTCTGTCACCTCATCCCCACCGCCTGAAGCATCCGCCGTACCTGCGCGCGAACGCCGCAGCGCAGTCAGCCGCAAGGTGCACACATGATCACGGCGCCGCCGATGGCTGCCTCTGGGCCGTAGCCCCCCGTCGATGTCATGGGCCCAGCTCAACCGCCACATTGCGGCGACAGATTCCCGCCACCCAGCGCTGAAAGCCACAACTGCGTCTGGTCGGAGCTCCGCGGTGTAGCGGAAACGCTCGAATACGGGACGACGTGGGCGGTCGTTCGGAGGGACGACGGCTTGTCGTTGACCGGCTCGCTGGTCTGGCGCTGTCGTTGAGCGTCAGGCAAGGCGACAGGAGACGTCCCGGAGCCGACGGTCGGGTTCATGTGCGATGAGGCTGGGAACTGATGACGGTGAGGTCGACACGTCCGAGATTTGGCAGGGTGTGCCGGAGGTGATGGTCAGCGCGCGCGGTGAGCGCGTCGGTCTCGGCCACCGTGGTGGCCGGATCTGCACCAAGGGCGGCCTGGAGGTTGAGGCGGTGGCCCGACCACCGGAGCCTGAGGTCGGTGACGTCGTTCACGCCGTCGACGTGCCCGAGGGTGTCTTCGGCGCGGTCGACCAGCGCGGGATCGACGCCGTCGAGGATGCGGCGCCCGACGTCGCGGGCTGTGCCCCACAGCAGGATCAGGATCGCGGCGGTGATGAGCAGCCCGACGACGGGGTCGGCCAGGGGGAACCCCGCCCACACCCCGATGACGCCTAGGACGACTGCGAGGGAGGTGAACCCGTCGGTGCGGGCGTGCAGGCCGTCGGCGACCAGCGCGGCGGATCCGATGCGCCGCCCGATGCGGATGCGGTACACGGCCACGGCCTCGTTCCCGGCGAATCCGATGATCCCGGCACCGAGTACCCATCCGAGGTTGTCCAGAGGTTGGGGGTCGGCGAGCCGGCGTATCGACTCGACGCCGGCCACGACTGCGGATAGGGCGATCATGGCCACGATGAACAGACCGGCGAGGTCCTCCGCTCGCCCGTAGCCGTGCGTGTATCGCCGGGTGGGCGCGCGTCGGCCGAGGACGAACGCGATCCACAGCGGGACGGCGGTCATGGCGTCGGAGAAGTTGTGGATGGTGTCGGCCAGGAGGGCGACCGAGCCGCTGACCGCGACGATGGCGAGCTGCGCCACAGCGGTGACGCCGAGGACGACGAGGCTGATCTTGACCGTGCGGATGCCCTGGCTGCTGGCCTCGAGGGCGTCGTCGATCGAGTCGGCCGCGTCGTGGCTGTGCGGGACGAACACCTCGTGCAGCCACCCGCGGATCCCCGCCGGGTGATCGTGACCGTGCTCGGGTGCGCGGTCCCGCCCATGCCCATGGCCGTGCTCGCAGGAGTGTTCGCCGGAGGTCGTCACCTCGCCCGCTGCGCCGCCGCGCTGGTGGTCGCGCGCATCCTGGCCGTTCACTGGACGTCCTGCGCGTGGTGGTGACGCGGGTGGGCGTCGATGGAGTGCTCGGCTTGGAAGACCGCATCGGTAACAAGCTGGCGGGCGTGCTCATCGGCCAGCTTGTAGAAGACCCGCGTGCCCTCGTGGCGGGTGGTCACCATCCGGGCCAGGCGCAGCTTCGCCAGGTGCTGGGAGACCACCGTCGGGGACTTGCCCACCGCCTGGGCCAGGTCGCCGACCGCCAGTTCCCCACCGCGCAGCGCGAGGATGATCCGAACCCGCGTCGCGTCCGCCAACATCGCGAAGACCTCCACCGCGAGCTCTACGTACGGCGAGTCCAGCGCCAGATCGCAACCCCTTGAATCTTCGCTCATACGCAGATTCTTACACGCATGAGGCTGTACTGATGCGACCTCACGGTCGGTTGCAGCGAAGGCGCAGCCGCGTCAGCCGGGCGCGCACTGGCGGTCTGCGGACGCCTCGAAGGCGGGGACCGGGCGCCCCTGGGCCTCTTCGGGTGTGGTGGCTGGCCCGTTGGCCTGGATGTCCTGGATCAGCCAGTCCATCTCGTCGATCTCACGTCGCTGGGCCTCGCTGATCTCGACGGCGAGCTCGCACACCCGGACGTCTGCTAGCTCGGCCCGCTCGGAGCGGGTGATGGCCAGGGAGTGGTGCGGGATCATCGACTTCATGTACGCCGTGTCCTGCACGGTGGTCTGGCTGCGGTCCAGGAACACCCCGCCGGCGATCAGCAGGACGCCGGCTGCGACGACGGCGATGTTGGCCTTGGCGTTCTTGTACATGTTCAGCATCCAGCCGAGCATCACCAGCGCCATGGTCCCGCCCATGGTCAGGGCCATGAAGACGCGGCTCTCGCTGAAGCGGACGTGGTCCCACCGGTAGGTGCCGACGAACATGACCGCGTACATCACCACGATCCCGGTGATGATCATCGCCGCGTATCGCAGGTACATGTTCCTCATGTGGTGGCCGCCCTGGCCCTGGTGCTGACCCTCGACCTCCTGGTGTCCCTTCATCGACACGGGACCCGCTCCCTTCACTGCCTGGTTTTCGTGGTGGTGCGGCCCTGCCGCGGTCGGCTCGGTGGGGTCGGCGCCTCGGTTCGCGGCGGGCGAGGTAGTCACCCGATGGCGTTGAGCAGCTCGGTGCACGCCGCCTCGCACGTCCGGCACGCCTCGGCGCAGATGCGGCAGTGCTCGTGCATCTGGGCGTGCTGGGCGCACTCGTCGCCGCAGGCGCGGCACGCGGCGATGCACGCCTGCAGGTGCGCGCGGGTGATGTTGGCGTCGTACCCGGTGTGCCGGGACAGGATCCGCGCCGTGGTGGCGCAGCTGTCCGCGCAGTCAAGGTTGGTGCGGATGCACTTCCTGAGGTCGGCGACCATGTCCTCGCTCAGACACGCGTCCGCACACGCGCTACAGGACTGCGAGCACTCCACCAGTGCGTCGATGACGCGGGCGAGCAGGTCGCGGTCGAGGTTGATCTCGGCGGGGTAGGTCTGGAGCATCTGCGTCGTCTTCATCGCGCCCTCCGTGGTCAGCTGCGTTGGCGGGGCGCTGCCACAGGTGGCGCACGCCGCCGGGATGCGTTCGACGCTACTGATCCACGTCACGGGCCGCACCGCGAGGCCCGGGGGATGGCGATGAAGTTTCGATGAAGGCCGCCGCCACTGGGCACTGTGGGGAACACGAGCCCGGCAGTTTCGGTTCCTGCCGCATACCCCAACGGGGTACCCATAGTGGAGGCGATGATGAGCGCGGACGAGCACAGCGGCCACACCAAGCACCACCATGCCGGGCACGCGGGCACGGTGGCCGCTGCGGGTTCCCACGGCGGGGGCCACGACGGCGGCACCCACGGCGGGGACCACCACGGCGGCGCAGGGCACGGGGCCGAGCAGGCGCACGCCCAGCACGGCAACGCCGGGCACGGACACCACGTGGCGCAGTTCCGGGACCGGTTCTGGGTCAGCCTGGTGCTGGCGGGGCCGGTGGTGGTGTTCAGCCACATGTTCGCCGAGCTGCTCGGGTACACCCCGCCCACGTTCGGCGGGTCGGAGTGGATCTCCCCGGTGCTGGGCACGGTCGTGTTCTTCTACGGCGGTTGGCCGTTCCTGACCGGCGCGGTGGTGGAGGCGCGCAGCCGCCGGCCCGGGATGATGCTGCTGATCGCGTCGGCGATCACGGTTGCGTTCATCGCGTCGTGGGCCACCACCCTGGGTGCGGCGATGGAGCTGGACTTCTGGTGGGAGCTGGCGCTGCTGGTCGTCATCATGCTGCTGGGGCACTGGCTGGAGATGCGCGCCCTGGGCGCCGCGTCGGGTGCGCTGGACGCCCTGGCGGCGTTGCTACCCGACCGGGCCGAGAAAGTCACGTCCTCCGGGACGCTCGAGGTGGCCGTGGCGGAGCTCGCCACCGATGACGTCGTGCTGGTCCGCCCCGGAGGGAGGGTGCCGGTCGACGGGCAGATCGTGGACGGCGAGGCGCACCTGGACGAGTCGATGATCACCGGGGAGTCACGGGCGGTGCGCCGGGCGGCAGGGGACGCGGTCGTGGGCGGCACCGTCTCGACCGACAGCACGCTGCGCGTACGGGTGACCGCGGTCGGGCAGGACACCGCCCTGGCCGGCATCCAGCGGCTGGTCGCCGACGCCCAGGCGTCGAGCTCACGCGCGCAGGCGCTGGCCGACCGGGCCGCGGCGTTCTTGTTCTACTTCGCCCTGGCCGCCGGCGTGCTCACCTTCGCCGCGTGGCTGGTGTTCGGCGACACCGCCGACGCGGTCACGCGAACCGTCACGGTGCTGGTCATCGCCTGCCCCCACGCGCTGGGCCTGGCCATCCCGCTGGTGATCTCGATCTCCACCGAACGGGCCGCCCGCGCCGGCGTGCTGGTCAAGAACCGGCTGGCCCTGGAGCGGATGCGCACCGTCGACACGGTCCTGTTCGACAAGACCGGCACCCTGACCCAGGGCGCGCACGCCGTCACCGGCGCCGTCGCCACCAGCGGGGTGGACCAGACCGGGATGTTGGCCCTGGCCGCGGCGGCCGAGGCCGACAGCGAGCACCCGGTGGCGCGGGCGATCGTGCGCGTGGCCGGGCGCACGCCGGCGTCCGCCCGGGACTTCCGCGCCCTGCCGGGGCGCGGGGTGCAGGCCAGTGTCGACGGCCACGAGATCGTCGTGGGCGGACCGGCGCTGCTCGCCGAGCGGCAGTGGATCGCCCCGGCGGACGTGCAGGCCGCGACCCGGCCGTGGGTGGACCGGGGGGCGTCGGTGCTCCACATCGTGCGTGACGGGCAGGTCATCGGCGCGGTCGCGGTCGAGGACGCCATCCGCCCGGAGTCCCGCGAGACGGTCGCGGCGCTGCACGCCCGCGGTGTGTGGGTGGCGATGATCACCGGCGACGCCCAGCAGGTCGCCGACGCGGTCGCCGCCGAGCTGGGCATCGACGAGGTGTTCGCCCAGGTCCTGCCGACCGACAAGGACGCCAAGGTCAGCGAGCTGCAAGGCCGCGGGCACAAGGTCGCGATGGTCGGTGACGGCGTCAACGACGCACCTGCGCTGGCTCGAGCCGACGTCGGGATTGCGATCGGCGCCGGCACGGACGTCGCCGTGGAGTCCGCTGGGGTAGTCCTGGCCTCGGACGACCCCCGCGGGGTGGTGTCGGTGATCGTGCTGTCCCAGGCGTCGTACCGCAAGATGTGGCAGAACCTGGTCTGGGCGACCGGGTACAACCTCATCGCGGTACCCCTAGCCGCGGGCGTGCTCGCGTTCGCCGGGTTCGTCCTGTCACCGGCTGTCGGGGCGATCTTGATGTCCGCCTCGACCATGGTGGTCGCCGCCAACGCCCAGCTCCTGCGCCGCCTGGACCTGGACCCTGCCCGCGTCACCCAGCCCTGAGCGGCGACGCGACCGGCCCGCACCGACTCCACACCGAAAGGCTCACCCCGCTGATGCCCCGCCGCTCCATCTCTCGTTTCCGTGCCACGGCAGGCGCGCGCGCCCTGGTCGGCCTCGGGCTGATCGCCACCGTCACGACCGGCTGCGCCGCGCCCCCGCAAGCCGGGCCCGCCTCGACTCACGCACCGCCGGTAGCATCTGAGCCCGGCCCGACCGGTACCGGCGCGGCCGCGGTGGACGGCCTGCCGAGCAGCCATGTCCACGGCGTAGCGGTCAACCCGGCCGACGGGCTGGTGTACCTGGCCAGCCATGACGGGCTGTTCCGGTACGGGCCGCACGGGCCCGAGCGGGTGGGACCGGTAATCGACCTGATGGGCTTCACAGTCGCGGGACCGGACCACTTCTACTCCTCCGGCCACCCCAGCCCCGGGGTGGACCTGCCGGCGCCGCTGGGGCTGGCCGAATCCACCGACGCCGGGCAGACCTGGCAGCCGCTCTCACGCGGTGGGCAGTCCGACTTCCATGCCCTGACCGCATCGACCGCATCGGTGGTCGGCTACGACGGTTCCGTGCTGCGCAGCACCACCGACGGGCAGACCTGGACCGAGCTGGACGCACCGGTCGAACCGTTCGCCCTGGCCGCATCTCCCGACGGCCGCGTGCTGGTGGCGACCAGCGGGGCGGGGGTGTACCGGTCCGACGACGGGGGCGCGACGTGGCAGCAGCCACAGGCACCGCTGTTGCAGTACGTGGCGTTCGCCGACGACACGGTGGCCGTGGGCGTCACCCCGGACGGGAACGTGGCGCGCAGCGAGGACGCCGGGCAGACGTGGACGCAGGTCGGTGCCCTGGGTGAGCCGGTCGCGGCCGTGGGCGCGGCCCGCGGCCCCGACGGAGGGGTCGGGGTGGTGGTGGTGACCGCGGATGAGGTGCTGAAGTCCGCGGATGGTGGGGCCACGTTCGGACCCCTGACGACCGGCTGACCGGCTGGAAGAGAACTGGTCGCCGTTCCACCCGCCGATGACTGATGTCGACCGGGACTGCCCCATGCGGTGGTCTGTACGGCCGGGCACGCCGAGGGACCTCCGGCGGACATGGCGGGCCCAGGTACGTGGTCGCCGAGGGATCCAGCGACAGATCGGTGAAAGCTCGCGGCCGGTGCCGCTCGCCGATCACAGGGTGCGCAGCACGTTCTCCATCTCGGTGATCTCGCGCGTCTGGTCGTCGATGATCGTGCGCGCCAGCTCCCGGGCCTCGGCGTAAGCGCCGTCGGCCAGGTGCGTCTCCGCCATCTCGATCGCGCCGCGGTGGTGCTCGGTCATCATCTCCAGGAAGGCGCGGTCGAACTCCGCGCCCGAGAGCCCGTCCAGCTCGGCCATGGCGGACTCCATGTCCATGCCGCCCATGTCCATGCCGCCGTGATCCATGCCGCCCATGTCCGCGTCCTGGGGGCCTTCCTCGCCCCACGCCTTGAGCCACGAGGTCATCTCGTCGATCTCCGGGCCCTGCGCGGCAGAGATCCGCTCGGCCAGCGCCCTCACCTCCTCGCTGCCGGCCCTGTCGACCGCGAGGTCAGCCATCTCGATGGCGCCCTGGTGGTGGATGATCATCATCTGCGCGAACTCGGTGTCCGCGTCGTTGTGCTCGCTGGCCTCCTCGACCTCCGGAGCGCTGGAGGTCGCCGCTGCAGCCGGCGGTTCGGCGGCCGGCTACGCGGCGCCGGAGCAGGCGCTCAACGCCACCGCCAACGCCAGGGCGGTCGCCGTAGCAGCCAAGCGCCGCCGGGTCGTGATCATCACGGAAGGTCCTTCCCAGAACAGGTGTGCAGGTGGTTCAGACGGTCGCGCTCGGCGCGCAGCACGAGTCGTTCCCCGTGGCGTCGCCACCGCAGCAGCCGCCGTCGCTGGTGACGGCCTGGTCCGTCTCGAGCGTGTCCTGCGCGGTGCTCGCGGTCGTGATGGTGGTCGTGGCCTGGCAGCAGCCCATCGGGTCTCTCCTTCGTGGTGTCGCGGGTGAGGTACGCGTCGGCGCGGTGAGCAGTGGTCTCGACGCACTGGCAGTGCGGTGGGCACGGGGCGCCGACGCGAACGCGCACCATCATCGGTGCCGGTCACTGAAGTACCGGTCGCTCGCCGATCAAGGTTCGATGAAGATCCCGGGCCCGGTGGCCGGCCCGCCGACAATGAGGGAGTGAGCATTCCTTCGGCCCCGGCAGCGGCGTCCCGTCGTGCGGTCGTCGTCGACGACGAGCAGGCACTGGCGCGGCTGGTCGCCGGGTACCTCGAGCGGGACGGGTTCGAGGTCTACGTGAGCTACGACGGGGCCGAGGCGGTCGGGGTGCTGCGCGCGGTCGACCCCGACGTGGTGGTCCTGGACCTGGGCCTACCGGGCCTGGACGGGGTGGAGGTGTGCCGCCAGCTGCGGACCTTCTCCGACTGCTACGTCATCATGCTGACCGCCCGCGCGGAAGAGGTCGACACCCTCATCGGCCTGTCGGTCGGAGCGGATGACTACATGACCAAGCCGTTCAGCCCCCGCGAGCTCATGGCCCGGGTCGGGGTCCTGCTGCGCCGGCCACGCCGGCCCGCTCAACCTGCTGCCGCTCCGACGGCCCGGCCGAGCGTGGACGTCGGCCCGCTGCGCCTGGACCTGGACGCCCGCGAGGTCCACCTCGACGGCCGGCCCGTGCCGTTGACCCGGACCGAGTTCGACGTCCTGGCAGCTTTGGCATCGGGGCCCGGGCGGGTGTTCAGCCGACGGGCCCTGATCGAGGCGGTGTGGGGACCGAACTGGGTCGGGGATGAGCACCTGGTCGACGTCCACGTCCTGCACGTACGTCAGAAGCTCGGCGACAGCCCCGAGCAGCAACGGTTCGTGTGCACGGTCCGCGGAGTCGGCTACCGCATCGGCACCGGCACATGAGCCCCGCCCCGGGCACACGGTGGGGTCTGGCCGCGCGGCTGCTCGCCGCCTTGGTCGTGGTCCTGGCGGTGGCGGCGTTCACCGCGTGGCTGGTCGCCTCCGCGGTCGGGCCCGGCCTGTTCCACGAGCACATGGTCCGCGCGGGCCTGCAGGACCACGACAGCGCGGTCTTGCATGCCGAACGGGCGTTCCGCGACGCCAGCGCGGTTTCCCTGGCCCTAGCCCTGGGCGCCGCAGCGATCACCTCCGCGGCCGTCAGCGTCGTGCTCGCCGGGCGCATCGGTCGGTCCCTGGCCACCGTGTCCAAGGCGGCCGCCCGCCTGGGCGCGGGCGAGTACGAGTCGCGCGTCCCCGCGGCCGGCCTCGGCGCGGAGTTCGACGACCTGGCCGACTCGTTCAACACCATGGCCGCCCGCCTGCGAGACGCCGACCGGCTGCGCGCCCGCCTGCTGGCTGACGTCGCCCACGAGGTCCGCACCCCCGTGGCCACCATCGCCGGGTACCTCGAGGCAGTCCAGGACGGCGCCCAGCCCATGGACGAGGCCACCATGACGGTGTTGGCCGACCAGGCGGCACGGCTGACCCGGCTCGCGCAGGACCTGGCCGCCGTGACCCGCGCCGAAGCCGGTGACCTCGTGCTCAACGTCGAGCCCGTGCCAACACGCGACCTGCTCGAGCAGACCGCGGCGGCATGGCGCGACCGCGCCGCCGCGGCCGGCGTGCACCTGGCCCTCGACCCAGACGCCGGCTCCGGCGCTGGGCCGGTGGCAGTCGACCGCCACCGCATCGCCCAGGTCATGGACAACCTGGTCGCCAACGCCCTGCGGCACACCGCCGCCGGCGGCACCATCACCCTGCGCGCCCGCGCCGTCGATGACCCCAGCCGCGTCGCCCTGGCCGTCCGTGACACCGGGAAGGGCATTGCCCCCGAGCACCTGCCGCACGTGTTCGAGCGGTTCTACCGCGCCGACACTGCACGTGACCGCGCCAGCGGCGGGTCAGGTATCGGCCTGGCGATCTGCAAGGCGCTCACCGAGGCGCACGGCGGCACCATCACAGCCGCCAGCGCAGGCGTCGGCGCCGGCGCGACTTTCGTCGTCACGCTGCCGGCGATCAACTCCGGCCCGTAGCGCACCGAGGACAGGGTCCACCTGGCATTACGGCCGCCCCCAGCAGCGAAAGCCGCCCGCCATCGAGCCGCGAAAGCCACAGCCACACCGTCAACGCGATGCTCGACCGGCTGCACACCAGCATGGCGGCGCAGCGTCGCCTCCTGGACGACGTCGGTCACGAGCTGCGCACACCGCTCACCGTGATCGGCGGGCACCTCGAGCTCATGGACGTCGAGGACGCCGCGGACGTGCGCGCCACGCGCGAGCTCGCGCTGGACGAGGTGGACCGGATGCGCCTGCTGGTCGACGACCTGCTGGTGCTCGCGGTCGCCGACCGCGAGGGCTTCGTGCGACCGGTGCCCACGGACGTGGGCGTGCTGACGGACGACGTGCTCGACAAGGCCACCGGGCTCGGCCGCCGGACGTGGCGCGTCGACCAGCGCGCCGACCAGCGGTGCCTCGTGGACCCCCGCCGGCTCACCCAGGCGTGGCTGCAGCTCGCGAGCAACGCCGTGAAGTACTCCGCGGACGGTTCGACCGTCACGCTCGGCTCCGCGGTCGCCGACGGCACGCTGCGGCTGTGGGTGCGCGACGAGGGCGTGGGCATCGCGCCCGAGCACCAGGCACGCATCTTCGAGCGGTTCGAGCGCACCGAGCAGTCGGCGGGGACCGAGGGCGCCGGGCTCGGCCTGGCGATCGTCGCGGCGATCGCGCGCGCGCACGGCGGCGGCGTGGACGTGTCGTCGACGCCCGGCGTGGGATCCACGTTCGTGCTGCACGTCCCGGTCACGCTGGCACCCGACGATGGCGCGGACGGCACGCCCGACGAGCGGGACGACGACGAGGAGGGACCCGCATGAGCGGCGTTCTGGTGGTCGAGGACGAGGCGCGGATCGCGTCCTTCGTCGCCAAGGGCCTGCGCGCGGCGGGCTACGCACCCACCGTCGTCGGGACCGCACGCGAGGCGCTCGACCTGGCGCTCAGCGGCGAGATGGACCTCATGGTGCTCGACATCGGGCTGCCCGACGGGAACGGGTTCGACGTGCTGCGCCAGGTCCGTGCCGCGGGCTCGCGCCTGCCCGTCATCATCCTCACGGCCCGCAGCTCGGTGGAGGACACGGTGGCCGGGCTCGAGGGCGGGGCCGACGACTACATGGCCAAGCCGTTCCGGTTCGAGGAGCTGCTCGCGCGCGTACGGCTGCGGCTGCGCACCGACCAGGACGCGGGTGACGACACGACCGTGCTGCGCCGCGGCGCCGTGACGCTCGACCTGCGCTCGCGCCGCGCGACCGTCGACGGGCGCGTCGTCGACCTGTCCGCGCGCGAGTTCGCGCTCGCCGAGACGTTCCTGCGCAACGCCGGGTCGGCGCTGTCCCGCGAGCAGCTGCTCTCGCGCGTGTGGGGCTACGACTTCGACCCGTCGTCCAACGTGGTGGACGTCTACGTGCGGTACCTGCGGACCAAGCTGGGCGCCGGGCTCATCACGACCGTGCGGGGCGTCGGCTACCGGTTCGAGGCGTAGACCCCGCCGACGAGCTCCTCGGCAGCGGTCAGGAGCCGCTCGGCCTCGTCGTGCGGCTCCGCGGGGTCCGCGGGCAGCGCACCCGCCGCGAGCGAGAGCAGCACCCCCGCGGTGCGGACGCGCAACGCGTCCGGGTCGACGAACCCGCCCGCCTGCTCGGTCCATGCCGCGGCGACGGCCAGCAGCTCGGGCGTCGGGGGCCGCACCGCCCGCAGGTGCGCCAGCAGGCACGCCACGTCGTCCACCAGGTGCCCGGGCCCGACCGTGTCCACGTCGAGCAGGCCCGTGGGGCGCGCATCGGCGCCGACCAGGAGCTGACCCTCGTGCAGGTCGCCGTGCGTCGGCACCACGGGACCCGCGTCCGTGCGCCGCAGGCCACGCCGGACCGCGTCCGCGAGCCCCTGGGCGCGCTCCGCGAGCGCGGGACGCACCGCGAGCGCGTGCCCGTAGGAGTGCGCACGCGCCGACCAGGGGCGCCGGGCCGGGAGGTCGAGCGTGGCCGCGGGGAGCGCCTGCACCACCGCGAGCACATCGTCGAGCGGCACGTCGGCGCCCGCGACCAGCGCCTCGAGCAGCGGCGTCCCCGCGAGCGCATGCAGCACCACGAGCCCGTCGTCGTCCGCGCGCGCCACGTGCGGCACGGGGACGCCCGCAGCCGCGAGCAGGCGGTGCCGCGCCACCACGTCGGCGGCGTTGCCGTCCGCCGGGCGCAGCACCTTGACGAACCACGGCACGCCGTCGCACTCGGCGCGCACCACGGCCCGGCGCAGCGGCCGGTACCCGACCAGGTCGAGCGCGGTCACGGGGCCCGAGCCCGCGAGCGCGGGGGCCAGCAGCGCCGGGTCGCACGCGCGGCGCAGCGCGGGCAGCAGCGGGTCGTCCGGGTGCCGCCACACCACCACGTCCCCCGCGGGTCCGGTCGCGACGAGCGTGCGCGGCACGTCACGCGGGCAGGACCGGGACGACGATGCGAGCAGGTACTCCACGACGCCCGCGCGCTGCACGGCGTACCCGACCGTGACGCCGTCACCCGGCCGGTGGTGCACCGCGTCGACCCGCCAGGAACCGGGGGGCAGCGCCGCGGTGCCGAGCGCCGCGGCGAGCAGGTCGCCCGCACCCGCGCCGGTGAGGACCGCGAGCGCGGCCGCCTCGTCGGCCGCCGCCGGCGCGGGAGCGTGCCGGCTCCCGCGCCGTGCAGCATGGTCGTCACCGCGGGGGCTCGTGCTCATCGGGTCAGCATCCCCCGCGCGGCCGGTCGGGCTCAGTCGTCGGCGCTCGGCGCGCTGACCGGGGACTGCGGCGTGACGGGCGACGCGGGCGTCACCGGCGTGACCGGGCTGGCGGGCGTGACGGACGTGGCCGCGCTGCCCGAGGTCACGGCGCTGCCGGACGTGATCGCCGTGACGCTGGTGACCACCGAGGAGTTCTCCGTGCGCGTGGGGTCGCTCGCCCCCGGCGACGGCGTGGGGTGCGGCGCGAGGCTCGACTCGTCGGTCGGGCGTGCGCGGTCGTCGGACCGGTGCGTCGCGTCGTCGGACGGGTACGCCGACCGGTGGGTCGCGTCGTCGGACGGCGCCGACGCGTCGTCGGACGGCAGGGCGGTCCGGGTGGTGCCGGCGGGTGTCGTCGTGCTCGACGGCGTGGCGGGCGAGCCGTCCGGCGTGGACGCCGCCAGGGCGCTGCCGCCCGCGACGGCGACGGCGCCCAGGGTGCCGGAGATGATCCAGACGGAACGGGGGAGCTGACGCATGGGGTTCTCCTCGGTCGGTGGTGCCACGGTCCCTCCGTGGCACCACCGACGTTCGTCGTCGCGGATGAGGTCTCCAGGAGCGCGCGATGAGAGGTCTCTCATCCACGCGTGCGGCCGAAGGCACGGCCACCGCGGCTAGGCTGCGCGCGTGAGCATCCCGGCCGAGGCGGACCAGGCGCCCGCCGGAGCACCCGGCCGCGCGCGGCGTCGGCGCGTGCGCCGTGCGCTGTGGGTCGCGCTCGGGGTGGTCGTCACGCTCGCGGTCCCGCTGGTGTGGGTGCAGGGCACCGGTCAGGCCCACCTGCGCAGCCTCGACTCGGTGGACGACGCGCCCGTGGCGATCGTGTTCGGCGCGGGCCTGCGGCCCGACGGCTCCCCGTCCACCTACCTGCGCCGCCGGCTCGACGCCGCACAGTCGCTGTACGACGCGGGCAAGGTCCAGGTGATCCTGGTCAGCGGCGACAGCGGCTCGGTGGGGCACGACGAGCCGTCGGCCATGCGCGACCACCTCGTCGAGCACGGCGTCCCGGAGCGGGACGTCGTGCTCGACTACGCGGGATTCGATACGCACGACACGTGCGTGCGCGCGCACCGGGTGTTCGGGGTGGACCGCGCCGTCGTCCTCACGCAGGACTACCACGTGCGCCGCGCGGTGTTCTCGTGCATCGCGGCCGGCATCACCACGCAGGGCGTCGGCGTCTCGTCGGCGAGCGTCCAGCCCGGTCAGCTGTGGCAGTGGCGGCTGCGCGAGGTGCCCGCGTCGTACAAGGCCTGGTGGGACGGCCTGACGCACCGGCGCCCGGTCTACCTGGGTCCGGACGAGCCGGGCGTGCAGGACGCGCTGACCACGCCCTGATCCCCGGGCACGGTTCGCGGTGGGAGAGGATCGACGCATGCCCACCAGCCATGCCCCCGCACCCGACGTGCGCCTGGTCGCGCTCGACATGGACGGTTCGCTGCTCGACGACGACAAGAACCTGCCGGATTCGTTCTGGCCGGTGCTCGAGGAGATGCTCGATCGCGGCATCGTGGTCTGCCCGGCCTCCGGCCGGCAGTACGCGACGCTGCGTGCGCAGTTCGCGCGGGACGACCTCACGTACGTCGCGGAGAACGGGGCGATCGTGGTCAGCGGAGGCCGGACCGTCGCGGTCACGGCGCTCGACCCGGGCACAGCACGCGACGTGGTGCGCACGGTCCGCGCCGCGGTCGCGGACGGCGCCGAGCACGGCACCGTCCTGTGCGGCGAGCGGTCCGCGTACGTCGAGCGGACCGACGACGCGTTCCTGCAGCACGTGCGCCCGTACTACCGGCGCCTCGAGCTGGTCGAGGACCTCACCGCGGTGCAGGACACCGTGCTCAAGGTCGCGGTGTACGACTTCGGCCCCGCGCAGGACGGGGCGGGGCCCCTGCTGGAGCCGTTCGGCGGTGCCGCGCGCGTGCTCGTCTCGGGCCGGCACTGGGTGGACGTGATGCACCTGGACGCGGACAAGGGCGCGGCCGTCCGGGCCCTGCAGAAGCACCTCGGCATCGGACCCGAGCAGACCATGGCGTTCGGCGACTACCTGAACGACGTGGGCATGCTCGAGGCGGCCCACTGGTCGTACGCGATGGCCAACGGCCACCCGGACGTGCTGGCACGCGCACGGTTCGTCGCGCCGTCCAACAACGACGCGGGCGTGGTCCGCACGCTCGTCGAGACGCTGCGGCTGACGCCGACGGCTGGCTAGCCTGGCCGCATGGCCGATGCGCTGACCCATCCCGACCCCGCACGCGTCGCGGGCGTGGTGCTCACGCCCGGTGCCGGCGCCGATCGCGACCACCCGACGCTCCGGGCGCTCGAGGAGGCCCTGGCGCCGCTCCCGGTGCTGCGGCTGAACTTCCCGAACCGCGACCGCGGGAAGGCCGGCCCGGAACGCGCAGAGGTGGCGATCCCGTTCCTGCACGAGCGCGTGACGCAGTGGGCCGACGAGCTCGGCGTCGGAACGGACCGCATCGTCGTGGGCGGACGCTCGTTCGGAGGCCGCATGAGCTCGATCGCGGTCGCGCAGGGCCTGCACGTCGCGGGGCTGCTGCTGCTGTCCTACCCGCTGCACCCGCCGGGCCGGCCCGACGACCTGCGCATCGACCACCTGCCCCAGGTGAGCGTCCCGGTGCTCGCGGTCAGCGGGGCCACGGACCCGTACGGCTCGCCCGACGAGCTGGCCCGCCACCTCGCGACGATCACGGGTCCGTTGAGCCTGGTGACCGTCCCCGGGACGCACGGCCCGCCGGACGCGCCGGTGGTCGCGGCCGTGACCGCGTGGCTCGGCCGCTGACGCTCAGCCCGGGCAGCGGCTGAGCTGAGCGTCGAACGCCGCGAGCGCCGCAGGCGAGAACAGCACGAACCGCACCAGCTCGACACCCCCGTCGTCGGCCGCGGTCCCCTGCTGCCACGCGCGTACCGCGTGCAGCGCGATGTCCGCGACGTCCCCCACGTCCCAGCCGTAGGCACCCGCGCTCACCGCCGGGAACGCGATGCTCCGCGCGCCCAGGTGCACGGCGATCTCGAGCGAGGACAGGAAGCAGGCCGCGAGCATCGGCGCGTCGCGCTCGCCCGCATGCCAGTTGGGTCCCACGGTGTGCACCACCCAGCGCGCGGGCAGGTCGAACGCGGGCGTCGCGACCGAGCGTCCGGGGGCGAGCCCGGCGGGCAGCCGGTCGGCCCGCAGCGCCCGGCACGCCTCGAGGAGCCCGGGGCCGGCGGCGGCGTGGATCGCTCCGTCCACTCCCCCTCCGCCGAGCAGGCTCGAGTTCGCGGCGTTGACGATCACGTCGACCTGCTGCCGGGTGATGTCGCCCTGGACTGCCTCGATCCGCATGGAGCCCATGCTCTCCCGCGACGCAGGGGCACGCACCTGCCCATCGTCCCGGACGCGACGAGGCCCCTCCGTCGCTTACACGGAGGGGCCTCGGCCTGCCGCCAGGCTAGGTCGAGGCGTGCGGCGGGCGGGTGAACGACACACGGCTCATCCACAAATTCTGTCCACAGCCCTGTGCTCGGCGCGTGTTCATCCAGGTCGGCCTGTGGACGCCGGTGTGGAGGACGGTGTGGACAAAGAAACCTCCGGGAAGCCCTTGTGGCGCTCGTCGCACCAGGACTAGAACTCGGTACATCGACCTCGACGGTTCGGGAACGGCGGACGAAAGCCCCTCCGGGGGACGGGTTCCGCAGGGACAGGACCAGCGAGGACGGGCCGGCCGGAGAACGGGCGACCACACCGACGGGGAGACCCGGAGGCTCGCGGATGACGACGCGAGGGGTCGCAACGGACCGAACGGTCGATCGCAGTCCTCCCGCCCGCGGGTGGCCGGTTCGCCGGCCGACCGGGTGTCGGGACGGAGCCGCACCGTCACAGCGGCGCCGTCGGTCGGTTCGCCGGCCGGCACGGCACCCCGGGTCCGCCCGCGGGGGTCGATGGCCTGGGATCACGGGACGGCCCCTCCGACGCTTACTCGGAGGGGCCGTCTCGTCTGTCTGCAAGGCGCCGCCCGCCCGGCACATGGACAGGGCATGGGCACACGACGAGAGACCATCGACCGCCGCCGACCGCGCTCGACCCACCGGGCGCACCGTGGTGCGGCGGTCGCCGCCGTCCTCCTCCTGGCCGGCTGCGCGTCGTCGGCCGCGGCCACAGGCCTGCAGACGGGCGAGGGGGAGCGCGAGCGGCTCGCCCTCACCGACGCCGCGGCGGTCGACGACGTGGTCGCGGCCACGTGGGAGCTCGGCATGCAGGCCCTGCGCTCGTCCGACGAGACAGGCGCCGCCGTGGTCTCGCCGTCCAGCCTGGTGACCGCGCTGTCCATGCTGGCCGAGGGTGCGAAGGGCGCCGAGGAGGACCCGTTCGCGGACGCGCTGGGCGCCTCCGGCGCGGCCCGGTCCGACGCGGTCAACGCGCTGCTCGCATCCCTCGAGCGCTACGCGGGGCCCGCCGCCACGGTCGGTGAGGACACGCTGCCGCCGACGCCCGTGGTCCACACGGCGCAGCAGGTCGTGGTGGACGACTCGGACGAGCTGGTCGGCGGGTTCCTCGACCGCCTGCAGCGGTCGTACGGCGTGGGCGTCGAGGTCACGGACCTGCAGACCGACGAAGGGCTCGAGCCCCTGAGCGACTGGGTGCGTGAGCACAGCGGCGGGCTCGTCGAGAAGACCGCGATCCAGCCCGACCCGTACCTGCTCGCCGTCCTCCAGGACGCGGTCACGCTGGCCGCCCGGTGGCAGACACCGCTCGACGGCGGCACCCGTGATGGCGAGTTCGCCTCCCCGGACGGCACGGTCCCGGCGCGCATGATGACGGCCTCGGACGACTTCGCGGTGGTCCACCGGGACGGCTGGACCGCGCTGCGCCTGCCGTTCACCGACGACCTCGCGATGGACGTGCTCCTGCCGCCCGAGGGGTCGACACAGGCGGACCGCCCCGCCACGGCGGACCCGGAGCTGGTCGCGGCGTTGTCCGCCGCGCTCGACGACGCCGAGCCCGGAGCGGCCGACGTCACCATGCCGCTGCTCGACCTCAGCACGACCACGGATCTCCTGCCGCTCGCCCACGAGCGCGGCCTGACCGCTGAGGTCTCCGACCTCGTCGAGAGCGGACCGGTCAACCTCGGCCAGGCGAAGCAGCAGGTGAGGCTCGAGGTGGGCGAGCAGGGCGCGCGCGCGGCCGCCGTCACCGAACTGGGCATCGTGTACGTGTCGATGCCCCTGGAGTCGGTCCGCGTCGACCGGCCGTTCCTCCTGACCGTGCGCGACGGCACCTCGGGCTGGCCCCTGTTCCTGGGCGCGGTCGAGGACCCGAACGCCTGACCGCGGGCCGGTCAGGTGGGCGCAGCCGGTCAGGTGGGCGCCGACTCGAGCAGGATCGTCACGGGGCCGTCGTTCACCAGCTCGACGGCCATGTCGGCCCCGAACATGCCCGTGGCGACCTCGAGCCCGCGATCCCGCAGCGCGGCGACCACCGCGTCGACCAGCGGCTCGGCCACCGCACCCGGGGCCGCGGCGTTCCAGGTGGGCCGGCGCCCCTTGCGGGTGTCGCCGTACAGCGTGAACTGGCTGACCACGAGCACGGGTGCACCCGCGTCCACGGCCGAGCGCTCGTCGCGCAGGATCCGCAGCTCCGCGATCTTGCGCGCGATCACCTCGACCTGTGCGGGCCCGTCCCCCGGCGTCACCCCGACCAGCACGAGCAGCCCCGGCCGGTCCACGGCGCCGACGACGCGCCCCTCGACCGTGACCGACGCACGCGTCACGCGCTGCACGACCGCTCGCACGTCCGGCCTCCCGTCAGAACGCCGGCTCGACGCTGCCGACGGGCTCGCCGTGCCCGAGCACCGGGGTCGCGCCGACGGGCCCGACCGCACCGCGGTCGACGCCCGCGGCCACGAGCGCGGCTGCCAGCACCGCGGCGCGCGGCCGGGCGGACCCGTCCAGCACCTTGAGCGCGACCGCTCCCCCGTCCGGCAGACCCGCGGCGTACACGCCGTCCGCGCCGTCCTTGGCGACCAGCCCGGGCACGGCCTGCATGAACCGCGTCGCGTCCCGGCCGGCGCCCGCGACGAGCCACGGGTGCGCGGCCATCGCAGCCGCCACGCGCGCCTCGGGCGTGCCCGCGTGCCCCTCGTCGTGCGGCGCGCGGGCCAGCCGGGCGAACGCGCGCGCGAGCCCGACGAGCGTCGTGGAGAACAGCGGCGCCCCGCATCCGTCGATCGTGGTGCGCTCGACGGCCACTCCCGTGAGCTCGGCGACCGCGGCCCGCAGCGCGCGCTGCAGCGGGTGGTCCTCCCCCCGGTAGCCCGCGGTGGGCCAGCCGGCCGCGACGCACGTGGCCAGCATCGCGGCGTGCTTGCCGGAGCAGTTCTGGGTCACGGGCGCCCGGTCGTGGCCGGCCGCGCGCCATGCGAACGCGGCATCCGGGTCCAGTGGCCAGTCCGGGGTGTTGTCCAGGTCCCGCTCGGTGAGCCCGGCGTCCGCGAGCAGCGCGCGCACGCCCGCGACGTGCTCCGGCTCGGCGTTGTGGCTCGCGCACGCGAGCGCGAGCGCCCGGTCGTCCACGCGCAGCCCGTGCCGCAGCATCCCGACGGCCTGCAGCGGCTTGAGCGAGGACCGGGCCAGCACCGTCACGTCGGGCTCGCCGAGCGCCAGGCGGACCTCACCGTCGGGTGCGAGCACCACCACGTGACCCAGGTGCACGGACTCGACGATCCCGCCCCGCAGCACGCGCGCGAGCGGCACCGCCCCCGTGGCGACGTCGGTCACGGGGTCACCACCCGCCCGGCGTGCCGCCCGACCTGCCCCGCCCCCCGCGCCTGCGCGAGTAGGGCGCGACCGCGGGCCGCACGTCGACGAAGTACACGATCACCGCGACCGCGCTGAGCGACATCACCAGGAAGCCACCCCCGGCCAGCGGTCCGCCGGGCGGCATCGTCAGGAACGCGAGCACCACGGCGCCCACCAGGATCAGCACCCACGCGGTCTTGCTCGCCTTGCCGGCGCTCGTGAACGCCGTGCCCGGGCGCAGCGCGGCATCGACCAGCGCCCACACCCCCGCCCCGAACACGAGCAGCAGCACGAGGAGGTACAGGATCCACTGAACGCTTCCGACGACTCCCACGCCGTGAGCGTACGGCCCGTCGCCCACGCCCGCGGCCCACGCACCGCGCTACAGCTCGGGCAGTGCCGCGCGGGCGCGCGCGGGGTCCTCCCCCGCGGCCTCGAGCAGGTCGACGACGAGCGAGCGGTGCAGCAGCACCAGGGACTGCACCTGCCAGTCCTGCGGCGCGACGACGAACGGGTCGAGCGCACCGGCCGCCGCGAGGAGGCCCGCGCGGGCGCGCGCGGGGTCGCGGCCCGTGCCGATCTCGGCGGCCAGGTCGTCGGCCGCGTGCGCGGTCGCCTCGATGCGGTCCGCGGCCGCGCGCAGGTCGTGCGTCGCGGGGGCGTCGAGCAGCGCGAGCGCGCGGCGCGTGAGCACGCGTGCGTTGCGCATCGCGCGGTCGGCCTGCACGGACGCAGCGACCAGGAGCGCGAGCTCGTCGTGGTGACGCCGGCCCGCGGGTGACAGCCGCGCCAGGTCGCGCGCGTTCGTCGCGACGTCCGTCCACTCGTCGAGCGAGGGCTGCGACGCGCGGCCGCGCACCAGCGCGTCCTCGACGTCGGACGCGGAGCCCGCCCGCAGGCCGCGCGCGAGCAGGTGCAGCACGGCCGCGACCTCGTCGACGGCCCGCTGCCCCAGGGCACGCGGGTGGCGGCGCGGGTCCGACGGCGTCAGCAGCGCGACCGCGAGCGCGACCGCACCACCGACGAGCGCATCGGTCCAGCGCCCGAACGGCCCGCCGGTCGCCGCCGCCGCGGGCAGGCCCACGATCACGATGGCCTGCACGCCGGCCTGCGTGGTGAGCATCGCGCCGCGGTCCAGGAGCCGGGAGACGGTCGCGGCCACGAACAGCACGAGCGCCACCTGCCACAGGCCGGTGCCGATCACGTGCACCACGGCGTCCCCGAGCCCGACGCCGATCGCCACACCGACCGCGAGCTCGGCCACGCGGCGCGCGGACCGGTCGGTGGAGAAGCCGAGGGCGATCCACGCGCTGACGGGCGCGAAGAACGGGTACGGGTGCCCGAGCACGTAGTGCGCGATGCCGAACGCGATCCCGGCCGCGACCGACGCCTGCAGGATCGGGAACCACGCGGCCCGCACGCGCGCGACGCCCTGGCGGCGCCGGACGCGCGCCACCAGGAGCACGTCGTGCCACCCGCGCGACGTGCGGTCGGGGTCCGCCGGCGGGCTCACAGCGCGGGGTGGACGCCCAGACCGCGCGCGAGCGGGCCGCGCGGTGCGGGCCGGTCGGTCGAGACGCCCTCACCGGGGACCACGGCCTCCTGGCCCGCCGTCACCGCCCCGCCCTCGCACGCGACCACCAGGACCGCGTCCAGCGGCGTCGAGCGCTTGACCACCGCGAGCGCGACGGGACCGAGCTCGTGGTGCCGCGCGACGCTGGTCACCCGGCCGACCTGCCGTCCGGGCTCACCCGGCACGTCGGTCGGCTCGTGCACGGGCGCACCCGGCTCGGGCAGGAGGTGCCCCGAGCCGTCGAGGTGCAGGAACACCAGCCGCCGCGGCGGACGGCCCAGGTTGTGCACGCGTGCGACGGTCTCCTGGCCGCGGTAGCAGCCCTTGTGCAGGTGCACCGCGGTGCGCAGCCAGTCGAGCTCGTGCGGGATGGTGCGGTGGTCGGCCTCGCGCGCGGCGCGGGGCCGCCACGCCTCGACGCGCAGCGCCTCCGCGGCCCACGTGCCGGCCAGCGGCCAGCCCGCCGCCTCGCGCGCCGCGACGGCGGCGGCCAGCTCACCGCGTGGGACCAGCACCAGCCGCCAGGCCCGGTCGGCGCCCGGGTGCTCCGCGGCGGGCGGCCCGTACCGCGTCCCGCCCTCGACGACCGCGGGCCACGGGTCGCGCCACGTGACGGGCTCGTCGGGTCCGCCCTCGGCGCCCACGGGCTCACCGATCGCCGCCCACGCGTCGGTCACGTCCTCGACCTCGACGCGCAGGGTGAAGCGCATGCGGTTCAGCCACGCCGCGAGCGCCACGGGCGTCTCGGTGATCAGCCAGGTCGCGGCGCCGTCGTCGACGACGGCCGCGTGGTGCTCCAGGTGGCCGTTCGGGCTCAGCACCAGCAGCTCGGTGGAGGTGCGGGGTGCCAGGTCCGCGAGCTGTGCCGTGGTGATCGAGTGCAGCCACGTGAGCCGGTCGGGCCCCGCCACGCGGACGACGCCCAGGTGCGACTGGTCCACCACGGCACCGCCGCGGGACAGCGCGCGCTGCTCCGCGGTCGGGTCCCCGTAGTGCCAGGCGACGCCCGCATCCGGCCCGGCGCCCGCGACCGCTCCCCGCCTGGCCAGCAGCGGGCTCACGTGCCGCGGCGCCTCGTACGGCAGCGGCTCGGCGGCAGCCTCGGGCGTCCCGCCCGGCGTGGTGCCGGCCACCGGGGGCACGCTCACTCCTCGACGCGCGCGAGCCGCGCGGACGCGTAGGACTGCATGGGCTGGCCGAACGCCGCCAGGTCGTGCGCCCACATGAGCTCGCCGTTGACCAGCCCGTACAGCCGCTTCGCGGCACTGATGTCCGCACTCGTGGCGGTCCGCGCGATCAGGTCGCTCACCAGCTCGACCCGGCCGTTGCCGATCGCGCCGATGTACAGCGCGACGTGGCCGGACGGGTCGGACAGCAGCACCTCGAGCGGGAACTGGTCGTCGGCGAGGTCCGCGGGCCGCTCCGGCGGCACCCGCCAGTAGCCCGACTCCGTGGACCAGACCGGGCCCTCGGCCTCGGCGGCCTCGGGTGCGTCGCCGGCCAGGGCCGCGGCGTCGTCGGGTGCGACGACCAGGCGGATGGTGGACGTGTAGGACAGGTACGGCCCGCCGTCGTGGTCGAACACCACGTCCTGCGTGAAGCCGGTCTCCTCGACACCCGGGTAGCCGACGACCCCTTGGCCGTGCCACCGGCCGACCAGCCAGGCCAGCGGGTAGACCTCGGGTGCGAGCCCCTCGGGCAGGACGAACGACATGGGTGTGCCTCCGGTTGCCGGCTACGGGCCGGCGGGTCGACGAGTCGTCAGCGGGTCAGCGCTGCGACTTGAACAGCCGGACCACCACGATCCCGGCGACCCAGGCGATCGCGAGCGTCGCGGCGACCAGCAGGCCGATGAAGAGCCCCTCGAGCGCTGTCATGCGCGCAATCCTAACGACCGCGGGCCGCGGCGGTGCTCCCGCTGCCGCGGTCCCGCGGTCGACTGCGTCACGTCCGCGTCACGTCCGGGTCAGGTGCGCGCGCGCAGCCGCACGCCCAGCAGGTACAGCTCGCACCCGAGGCACAGCCCGAACACGGCGTTGAGGAACGCGGCGACCAGCGCGACCGCCGCCGCGACCGGGACCGCGGCGCCGATCCCGGCGAGCGCGAGCACCAGTCCGGCCCCCGTCACGACGAGGCCCACGAGCTGCGCGAACCGCGGCGGCCGCGGGTCCTCGAGCTCGCTCGGCGCACCCAGACGAGGCCGGACCACGGTACGGAACAGCACGCCCTGCCACGTGCCGCCGACGCCCCGTGCGACGCCGAGCGCGAAGCTCGCGGCGACGAGCGCGAGCACGGCCGTCGCCGCGGGCGCCGTGCCCAGCAGGAGCACGACGACGAGCAGGACGGCGGTCAGCGCGGCGCCGAACCGCGGGCCGCGGGGGTCGACACCCGCGGGTGCGGGACGCGGGGCGGGCGGGGCCGTCGTGTCGGCCAGCGGGGTGGGGTCGGGACGGGTCATGGCAGCGCTCCTCGAGCTGGGGTCCGGACGGGGCGGCCTCGTCGGGCGAGGCGTGGGCCGGGACCGTCCGGTGCCGGGCGCGTGCGGCGGACGCACGGGTCAGCGGTGGGCGGCCCCGCCGGGACACGGCTCGGGAGCGCCGGCCTGCTCGTCGTGCACCGCGTGGGCTCCCGCTGCGGCGTCCTCCCCCGCATGCGCGGGGGCGGCGGCCTGCAGCGCGGCGTGCGCCTGCCGGCGGTCCATCGCCCCGGACGCGCGGCCGACGACGGCGCCCCGCGCGTCGAGCACGAGCACCGTCGGGGTCCGCAGCACGGAGAACCGGTGGACCAGGTCGAGCCGCTCGACGACGTCGAGGTCCACGTGCACCACACCGGGCGTCGTGGCCGCGAGGTGCTCGAGCACCGCGTGCGTGCGTCGGCAGGGCGCGCAGACCTCGCTCGAGAGCTGCAGGAACGTCGCGCGCCCGCCGAGCGGGACACCCAGGTCCGCGGGCGTCAGCAGCGCGCCCTGCTCGTCGGGTGCGGTGTCGTCGTCGTGCTGCGCGGCGCGCGCGACCTCGGGGGCGACGGCCGTGTAGCGGCCGTTGCGGGCGCGCCACCACAGCCCGAGCGCCGTGGCGGCGGCGAGCACCAGCAGGACCAGCAGCGGGCGCGGCACGTCAGCCCACCAGGACCCGGCCGACGACGTACACGAGGATCCCCGTGACCGTCACGGGCAGCACGACGGCGGCGACCGCGGGCACGGGCCGCTCGAGCGCCGGCAGCCGGTCGAACAGGACGTGCAACGACGACACGAGCACGCCGACCGCGACGCCCAGCAGCAGGCCCGCGGTGGTGTCCACGTCGCGCAGCACCGCACCCACCAGCGCACCCGCGGCTCCCGCGGACAGCGTGGTGGCGATCGAGCCCAGCCAGCCGTGCAGCGGCAGCGCGACCACGGCCGACCCGATCGCGAGCGCCAGCGCACCCGCGACCACGAGCGGCTCCCCGCCGGGCGTCCGGCCGATCGCGACCCAGCCGGCCACGGCGACCGCGAGCAGCGTCCCCGTGACCGTCCCGGCGACCGACTCGACCATGCGGACGCGGCCGTCCCGCCGCAGCAGCTCGTTGACGAAGGCCAGCAGGATCGCGGTGGCGAAGACCACCGGCAGGTCCCGCAGGTACGGCTGGTCCGCGACGGTGTGCACCGCGAGCACGGCACCCACGCCGCCCAGCCCGATCACCGCGGACGAGCCCGGCTTGAACGGCAGGCCCGTGAGCGACGGCCAGCCGACCGCGAGCGCGAGCGCGAGCAGCACGGCGACGACCGTGACCGCGAGTCCGCCCAGGTACCCGGCGACCGCGACCACGGCGGCGAGGGCGGCCGTGACGACCGCACGCGTGGCGAGCTGCATCCCGGCTACCGCCCGCTGGACGCGCGGCGACGGGGAGCGCCGGCGGGCCGGCAGGCCGCACCGCCCCCACGGGCGCGCAGCACAGGGCTCAGGACGGGCATCGGCACGCCGACCAGTCTCGCACGCGAGCCGCGTCAGCCGGGTGGATGCCCGCATGCGGGCCTGCATGGACGTCGGTCCCGGGCGTCCGGCCGAGGCGGTAGCGTGTCCCCACCCACGCGCAGGGAGGTTCGACGGTGGCAGACCTACTGCTCCTCACCCCGGCGTCCGGCGGTTCGGCACAGGTGCTCCCGGCCCTCGGACTGCTGTCCCATCGAGTGCGCGTGCTGCCCGTCGAGCCGTCGGCGCTGGTCGACGCACCCGACGCCGACATCGTCGTGCTCGACGCGCGCCGCGACCTGGTGACGGCCCGCACCACGTGCCGTCTGCTGCGCGCCACGGGCCTCGCGGTGCCGCTGGTCCTGGTGCTCACCGAGGGCGGGCTGACGGTCGTCACCGCCGAGTGGGGCGCCGACGACATCGTGCTCGAGACCGCGGGACCGGCCGAGGTCGAGACGCGGTTCCGGCTCGTCATGGAGCGCGCGGCGGTCGCGGGCTACGACGACGCACCGCAGGAGATCTCGTCGGGCGAGCTGACGATCGACGCGGGCGGGTACACCGCACGCCTGCGTGGCCGCCCCCTCGACCTGACGTACAAGGAGTTCGAGCTCCTCAAGTACCTGGTGCAGCACCCGGGCCGCGTGTTCACGCGTGCGCAGCTGCTGCAGGAGGTCTGGGGCTACGACTACTACGGGGGCACGCGCACGGTCGACGTGCACGTCCGGCGGCTGCGCGCCAAGCTCGGGCCCGAGCACGAGCAGCTCATCGGCACGGTCCGCAACGTCGGCTACCGGTTCGACCCGCCGAAGGACCGGCGCGCCACGGGTGAGCGGGAGTCCGTCCCGGAACCCGCGGCCTGATGGCCCGCGGTCCGGCCCGCCGTCTGTCAGGCTCGTCCCGATGACCACCGTCGACTCCGCCACGCTCCTGATCGAAGGTCCCTGGCAGCACCGCTTCGTCTCGGCGAACGGCGCACGTTTCCACGTGGCCGTCGCGGGCCCCGACGACCGTGACGCGCCGCTCGTCGTGCTGCTGCACGCGGTGCCGCAGTTCTGGTGGGCGTGGCGCACGCAGATCCCTGCGCTGGCCGACGCGGGCTACCGGGTCGCGGCCATGGACGTGCGCGGCACCGGCGGGTCCGACAAGCCCCCGCACGGCTACGACGTCCCGACGCTCGCCGCCGACGTCGCGGGCGTGGTCCGCTCGCTCGGGTCGAGCGACGCGGTCGTCGTCGGCAACGGGACCGGCGGGACCATCGCGTGGGCGATGGCCGCGCTGCACCGCGAGGTGACCCGCGCGATCGCGGTGCTGTCCGCACCCCACCCGCTCGACGCCCAGTCCCGTCCGTGGACGGCGCTGCGCCCCAGCGCGGTGCGGCGTCTGGCGTACCTGCAGCTGCCGTCGCTGCCCGAGCGCGCGCTCGCGCGCGGCGACCTGGCACAGCAGCTGCTCGCGGAGTGGGGCGGCGGCCCCTGGCTGGACCGCGCCACCGAGCGTGCGTACGTCGAGGCGCTGCGCGTGCCGTTCGCGGCACACTCCCAGCTCGAGCAGGTGCGCTGGCTCGCCCGATCGGTCCCACGGCCCGACGGACGCCGCTACCTGGAGCGGCTGCGCGGCACCCGCCCGCTGCCGGTGCTGCAGATGCACGGCTCACGCGACGGCCTGGTCTCGCCGCATCGCGCGGCGCCGAGCCGCTCGACCGCCGCGCTGATCGGCCGCGACCACCGGTTCGAGCTGGTCCCCGGCGCGGGGCACTTCCTGCCCGAGCAGGCGCCCGAGACCGTGACGCGCACGCTCCTGGACTGGCTGTCCGCGGTGGCGCCCGTCTCCTGAGCGGCTCAGCCCTTGAGCAGGGCCGCCGCCCGCTGCGGGTCCTGCTCACCGATCCCCGCGGACGGGCACAGCCGCGCGACCGGGCACGCGCCGCACGCCGGCCGCCGCGCATGGCACGTCCGGCGGCCGTGGAAGATCAGGCGGTGGCACGCCATGGTCCAGTCGCGCCGCGGCAGCAACGCGCCGAGCTCGCGCTCGACCACGAGCGGATCCTCGCTGGTGGTGTAGCCGAGCCGGCCGGACAGGCGCAGCACGTGCGTGTCCGTGGTGATGCCGGGCACGCCGAACGCGTTGCCGAGCACCACGTTCGCGGTCTTGCGTCCCACGCCCGGCAGCGTCACGAGGTCCGGCAGCCGCGCGGGCACGGTCCCGCCGAACCGCGTCACGAGCGCCTGCGACAGGCCCTGCACGGCCCGCGCCTTGGCCCGGAAGAACCCCAGCGGCCGCAGGATCTCCTCGAGCTCGTCGGGATCGGCGGCCGCCAGCTCGGCCGGCCCGGGGTACCGCGCGAACAGGGCGGGCGTGGTCGCGTTGACTCGCACGTCGGTGGTCTGCGCGGACAGCACGGTCGCGACGAGCAGCGTGAACGGATCCGTGAAGTCCAGCTCGCAGCGCGCGTCGGGGTAGCGCTCCGCGAGCATCCGGTCCACGCGCCGCGCCCGCCGGGTGCGCGCCAGGTCCGTCTCGGCGCCCGGCCGCCCGGGCTCCGCGGGTGCCGTCGGGTCCGTCGGTCGCGTCACCCGGGCAGCCTACGGCCGCGCCGGCACCGGTTGTTCGCGACAAGCCCTGCACGTCAGCGCGTTGCTCCCGGGGGGTGACGTCGCGCAGAACACGGCGCCAGGGCCTCAAGTCCGGTGCGGAAGTGTCCGAATCACTGAGAGTCCACAGCCCAAGGAGACGCACAGCCATGACGCCACGCGGCGATCAGCGGGTCAGGAACCTCCGGCTCGACCGCCGTGCGCTCCGCGCCGAGCAGGCACGAGTCGGCTGGTGGCGACGCCTCGTCAAGGCGCGCATGGACCTGCTCGTGGCGGGCGCGGCCCGTCCCGCACCGCTCGGTGAGGACGTCGCGTTCCAGCTGCCGCTCGACGTGACGCTCGGCGCCCCGCGTGCGGTCGAGCTCGACCGGCTGCTGCCCGGCCGCTCCGACCTGGCCCAGCTGACGGACCTGCGCGCGCTCGACGAGCGTCTGGCCGAGTACGAGCGCGGGGTCGCACGCGCGCTCGCGCAGACCACGGAACGCCTCATCGACCGGCTCGCGGGCAACCCGTCCGGCACGCGCGAGATGCTCGGGGAGCCGCTCGGCCAGGTCTGACGCCCGTCATGCGGCAGACTGTGCGGTGGACCGCGCCGCTGACCGGCGGCAGCGGCTGGAGGAGTAGCGAAGGAGCCATCGTGGCTGACGACGTCGTGCTGTCGGCACCGCTGTTCGCGGGTCTCGACGAGGAGTCGTCCCTGGCGCTCGTGGCGAGCATGACCCCGCTCGAGGTGGTGCGGGGCGACGTCCTGTTCCACGAGGGTGAGTCGGGCGACCGGCTCTACATCGTCCGCGAGGGCAAGATCAAGCTCGGCCGTCGCTCCAACGACGGTCGCGAGAACCTGCTCGCGGTGCTCGGCCCGGGCGAGATGTTCGGCGAGCTGTCGATGTTCGACCCGGGCCCCCGGACCGCGACCGCGACCGTGGTCGCGGATGCGGTCCTGCTCGAGCTGGGGCACGACGAGCTGTTCGCGTGGCTCTCGGACAAGCCCGGCGTCTCGCAGCACCTGCTGCAGGCCCTGGCCCGCCGGCTGCGCCGCACCAACGAGGCGCTCGCGGACCTGGTGTTCTCCGACGTGCCCGGCCGGGTGGCGAAGGCGCTGCTCGACCTCTCGACGCGGTTCGGCGAGCAGGTCGACGAGGGTGTCCGCGTCGCGCACGACCTCACGCAGGAGGAGCTCGCGCAGCTCGTCGGCGCGTCGCGCGAGACCGTGAACAAGGCGCTCGCGGACTTCGCCGCACGCGGCTGGGTGCGCCGCGAGGGCCGAGCCGTGGTGCTGCTCGACGTCGACCGTCTCGAGCGCCGCGCGCGCTGAGCCCGCAGCCCTGCTCGTCGGCGGACCGTCAGCGGGTCCGCACGAGCAGGGCCACGCGAGCAGGGCTCACGCGAGCTCGACGACGACCTCGACCTCGACCGGCGCATCCAGCGGGAGCACCGCGACGCCCACGGCGGAGCGCGCATGCACCCCGGCCTCGCCCAGCACGTCGTGCAGGAGCAGGCTCGCGCCGTTGACCACGGCCGGCTGCCCCGTGAACGCCGGGTCGCTCGCGACGAACCCGACGACCTTGACCACGCGCACGATCCGGTCGAGCGCAGCCGCCCCCGCCGGGCCACCGTCCCGCTCCACCACGGCGGCGACCGCGGCGAGCGCGTTGAGCGCGGCGATGCGCGCGAGTCCCTGCGCGTCCTCCGGGGTCACGTCGGCGCCCACCTTGCCGGTCGCGACCAGGCGGCCCTCGACGAGCGGGAGCTGACCGGACGTGTGGACGTAGGCGCCCGAGCGCACCGCCGGGACGTACGCCGCCACGGGCAGCGCCACGGGCGGCAGGCTCAGCCCGAGGTCGGCGAGCCGAGCTGCGGCGCCCATCAGGCGTTCGTCGGCCGCTTGAGGTAGGCGACCAGCCCGTCACCGGGGCCGGGCACCACCTGGACCAGCTCCCAGCCGTCGGCGCCCCACTGGTCGAGGATCGCCTTCGTCATGTGGGTGATCAGGGGGATGGTCGCGTACTCCCAGGTCGTCATGGGCCCACCCTAGCCAGCGCCCTCAGGACGTGACGAGCTCGCCGTCCGGCACCAGCTCGGTCCACCACGAGCGCACCTCGGGCCGGCGCCGGAGCAGCGCTCGGCGCTCCCGCTCGGTCATGCCGCCCCACACCCCGAAGTCCATCCTGTTGTCGAGCGCGTCGGCCAGGCACTCGAGCCTGACCAGGCACGACTGGCACACCGTGCGCGCCTCGCGCTGCGCCGATCCCTCGACGAACAGCGAGTCGGGCGACACGTTGCCCGATCCGCAGGCCGCGGACGCGGTCCAATGACCGTCCCGGATCTCCTGCACCACGCCTCCCCTGCCGCGTCACGGCAGCGCTTCCACATCGATGTCAGCCGTGTGCGGGGAAAGTAGCGCGTCACCAGGGGTGTTGACGAGACTCCATTCGGGTCATCCCGTTGCGTGGACACGCTCCCGCGTGCATCGAGGCGTTCGCCGCACCACGGCGGACCGTCCGCGCGAGGGTGTGCAGGTCCGGTGCAGGTCCGTCCCCCGCGGTGCCGCACAGGTCCCCCGCATGGACGGTCCGACTACCCTGGCGGCATGCCGCAGCCTGCCCGCACGCGAGGTCGTCAGGTCAACGCCTTCCAGGCGCTGGCCCTCCTGCTGTCGTTCGTCCTCGTCGCCGCGGTCGGCGGCGTCCTGACCGCCGGCCTCGTGCTGCCCGGTGTCGCGATCGCCAACGGCGTCACCGACATGTCCGTGGAGGCGTTCGACGACCTGCCGACGGCGCTCGAGGAGAGCCCGCTGCCGCAGAAGTCGCGGATCCTCGCGAACGACGGCACGGTCCTGGCCACGTTCTTCGACCAGAACCGCGAGGTCGTCCCGCTCGACCAGATCTCGAAGCCCATGCAGAACGCCGTGATCGCCACCGAGGACAAGCGGTTCTACGAGCACGCGGGCGTCGACGTCATGGGCATGTTCCGCGCCGCTGCGCGCAACGTGCTCAACACGTCGCAGGAGGGCGCCTCGACGCTCACGCAGCAGTACGTGAAGAACGTGCTGATCGAGGCCGCGCTGCAGGCCGACACCGAGGCCGAGCGGCAGGAGGGCATCGACGCCGCACGTGAGGCCGAGGGCGCCGACGGCGTGGCGCGCAAGCTGCGCGAGGCGAAGCTGGCCATCACGCTCGAGAAGACGATGTCGAAGGAAGAGATCCTCGAGAAGTACCTCAACATCGCGCAGTTCGGCTCGTCGGTGTACGGCGTCGAGGCGGCCGCGCAGCGGTACTTCGGCGTCCCGGCCGCGAAGCTCGACTACCTGCAGGCGGCGACCATCGCGGGCATCACGCAGTCGCCGTCGGCATGGGACCCGGTGCTGAACCCGGAGGACTCCCAGACGCGCCGCGACACCGTGCTCTACCTGCTGCACCAGCAGGAGTACATCACCGACGCGCAGTACAAGAAGTTCCTCAAGACGCCGCTCGAGGAGTCGCTCAACCTGCAGCCCTCGCGGCTCGGCTGCATGTCCGCGGACGACGTCGTGCCGGGCTCCGGGTTCTTCTGCGACTACGTCACCAAGGTCATCGCGAACGACTCGACGTTCGGCAAGACGCCCGAGGCCCGGCGCAAGCTGCTCATGCAGGGCGGCCTGACGATCTACACGACGCTCGACCCCAAGCGGCAGGCGGCCGCCGACAAGGAGGTCAAGGCCGGCGTCCCGGTGAAGGACAAGTCGGGGGTCGGCAGCGCGATCTCGGTGGTCGAGCCCGGCACGGGTGAGATCTGGGCCATGGCGCAGAACCGCGACTACAACAACACCGACGACCACGGTCCCCGCGAGACCGCCGTCAACTTCAACACCGACAACAAGTACGGCAGCGCGTCCGGCTTCCCGCCGGGCTCGACGTTCAAGCCGTTCACGCTGCTCGAGTGGCTCAAGGAGGGGCACAGCCTCCAGGAGACGATCGACGGCCGCCGCATGTCCTACCCGCTGACCGACTTCAACGCCCCGTGCACCAACCTGGGCACCGAGACGTACGAGTTCGGCAACGCGGAGGGCAACGGCGGCGTGATGTCCGTGCTGGACGCGACCCGGAACTCCGTGAACTCCGCGTACATCGCGATGGCCAGCCAGCTCAACCTGTGCAACATCTTCAAGGGCGCCGCCGAGCTCGGCGTGCACCGCGCGGGCGGTCAGGCGGGCGACGGCGACTTCCAGACGCTCGCCGCCAACGTCCTCGGCACCGACTCGGTCGCCCCGCTCTCGATGGCCGGGGCGTTCGCGACGTTCGCCTCGGGCGGCATCTACTGCGAGCCCATCGCCATCACCAAGGTCACCAACGCGCAGGGCAAGAAGCTCAAGGTGCCCGACGCGGGCTGCCACCAGGCCATCGACAAGAACGTCGCCGCGGGCATGGCCTACGCCCTGAGCAACGTGTGGACCGGTACCGCCAAGTCGGTCGCCAAGCCCGCGTTCGCGGCCGCCGGCAAGACGGGCACCACGTCGCACAACGAGCACACGTGGTTCGTCGGCTTCACGCCCCGGCTGTCCGCCGCGGTGTGGGTCGGCTACCCCAACGGCATGCGCCCGATGCAGGGGGCGACGATCGACGGCGTGTCGTACAACTGGGCCGGCTCGGGCCCGTGGGGCTCGTCGATCGCCGCGCCGACGTGGGTCCGGTTCATGAACACCGCGCTGCGCTGGGGCACCAACCCCGAGTTCGACAAGCCCGACGACAAGCTCATCTACGGGGAGCGGATCGGCGTGCCGTGGGTGGTGGGCATGTCCGAGCAGGACGCGCGCAACCGCCTGTACGCGGCCGGGTTCAAGGTCACCGTCTCGAGCGAGCGCGTGAAGTCCGGCCTGCCCGCGGGCGCGGTCGCCGAGCAGACGCCGAGCGGCACCGCCGTCCGGGGGGCCCTGATCACGCTGCGCCTGTCCGACGGCTCGCAGGTGGAGCCCCCCGACCCGTGCAAGGACGGCAAGGGCCCCGGCTGCGACGACGGCGGCGACGGCCCGGGCAAGGACAAGGGCAACGGCGACCGCGGCAGCACGGGGGCGGCATCGGTCCTCGGTGAGGCGGCCACGCCGTCGCGCTCCACGACCGCGTGGTGAGCGCCGGTCCCCTCCGGATCGCCGGCGGCCTCGTCGCCGCGGGTGCCGGTGCGCTCGCGTGGTCGCTCGTCGAGGCCCGGTGGTACGCGCTGCGCCACGTCGAGGTGCCGATCCTGCCCCCGGGCCAGGACCCGCTGCGCATCCTGCACGTCTCCGACCTGCACCTGACGCCCTCGCAGCGGGACAAGGTCGCGTGGGTCCGTGACCTGGCGTCGCTCGACCCGCACCTCGTCGTCGACACGGGTGACAACTGGGCTCACCCCGAGGCCTTCCGGCCGCTCGCGCACGCGCTCGAACCGCTCCTCGAGCGGCCCGGGGCGTTCGTCATGGGCTCGAACGACTACATCGCCCCGCAGGCCAAGAACCCCGCGCGCTACCTGCGCCGCGACGCACGCCAGGCCCCGCACGGCCGGGCGCACCAGCTGCCGTGGCGCGAGATGCTCCGCCTCTTCCGGTCCGCGGGGTGGGCCGACCTCGACAACCGTCGCGGCTCGCTCGAGACCGCGGGGCGCGCGCTGTCGCTCGTCGGGACCGACGACGCGCACCTGGACCGCGACCGGTTCCCCGCCGCGGGGGGCGACGACGACGTGCGCTCCACCGGCCGGGACGTCGACCTGCACCTGGGCGTGACGCACGCGCCCTACCGGCGGGTGCTCGACCAGATGCTGGCGGACGACGCGGACCTGGTGCTCGCGGGCCACACGCACGGCGGTCAGCTGGCCGTGCCGGGCTGGGGCGCGCTGGTCACCAACTGCGACCTGGACACCCGCCGCGCCAAGGGCCTGCACGGCTGGCCCGGCCCGCGCCCGGACGCACCCGGCGGTTCCGGCTCGACGTGGCTGCACGTGAGCGGCGGGCTGGGCACGTCGCCGTACGCGCCGGTCCGGTTCGCGTGCCGCCCCGAGGCGACGCTGCTCACGCTGCTGCCGGCGTGAGCGCCCGGGGGGCCGCCCAGGCACGGGATTCGTTGCTGGGGGCCCGCGTCAGGTAGTCTGAGCGGGCTTCACGGGGTGTGGCGCAGCTTGGTAGCGCGCTTCGTTCGGGACGAAGAGGTCGTGGGTTCGAATCCCGCCACCCCGACAAGCAGAAGGGCCCTGACCGGGTGAACCGGTCAGGGCCCTTCTCGTCGTGCCAGGCGCGGTGGCGTCAGCGGATCGGCGAGAGGTAGGAGACGTCCCCGTTCGACGAGCGGATGATGACGCGCACGTCCGCACCCGGGTCGGTGGGCGCCTCGATGGTCTCCGAGCCGTTGGACGAGCGGATCTCCAGCGCGACCGGCAGGCCCGTGCCGTAGACCTTGACCGAGCCGTTGTCGCTCGTCGCGGTGATGTCCGAGCGCGCCTGCGCCACCTCGACGTGACCGTTGCTCGAGGATGCGACGACGGCACCGTCGACGTCGAGCACGTCGACGTCACCGTTGCTGGTCCGGGCATCGGCCGACGCCGCGCCCCGGACCTCGATCCTGCCGTTGCTCGACCACGCCTTGACGCTCCCCACGACGTCCGAGACCTCCACGGAGCCGTTGGACGCGTCCACGCGGAGGTCACCGCCGAGCGAGCGGGCCACGATCTTGCCGTTGTCGCTGCGCAGCTCGGCGTTGCCGAGCACGCCCTCGGCGCGGATGCTGCCGTCGGTGGTCCGCACGATCAGCGCCGTGCCCTGGGGCACCGTCACGGTCAGGTCGGTCGAACACTGCAGCACCCAGCGCCACGCGCAGCGGTGCTCCACCACGAGCCGGTCACCACGCACCTGCGCGGAGTAGCTCGGGTCGGAGAACGCGAACCTGGCGCTCCGCTCGACGCTGACCTCGTCGGTCTGCGCGCCGGTGACCTCCACGCGGCCGTCGGCCACCAGCTCGACCACGGGAGCGGCCGCGTACGTGGCCGATCCGGAGGACTCCTCGCGGGCGATGAGGCTCACGAGCGTGAGCGACGACCAGATCATCGCGGCCAGGCCCAGGGAGCCGCCCACCCAGGCCAGCGTGCGGTTCACGCCCGAGCGGGCGGGCGGGGCGGGCGCCGGCGGCGTGGTGGCCGGCTTGTCCAGGACGGTGGTCATGACTCTCCGTTCGGTCGGTGCTCGAGCCAGCGCAGCACGGCCAGGACGCGACGGTGGTCGTCGGAGTCCGGCGGCAGCCCGAGCTTGGTGAGGATCGAGGTGACGTGCTTCTCGACGGCGGGCAGGCCGACGACGAGGCGGTCGGCGATCGCGTAGTTCGACCGACCCTCCGCCATGAGGGCCAGGACCTCGCGCTCGCGCGCCGTGAGTCCCTCCAGGCCCGTGCGGGTGGTGCGCGCCATGATCTGCGCGACCACCTCGGGGTCGATCACGGTGCCGTTCCCGGCCACGCGGCTGATCGCGTCGAGCAGCTCGTCGATGTCCGTGACCCGGTCCTTGAGCACGTAGCCCAGCCCACGCACGTCACCCGCGAACAGCTCCCGGGCGTACCGCTGCTCGACGTACTGGGACAGGACCAGCACGGGCAGACGCGGATGCAGGCTGCGCAGGTGGATCGCGGCGCGCAGACCCTCGTCGGTGTGCGAGGGGGGCATCCGCACGTCGGTGACCAGCACGTCGGGCAGCTCCGTGGCACCGCCGAGCGCGGCCACGAGCTCGTCGGCCGTGCTTTGTACCCGACCACCTCGTGCCCCTCGTCGGTGAGCAGTCGCGTCAGGCCCTGCAGCAGCAGCACCGAGTCCTCGGCGATCACGATGCGCACGGGATCACCACCGTGAGGCTGGTGCCGGCGCCCTCGGGGCTGACCAGCTCGAACGTCCCGTCCAGCGCCGCCACCCGGCCGCGCAGGCCGTCGAGCCCGCTGCCCGGCGTCGCGCGCGCGCCGCCGCGTCCGTCGTCGTGCACGACGAGGCGCAGCCGCTGGTCGGTGCACCCCACCACGATCCGTGCGGACGTGGCGTACGCGTGCTTGGCGACGTTGGTGAGCGCCTCGGCGACCACGAAGTACGCCGCGGCCTGCGCTGCCGCCCCGCACCGGGTGAGCGAGTCGTCGTCGGGTGTCTGGACCGTGACCGGAATCGGGCTGCGCGCCGCGAGCGCGCTCAGGGCCGCGTCCAGGCCGCGGTCGGTCAGCACGGCCGGGTGGATGCCGCGCACCAGGTCACGCAGCTCGGCCAGCGTCTCCTGGACCTCCTTGTGCGCGTACGCGAGCGCGTCCGCGGCGGCCTGCGGGTCCTCGGGCGTGCGGCGGCGCGCCGCACCGAGCTCGACGCCGAGCGCGACCAGGCGCTGCTGCGCACCGTCGTGCAGGTCCCGCTCGATGCGGCGGCGCTCGTCGTCGGCCGCGTCGACCACCAGGATCCGGGTCTTCTCGACGTGCGCGACCCGCACCTCCGCCTGCTCACGTGCCGCGTCCGCGGCGGCCAGCCGCTGCGCGGCCCGCGTGCGCCCGAGCATCGCCCGGCCCATCCGCACCTGCAGGAGCGCGGCGGCCTGCGCCGCGAGCGCGCTCAGCCACAGCGCACCCAGGCCGAGCAGCACCAGGACCACCGTGATCGCCACGGGTGAGCGTCCGGCCCACTCCTCGATCACGGGGCCCGTGCCGTACACCGGGCTCGCGATTCCGGCCAGGCCACCCGCGCCCAGCCCGATCACCAGGGCGAACGCGAGCGACGCCGTCAGGACCGAGAGCGCGGCATAGCCCGTCGCGGCCCACGCGCGGGAGTCGAACAGCGGAGCGACGAACGCGGCCCACCACCCGGGGCGGTTCGCGCGACGCGCGTCGGCCGGCGGGATGACCGCACCGGTCTGCGCCCGCAGCCGCGCGATCTCCGCCCGCGCGAAGCCCCGCGCGGCGACGAGCGTCACCACGAGCAACGGGATGCCGATGCCGAGCGCCGGGACGAGTCCGACGCCCGTGGGGATCAGGACCATCGCGACGGTGCCCAGCGTCACCAGCCACAGGAAGCCGATGAACGTCTGCGAGACCGCCTGCCAGGTGGCGGCAGTGACCGGTGCGAGTGCGAGCTCACGTCCGCCGAGCAGGGCGGGCGCGATCGCGGCCAGGTCGTGGGACGCGGGTGGATGGGTGTCGAGGAGGTCGTGCGCGGGCGCGGTGGGCGCCGTCGCGGTGGCGGTCTGCGAGGTCATGCCCCGACGCTAGGCCCGCCGCGCACCCCGCGGACATCCGGCCCACCCCCCAACGACGGTAGGGCTAACCCCCCACCCCCCGACCTGGTAGTTATCCGCCAGGTCGACGAGGTGTGTGCCAACAACGGGTCACCCACCCCGCCGACCTGGTAGTTATCCGCCAGTTCGGCGGAGGGGTGGGTCAGCGACGGGTCACCCATTCCGCCGACCTGGTAGTCATCCGCCAGTTCGCGGAGGGGTGGGTCAGCGACGGGTCACCCACTCCGCCGACCTGGTAGTTATCCGCCAGTTCGGCGGGGAGGTGGGTCGGCGGAGGGGGTCAGCGGCTGGTGAGGAGCTCGGCGATCTGGACGGCGTTGAGCGCGGCGCCCTTGCGCAGGTTGTCGTTGCTGATGAACATCGCCAGCCCGCGCCCGTCCGGGACGCCCTCATCGGCGCGCAGCCGCCCGACGAGGGACGGGTCGTTGCCCGCGGCCTTGAGCGGGGTCGGCACGTCCTCGAGCTGGACGCCCGGCGCCCCGGCCAGGAGCTCGCGCGCACGCCCGGGCGTGATCGGCCGCTCGAACTCGGCGTTGACCGACAGCGAGTGGCCCGTGAACACCGGCACCCGGACGCACGTGCCCGAGACCAGGAGGTCCGGGATCGAGAGGATCTTGCGCGACTCGTGCCGCAGCTTCTGCTCCTCGTCGGTCTCGCCCAGGCCGTCGTCGACGATCGAGCCCGCCAACGGGATGACGTCGAACGCGATGGGCGCCACGTACTTCACCGGGTCGGGGAACGTGACGGCGGCACCGGAGTGCACGAGCGCGAGCGTGTCCTGCTCGACTGCCGCGCGGATCTGGCCGTCGAGCTCCTGCGCGCCGGCCAGGCCCGAGCCGGAGACGGCCTGGAACGTGGTGACGACGAGCCGGCGCAGGCCCGCCTCGGCGTGCAGCACCTTGAGCACCGGCATCGCGGCCATGGTGGTGCAGTTCGGGTTGGCGACGATGCCCAGCGGGATCTCCGCGAGCGCGTCCGGGTTGACCTCGGACACCACGAGCGGCACCTGCGGGTCCCGGCGCCAGGCCGAGGAGTTGTCGACGACGACCGCGCCCGCGGCCGCGAACCGCGGGGCGTGCTCCTTGGACGTGCCGCCGCCCGCGGAGAACAGCGCGATGTCGATGCCCGTCAGGTCCGCGGTCGCGACGTCCTCGACCACCACGTCGCGGCCGCGCCAGGGCAGCGTGGTGCCGGCCGAGCGCGCGGACGCGAAGAAGCGGATGGCGCCCACGGGGAAGTCGCGCTCGTCCAGCAGGCGGCGCATCACGGCGCCGACCTGGCCCGTGGCGCCGACGACGGCGACGGTCGGGTTCGCGCTCATCGGCCCGTCCCCCCGTACACCACGGCCTCGTCCTGGTCGGAGTCGAGCTCGAACGCCGTGTGGATCGTGCGCACCGCCTCGTCGAGGTCGTCGGCGCGGGTGACCACCGAGATCCGGATCTCCGAGGTGGAGATCATCTCGATGTTGATGCCCGCGTCGGACAGCGCCGCGAACAGCTTCGCGGAGACACCCGGGTGCGACTTCATGCCGGCACCGATCAGCGAGACCTTGCCGATCGTGTCGTCGTACTGCAGCGACTGGAAGCCGATGTCCGGCTGACGCTCGGTGAGCGCCGCCATGCCCGCGGTGCCGTCGTCGGCCGGGAGCGTGAAGGAGATGTCCGTCAGGCCCGTCGCGGCGACCGAGACGTTCTGGACGATCATGTCGATGTTGACGCCCGCGTCCGCCACGACCTGGAAGATGCGCGCGGCCTTGCCCGGGACGTCGGGGACGCCCACGACCGTGATCTTGGCCTCCGAGCGGTCGTGCGCGACGCCCGCGATGATCGGCTGCTCCATGTTCGGGTCCTCGTTCTTCTCGTTCGTGACCAGCGTGCCCGTGTGGTTGGAGAACGACGAGCGGACGTGGATGGGGACGGAGTAGCGCCGGCCGTACTCGACGCAGCGCAGCATGAGCACCTTGGCGCCCGACGCGGCCAGCTCGAGCATCTCGTCGTAGGAGACGCGGTCGAGCTTGCGGGCGGCGGGCACGATGCGCGGGTCGGCGGTGAACACGCCGTCGACGTCGGTGTAGATCTCGCAGACGTCCGCGCCGAGGCCCGCGGCGAGCGCGACCGCCGTGGTGTCCGAGCCGCCGCGGCCGAGCGTCGTCACGTCGTTCGTCGACTCCGTGACGCCCTGGAACCCCGCGACGATCGCGACCTGACCCTTGTCGACCGTCTCCCGCACCCGCGTGGGGACCACGTCGACGATGCGGGCGCGGCCGTGCACCGCGTCGGTGATGACGCCCGCCTGCTGCCCGGTGAAGGACTTGGCCTTCACGCCGAGGTTGTTGATCGCCATGGCCAGCAGCGACATCGAGATGCGCTCACCCGCGGTCAGCAGGATGTCCATCTCGCGCTGCGGCGGCAGGGGGCTGACCTGCTGGGCGAGGTCGATGAGGTCGTCGGTGGTGTCCCCCATGGCGGAGACCACGACGACGACGTCGTCCCCCGCGCGCTTCGCTGCCGCGATGCGCTTGGCGACCCTCTTGATGCTCTCGGCGTTCGCTACCGACGATCCGCCGTACTTCTGCACGACAAGTGCCACGTGCTGCTCCATCTGTCGCCGGTCGCCGTCTGTCTCAACGGCCCGCCGGGTCCTGTGTGGTCCGGGCGATCGTAGGCACGCCGCCCGGTGGTGTCCATCGTGCTCAGGATGTGGGCAGCTGCTCCGCGGCCGCGATCCTGCGGCGTGCGGTGCGGTTGGCCGCCGCGACGACCACCAGGGCGACGCCGAACATCAGCGCGACCAGCAGCAGCGCGGGTGATGCGCCGTCGATCGTCACGGTCGCGACCACGAGCGCGACGAAGGTCAGCACCGCCACGGCGACGGCCGCGGGCACCGGCACGGCCGCGAGCCACGGGCTGGTGGAGTGCGGACGCTGCACCGAGACCGCGCTGAGCGCCGCGACGACGGCGGCCGCGGCGACCCCCGCGGCCAGAACCCCCGACGTGCCGTCGACGCTCCCGGAGGCGGCGAGGCTCCCGAACAGCACGGCGGCGAGCGCGAGGACCAGCACGACGAGCCAGGCCATCACCACCACCGCGCGCCGACGGCCCGCCGGCAGCGGGGGCACGGTCACGAGACGACGGCCTTCGGCCACTTCCCGGAGCCGAACGCGGGGTCGGCCAGGGCGCGCTCGATGTCGAGCTTGGAGTTGGTCGCGGCGTTGCTGAGCACGAACCCGGCGCCCGTCGCGGCCGTCAGGAACACGACCACGCCGGCGGCAGCGATGAACGGGCCGGCGGGCGCACCGAACACGGTGGACGTGCTCGCGATCGCGCCGATGATGCAGCCGACCAGCGTGGCCAGGCCGCCCGCGATCACCCCGAACTCGACCCACAGCGCGGTCGCCAGGCCGCTCAGCGCCTTGCTCATGCCGTCCGCGAGCGCGGACTTCGCGGCGGCGATCGCCGCACGCTGCGGAGCGAGCGCCTGCTTGTACCGGTCGGCGGCCACGCCCACCCAGACGTCGTCGGCGAGCAGCGTCCCGGCGTCCGCGACGGTCGCCTGGCCACCGACGGGGCCGCCGACCTCGGACGTCCACCGCCCCGCGAGACTCTGCAGGTCCCACGGGAAGCCGGGCTTCGAGAAGTACTTCGCTATCCAGTCCCACAGCGGCTGCAGCTTCTCGCACAGGTAGTCCCACGCGTCCAGCAGGCGGTCGCGGACCCAGCCGAGCCAGCCCGGGATCTGCTCGAGGATGTTCCGGACGGCGCCGTACAGCTCGTCGACGAGCTGTTCGATCCGGTTGACGAGTCGTTCGATCTCGTCGAGAAGCGCCTGTGCGTCCATGGTCGTCGTCCCCCGTCGTGGCTGTCTCGTGGTCGGGCTGGTGGTGGCCGGCGGCCTGCCGGTGGGGTCAGGGGGTCACTCGCGTGGCGTCCACATGCCCGAGAACGTGCTGCGCGCCCGCTCCTCGCTGGCGAGGTACGCCTCGCGCACCTGGGTCAGCGTGTCGCCGATCAGGTCGGTCTCGTCCCGGCCCTGGTTCAGGAGCTCGGCGATCCGGGTCACGCCATTCGTGTACGTGTCGTACAGGCCGGTCTGCAGGGCCGCCCAGGACATCGCGGTGTCCGACGCGGTCAGGCCGGCGGCCGCGGTCGCGGACGTGCCGAGCACACCCGACAGGGCGTGCCACTGCCCCGCGTCCTCGTCGAGCGCCTCCAGGGCGATGGTCAGGTCCACGCTGTCCTCCTGGGTCGGGTCGGTGCGGTGAGCGGGTCGGTGGTCAGCGGACGTCCGGCGTGCGCGCCGACGGCAGGTCGAGGTTCGCGACGAACCGCTCGGGGTCCTCGAGGAGCGCGGACACCCGCCCGATCGCGCTGCTCGCGATGATGCTCGTCGGATCGTGCCCGGCCGCGGCGCGCCCCGCGGCGCGCAGCGCCTCGAGCGTCTGGTGCGCGATGTTGGACGCGTGCGCGCCCGCGAGCCAACGCTCGTCGTACCGGATGCTCGTCGGGTCGCCCGCACCGTTCACGGTCGCCTCGACGTGCCGGTCGGGGCTGTGCCCGACGAAGCCCGCCGTCACCGACGCGGTGACCTGCTGGCGCACGCCGTCGATCGAGTCGTTGAGCTCGCGCAGCTGCCGGACCATGGCCTGCAGCATCTCCGGCGGCACGCTGTCGCGCCCCGCGAGGAGCGCCTGACGGATCCGGTCGAACGTCGCGGCGTCGGGCGGACGAGGGACCCCCGAGGGCTGCTCGGTCGGCGCGGGAGCGGCGTGCGCCGAGACCGCCTGGACCCCGAGCGCGTCGACGGCGGCCTCCTGGCCCACGGCCGCGTCGCCCCACGCCCGGGCACGCTCGTTCGCGGCACCCTGCAGCGCCTCCATCACGGCGGCCCCCAGCGCGACCGGCTCGAGGTCCTCGGCCCACGCGACGTGGATCCGCACCGCCTGGACCCGGCCCTCGCGGCTCAGGGTCGCCTCGACCCGGCCGGTCGAGTCACGGCCCGTCGCCGGACCAGCCGGCCCCCGGAGGAACGGCGCCGCGGCGGCCTCGGTCTCGGCCCGCAGTGCGTCCAGCGCCTGTGGCATCGCCTGGTCCACGCATCCCCCTCGTCGTCGGCGTCGGAACCCTACCAAGTTGTCCGTTACGTCAGCAGCCCGAACGGCGGCACCCGCTCAGTGCTGCGGCACCGCGAGCTCGGCCAGGAGCTGGTCGATCCGTGCGGGCGGGCCGGGCCGTCCCAGGTGGAACCCCTGCAGGATGTCGGCGCCCAGCGCGGTCACGGCCTCGCGCTGCGCGGCCGTCTCGACACCCTCGGCGACGACCGTCAGGTCGAGCGCGTGACCGAGGTTGACGACCGTCGACACGAGCGCGGCACCGGCCCGGTCGCGGCCGATCGCGGCCACGTAGGACGCGTCGACCTTGAGCGTGGACGCGGGCAGCCGACGCAGGTACTCGAGCCCCGCGTAGCCCGTGCCGAAGTCGTCGATCGCCAGACGCACCCCGATCGCGGGCAGCGCGCACAGGTCCTCGAGCACGTCGGGCGCCGAGGACAGCGCGTGCCGCTCCGTGAGCTCGACGCACAGCAGGTGCGCGGGCAGGCCCGTACGTGCGAGCACGTCGGCGACGGTCTGCGAGAACGCGTGCCGGCCCATCTGGGCCGCCGAGACGTTGACCCACATCTCGGGTGCCAGCTCGCCGTGCTGCGCGTACCACCGCGCGGCCTGCTCGGCCGCCTCCTCGAGCACCCACGAGCCCAGCGGGGACATCAGCGCACGGTCCTCCGCGACGTCGAGGAACTGACCGGGCGCGAGCACGCCGAGCGTGGGGTGCTCCCATCGCAGCAGCGCCTCGCACGCGATCAGGCGGCCGTCACGCGCGTCGAAGCACGGCTGGTAGTCCAGGAACAGCCGGCCCTTCTCGGGGATGCGGACCGCGGCGGCGGGGCGGTCCTCCCCCGCGTCGGCGCTGCTCGGCGGCCACTGCACCGCGAGCGTCGCGCGCAGGTCGGCCTCGAGCTCGATCTGCCGCAGCGCACGCACCTGCAGCCCCGGATCGGCGAACTCGTACCGGGCGCGGCCGTTGGCCTTGGCGCGGTACATCGCGATGTCCGCCTCCCGCAGCAGGTCCTCGGCCGTGGTGTGCGGCGACGTGCGCCGGGCGATGCCGATGCTCGCGGACGCGGTGACCATCTGCCCCGCCAGCGGCAGCTGGATGGCCAGCGCACGCGCCACGCGGTCGGCGACCGCGGTGAGCTCCTCGACCGTGCGCACGTCCTCGCTCACGACGACGAACTCGTCGCCCCCGAGCCGGCCCGCGAGCTCCTGGTCCTCGAGCGCCCCCGCCAGCCGGCGCCCGACCTCGACCAGCAGCTCGTCTCCCGCGGCGTGACCCAGCGAGTCGTTGACGTCCTTGAAGTTGTCCAGGTCGACGTACAGCAGACCGACGTCCGTCCCCGAGTGCCGGGCCCGGTTGAGAGCACCGGCCAGGTGCTCGGTGATCAGCGCACGGTTGGGCAGACCGGTGAGACCGTCGTGCAGCGCGTTGAACATGAGCTCGGCCTCGGCCTCGCGCCGCGCCGTGACGTCCGTGAGCATCGCGACGACGTACGCGCCGCCACCCTGCTGGTCCGGCATGACCGAGGCCAGCGACACCTGGGCCCACACCGTGCGCCCGTCGGCGCGCAGGAACCGGTGCTCGATCAGCTCGGTCACCGGCTCGCCCAGCATGAGGCGCTCGAGCGTCGCGGCCACCAGCGGCAGGTCCTCCGGGTGCGCGAGCCGGGCCACCGTCGTGCCCGTGAGCTCGGCCGCCGAGTAGCCGAGCAACGCCTCGAGCGCGGGGTTGACCTGCAGCACGCGGCCGGTCGTGGGCGCCTCGATGCTCACGAGCCCCACGCCGATCGGGGCGTTCACGAACGCGAGGCGGAACCGCTCCTCGCTCGCCGCGAGCGCGGCGTCCCGCGCCCGGCGCTCGGCCTGGTCGGTCGCGACCAGGATGAGGCCCGCCGGGACGCCGCCCGCCTGGCGCACCGTCACGGACAGCAGCACCTCACGGAGCTCGCCGGACTTCGCGCGCAGCTGCCACGCGCGCGTCGTCGCGACCCCGGACTGCACGAGCGCGGCCACCCGGTCCCGCGTGTGCGAGTCCGCGGGCACGCCCCACGTGCCGCTCACGTCGGCCCCCGGCGCGCGCAGCATGTCCGTGCGCTGCCCCAGGACCTCGTCCGCGGTGTAGCCGAGCAGCAGCTCGGCCCCGCGCGAGAACGTCTCGATCCGGCCCTCGAGGTCGGTCGCGATGACCGCCTGCTGGGTCGCGGCCGACAGGATGCCGGTGACCAGGTCGAGCGAGTCGCGCATCCTCGCCTCGGCGGCACGCACCTGGGACGCGTCGCGGACCGAGGCGACGACGACCGAGCCGGAGTCCAGCTCGGCGGCCGCGAGGTTGACCTCCACCGGGACGTCCCGGCCGTCCTTGTGCCGCGCGGAGATGCCGGGTCCGGTGATCATGGGCTGCGCGTGGGCGGCCGCGGTGTACCGGGCACGGTGCCCCCGGTGCGCGGCCGTGAAGGCGTCGGGCACGAGCATCTCCACGGCCCGCCCCACGACCTCGCTGCGCTCGTACCCGAGCAGCGCACGCACCTGGTCGTTGACCTCGACGATCACGCCGTCCGGCGAGCAGATGACGATCGCGTCCGGCATCGCCCGCAGCAGCGCGTCGGCCGGCAGGCGCGACGTCGCGCCGTCACCGTCGGCGGCGCCGCCCCTGGTCCCCCGCATCGAGCCATCGTCGGGCCCGGTGGGGCGGGCGGCAACGGCGAGGGTGCGGTCGGCCTCGAAATCACCCTGTCCGCGCTCCGCAAACCGGGGGGTCTCGGACGAACCGCCGCGCTCGGGCGATCTCATCCCGCGGACGGACGTCGCCCCGGCGCCGGGTCGCTACGGTCGTCGCCATGGACGACGTGGTGAGTCAGAGATCCGGACCGGAGGTCGCCACCGCGGCGGCGGGCGGCATCGTCGTGCAGGGGGTGCACCGGAGCTTCGGCGCGGTGCACGCGCTGGCGGGGATGGACCTGACCGCACGGCCCGGTGCGGTCACCGCGCTCGTCGGGCCGAACGGCTCCGGGAAGACCACGCTGCTGCTGGTCCTCGCGGGCCTGCTCGTGCCGGACACGGGACGCGTCACCATCGCGGGGCACGACCCGGTCGCGGACGGACCCGCGGCGCGTGCGGTCACCGGCTGGATGCCGGACACGTTCGGCACGTGGGACTCGCTGACCGTGCGGGAGGTGCTGCTGACGTTCGCGGCCGCCTACCGCCTGCCCGCCGCCCTCGCGCGCACCCGCGTCGACGCGCTGCTCGCGACCGTGCACCTCGGCGAGTACGCGAACCGTCCCGCGTCGGTGCTCTCGCGCGGGCAGAAGCAGCGCCTCGGCCTGGCCCGCGCGCTGGTGCACGACCCGCAGGTGCTGCTGCTCGACGAACCCGCGTCCGGGCTGGACCCGCGCTCGCGCGTCGACCTGCGCGTGCTGCTGCGCTCGCTCGCCGAGCAGGGCAAGACCGTGCTGGTCTCGAGCCACATCCTGTCCGAGCTCGAGGAGATGTCCGACGACGTCGTCTTCGTCTCACGCGGGCGCACCGTGCAGACCGGCGACGTCGGCGCCACCGGTGCCGGCAGCCGGCGCACGTGGCACGTCGGCGCGCTGTCCTACGCCGCGCTCACCACCTGGCTGACCTCCGTGGGCGCCGCCTGGCGTCCGGACGACGAGTCGGCGCAGGCACCCGGCGACGGACCCGGCGGGGTCCTGATCGACGTGGACGGCGAGCAGGGGGCCGCCACGCTCATCAAGGACGCGGTGGCCGCGCAGGTCCCGCTGGTGCAGGCCGCACCCGCGACCGGCGCGTTGGAGCGGGCCTACCTGGCCCTCGAGGAGGAGCGACGATGACGACGGTCGAGCAGAGCCCGGCACCCGCCGCGGCGCGCGGCACCTGGGGCCTGAGCTGGCACGGCGTGCGCACCGTCGCCGCGCTGGAGCTCCGCCAGCGCGTGCGGTCCACGCGCTGGCTGATCGCGCTCGCGGTGTACTTCGTCGTGCTCGGCGCGCTCACGCTGATGCTGTTCGGCGCGGTCTCCTCGCTCATGGGCTACGACGACGACGGCGGTTCGACGAGCCGTGGCCCGACGCTGTTCAGCGCGGTGACCTTTCTGGTGCTCGGGCTGGGCCTGCTGGTCACGCCCACACTCACGTCCACCGCCGTCAACGGTGACCGCAACGCCGGCACGCTCGCCACGCTCCAGGTCACGCTCCTGACACCCGCCGAGATCGCGCTCGGCAAGCTCCTGGCCGCCTGGGTCGCGTCGTGCGCGTTCCTGGTGGTCAGCGTCCCGTTCCTCGCGCTCGCCACCGGTGCCGGGCCGACGCCCTGGCGCTCGCTGCTGTTCGTGGTGCTGCTCATCGCAGGGCTGCTGGTCGCGGTGTGCGGCATCGGACTCGGGCTGTCCGCGCTGGTGTCCCGGACTGCCGGGTCCACGGTGCTCACGTTCGTCAGCGTCGCCGCGCTCGCGTTCCTGTCGCTGATCCTGTTCGGCCTGACCTACCCGTCCGTCACCGCCACCGAGACCGCGCGCGTCTACACCACGCCACCGGACTGGGACGGCTCGATGATCGGCGACGTCGGGTGCGAGACGCGCGAGGAGCTGCGAGACGTCGCCCACACCGAGCGCACGTGGTGGCTGCTCGCGATCAACCCGTTCGTGATCGTCGCCGACGGCGCCGGGACCTCGCCGGCGTCCTCCGAGGCGACGATCGCCGACGGGGACGTCCTGGCCGGCATCCGCTACGCCGTCCGCGACGCGCGCGACGGCGCCGCAGCCGTGGTCGACGAGTGCTGGCTCGACGACACCGGACGCGAGCGGGAGGTGCTGAGCACCGCCCCCGTGTGGCCGTGGGGGTTGGCCGGGAACCTGCTGCTCGGTGCCGCGGGGTACGTCGTCGCGGTCCGTCGACTGACCGTCCCGCAGCGCAAGCTCGCGCGCGGGACCCGCGTCGCGTAGCGGCGCCTGACGGGCACCCGCTCCCGCGGTGTGCCCGTCAGGGCTGCAGCGCGTCGTACTCCGCCTCGGCCGCCACGTCGTCGGCCACGTCCAGCCGCAGGTGGGCGAGCATGACCTGCAGCGTGCGCAGCGTGCTGGACGCGCGCTCGCCCCAGTCGGACAGGTAGGAGAACTGCCACCACCACAGCGCCTCGAGCACGCCCCCGGCCTGGTGGTGCCGCAGTCCCTGCGCGAGCGCACCGGCGATCGCGACGAGGTCGCCCGAGATGGTCGCGGGCTCGACGTCCGGGTCCAGGAGCGGGTCCACCACCTCGAGGTACTCGTCGACTCCCTCGAACGCGTTGGCGAGCCCCGCACGCAGCGGGTCCACGTCCGGGTCGGGCCCCAGGTCCGGCTCGAACCGCTCGGCGGGCACCACGTCCGTGGTGGCACCGAGCCGCGCCCCGACCGCGAGCACGTCCGAGACCGCGAGCAGCAGCAGCGGCAGCGCGGCCTCCGGGTTGGCACCCGCCGCGACCTCCGTCACCGTCGTCAGGTACCGCCGCGACTCCGCGGCCACCGCGTCGGCGATCTCCTGCAGACCCTCGTCCGCCGTGCTGGTCATGGTCGCTCCCCTCGTCGTGCCCGCGCGCGTCACGCGCTCAGCAGGCGCCGGCCCTCGAAGGCCCGGCCCAGCGTGACCTCGTCCGCGTACTCCAGGTCCCCACCCACCGGCAGGCCCGACGCGAGGCGGCTGACCGTCAGCCCCATGGGCAGCAGCAGCCGCGCGAGGTACGTCGCGGTCGCCTCACCCTCGACGTTCGGGTCCGTGGCCAGGATCACCTCGGTGACCGTGCCGTCCGTCAGCCGGCGCATGAGCTGCGCGATGCGCAGGTCGTCCGGGCCGACCCCCGCGATCGGGTTGATGGCGCCGCCGAGCACGTGGTACCGCCCGCGGAACTCGCGCGTGCGCTCGATCGCGACGACGTCCTTGGCCTCCTCGACCACGCACAGAGCGGTCGGCGAGCGCCGCGGGTCACGGCAGATGCGGCACTGCGGCTCCTGCGCGACGTTGCCGCAGATCTCGCAGAACTGGACGCGCTCCTTGACCTCGATGAGCGCGTCAGCGAGCCGCCGGACGTCCGCCGGGTCGGCCGCGAGCAGGTGGAACGCGATGCGCTGGGCACTCTTGGGACCGACGCCGGGCAACCGCCCGAGCTCGTCGATCAGGTCCTGGACCGCGCCCTCGTACACGACGACCACCCTACGTCCTGCCGGCCCGACGGCACCGCGCGAGCCGTGGCCGCGCCGACGCGCCGGCGGACCCGTGTGCCGTGCCGCGGACGGTCAGACCCGGCCGTCGTCGATCTGCTCGTCGATGACCGTGCCGCCCAGGATCTGCGCGACGAGCGGCGCACCGACCAGCCCCGACGACGCGACGTCCGGGTCGTCAGGCGACAGGTCGTCGTACAGGTCGGGCGGCGGGCCGGACGGTGCCGCGGCCGGCTCGGGCCGGGGGGCTGCGGCCGCCGCGGCCGCGAGTCGCTGCGCCCGCGCGAACGCCGACTCGGGTCCGGAAGGCACGGGCGGGCGCACGCGCTCGGCCGGCGCCGCGGCCGGTGTCGTCGGTGCCGGGACGCGTCGCTGCTCCGTCACGTCCGGACCCGCGCCGTGCGACGACGGCGCCTCCGGGGCCGGCGCGTCCTTGGGCTCGTCGTGCGCGGGCGGCTCGACGTCAGCGGCGGGACGGCTCGGTGCTGCCGTCGCGGGCGCCGGGTCGCCCCAGGACGCGGCCGCGTCAGCGGGGCTGATCACGCCCGGCACGCTCGGCACGGCACGCGCAGCGGGCGCAGCGGGCGCAGCGGGCGCGGCTCGCGGGGCCTCCTGGGGCCGGGCCGGCCGGTCCGGTCCGTCTGTCGCGGTCGACGACGGTCGGCCAGCGGGCGCGTGGCGCTCCGTCGGTGCGGGCGTCGCCCACGGGTCCTCGGGCTCCTCGCCCGGGACCCAGCCGTCGGGGTCGGCTTGCGCCTCGCCGCCGGGTGCAGCCCCGGGTGCCGGGGCCGACGGCGCCGACGAGGTCGCGCGCCGGTGGCCCTCCTGGTCGTCGTCGTCCGACGAGCGGGTCGCCGCCGGCCGGCCCGAGGGTGCGCCGGGACGCGAGGACGGTGCGCGCACCTCGGGTCCCGAGCCGGAGCGCGGTGCGGCGGGACGCTGCGAAGGGGCACGTCCGGCCGAGCCGTGGCCGGCCGGACCGCCCCCGCCCTCGCCCGCGGAGGCCTCCACGCGCACGTCGAAGCCGAGCGTCTCGCGCACCGCTCGGGCCACCACGTCGGCGTGCGGGCCGTTGCGGAACGTGTTCGCGAGCTCGGGTGTGGTGAACGCGAGCCGGAGCGTGGTCGCATCGAGCTCGGCGACCTGGGCGTTGTTCGGGTCGACGAGCGCGCCCGTGACCCGGCGCAGCGAGCGCACGGTGTCGAGCACCTCGGGCCAGCGTCGGCGCAGCGTCTCGGTCTCGCCCGAGACCCCGGAGGGTGCGGGGACGAACGGCGCGTCCTCGACCGGCGCGTCGAGCGCGGCGCGCGCCGCCTCGGGCACGGCCACCTCGCCGCCGACCACGGCGGGGTCCGCCAGAGCCGGATCGGCCGGAAGGATGGCGCCCGCGTCGGCGGTGGTCTGCTCGTCGGTCGTGCGGTCGGGGCCACCCGGCTCGTCGGACGCGACCACGCGGGCGGCACCCGTCGGCGCGGGTCCGCCGACCACGGGCTCCGAGTCCGCGGCCTCGGCGGGTGCAGGCGCGGGCTCGGCAGGTGCGGGCTCGGGCTCGGCAGGTGCGGGCTCGGCGGGAACGGGCGCGGACGTGGTCGGTGCCGGCCCGGCGGGGACGGCGGCCACGGCAGGCGCGGAGGCGGCGGGCACGGAGGCGACGGGCTCAGCCGGAGCGGGGGCGGCGAGCGGTCCGGCGGCGGATGCTCCCGCGTCGTCGCGGGGCGCGGGTCGCGCGGCATCCGGGCTCGCCGGGCTCGACGCCGATCCGCCGGATCGGTGCGCCGCGAGCGCGGCTCGCGCCGCGGCAGCACCGCTGACACCGCCCAGGCTCGGGCGTTCGGGAGCCGGGGTGGCGGCGGTCGCGGGCGACGCCGCAGCGGGCGCGGCGACGGGCGCCGGCCCCGCGGGCAGCCCACGCTCCAGGCGGTCGAGCCGCGCGGCCAGGCCGGTGCTCGCGTCGTCGGCGGCGGGGAGCAGCAGCCGGGCCATGAGCAGCTCGAGGTGCAGGCGCGGGGACGTGGCGCCGGTCATCTCGGTCAGGGCCGCGTTCGCCAGATCCGCTGACCGGGACAGCTCGGTGGCGCCCAGACGCGCGGACTGCACGCGCATCGAGGCCAGCTGGTCCTCCGGCAGGCCGCGCAGCGCGGCACCGGCGGCGTCCCCGGCGGCGTCGATGACGATGAGGTCCCGCAACCGCTCGAGCAGGTCCTCGACGAACCGTCGCGGCTCGTGGCCGGTCGAGATCACGCGCTCGACCACACGGAACGCCGCGGCGCCGTCACGCGCGGCGATCGCGTCCACCAGGTCGTCCAGCAGGGAGGACTGCGTGTACCCGAGCAGCGCAGCGGCTCCCGCGTACTCGAGCCCGGCCTCGTCGGAGCCCGCGATGAGCTGGTCCAGCACCGACAGGGTGTCCCGCACCGAGCCGCCGCCGGCCCGCACCACGAGCGGCAGGACGCCGCCCCCCACGGGCACGCTCTCCGCGTCGCACAGCTGCTCGAGGTAGGGCAGCAGCACGTCCGGCGGGACCAGGCGGAACGGGTAGTGGTGGGTGCGCGAGCGGATGGTGCCGATGACCTTGTCCGGCTCCGTCGTCGCGAACACGAACTTCACGTGGGGCGGCGGCTCCTCGACGATCTTGAGCAGCGCGTTGAAGCCCTGCGGCGTCACCATGTGCGCCTCGTCGAGGATGAAGATCTTGAAGCGGTCCCGTGCGGGGGCGAACGTGGCGCGCTCGCGCAGCTCACGCGCGTCGTCGACGCCACCGTGGCTCGCCGCGTCGATCTCGACGACGTCGAGGCTGCCCGGCCCGCCGCGCGCGAGCTCGACGCATGACGGGCACACGCCGCACGGGGTGTCCGTGGGCGACGCCTCGGTGTTCTGCGCGCAGTTCAGGATCCGCGCGAGGATGCGCGCGCTCGTCGTCTTGCCGCAGCCGCGCGGTCCCGAGAAGAGGTAGGCGTGGTTGACCTGACCCGTGCGCAGCGCCTGCCGCAGCGGCGCGGTGACGTGGTCCTGGCCGATCACCTCGGCGAACGTCTCCGGCCGGTAGCGGCGGTACAGCGCTGTCGTCACCCCCCGAACCCTAGACGCCGGGACCCACACGCGACGACGCCTCCGCACACCCGTGAGGTCACCCGAGCGCGACCCATCCCGCGAGCAGCACCACGAGGCCCGAGCCCGCGGGCGCGGACCAGTCATGCCACCGCGCGCCCAGCCGTCCCCCGGCCCACGCGCCCGCGACCGCGAGCCCGCACTGCCAGCCGAGCGACGCGGCCCCCGCGCCGACCGCGAACGCCACCAGGGCCCCCGGATCCGTGCCCAGCTGCCCGGCCAGGCCGGTGGCAACGGTCGCGAAGATCAGCGCGGTCGCCGGGTTGAGGAGGGTCACGACGACGAACCGCGCCCAGACCCGGACCTGCCGCGGGTCTGCGGCGCCGTCCTCCCGAACCGCCGGCCCGATGCCGTTCGCGCCCCGGCCCAACCACCACCGCACCACCCCGGCCAGCCCGACCGCCGCGAGCACAGCCGCACCACCCACCCGCAGCTGGTCCTCGTGACCGGACAGCATCCGGGTCACCTGGGCCCCGAGCAGGACAGCGAGCACCGCGTAGAGCAGGTCCACCGTCGCGACACCGGCCGCCGCTGCGAGCCCGGCCGGCCGCCCGCGCACCAGCGACTCCCGCACGACCAGGACCGCCACCGGCCCGACGGGCACCGCGACCGACAGCCCCGCGACGATGCCGAGGGCGAGCGCGGCGAGGACGGCGGTGGTGGTCATGCGCGCATCGTCGGGCCTGCGCCGCGCTCGCCGCGAGGCGCGGCGGCGACATCCGCTGTCGCACGACCAATTCGCGCGGTCATTCGGCGTCTCAAGACGCCACGCCCGCGCCTCAGCCGCACAATGCGCTGCGGACTGACACACTCGTCGGCATGGACCGGATCGACGAGGCGATCCTGCGCGAGCTCACGGCCGACGCGCGGCTGCCGTTCCGCGAGCTCGGCGCCCGGGTCGGCCTGTCCGCGAACGCCACCGCGGCGCGCGTGCGGCGCCTGCAGGAGGACGGCGTGATCCGCGGGTTCACGGTGGTCCGGGGGTCGTCGGCCGGCTCGTCGTCCGCGGGGCTCGAGGTGTTCGTGGAGGTGCGGCTGGCGGACGGGACCACCAACGAGGCGTTCACCACCGCGGTCTCGACGCAGTTCCCGCAGGTCACCGACGCCGTGCACGTCACGGGCGCCTACGACTACCTGCTCCACGCGGTGGTCCCCGACGCCGCCGCGCTGGACCTGCTGGTGCGGCGCCTCAAGCGCGATGCCGGCGCCGCACAGACGTTCACGCGCCTGGCCCTGCGGGGGTCGTGACCGTGCACGTCCGCGCCACCACCTCCGCCGACGACCTCGCGCGGGTCTATGCCGACGTGCTGCGCCCGTCCTTCCCCGACGACGAGCTGGCCGACCTGGCCGTGCTGCAGCACCAGCTCACGGCGGGCCACCTGCACGTGGTGGTCGCCGAGGAGGCCGGGGCGCTGCGCGGGGCCGCGCTCGGCGAGTGGTTCCCGGAGCAGGGCGTGCTCCTGCTCGCGCACCTGGCCGTCGCGCCGGGCGGCCGGGGCGGTGGCGTGGGCGGTGCGCTGCTGGACGGCGCGGTGGCGGCGTGGCGTGCGGAGCTGGACCCGTGGCTCGTCGTGGCCGAGGTCGAGGACCCGGCGGTGCACCCCGGCTCACCGGCGCACGGCGACCCGACCGCGCGCCTGCGCTTCTACCAGCGGCGCGGCGCGCGCGTGCTCCCCGTGCCCTACGTGCAGCCCGCGCTGCGACCCGGCGGCGCACGCGTCCCGGGCCTGCTCCTGCTCGCGCTGGCGGTCCGGGAGGACCGGCTCGCGGGCGTCGAGCCCGACGGCACCTGGCTGATCCCCACGCCACCGCTCGACGACTTCCTGCGGGCCTACTACACGTCGGCCGAGGGCAGGGCGCCGGCGTCACTCCCCTGGCCCCCGCTGCCGCCCACACTCGCGGCGCGCCCGGGCTGACGGGCTGCGGCGCCCCGGCACGCAAAGGACCCCCCGTGCACCCGCCAGAGCTCACCTGCCCTTGCTGCCTTCCGGCCCTGGGGGGGTTCAGCGAGATGACGCCGCACGAGGGGTCTGCCGCTCAGCCTAACGCAGCCCGTCAGGCACCCAGCACGTGCCGCAGGTACCGCTCGGGCGCGTCCAGGAACCCGCGCCAGCCGACGACGAGCTCGAGGTCCTCCCACGCCGCCTGCCGCAGCCCCCACGGCCCGACCTCGTAGATCGTCGCGCCCGGCAGCGCCGCGAGCAGGGGCGAGTGCGTCGAGAGGATCACCTGCGAGTCCTGCTGCACCAGGCCGTGCAGGTGCTCCAGCAGCGCCAGGCACCCCGTGAAGGACAGTGCGGACTCCGGCTCGTCCAGCACGTACAGGCCGGGGTGGAGCATGCGCGTGCCGACCAGCTCCAGGAACGACTCGCCGTGCGACATCGCGTGCAGCCCGCCGCTGCCGATGCCGTCCAGGTACGTGTAGTGCCCGTGCATGGTCTCCGCGCGCAGGAAGAACCCGCGTCGCGGCGCTCCGGCACCCCGCACCAGCGAGATCTCCCGCGCGAACGCCGACTCCGTGGCGTGCGTCCGGTGCGTCGACGCCGTGGTCCCGCCCTCCACGCCCAGCCCGAACGCCGCCGCGACGCCCTCCACCAGCGTCGACTTGCCCGCCCCGTTGTCCCCGACCAGCACCGTGACCGCCGTCAGGTCCCACCCCTGCTCGAGCACCTGCCGGACCGCGGGCACGTCGCGGTGCCAGTCCGCGCCGGCGCCGTCGTCCTCGTCCGACGAGCCCGGCGCCTCCCGCGCCTGCACCCGGCGCACGGGCAGGCTGCTCCACGGACCGCTGCGCGCCACCATGCCCGCACCCCACCACACACGACCCACACCGCACGGTTCGGGAGGCCCGCGATCCTCCGCTAGACTCTTGCGCGCAACGCGGACGAGCCGGCCTGGGGCTGGCAGCGCACGCGTCTGGAGGATTCGCCTAGTGGCCTATGGCGCACGCTTGGAAAGCGTGTTGGGTGAAAGCCCTCGGGGGTTCGAATCCCCCATCCTCCGCCGTCCGAAGCGCCCGTGACCTGCAGCGATGTAGGTGACGGGCCCTTCGCCGTCTACGGGTACGGGTGGTCGGCAAGGCCGCGGCGGCGGCTCTGGTAGCAGTTTGCAGTCCAAGCGGCCCGTCTGGGTGGTGCCGTCGCGGCATGATCGACCCATGACTGTGGAGACGCCGCCCCCGCCCGTCGCGCTGACCGAAGATCAAGTCTTCTCGGGCGGAGCAGCTTCCGGGTACCTCCAAATTGCCAAGTGGAAAACGCCCGTCACGTACTTCGTCGGCAGGAACGGGAGTGGAAAGTCTCGCACCGCCCGCGCGGTTGCCGACACGACGGGGGGGAGGCTGCTCTCAACCGACCGACTTACCGGGCTGATGTCCTTCAACGACTATGGATGGGGCTCAGTCCCGTCGGCCTACAAAGGCGTGCCTCTAGGCGAGCCTCAGCGCCAGCACATCCAACAAGTTTCGCGGTCAGCGGGCAGCGCGACCGATGATCTGTACGCGCTAAGAGAGCAACCCGAGGTCGCCCTCAGGGTTGCGGCGTTCGTCCGTCGCGCCCTAGGCCGCGCTATCGACCTTCGCGAAAGCGCAGGCTTCCTGGACCCCTATGTGCGCGTTGGCGACGCCGAGTACTCACTTCTTCGCGACGAGGGGCATGGCCTCCGCGAACTCGTCGTGCTTCTCTCCGCAGCATACAGAAGGGACTGGACCCTCCTTGTAGTTGACGAGCCTGAGTTGCACCTCCATCCATCGATGGTCCGACTTTGGCTCACGGAACTGAACCGAGAGTGCCGGGACTCTGGTAGGCGGGCTCTCATTGTGACGCACGAACCCAGTGTCATCCGGCCTACGAGCCATGAGGATCTTGGAAGCGTCTACTACTTTCAGCAGGGCAGACCTCCGCTCGCAATGAGCGAGGCTGTGCTCCCCGTCCAGGCGCAGCGAGTTACCGCGTCATTGGTCCGCTATCCGACTCTCGTGAGCCAACTGGCGTTCGCGCCGCGGCCCGTCCTGGTCGAAGGCGCCCACGACATCGCCGCTCTCACAACGGCGCTCAAGCGCGGCCAGGCGCCGGAGGTCGCCGCTCAGACCGAGATCGTCGAGTGTGGCGGCAGTGGCGGAGTGGCCCTGTGGTTCGAGATCTGCGGCAAGCTCGGAATTGACGTAAGAGGCATCGTCGACCTTGACGCGCTGCTTGACTCAGAAGTCCAACGCGTAATGGACGCGCGGCCGGAGGTAACCGCCCGCTACGAGACCGAGCTTGCGGCGGAACCGGCCCGCACTAGCACAGTCCTTCGACCACTGCTTCAGGGAGCAGACAAGGCTGACATCCCCGCTGATGGCCGTAGCCGTAGTCGCTGGTTGACGACAGCAATGGGCGGTTCTGCCGGCCACAGCGCGCGCCGGGACAAGTTGCTCGAGATCTGGCGTGACGCTGGTTTGTGGGCACATCCACAGGGCACTTTGGAGGACGTTCTCGGCATCAGAGACAAGGGAGCGGAGCCCGCGAGGTCTGCAGCGTCTTCCCCGGGTGTCATCGATGCCGTCTCCGCCTGGTGCGCGTACGACTTAGACCCCGCAGGCGATGTCGAGGTACTCCTGAACGTCGCCGTTGAACGCGTTGCACATGCGTTGATGGAGGCGATGCGAACGAGCCCGGGCCAAGTCTTCTTCGCGCCGGTCGGCCAGAGCGCTGTCGGTGACTCTCGCCTCGTCCAGGTCAGGCACCAGGGAGGCGACACGTACAGGATCACCGTCCGCGCGCCTGCGCAATTCGAAGGCTACTGGCTGGATTTCTCGAGGGAGACTCCTTCGACCAAGCTTGTGTTGCGGCCTCCCTCAGCCGGACCCAAAGAGGCCGTTGCCGCGACCGACGAGGCTGACGGATCCGGGGCCCAACCCCAGAGCAACTCGCCCGGCTGGTAGCGCGTCATGATGGCCTGCGCCGTCCAGCCGAAACTGCTCATCACCACCCGCTGGTCGCGGCCCGCACCAGTCCGGCGACGGTCAGCTTCTGGCGCAGTTCGATGATGCGGGTGCGTGCGTGCTCGTCGGTGGCTCTCGGGGTGGAGTGCGGGCGCCTGGATCGGGGCTCGAGGCCGTCCAGTCAGGTCTGCTGTTCGAGTGGGCGCCAGCCGGCTCAGGCGGTCAATGCCACTTGGGCGGGAGGGTACGACGTGCGGAACTCAGCGGTGGGCACCGTCAACGACTCCGCTCACGGAGTCCCGTTCGGTGCCTGACCGTCCACGGCGGCGCGAGTCGATCCGAATCCCCTCGGTAGGCTCGAACGGGGACCGCTACGACCATCCCGGCATCGAGCGCTTCCTGGTCCGGAAGCATGCTGCGTCGACAATCCTCCCCGGCTGGATCGGACCCATAGAGTTCGAGAAGAGACAACCGATCACCGTAGCCAAGCCGACTCCACGGAACCGGGCGCACACCCAGAGACCCAATGAGCCAGGGCGACTCACTGGCATCGGCAGCGTCAGTCGAGCGGCTTGAGTGTTCGCAAGAAGCCATCCTTGATCTTTCGCAGCTGCGCAGGCGTAAGCAGAGCGTCCTTGCGGGAGACGCGTTCGACGAGTGCATCCACGTAGAGCATGTAAACAAGCACCTTGAGGGCGCCCTCGTCGTTCCCAACCAACTCGGCCACGAACGGATGCCGCAAGTTCAGAACGAGCGCGAGTTTGTCGCCAGCCGGGAACCCGACGTGCACGAGCGGCTCGCTTGGGTGACTGTCATCGACGAGGCCCAGCGACATCGTCGGGAAGTTCGTATTACCGAAGGTAATGGGGATCAGGTCCCCACCGAGGCCATCGAGCAAGTCACTGACGAGCTCGCTCTCGGCCTCGTCCGCGGCCGGAACGATGCCGGCTTCGACGATCGTTATCTCGGCGCCGAGTTCGTCGTTGTCCTCCAGCTCCTCACGTGTCTGTTCGACGACGGATTCAGCGGCTGCGCGACTGAGCGCGGGCCTGACGTCCGATCGTCGGGACTCGCGCGCCTTGCTGATGTAGTCGGAACAGACATCCTTCAGCGCCTCGAGGAGTTCGTGCTCGTCGGCGCCGGACCAGTCGATGGCGTCCTTGGTGTGGCTGACGCGCCATGCGTCAAAGTCGAGCTCACCGACCAGCCGCTGAGCCTGGAACGAGTTGGGAGAGCCGAAGATCTCCCAAGGCTTCCATCCGTTCGGTGGCCCGCCCTGGATCAGCCGGTCGCGCCTGAAGAGGTGGAAGCCAGCGTCGGCGGCCTTGCCTCGTGCGAGCAGGCCGATCCAGCCACCAACCGGCTTGCCGCCGATGGTGATGTCGATCTCGCGTCGCCACTCGATGGTCTCGTCACCAACCTGCTCGGTGAGCAACTCTGGCTCCACCCACTCCAGGCGTTCCCCATTGAACGTGATGACGACCCGACCGTCGAGCAGATCGCGTCGGTAGATCGACGCGATCTCTCTCTTGATCTTGCCAAGAGTCCGGCCAACGAACACGCGGTCATACTCAAGGAGGCCCTCGACCTGCACACGCGTGTAGTGCTGCGCTGGATCGCGGCCGTCGACAGTCCGGATCGCCAGCGAGGTCGGCTTGTCGGCCTTGAGCTGCGCTACGTCCACCACCGCCGAGTACTCGACCGTCTCGCCGAGTCGCTTACTAATGACACGCCAGCGCGGGCCCAGCCAGCATGCCGCCGTTTTAAGGCCCATCCCGAACTCCGACCGACCGCTGGTGTCTGCCGGTGGCTTCGCAAGCTGGAGAGCACGGCTGAACTCATCGAGGTTCATACCCATGGCGTTGTCCACGACGTCGAGCGTTCCCGCGTCACGATCGTAGAAGAGGTCGACGCACAGGACCGTCGGCTGGCCGGCGGCCTCGTCGATCGCCGCGCGGTGTGCCGCAAAGTTCTGAGTCGCGTTATCCACGAACTCGGCGATGGCGAACCACGGCCGGTACGACAGCCGACGGTACGTCCCATATATGTCGCTGTCCGGGCGGATGTCGACTGTGGGTGATGCGATGTCAGTCATCCGAGCACCTCTCCATTCAGCAGTTCGTAAAGGGCTTGGGCGGGATCAATCGGGCGGATGACCAATGGCCTTCCTTGGACTTGGACGGCGCCTTTTGGCAGGTAGATCGCACGCGCCGTGGTGAGATCGAACACTCGTGTCGGATACATCGTCTGGCCAACACGCAGGCTGAAGTCCTTAATGTTCGGGAAACCGCGGGGCAATGTCCCACGCTGCCGACCGCCAAGGCGCTCAGGCGCGAGTCGGAGTAAGTACTCGACGCCAGAGGGTCCTCGCTTCTCCATCAGGCTGGAGGGCACGCGCCGCCACTCAATCGCGTATGAGCCGCTGCCCGATCTGTACGGGGTTCCGACCGCCAGTTCGAAGCCGAAGTCTCGGCACGCTATGCGGAGCGACTCGCTGAGGTCGTCTGCGACGCAGAGCAGGGTCGGGGGCTCCTCGCGGAGAAGGCGCTCGATGTCGGACGGCGCGAGCGAGGGAAACGCGGCACTCAGGCCCCGCAGAAGGTGTGTGTCGTAGTACGCGGCCTCCAGTGCTTCGAACTGGCCGCGAAAGTGCGACTCAGGGTGGCTTGCGAGTTCAACCTCGACCACGCACCACCGCGAGCAGTCCTTCGAGATGAGCGCAATGTCAGGCCTCACGCGTCCCGCCGGACCGTCAAGGAGTGGCTTCCAGTCGGCCCAGAGCCAGCGTTCCGACAGCCGCTGCACGAAGCGCGGCACGAGTGCCTCGAACTCCCCTTCTCGTAGGCGGATCGGATAGAAGGCTTCGGTCTCTGTCGCGAATGTGGTCACCTGAAACTCACCTCAAACCACGTCACGTCCGCTAGCCCTTCGAGTCGGCGCTCTTCCGCCGCAAGGCGGTCACGCTCGGTTTGGGTTGCGAAGATGGTGGCCACCTCGGCGACTGTCTTGCCAGGACTTGGGCGCAGGAGCCGGCCCAGTCGCTGGACTCGCTGGCGAGTGCTCGCAGAAGAGGCGCACACAAGCCCAAAAGTGGCGTTCGGGACGTCGAGCCCTTCGTCAAGCGCTCTGCACGATACGAGAACGTCGGCCTGTCCTGTCCGAAACAAGAGCAGGCTCCTCAGGGACTGCGCTGGCGACATCTGGGAGTGGTAGGTGGCGACTCGATGCCCCGCGTCCATGAGGCGTCCAGCGATCTCCTCCGCCGCGGCGACCTTCTCGTGGAAGACCAATGAGCGCTCGCCCAGGTGTCGCGACATGATCGCGACTGCCGCAGGTATGCGCGCGCGCGCGCCCTGAGTCACTCGCGATCGCGCGACAAGTCCTCGCCTAATCGCCTCGCTGTTCGCAATCTCGTCCGCGCTAAGGGCGGCGATCCGCTTCGTGAGCCGTGTGTACTGGTCTTCTTCGCTTGGAGTGAGCGGCACGGAGTAGTTCGTCAGCCGGAAGGGCGCCAGGACGCCGTCGGACGCCGCGTCGGCATAGCCGTACTCGTAGAAGACTGGTCCAATCGCCGGCTCAACGAACTCCTCGAACCACTGGTCGTACTCGCGGCTGGGCGTGGCTGAGAGCCCGAGGCTTGCGGACCACTCGGCGTCGATCGCCGTGCGGTTCGAAGGAGAGGCGTAGCGGTGGCACTCATCGGCGACGATCATCCATCGACCGCTGGCTGTGAGCCTCTGGGTCGCTACCCGTGCGGTATTGACGGTCGCAACGTGGAATGTTGCCACGTGGTCCGAGACTCGCCCATCGCGATGAACCGCGAGGTCGCTGCGGCCGATGGTGCCGTCCGCCTGCATCACAGTCAGCCACTGGTCAACTAGCGCCAGCGTCGGGACCACGATCAGGACGCGGATTGCGGGGTCTGCCGTTCGGGCGACCGACATGCAGGCAAGCGCGAAGCGGGTCTTCCCCGCCCCCGTCACGACGCTCGCTACGCCTCGACGCCTTGTGAGCCACTTGGCCAGGGCGTCTTCCTGCCATCTGCGGAGCGGTGTCGCCATCGGTGATCGGACGCCCCTCCGTGTGTGGTCGCAGTTCAGGCTAGTCGTCGCCGACGCCGCGCGTGTCCAATACGGCGGCCGGACTGTGGGGCGAGGACCGTCCACGGACGCGCCGGCCTGAGTGATCGACTACCGCCTGCCCCGGAGAACAGCGGCAACCGAGCCGGCGGCACCCCGAGGGTCATCGTGCTCCCAGATGCGCACCACCAGCCAGCCATCCGCTTCCAGCCAGTGCGTGGTGTCCTCGTCGCGCGCCTGGTTCGCCGCCAGCTTGGCGACCCACCACGCCGCGTTGGACCTCGGTTGGGTTCCGTGCGCCGGGCACCCGTGCCAGAAGCAGCCGTCGATGAAGACAGCGACCTTGGCGCGCGTGAAGGCGATGTCGATCGTTCGCCTCCTCTGCCCGGGCACCGGGTGGTGCACGCGATACCGGTACCCCGCAGCGTGGAGGACACGGCGAACCGCGAGCTCCGCCTCGTTGTCCTTGCGTCGCAGCCGGCTCATCCGTCGCGACACCGACGCATCCGCCGCACCAGGGTGGGCGGGGACGTGGAACGTCGGGGTCACCAGCCCATGCTGGCCCGCGTGCCTCAGCGCCCGCATCCGGGCGGTGACCGACACGCGCGGCGACACGCGGTGGAGCTTGTGCAGCTCGAACGGGAGTTCTAAGCTTCGTGCATGCCCACCGAGCCCGCGTTCCGCTTCGTCGATCTGTTCGCCGGAATCGGAGGGTTCGCGGCCGCCCTGACCGCGTTCGGCGGCAAGGGCGTGTACTCGGTCGAGATCGACCGGGCCGCCGCGAAGGTCTACGAGCTCAACTGGGGCCACAGCCCGCTCGGTGACATCACGCAGGACGCGACCGACTCCGTCATGAACGTGCCTGCCCACGACGTGCTCGCCGCCGGGTTCCCGTGCCAGCCCTTCTCGAAGTCGGGCGCGCAGCGAGGGATGGACGAGACGCGCGGCACGCTGTACTGGAACATCCTCAACATCGTCCAGGCGCACCATCCGTCGGTCGTGCTCCTCGAGAACGTGCGCAACCTCGCCGGGCCGCGCCACCGGCACGAGTGGCAGGTCATCGTCGAGACGTTGCGCGACGAGGGGTACCGCCTCTCCGAGACTCCTGCCGTCTTCTCTCCGCACCAGATCCCGCCAGAGCACGGGGGCCGCCCTCAGGTTCGCGAGCGCGTCTTCATCACCGCGACCTACGACCCCGACGGCATCGGTTCCGCGATCGCGGCCGAGCCGGTCGTCTCGCCTCGTACCCGCGTCGGCGGCTTCGACCCGAGCACCGAGTGGTCGCTCGACGACTTCCTCGACGAGGACCATCACGTGCGAGGTTGCGACCTCTCGGTCGCGGAGAAGCTGTGGATCGACGCCTGGGACGACTTCGTCCAGCTGATGTGGGAGCAGCGCGAGGGCCGCCGCCTGCCGGGCTTCCCGCTGTGGGCGGACGCCTGGCCGACGACGGCGGCGAAGGCGGCCGAGCTGGCGGAACTGATCCGCGCCGAGGAGACCGCCTCGTGGAAGCGGGACTTCCTGGTCAAGAACGCCGCGTTCTACGACGCTCATCGAAGGGTCATCGACCAGTGGGCCGAGAAGTGGGGGGTGTTCACCGACGCCTTCCCGCCCTCCCGCCGCAAGCTGGAGTGGCAGGCGCAGGACACCCCGCGTCTGTGGGACACCGTGATGCACCTCCGACCCTCGGGCATCCGTGCCAAGCGGCCCACGTACCTCCCCGCGCTCGTCGCTATCACCCAGACCTCGATCATCGGACCGCGTGAGCGTCGCCTGAGCCCTCGCGAGGCCGCACGCCTCCAGGGACTGCCTGACGAGTTCACGTTCGGCACCCAGCCGGCGTCCGCGACCTACCGGCAGCTCGGGAACGGTGTCAACGTCGGGGCTGTCTGGAACGTGCTGAAGGCCCACGTGGCGCGCGACGAGGAGATCCTCAAGCGCACCGCCGCAGGGCAGCGGATCGTCCAGGCGGTCCTCGACGCCCCGAGCTCACCCGACCAGCGGCTCCGGGAGATCCTCGCCACCCGCTAGCCTCCGGCTGATGGTCCCGACCGAGCCGTTCCTGCCCGCCGCGTCCAAGGCGGAGGCCGTCGCGCGGATCTACGCTCTCGCGGGGGTCACACCGGAAGCGCTGGGCCCGGGCAGCACCGAGAAGAAATCGGTCCTGGTCGAGCTCGCGAGGCGGCTGGACCTGCCGGTTGACTCGCAAGCGGCCAAGCCGGCGCTCGGTGCCCAGGTCGCGGGCGCGCTCGGCGCCGACTGGCCGCCGGCTGCGTGGTCGAGCGGCTCGACCATCACCTTGTACGGCCTGAACACGCTGCTCGAGGCGGCGACGTTCGAGCTCCACCGGCGGGCGTTCTTGTCCACACCCGAGGACTTGCTCGCGGGGCAGCTCGAGTTCGGCGGCTTCCAGCACGCGCGGAGCAAGCTCGAGGCGGTCAACCGCATCTCCGCGCTCACGCGGAGCGGCCCACAGGTCCTCGGCCCGGGCAGCAAGGAGCGCAAGTCGGTCCTCGTCGATCTCGCAGCCGGGCTCGGGCTCGACGTGGACACCGCGCAGAACAAGGTCGCTCTCGGCGCCGCCATCGCCGCGCGGCTCGGCGCTCGATGGCACGATCGCCACTGGTCCACGGGCCACACCATCACCCTCGACGGGCTCAACGCGCTCCTCGCGGCGGCCGAGAGACGCCTGGGGCTGCTGGGGCAGAGCGCCGCCGACGCGTTCTCCACACCGGCCGACGAGGCCGCGGCGCTGCTGGTGGCGCTGGCCGATGCCATCGACACAGCGTGGGACGGCCGCACCTGTGTCGAGGCCATGCGCGACGCCGAGTTCCGCCACTGGCGACAGACCGAGTGGACGGGCTGGTACTTCGAGTACATCGGCATCGCCGCGCTGGTCAACGCCTACGGGGGCGGGCCACGACGGGTTCGCAACACCTCGTTCGACTACGCCCTGCACTCGACCTGGGATCTCAAGGCGCACAGCGTCCACCGCGACGACGCGGCGATCCTCAACGACCTCGACGCGATCGAGGCAGGGCTCGCCGAGCCTGGCGGGCTGGGGTTCATCGTGCTCAGCGGCGTCGCCGACTACTCGCACAGCGCAGCGTTCGACGCATGGCATCGTGAGCAGCGGGGGGCAGGGCCGGCGCACGACCGGTCGCGCGCGCTCAAGTCAGGATTCGTGCCGCAGCGCCTCGACGCGTTCCACCTGCCGACCATGGAGTCGCTCGAGTCCGCGAGGCTCCGGGGCGAGTTCACCGTGATGGCGCAGGGGCGTCAGCCGGACGGCAGCCCCCGCAAGCCGAAGCTCAAGATCCGGCTCGACGTCGCGCGTTCGTCAGGATCGCTCGTAGCCACGCGCACCCTCAGGACCGGTTGACCTCAGCTGCTCGTCCGCGCGCGAGCCGTGGGACGCTCGGCTTATGAGCAACCCACCCGAGCCGCAGGGACCAGCCGCCGCGTTCCGGGAGGCGTTCGGGCAGGAGGTGCGGCGCGAGGCGCGCGCGCTCCCGCGGGACATGGCACGCAGCGTCCTGGAGGACCTCGCGCTCGGGCTGGGCACGCTCGTGGTGTTCGTGGTCCTCGTCGGCGGGGGCGCGTGGGTGGGTGCGGCGCTGGGCGGGGGCGGGGCCACGCTCGTCGGCGCGCTGGCGGGTGCGGTCGCGTTCGTGGGGGTCGGGGTCGCCGTGGTGGTGGCCGGCGGCGTCGAGGCGGTCCGGCGCCTCCGCGGCCGGGGCGGGGACCGAGCGGGTGTGGGCGGGGCGTCGTAGCGTCGGGAGTCCCGACGTGAGGAGCGGCACGTGCGCAGCAAGGACGTCCTGGCGGACGGCTTCGGCCGGATCGAGGGCCTGGTCCGGTCGGTGGTGGAGGGCGCCGACGAGGCGCTGCTGACCCGGCGGGTCGGGCGCGAGGCGAACACGGTGGCGTGGCTGGTGTGGCACATCGCGCGCGTGCAGGACGCGCAGGTCGCGCCGCTCGCGGGCACCGAGCAGGTGTGGACGGCTCGCGGGTGGGCGCAGCGGTTCGGGCTGCCGTTCGACGACGAGGCCAACGGTTACGGCCAGAGCCCCGACGAGGCGGCGCGCGTGGTCGCGAGCCCGGCGGACCTGCTGGGCTACCTGCACGACGCAACCGCGGCCACGCTCGCGTACGTGGCCACGCTGTCCGACGAGGACCTGGACGAGGTGGTCGACGAGGCGTGGGACCCGCCGGTGACGCGCGGCGTGCGGCTGGTCAGCATCCTGGCGGACGTGCTGGAGCACGCGGGGCAGGCGGCCTACGTGCGCGGCGTGCTCGAGTCATGACCCGCCTGACGAGGCACGGGACGGCGCGGTGAAGCTCCTGCTGACGTCCGGCGGCGTCACCAACGCCAGCATCCGTGCGGCGCTGGTGCAGATGCTCGGCAAGCCCGTCGAGGAGTCCGCGGCGCTCGTGGTGCCGACCGCGCAGTGGGGCCACCCGATGTGCGGGCCTGCGTCGGTGCGCCGCCTGGTGGCGGCGGGGGCCGGGTCCCCGCACCTCGCGGGGCTGGGGTGGGCGTCGCTCGGGGTGCTGGAGCTCACCGCGCTGCCGACGATCGGCGCCGAGCGGTGGGTGCCGTGGGTGCGCGAGGCCGACGTGCTCCTGGTGGACGGGGGCGATGCGACGTACCTGAGCCACTGGGTGCGCGAGTCGGGACTGGCGGCGCTGCTGCCGTCCTTGACGGACACGGTCTGGGTGGGCGTGAGCGCGGGGAGCATGGTGATGACGCCGCGCATCGGGACGTCGTTCGTCGCGTGGCCCGCCGCACCGGACGACTCCGCACTGAGCGTGGTCGACTTCTCGATCTTCCCGCACCTGGACGCGTTCCCCTCCAACACGCTCGAGGCGGCACAGCGGTGGGCGGCGCAGATCGGCGGCCCGGCGTACGCGATCGACGAGCAGACCGCGATCACGGTGGTGGACGGGACGGTCGAGGTGGTCTCGGAGGGGCGCTGGACGCGGTTCGGCTGAGCGGGTGCGGCGTCCCACCAGGCAGACAATCTGTGGGTGAGGCCTCCACGGCGGGCGCTTCGCCCGGTACGGTGGCGCCGTAGTCGCAGTGCATCGCGTATCACCGCCCCGGCCTCCGGTCGGCGCGGCCCGGACGACGACCACCGTGATCACCGGTCCCGGCACCGCCGGGGTCGTCCCGCCGCAAGAAAGTGATCGGCCACATGGCAACTGGCACCGTGAAGTGGTTCAACGCCGAGAAGGGGTTCGGCTTCATCGCGCCCGACGACGGCGGACCGGACGTCTTCGCCCACTACTCAGCCATCCAGTCGAGCGGCTTCCGCTCGCTGGAGGAGAACCAGAAGGTCGAGTTCGAGATCACCGAGGGCCAGAAGGGCCCGCAGGCCTCGAACATCCACCCCCTCTGACCGTCCCGAGCCACGCTCGGACAGTCTCGACGAACGGCGGGTCCCCTCGGGGGCCCGCCGTTCGTCGTTCCTGAGCCGCTCGTGCGCCTGGCCGGGCTCAACCCGCGGACCGGACCTGCCGAGTAGTCAGTGGACGCCGGCTCTGCGGGCGGACCCGACGAGCAGCGCGACGGAGAGGCCTCATGAACGCCCCCACCCCCGGTTGGTACCCCGATCCGCAGCGCCCTGACCTGGTGCGCTGGTTCGACGGGACCGTCTGGACCGCACACGTGGCACCCGCGGCGCCCGGTGGCCCGGGTGCGGCGCTCGCGGCGGCACCGCGGCGCCGGTCGGCCGGCATGACGGCACTGGTGATCACCCTGAGCGTCCTGGGGGTGCTGTTCGTCGTCGGGATCCTTGCGGCCATCGCCATCCCCGTGTTCCTCAACCAGCAGAAGGTCGACGCCTTCCGCGAGGCGGTCGACGCGCAGTCCTGCGAGCGGGTCGAGGACGACTGGACGCGCCTGAGCGTCGAGGACCCGGGACCCGGGGAGCGGCCGGTGGCGTCGATGGACCTGGCGCCGGTCGACGACGAGCGCGCCACGGTGCAGCGGCCGGGCGCGGGCATCAAGGTCCACGTGCTGACGTGCGAGGGGATCGTCGAGGACGACCGGGGCGATCGGAGCTTCGTCCGCATCGAGGTGCAGATGGACCGGGACGGGCAGGGATGGCTGACGCCGCTGGACCCGACGGGCTCGGGCACGCCGTGACGCGCGCGCGTCCATGCCCGGCGCGGCCCGGGAACGCACGGCGCGGCGCCCTCTAGAGTGGCCTCCGTGATCTTCAAGGCGGTGGGCGAGGGCAGGCCCTACCCGGACCACGGGCTCGAGACGACGAAGCAGTGGGCCGAGGTCCCGCCGCGCCAGGTCCGGCTCGACGAGCTGGTGACCACGAAGCGGACGCTGGACCTGGGGAACCTGCTCGCGGAGGACTCGACGTTCTACGGCGACCTGTTCGCGCACGTGGTGCAGTACCGAGGCGTGATGTACCTCGAGGACGGCCTGCACCGCGCGGTGCGGGCCGCGCTGCACCAGCGGCCGGTGCTGCACGCACGTGTGCTGGTGATCGAGTGAGCGACGCGGACCGCGCCCGCGCGCTGCGCCGGCGCCACATGCACGAACGTCAGGCCGTGGTGTTCGGCGTCCTGCTGGCGACCCTTGCGGTGGTCGGCCTGGGCGCCGCGGCCGTCTACACCGGGAGCCTGAGCCTGCCGTTCGTCGAGGAGGAGTTCTCGGCCAGCCCGACCCCCACCCCCGTGGTCCGCTCGTACCCGTGCCCGCCGGAGGGTGCGCGCCCGGTCTCGTACGGCAAGATCACGGTCAACGTCTACAACTCCACCAAGACCGGCGGTCTGGCGGCGAAGACGCTCGCGTCGTTCACCGACCGCGGCTTCAAGGAGGGCAAGACCGCGAACCAGCCCGAGTTCGAGGGCACGGCGCTGGTCACGTTCGGCCGCAAGGGCATCGCGGCCGCGTACACGGTCGCGGCGCACATCCCGGGCGCCCAGCTCAAGCTCGACGCGCGCAAGGACGCCACGGTCGACGTGACGGTGGGCACCGAGTACACGGCGCTGATCCCGGTCGACGAGGTCAAGCTCGACGCCAAGGAGCCGCTGGTCGCGCCCAAGGGGTGCACGCCGCTCGCTGACCTCAAGCCGACCGCGACGACCGCCCCGAAGCCGACGAAGTCCGCCTCGTCGGACTGAGCTCCCGTCCGACGAGGCGGCGCGTCGTCAGTGCGCGGCGCCCTCGACCACGGCGTGCTCGTCGCCACCCGGCGCGGAGGCCGGCGAGGCGGGCTCGTGCGTGGTGCCGCGCCACCGGGCCACCACCCGCATGAGGTGGTAGATCCCGATGGCGCACGCCGTGCCGAGCGCGATGCCCTTGAACGTCAGGTCACCCGGGGTCCAGGTGAAGTCGGCGATGCCGACGACCAGGGCGACCGCGGCCGGCATGAGGTTCACGGGGTCGGAGAAGTCGATGCGGTTCTGGATCCAGATGCGCGCGCCGAGCAGGCCGATCATGCCGTAGAGCAGCGTGGCCGCACCGCCGATCACCCCGGGCGGGACGGTGCCGACGGCAGCCCCGAACTTGGGCGACATGGACAGCACGAGCGCGGCGAGCCCGGCCACCCAGTACGCGGCCGTGGAGTAGACGCGCGTCGCGGCCATGACACCGATGTTCTCGGCGTACGTCGTGGTGCCCGAACCGCCGCCCAGGCCCGCCAGGGTGGTGGCGACGCCGTCGGCCAGCAGTGCGCGGCCGGTCATCGGGTCCAGACTCGTGCCGGTCATCGCGGCGACGGACTTGAGGTGGCCCACGTTCTCCGCGACGAGCACGAACACCACGGGCAGGAACAGCGCGAGCACGTTGAAGTCGATGCTCGGCGTGACGAACTCGGGCAGGCCCACCCACGCGGCCTTGTCGAGCTCCGCGAAGTCCACCTCGCCGCGGATGAGTGCGACGACGTAGCCGAACGCGACGCCCACCAGGATCGAGAGGCGGCCCAGCATGCCGCGGAACAGGACCGCGCTGAGCAGGATCGCGCCGAGCGTGCACATGGCCGTGACGGGTGCGGCGCGGAACCCGCTGGTCTCGTCCACGCCCCACGCGACCGGCGCCAGGTTCAGGCCGATGAGCGCGACGATCGCGCCCGTGACCACCGGCGGCATGACGGCGTCGATCCACCGCGTCCCGGCCAGGTGCACCACCAGGCCGACCACCGCGAGCAGCAGACCGGTCAGCAGGATGCCGCCGACGGCGACGGACTGACCGCCTGAGGCCTTCGCGGCGGCGATGGGGACGATGAACGCGAAGCTCGAGCCCAGGTAGCTGGGCACGCGGTTGCCGGTGATGAGCAGGAAGCCGAGCGTGCCGATCGCGGAGAAGAACAGCGTGGTCTGCGCCGAGAACCCGGTGATCAACGGCACCAGGAACGTGGCCCCGAACATCGCGACCACGTGCTGCAGGCCGATGCCGATGGTCCGCGGCCATGCGAGCCGCTCGCCGGGCGAGACCACCTGCCCGGGCGTGATCCGCCTGCCGTCGCCGTGCACCGTCCACCCGAACCGGCTGCCCTGGGTGGCGTCCTTCGTCGTGCTCGGCTGCGTCACGTGCTCCTCCGTACCCCGGCCGTCGCCGGTCGCTCGCTGGGGGCTCGGGGGGGCGCTCGTCGGCCCCTCGCCCGTCCCGAGAACGGACAGTAGCGGTCCCGCTCGGCGCGCACGGGAGTTCTCCCGGTGGCAAGGTCGTTCGGGTAACGTCCGACCCGACCTCGGAGGTCACGATGTCCGATCACGACGAGACCAACGTCCCGCCCACGGCCGCGGACGCGGTTCCGGGCGGCGTCCCGGACCCGGTGGTGGCGACAGCACCCACGGCGCCGCCGGCAACCGACGAGTCGAAGGACGACGAGATCGACGAGACGCTGGCGGCCGAGCGTCCGCCCGTGTACCCGGCGGCGGGTCCGCAGTCGGGCGTCGTCCTGCCGCCCGTCCCGCCGCGCACCTGACCTGACCGCCGCCCCACCCCGGGGCCCGCCATCACGGAGGCCCCGCTGAACCGGTTGCTGCGATCGCCGCTGGCCCTGTGGTGCGCGTTCCTCCTGGTGCACGGCTGGATCCTGGTCGTGGGCGTGTGGTGGAAGCCCAGTGAGACGTTCTGGGACATCGACCTGTACCGGTGGTGGGTGTGGCAGGGCCTGCACCAGGGCGTGTGGCCCGTGCTGGACGGGCCGTGGGTGTACCCGGTCGGCGCGCTGGTGCCGATGCTCGCCGCGGGCGTCGGCGGCACCGGGTACGGACACGGCTACGCCCTCGCGTGGACGCTGTGGCTCACCGCCTTCAACGCGGCGGGCGTGCTCGCGCTGCTGCACGCGCCACGCGTGATCGGCCACCGGCAGGTGGCGCGGACGCAGGCGGGCGCCTGGTGGTGGATCGCGTTCATCGCGCTGCTGGGCCCCGTCGCGATCGGGCGGCTGGACGGCGCCGTCGCACCGATCGTGGTCGGCGCGCTCGTCCTCGCATTGCGGCACCCCGCCGTGGCCTCGGCGCTGCTGACGTTCGGCGCGTGGGTCAAGGTCGCGCCCGGCGCGCTGCTGCTCCCGCTGGTCCTCGTCGTGCGGCGCAAGGCCGAGGTGGTGGCGGCCGCGGCGACCGTCTCCGCGGTCGTCGTGCTGGGGGTCGCGGCCGGCGGCGGCGCCGCGCACCTCACGTCCTTCCTCGACCAGCAGGACGGCCGCGGGCTGCAGATCGAGGCGGTGGGTGCCACGCCGTGGGTGCTGGCGAGCACCTGGCGGCCCGACCTGCGGATCGAGCTCAACGCGGAGCTCGTGACGTGGGAGGTGCACGGCACCGGCACGCAGGCGGTCGCGGACGCGCTGGGCGCGCTGTTCTACCTGGGGCTGGCCGCCGCGGCCGCGCTGCTGTGGTGGTGCACGCGCCGCCTCGGTGACCGGTTGTGGACCGACGCGACCGTGCGCGCCCAGGTGCTGATGCGCGGCGCGCTCCTGGTCAGCCTGCTGCTGATCGTGCTCAACAAGGTGGGCTCGCCGCAGTACGTCGGGTGGATCGCGCCGCCGGTCGCGGTCGCGCTCGCGCTGCGCCTGCCCCGGTGGCGGACCACCGCATGCCTGGTGGCGGGCATCGCGGGCGTGACGCAGCTGGTGTTCCCGTGGGGCTACGCGGACATCACGGGCGGCGGCACCGGCATGGTGCTGGTGCTCGCCGCCCGCAACGTCGCGCTCGTGGTCCTCACCGTCCTGGTGGTCCGTGACCTGGTGCGGGACGTGCGCACCGCGGCGCCCGCGCGCGCGATCCCGGCCGAGCCCCGGCCGGAGGCTCAGGTCAGCTGAGGGACGACCTCCTCGGCGACCAGCGCCAGGTGGTCCAGGTCCGCCAGGTCCAGCACCTGCAGGTACGTGCGCGTGGCGCCCTGCTCCCCCAGCCACCGCAGCCGCTCCGCCACCTCGCCGGGCGTGCCAGCCAGGCCGTGCTCGCGCAGCTCGTCGGGCTCGCGGCCGATCGCCTGCGCGCGGCGCCGGAACTCGGCCTCGTCGCGGCCCACGCACAGCACGAACGCGGCCGAGAGGACCAGCTCGTCGGCGGGCCGGTCGATCTGCTCGCACGCGCTGCGCACACCCGCGAACTTGTCCGCGACCGTGTCCAGCTCCGGGAACGCGAGGTTGAACTCGCTCGCGTACCGGGCCGCGAGCGCGGGCGTCCTGCGGGGGCCGTTGCCGCCGACGATCACGGGCACACCCGCGCGGCCCCGCGCCTGCTGGACCGGCTTGGGCAGCGCCGGCGAGTCCGTGAGCGTGTAGTGCGCGCCGGTGTGCGAGTACGTCTCCCCCAGAGGCGTGCCCCACAGACCCGTGACGATCTCGAGCTGCTCCTCGAGCAGGTCGAACCGCTTGCGCGGGAACGGGATGCCGTACGCGGTGTGCTCGGCCTCGAACCAGCCCGTGCCCAGGCCCAGCTCCACGCGGCCGCCGGACATCTGGTCCACCTGTGCCACCTGGATCGCCAGGATGCCCGGGTAGCGGTAGGTGACCGACGAGACGAGCGTGCCGAGCCGGATGCGGGACGTCTCCCGGGCCAGGCCCGCGAGCGTGGTCCACGCGTCGGTGGGGCCGGGCAGCCCCGTGCCGCCCATGGCCAGGTAGTGGTCGGAGCGGAAGAAGGCGTCGAAGCCCAGCTCCTCGGTGGCCTGGGCGACCGCGAGCAGGTCGTCGTACGTGGCGCCCTGCTGGGGCTCGGTGAAGATGCGCAGCTGCATGGTCATGTCTTCCTCGTGGTGGTGCGGGGTCGGCGCTGGCACGTCGGGCAGCGGTAGAGCTTGCGGGCGGCCATGTCCTCGACCAGCACGGGCGTGCCGCACACGCGGCAGGGCTCACCCGCGCGGTGGTACACCCAGTGCCGGAGCCTGGTGTCCGTGGCGGCGGCCCGGCGCTCGTCGGGCGTCAGGTCGTCGCGCGTGATGATCATGCCCTCGGCGATGCCCGTGGCCAGGAGCGTCGCCCAGTCCTCCCACAGCGCGGTCGCGGTCCGCACCGGGACCTGGCGGCCGGGCGTGCGCGGGTCCAGGCGCGCGCGGAACAGCAGCTCGGCGCGGTAGATGTTGCCGATCCCCGCGACCACGGCCTGGTCCATGAGCAGCTGACCCACGGCGACCGAGCGCGCGCGCAGACGCCGCACCATCTCGCGGCCCGCCGCGGCACGCTCGTCGTCGTCGGTGAGCGTCGCCGGGTCCGGCCCCAGCCGCTCGACCGCGGCGGCGGCACCCGCGGGGTCGAGCACCTCGCACGCCGACGGGCCGCGCAGGTCCGCGACCGTCTCCTGCGACGCGAGCCGCACACGCACCTGACCGACGGGGTCCGGCGGGAACTGCGCGACCAGCCCGCCCTCGTCGGCCGGGCCCTCGCGCTCGTCCTCGCCCATGCGCAGCACGCGGCGCAGACGTGGCGCACCCATCGAGCCCCAGGCGAGCTCACCCGTGGTCACGGGCGTCAGCCGGCCGTGGAAGTCCCAGGCGCCGTACAGGCCCAGGTGCACGCGCAGCACGTCACCCGAGGCGAACGTGAGGAACAGGTGCTTGCCCACCGCGGTGGACTCGAGCAGCACCTGACCGTCCAGGCGTGCGGCTCCCGCCGCGAACCGGCCCTGGGGCGAGGTCACGCGCAGCGCCCGGCCGACGAGGTCGAGCTCCAGCTGGCGGGCGATGCGGTGGACGGTGTGACCTTCGGGCACGCGTCGCAGGCTACGTCACGGGCGGGTGAAGCGCGGCCCCAGCGGAGCGGGTCGGGTGGTGCCCCGGACGCGTCGCGCGCCGGTCACCACGGCGGCAGGCGGGCGCCGGACCAGGGGGCGGCACCGCACCGCTGAGGGCTCCGCGGGCGGGGGACAGTCGCACGGCTCGGTGGGGCGCGGGTCGGCCTCGGCGCACGGGCACGCCGGGCCGGTCGGCACGTCCTGGGGCACGGTGGTGCTCATGCGGCGGGCTTCTCCCCCACGCGCGAGGCCACGGCGGACGCGAGCGCGGGCCGGGCCGCGCGGGCCTCGGCCAGCGCCGCGGCCCGCTCGAGCACGTCCGTGATCTCGGGGCCGATGAGTTCGTGCCGGTCCAGCAGCGCGTCGCGCAGCGCCTCGACCAGGTGCCGGTTGCGGGACAGCAGGCGGCGCACCGTGCTGCGCGCGTCGTCCAGCACCCCCTCGAGCTGTTCGCGCGCCGCGGAGTCCGCCAGCACGCAGCTCACCAGGTCACGGTCGGCCGCCAGGAACGAGACGAGCGAACCCGTCATGCCCGCCGCACCCACCATCTGCGCCGCCGTGCGCGTGGCCGCCGCGAGGTCGGAGGCGGGCCCGGTCGTCGTCTGCCCGAAGAACAGCTCCTCCGCCACCCAGCCGCCCATCGAGATCTGCACGAGCGCCTGCAGGTCGTACTGCGAGTGCGTCCACACCTCCTCGCAGTCGCCGTGCGCGAGCAGCCCGAGCGCGTCACCGCGGCGGATGATCGTCAGCACCTCGAGCGTGCGGTTGGGCGCCACGAGCCACGCGACCGTGGCGTGCCCGGCCTCGTGCGTCGCGATCAGGCGCTGCTCGGCCTCGGTGTAGCGCACGGGCTGGCCGATCCCCACCATCTCCGTGATGCGCGCCTGCTCCACGTCCTGGAAGGACATCGTGGTCGCACCCCGGCGCAGCGCGTTGACCAGCGCCTCGTCCAGCAGGTGCTCGATCATCACGGGCGTCCAGCCGTTGGTGGCGGCCGCGATCCGGTCCCGCAGCGCCGGGTCGTCCAGGCCCACCTCGTGCGAGCGCCTCGTCAGGAAGTGGTCGACGAGCGCGCGGCGGCCGTGCGCGTCGGGCGTGGAGAACGTCAGGTGCCGGTCGAACCGGCCCGGGCGCAGCAGCGCCGGGTCGAGGGAGTCGGCGCGGTTGGTCGCCGCGATCAGCAGGATCGGTGCGCGGCCGGGACGGCGCTGCATGATCTGGCGGTGCGCCGGCAGCAGCAGGTTGATCGCGGCGACCACCCGGTTGTAGAGCTTGTCCACGCCCGTGGGCTCGTCGAACGACTGCATCTGCACCAGGAGCTCGTTGACCACGCCGCCCGTGCCCTCGGAGATCACCGCGTTCGTCGTCGTGCCCCGCAGGCCGGGCAGCCGCGCGGAGGACGACGACACGCATGCGCTGGCGGCCGACGGCCCGTACGCGGGTGCGCCCGCGAGCATCCCGCCACGGCGCAGCGCGATCGCGTCGATCTCCTCGATGAAGCCGATCGCGCCGCCCTCGCGGCGGGCCGTGGCGCGCAGCGCCTTGAAGTAGGAGCGGATCCGGCGCGCGGTCGCGCCGTAGTACATCGACTGGAACGACGTCGCCGAGACGAACAGGAACGGGACCCCCGCCTCGGCCGCCATGGCCTTGGCGGTCATGGTCTTGCCCGTGCCCGGCAGCCCCTCGAACAGCAGGCCGCGGCGCGGGGTCCCACCCATCTGGTCGGCGAACCGGCGGTGCGTCTGGAACAGGTCGATCGAGCGCCGCACGTCCTCCTTGACCGGGTCGATGCCGATCACGTCGTCGAGGCGCACGTCCACCTGCTCGGGCCGGTACGTCAGGTGCGGCGAGCGGGACGTGCCGAACGTGGTCAGCACCACGATCAGGAGCATCGCGACGAAGAACACGACGATCGTCAGCAGGAACGGGTCCACGTGCGGCAGACGCGGGAACAGGGGCCACCCCGCGAGCGCCGCGGTGATCACCCACGCCTCGATCGCCAGGACGGCGCCCGCGAGCCGGTACACCCGCCGGCGCCGCACCCGCTCACGCTCGACCGCGATGTCGTGCGCGCCCTGCCGGATGGGGGACTGCAGCTCCTCGGCCACGGGCCGCTCCTCTCGCCAGGCACGCGGGCGCGAGGCCGCACGGCGGTGTCCGCTCATCCTGGGACCGGGTGTCCGATTCGGCAATATCAGACATATCGGACCACCCGTTCGGCGTAACCGCGGCGCCGCGGCGGCGTCGGGAGGCCTGGACGGCGGGACGCAGCAGGGCGCCCGCCGCCCCGGGGTCGGGTGGCGGGCGCCCTGGTGCGGGGCGGGTCAGCGGATGCGGACGGCACCCGAGGTGCGGCTCGTCGTCGGGAAGCCGGTCTTGCTGCCCGTGACGGTGACCGTGACCTTGTCGCCACGATCGGCGCCGCGCACGGTGTACGTGCGCGACGTGGCGCCCGTGACCGCGACGCCGTTCACCTTCCACTGGTAGCGCAGCGTGACGGTGCCCGGACCCCACGTGCCGGGGTCCGCGCGCAGCGTCTTGCCGACCGCGGGCGTGCCGCTGATCGTCACCGCACCGGCCTGCAGCGACCACGTGCGCGCCACCGAGGTGACGGTCACGGTGGTGTAGCCCGCCCGGGTGCCGGTGACCGCGACGGCGATCTTCTTGCCGACGTGCTTGCTGGTCAGCCGAAGCGTGCTGCCGGTGGCGCCCGTGATGGTCGTGCCGTCCGCGAGCCACCGATACGTCACGCCCGTGGGTGCGGGCTGCCACGTGCCGAGCCGGGCCGTGAGGGTCGAGCCGACCTTCAGGGTTCCGGCCACGGTGGGCCGGGGCGCGACGAACGTCGCCCGGGCGACGCGCCCGACTGGTCCGGACATGAGCGAGGCCGTGACGAGCCCGTCGCCGAACCCGGTGGCGCGCACCGTGATCGTCGCGCCGGCGTGCGCGGGCGTCAGCACCAGGCTCGGTGCGTTGCCGCCGAGCACCGCCGTGCCGTCGGCGTACCACTGGTACGCCAGGCGCACGCCGTCCGGTCCCCAGCCGGCCGCGGTCGCGGTGAGCCGCCGGCCGACGGTCGGGGTGCCCGTGACGGTCACGGTGCCGGGCTCGACGTGCCGCGGTGCCGGCGTGCAGTCGGGCACGGCGGCGGTCACGACGAACGACACCACCTGCGCGTCCCCGACGAACGTGTACCCCGTGGCGGGCCGCGCCACGACGGTCACGGTCTGGCCCGCAGGCACGGCGACCGTGCCCGTGACCGTCGCGCCGCCGATGCGGTACACCACGCCGGTGGTGGCCGGGATCGCGAGCGACCCGTCGACCGCCTCGCCCTCCACGCACCGCGGGGCGGTGAGCACGGGTGCCGCGGGGGTCACCGCGAGCGGGCCCGTGGCGGCGAGCTCGACCGTGCGGGTCTCCTCCTGGTTGCCCGCCAGGTCCTGCGAGCGCACGTGCACGTAGACGGGCCGGTCCGCGTCCAGCGAGACGCCGAACGGCTCGTCGTACGTGGCCCACATGACGTTCTCGCTGGACTCGGGGTCCGTGCTCGGGCCGTAGGAGAACAGCGTGCGGGACAGGCCCGCGCCGGGCTCGGGGTCCGTGGGCGTGAGCGTGAACGTCGCGGACGTCGCTCCCCGCACGTGGTCGATGCCGGTGACGGGTGCGCGCGTGTCGATCTTCAGCGCGCGCGTGCCCTCGCCCGTGCGGTCCTCGGTGTCGGTCGCGCGGGCCGCGACGGTCACCGCACCCTGGGCGTCGACGGTCACGGGCTCCGTGTACGGCTGCCAGTCGCCGTCGCCGATGCGCAGCTCCACGGATTCGACGGGCGCACCGCCCTCGACCACGCGCACGCTGACCTGCGGTGCCGTGGTGTACCAGCCCGACGAAGCGGGCGCGGAGTCCACGTCGACGACGACCCCGGGGGCCTCCTCGTCGACCACCGGTGCGATGACCCACACCGTGCACTCGACGGGCGGCGCGAAGCCGGCCACCTCACCCTCGACCACGAACAGCTGCTCGGGTTCCGCGTAGTCGGCCGGGTCGGCCGCGTCCCAGGTGACGGGCGTGGTCGAGTCGGCGCTGCCGTCCGTGTGCCATGCGGTCACGCTGCGCGCGCACACGGGTGCCACGCCGGGCGTGGTGATGGTCGTGGTGTGGTCCACCTCATCGACCGGGGACGCCAGGTCGGCGACCACGTGCACGGTCGCCGACAGGTCCACCGTGCCCGCGGTCCCGACGACCGCCGCGGTCCCGATCTCGCCGACGTCACCGGCGGGCACGGGGTCCCACGTCGCGTCGACGTACGTCAGCGGGCCGTTCTCGGGCAGCACCCACACCTCGTCGGGAAGGCTGGGCGCCTGCCCGACGAGCGTGCGCACCGCGACGTCCTCGACCGCGATCGGCGCGTCGGGGTCGACGGGCTCCTCGGGCTCGGTGCCACCGGTCCCCCACGCCTGCCACTCGGTGGCGGCCACCGCGTAGTACGGGTCGGGCGTGCCGCGCTCCTGCGCGTCCAGGACGATGCGCAGCGCCGTGGTGGTCACGGGCGTGAACGTCACGGTGTTGGGGCCGAGCACCTGCGCGGTGCCGGTCGCGATCGGGTACGTGGCCACGTCCACGGGCTGGAAGTCGCCCGCTGCGTCCTTGTACTCCAGGTGCCACGCCGCGGGGCTCAGCACGTTCGCGGAACCGTTGGCGTCGTTCCAGAACCACACCGCGGACCGGCTGACCGTGACGGGCCACTGCCAGTCGTACTGCGCCCAGTGCTGCGGCTCGAACTGGCCGTACGTGCCCCACACGGAGCCGTGGCCGTCGGGCGTGGCCTCGGTGCCGTCGTTGAGCGCGGACGCCTTGTTCCAGCCGGGCACGTAGCTCACGGTCGGCTCGGCGATCAGCGCGACGTTGGTCTCGACCACCTCGTCGGCAGCCGCGAGCGCGGCCGCGGGCACCCCGGTGGCCGCACTCGCCGCCGTCCCGGCCGCGACTCCCGCACCCAGCAGCGTCCCGACGAGCGTGAGGGCGGACAGGCCGGCGACCAGCCGGCGCCGCGCGCTCATCGGGTCACCGCCGGCCGCGTGAAGGGCGCGCGGGCGACGGCCACGAGCACCTTCTGCCGGTCCCGTGCGCTCATCAGGCGTTCGGCGACCCAGGCCGCGGACGTCGTCTGCACGCGCTCGAGCAGCTCCTGGCGGTCCGCGAACGGCGCGGCCGACCACACCTCGTCGAGGAAGGACGTGCCGTCCGGGCGTGTCGGGTTGGCGGCGCCCGAGTCGACGCCCGCGAACGTGATGCGCTTCTCGGAGCGTTGCACGTACATGTGGTACGCCACGTCCTGCCCGGAGAACGCAGGCTCGAACCGCTGCGTGCCGATGGTCACGTAGCCCTGCTCGTCGACGTCGACGCCGCGGGACAGCGAGCCGTCCAGGCCCATCCGGTCGTACAGCGAGACCTGCAGGTACTTGGTCGAGGAGCTCAGCGCGCTGAGCACCACCGGGCCGCGCTGCAGGGACTGGATGTCGGGCCGGTCGATCGTCGGCTCGGCGCGCAGCGGGAGCGCCAGCGTGATGGTCACCTGGTCACCGGCGGCCCATGTGCGGTCCACCGAGAGGTACGTGCCGGGCGTCGCGGTGCCCGCGGCGGTGCTCGCCACCGTGGCGCCGTTGACGGCGACGACGAACGACGTCGCCCACGCCGGCACGCGCAGCCGCAGGTCCAGCTCGCCCGCCCCCTCCGCGATGCGCAGCGTGACCGTCTCGTCGTTCGGGTAGTCGCCCTCCTGCACGATCCGCAGGCCGCGGCTGGTCCAGCGCAGCTCGGACGGGACGTACAGGTTGACCCACAGCGCCGAGTCGTCGGCGGAGCGGAACCAGATGGAGTCCTGGTACTTGACCGGGCTCTCCAGGCCCGTGCCGCCGCAGCACGTGCCGATGTTCCCGTTCCCGTACTCCTTCCGGGCCCCGGGCCCCACCGGGAACATGTACAGGTTCTGCGGGCTGGTGGTCGAGGCCTGGTCGCGCTTGCCACCCAGGATGTGGTTGAGCACCGTGCGCTCGTAGTAGTCCATGTACGCGGGGTCCTGCTGCTCGAAGAACAGCGTCCGCGCGACCTTGAGCATGTTGTAGGCGGCGCACGACTCGGCGTTGCGCGGGCCGATGTCCCCGGCCACCGTGTTGGCCGGGCCCCACATCTCGCCCTCGCCCGTGCCACCGTGCGCGTACATCCGGCCGGGCACGATCATCCCGAAGAAGTTGCGCGTGGCGGCCGTGTACGTGGCGTCGCCCGTCCAGGCACCCAGCTTGGCGTAGCCGACGAACGTGGGGATGTGCATGTTGGCGTGCTTGCCGTTGAGCGTGTCGCGGTCCTGCGCGCACGCGGTCACCAGCGAGCGCAGGTCGAACAGCGCGGCCGCGGCCAGGAAGTCGTCACGGTCCGCCGCGGCGGACAGCGTGTAGAGGTCCACCAGGGCGTCGTTCATGCCGCCGGCCTCACCGCCGATGTAGATGCCCCACATGCGCTCGAGCTGCTCGGGCGTGCACGCGGACAGCCGTGCGTGCGTCCAGCGCCCGAGCCCCTCGGCCAGCTGCAGCGCGAGCGCGCTTCCGGTGTACCGGTAGGCGTCGATCAGCCCCGCCAGGATCTTGTGGCACGTGTACCACGGCGCCCAGATCTCGCCGTAGGGCGCGTACGCCTCGAGCGCGCTGAACTGCCACTCGCCGTAGGCCGCCAGGAAACCCGGGTGGGAGTACTTTCCCGTGGCCGCGAGCGCGGCGCGGCACTCCTCGAGCCCGTCGACGAAGTCGTCGACCTTGTCCAGGATCGCCTGGTCGCCCGTGGTCGCGTACGCCATGGCGAGCATGGACAGGAAGTGCCCGCCGTAGTGGCCGCGCAGCAGACCGCCGGCCCCGCGCGTGTTCTGCCCCCGCACGTACTCCGCGGGGCCCCAGCGCTGCTCGTCGGGCGCCGGACCCAGCTCCTCCCAGCCGCCCGGTGCGCTGGCACCCCTCACGTCCAGGTTCGCGTTGCGGCGGAACACGACGAGCACGCGGTCCACCGGGTACGCGCGTGCCAGGTCCACCATCTGCTGCTGAGCGCGCGTGAAGACCGACTCGCCCAGCGAGACCTCGGTGAGGTTGAAGGGCCGGACGGTCCACGACGCGGGGTAGGCCGGGACGTGCTCGGCGGCGGTCGCGGCGTCGCGGGACAGCCGCGGGAGCGCGGCGGCCGCTGCGGGGCGCGCGCCACCGAACGCCCCGGGGACCGCGCCCGCGAGGCCGACGGCCGCGGTGGCGAGCGCTCCCGCGCGCAGGACCGTGCGACGGCTGAACGGTCGCTGCGCGAGCGCGGCGCCGGGTGGGCGCGTCTCGCTGCTCGGTGCGGACGGGTGGTGGTGCTGCTCCATGTGCCCTCTCCCTGGTCGACGTTGACCTCGCCGGGCGGTCGGTGGCAGCCGCCGGCCCAGCACCGCGCCCGGGCATCGGTGCTCGGGAACGGGGTGCGCTGCGAGTCTTCCCCGATGGTCGCGGGCTCGCAATGGGTTTCGGTCTTTTCGGCGAGGCAATGTGCCCGAGGCACCCGATCGGGGGCGCGCGTGTCCGTGGACCTGCCCCGGGGCACCATGAAGTCAGGAGGAAAGCCATGAGCCCGCACCGCCTCGTCCGCCACGCCGTGCTCGTCGCTGCGCTCCTGGTCCCGTCGCTGGGCGCGTGCGCCGCGCCGCGACCGGACACGCCGCCCCCGCCCGTCGTCGTCCGCGCGCCCGTGGCCGTCTCCAAGACGAGCGCGCCGCCGCCCGACGTCCGCGTGGACCTCACCGGACTGGTGACCATCGACCCGACGCACGTGGTGCCCGGGCTGCCGGGCCTCGACGGGCTCACCCAGCTCGCCTCCGACGATCCCGCGCTCGGCCGGTGGCGCACCGTCGTCGTGGTGCGGGACACCGCCGCCTACGCCACCCCCGGCGGCGGGTCGGCGACGCCCGTGGGCGTGCTGCCCGCGCGCACGTTCCAGGCCCGGACGGTCGTGCCGGTGGTCGACGAGCGTCCGGGCTGGCTGCGCGTCATGGTCGCGGCACGCGGCGCGCTGCCGAGCCGGGACGCGACCCGCACCAACGAGCGCACCGCGTGGATCCGCACCGGTGACACCCAGCCCGCGGGCACCGACTGGCGGATCACCGTCTCCACGGCGCGGCAGACCATGACCGTGGACGACGGCACGGCCGTCACCACCTACCCCGTGCTCGCCACCGGCAGCCCGTCACGTCCCACACCGCCGCGGCCGCAGTTCGTCGTCGGCACGTTCTGGACCGACCCCGGCTCGACCACGCCGCGGATCATCCTGCTGTCCAGCCAGAGCGAGACGATGGACGACTACGACCGCGCGACGGGCACGTCCGCGACCGCGTTCCACACCACCACGCTCGCGTCCCGTGGCGAGGTCTCCAACGGGTGCATCCGCGTGTCCGACGACGTGCTCGACGTCCTGTGGCGTGCGGTGCCCGCGGGCACGCTCGTGCTGGTGACGCCGTGAGCCCGCGCCGGCCGCCCGAGCGACGGCCGGCGCGGCCCGTCAGCCTCGCGCCGCCTCGACGGCCGCCCGCAGAGCACCCGGGACGGTGAAGTTCTCGGTCCAGCGCACCCCGTCGATCGTGACGGTGGGCGTCCCGACCTTGCCCTCCTCGTTCGGCGGGATCTGCGACATGCCGGCCGCCGCCCAGCCCGCGAACGTCCGGCCCTGGTCACCCTGCTCGGTGAACCGGGCCACCACGTCGTCGTCGACACCCACCGACCGCGCCACGTCCGCGATCTCGTCGTCGCTCAGGCCCGGCGTGTTCTCCTGCGGCTGCGTGCCCTCCGCGAACAGCGCCGAGAGGAACGCGGTGAAGTGCTCGGGGTCCTGATCGGCGATCAGCCCCGCCGCGTTCGCAGCACGCGTCGAGTACGCCGTCCCGCGGGACAGCTCGTCCAGCGCCGCCACCGGGTGGTAGACGACCGTCACGCCCTCCTGCTGCGCAAGCTCCTCCAGGTCGGCACCGTTGACCCGGTCGAAGATCCCGCAGTACGGGCACATCGCGTCCAGGTAGACGTGCACGGTCACGCCGTCCTCGGCCGCGACGCCCGCGCCGGCCGCACTCACGGGCACGCCGCCGTGCACCGGGTCGGCGGCGCGCGGCAGCACCACTCCCCCGACCGTCGGGCGGGCCTCGGGGAACTTCGCCGCGTCCCCCTCCCGCTGCTGGAGGAACGTCACGACGAGCGCCGTGAGGAGCCCGGTGAGCGCGAGGGCGAGGATCGTCACCGCGGCCACGCGCTGCGACCGGCGCTTGCGCTGCGCGGCGATGCGGTTCTGCTGGGCCTGCAGCCGCGCCTGCTCGCGGCGTTCGGCGTTGGTCAGGGGCGCGCCGGGGCGCGCGTCGTTCGTGGTCATGGTCGGTTGCTCCGTCGGTCGTCGGTGGGGATGGGTCGCGGCTCACACGAGCCGCGGCGGCCCCCTGTACGACCACGCGCTCGCATGCCCCGCACCCCGCGCCGACGACGCGCGGAACGTCGCGGGCACCCGCGTGCCCACGCGCGGCGTCCACGCCGCACCCGTCCCGACGACGAGCCGCGCCAGCAGTCCCCGCACCGCCGCGACCAGCGGCGAGACGGCGCGCGCCACGGCCGGGACCGCCGGCGCCAGCAGGAAGGGCACGCCCAGCAGCGGCAGCACCGCGACCGCGATGAGCACCGCCGCCCGCGCACCCGTGGAACCGCCGCCACGCTCGTCGACGCAGCCCGTGACCTGCGCCGCGGTGCTCAGGTGCAGCTCGAGCGCCGTGCGCCAGCCGACCGGCACGCAGGTCTCGGCCACCGCACGCCCCTGTGCGAGCACCGTCGCCCACACCAGGGCGACGGTGACCACCAGGGCCCGGCCGCGTCCCGCCACGTCGGCGAGCCTAGACCTCCGGGATGTCACCCGTCCGGGACGGGTCGGCCACCCCCTGAGCGCCGAACGCTGCGCCGCGTCCCCGACGCAGGCGGATGTCACGACACGGATGTGCGGCGCGTCACGCCGGACTTCTCGTCGGCGCGCCGGTGAGCGCAAGACCGTCGTCGGGCGCCCAGGGGCGCACCAGAACGGGGGGCACGTGAACAGAAGACTGCGCATCGGAGCGCTGGGGGCCGCTCTCGCCGCGGTGGCGGCGTGACTCAGCTCAACGTGTCCTCGACCGTCTTCTGCCGCGATGTGGTGACGGCGCGGGATGCCTGGCTGCTGTCGGGCACACGGCCTCAGACCCCTGCGGTCGCGCGCCCCGATCATCCCGAGGACGGGTTCGACGAGTTCATGGACGGCTGGGTCTCGATGGTCGACGACGCGGTGGACTCGGGTGACCCCGACGGCCTCCGGGACTGGCTCCTGGGCGACGGCGGGTGCCGTGATGTTGTGGCTGACCCGCAGGACCCGCAGCGGACGATCGTCGATGTCCTGGCGGGCTAGCGCGGCGGGTCTCGTCGTGCTGGTCGCGCTGTGCGGCTGCACCGACGACGCACGTCCCGAGACTCCCGCGGCGGCACCGTCCGCCACCGCCGCGGACGAGAAGCCTCGCGCGACGGTGCTGCAGCGAGACTTCGCGCTCGACTACCACCTGGACGCGACGACCGCCGACGGCGTGCCGATCACGGTCGCCTCGCACCGGCCGACGAGATCACCGGCAGCATCGCCGCCGCCACCGCGATCCTGCGCAAGCACGGCTTCGAGGTCGTCGAACCCGCGGCCGCGACGCGCGTCGCACCACGGCCCGCCACCCGGGCCTCGTCGCCCCGGACGTCCACCCGCGCCGCCACCACGACGACCGCACGCCGCTCCACCGCCGCACCCGAGCGCGTGGCCCCCGTCTGCCCCACCTGCTCGATGACCCTGCCGGGCACCGGCGTCTGCGACTACTGCGACTGAGCTCGCACCGCCGTCACGGCACGCGCAGGATGCGCACCGGGTCCGCCCGGGCCGCCGCGACGGCCGGCGGCACCGACCCGACGAGCGTCACCAGCACCGCCAGGACGAGCACGCCGCCGACGAACGAGGCGGACGGCCACGCCACACCGTCGATCCGGAGCGCGACCAGCCCTCCGATCCCGCCCAAGACCGCGCCCACCAGCCCAGCGCACGCCGACTGCACGAGCACCAGAGCGACGACCGCAGACCTCGTCGCCCCGAGCGCACGCCGGCGACCGAAGTCCCGACGCCGGCCCGCCACGGCCCCGAGCATCGTGACGGTCACGAGCACGAGGCCCACTCCGAGGACGCCGGCCATCGTCTGCCGCGACGCGGCCCCCAGGCGGCCGGCGACCACGTCGCGCAACTCCAGGGCGCCGTCCGAGACCGAGACGTCGACCGCGGCCGGCACCTCGGCGACCAGCAGAGCGCGCAACGCGTCGGCGACCTCCTGCGCGCCGGTCGCCGACCCGGCGAGCACGTACACGTAGCGCAGCGGAACGTCCTCGTCCGCCCCCGCCGGTCGCAGAGCACCCTGGTCGATGAAGCTCAGCGGCCCGGACCCGTGGATCTGACCCACCACCGCAAGCCCGCGCGTCCCGTCGCTCACGGCGCCGGCGACGTCCGGCATCCGCAGGGCGCTCGACGCCGCACGCCCGACCACCACCTCGCCGGGGCTCGTCGGAAGGCGTCCGACGGTCAGCGCGACGTCCGCCGGGAGGTCGCCGACGAACGCGCGCAGAGGAACCGGACCCGCACGCCCAGCGCCGACGTTCTCGACGTCGACCGCAGGACCCAGCCCGAACGCCCAGCTCACAGAGCCGAGAGCGGCGACGGAACGGACGGTCGCCGGGTCGATCCCGGCCTCACCCGTGGTGTCCGTCGCGACGACCAGACGTGTGCCGACGGCGTCGATCGACGCGACGACCGCCGCTTCGGTCGCAGCCGCACGGCCTGTCGTCAGCAAGGTCACCAGAGTGACGAGGGCGACGACGACCGCGGCCGTCGCGGTCGCGACGGGCTGGGCGCGTGCGGTGAGGACCGCATCGCGGCCCAGTGCGCGCATCCGCGGAGCACCGGCGAGCTGCGGCCGCGACCTCGCGGCCCCGTCTCGGGTCGCCGCGACCGGTGGTGCCACGCGCTCGACCGTCACAGGGTGACCCGCTCGTCCGCACGCGCGGCGAGGCGCGCGTCGTGCGTCGCGACGACGACCGTCGCGCCGGCCGCCGCGGACTCCGTGAGGACCTCCCACACGACCTGCGCGGAGTCGTCGTCCAGGTTGCCGGTCGGCTCGTCGCAGAACAGCACGGGTGGGTCGGTGACCAGCGCGCGGCACATGGCGACACGCTGCGCCTGGCCTCCAGAGATCTCACCGGGCCGGTGATCGGCCCGGTGCCCGACCCCGACGCGCCGCAGCAGGTCACCCGCCCGGTCACGCGCGGTCGCCGCGGCCATACCGGCGAACAGCGCGGGTTCGCAGACGTTGTCCATCACGGTGCGCGCGGGGTCGAGCATCGCATCCTGGAAGACGAAGCCCGACGTCGTCGCACGCCATCGTGCGCGGCGCCCGTCCGGCTGGGTGTCGAGGACCTCGTCGTCCCACAGGACGTGCCCCGCCGCGGGTCGCAGCAGGCCCGCGACCAGGTACAGCAGGGTGGACTTCCCGCGGCCCGAGGCGCCCGTGATCGTCGTGACCGCCGCCTGCGCGAAGTCGAGGTCGAGGTTGCTGATCACCAGCGGCGCGCCACGCCGGTACCGGAAGCCGAGCTCCCGGACCGTGAGCCGCGCGCTCATCCGGCGGCAGCCGTGGCGTCGGTGTCCGGCTGATCGCCCGGATCGCCAGCCGGATCGCCGCCCGGCTGGTCCGGCTGGGCTTCGGGTGAGCCGGCGAACAGCAGGACCCGAGTCCCGGCCGCGATCCCGGTCACGACCGCCCGCGTCCCGTCCTGCGCCTCGATGGTGACCGGTACCCGGTCTCCGTCCCGTCCGACGAGGAACGACGAACCGTCCGCCGCGGTCGCGAGCGCCGCCAGCGGGACCACGGGTCCGGTGACCTCCGGTGCGGTGACGATCGTTGCGGTGGAGGTGAGCTGGTCGTCGGTGAACGGGAGGTCTGGGCACTGCTTCGCGCACAGCGGGTCACCGTCGGCGGTGAGCACCTGCCACGTCGTCGCGCCCGACTCGGCCGAGACGGCGGACTCCCCGACGACGCCCTCGACCTGCGTCCCGTCGAGGTCGACACGCACGGCCTGCCCCGTCGTCGGGGTCTGCGTCCGCCGGTCCGCGTCGAGCCGGATCGTGACCTCGGGCACCGACTGCACAGGCACCAGGAGGTCCGCTCCGCCGGCGACGGTCCGGCCGACCGTCACCTCGGCCGCAGGCGTCATCCGGGTCGGCAGCTTCGGGACGAACACCACCGAGCCCGCGGCGACCGTGCCGGTCGACGGCTGTCCGGACGCCTTCTGCCAGGCACGAACAGCTGTCTGCGTGCTCGACCCGTAGACACCGTCCGGTTCGGTCTCCAGGTACCCGAGGTCGGCGAGCATGCGCTGCAGCTGGTCGACGTCGGCGCCCTCGTCCCCGGGGGCCAGCTCACGGAACGACGGCACGCTTCCCTGCGCCACGACGACCGGGTGCAGGTCGAGCGTGAGCAGCACGTCGCCCTGGTCGACAGGCTCTCCGGGTGTCAGGTCGATCGAGGTGACCATCCCGCCCTGCGGGCTGGTCAGTGCGGGGAGCCGCGGCCACGAGACCGTCACGGGTGCCTCGATCGTCGACCCGATCACTCCCTGCTCGACACTCACCAAAGCCGGAGCGCTGGACTCCGCCTGCGGCGACGGCGGGACGAACGTCGCCCGGCCCGCCCAGAACCCGAGGCCACCGGCGACCACCGCGACCGCGGTCCACGCCACCGCCGCCCGCGCGCGTCCCATCACAGCGCCGAGTACTGCGGGCACTGCACCTCGGCACGTTCGATTCGGCCCGCGAGCTCGGCGTTTCCCGGATCGTCCTCGACCATCCGTGCGAGTTCCCCGTACGGGCTCCACACCTCAGCACTGGCCCCGTCTTCGCGACCACTGATCAATGCCTCGACCCACGCCTCACGGGACGGCGGCTCGGGAATGTCGAACCCGAGGTGCTCCAAGCATGCCGCGACATCTTGCTCTGCGTCGTACTGGACGCCGAGCTCGTCCGCAGTGGGTTCGTGCGGCGCCGGATAGCCGAGTTCGATGCGGCATTCCTCCACATCCGCGTCGAACCTCTCCAGCTCTGAGCGGTCCTCGTCCTTGCCGAACACGAAGGGCTCTTCGGACCCACCGCCGGCCATCATCGTGCGGTCCCAGCCCTTGTCGTCCATGCACCGCTGATACCCGAGCCGGGACTCCTCCGACTCGCGCGCCTGCTCCGCGAACCACGCCGGCGGAGACCACTGCGCCTGAGCCTGCGGCGTCTCGCCCGTGCACGCCGACAGACCGTGAACAGCCCCAACAACAAGCACCCCGCCCAGCATCCATCGCCGAGCAACCAGTCGAGCTTGGCGCGTCCGATTGTCCATCACTGCCATCGTCATTCCCCCTGCTATCCCTTTGGCCGGACGCACTCTCGCACATCCGCCTCAGAGCCGCACCCAAAGCCAGCCACCTGGTACGGCACCATCTCACGCACGATGTCTACTCCGTGTCGCACGAAGGCGTGGGTCGCACGGCGGCACCGGTGCGACCCACGCCGAATCCTTCGGCGCCTAGATCGTGCCGCAGTAGCGGCTGGCGCTCGCCAGATCGTCAGCGATCACCGTGACCGAGGTTGCCATCTGCTTGGCCGTCTTGGTTGTCCGCGTCTTGTAGGCCAATCCGTTGGCGTAACGCCACCCGTACCGCGCCCCCTCCGGGGTCACCAACTCGTGATACGTGTCACCCCAGCTGTAGGTCTTGATGTGAACCTGCCAGCCGGTGGAGGACGTGCACGTGATGTCCGCACTGTTCGTCCACGCCGACGCTCCGACAGCACTGCCGACGATCAGCGCTGCGCTGGCGATAAGTGCCAGAGCGGCGCGCTTGGTCTGCTTCAAACGCATTGACTCCCCCTAGAGTCTTGAAGTGAGAGGGAGCCTGGCCCGCTTCTCCGGACACCTGGTCTGAGGCGATGATCGTCTCGGAGAGGAGTCCTGGATGCCTGCAGCCAAGCCGCCTGAGTTCCGGCGCCGAGCAGTGGATCTGGCCCGATCGGGTCAGCAGTCGGTCGCGAAGGTCGCCTCCGATCTGGGGATCAGCGAGTCGTGCCTGCGCCGGTGGGTGGCCCAGGACGACGTCGACGCCGGTCGCCGTGAGGGCGTGAGCAGCGACGAGCGGCGTGAACTGGTCGAACTGAGGCGCCGCAACCGAGTCCTGGAGATGGAGGTCGAGATCCTCAAGCGGGCCTCGGCCTACTTCGCCCGGGAGAACGTGCTCCCAAAATGAGCGCCCGGCTGGTCCAGGAACTGGCGGCAGGCTCGATCGTGTGGCCGTTGAAGGGATCGAGGAGCAGGTCGTTCAAGCTGCCCATCCCCCCGAACGCGCGACGGACTTCACGGGGATCGAGGGCTCCCGAGTCGAGGGCGACCAGGCGATCTCGAGCCCACCCGGCCCAGAACTGCTCGTCCGCATCGTCGAGGAGGTCGCGCAACTCGACGAGGACCTGGCGCAGCTCTCCTTCCGGCACACCGACATCGTGTCCGCTCGGCCACCCGCGTCAGCGCCGCGCGCGCCGACGCTGCACAGCCGCCAGCGCGGCGAGCAGCACTGCAGCGAAGCCAACCACGATCGCGCACTCGAGCAGGATCACCGTGGTCGCGGTGGCAGCGAGGTCGGCAGCGCTCGCCGCCCAGGTGAACAGGACCGCGGCCGCGCCTGCCGCCGGGACGGCGACAGCCATGGGCCACGCGACGCTCCAGCGCTGCACCGAGCGGACCGTCCGCGGCTCGGCGCCGAGCGCCAGCAGCACCGCGTCCTCGCCCGACACCGCCAGGACACGGTTGCCGAACGCGAGAGCGGCCCCCGCGCTGAGCAGGGCGGCTGCCGCCACGAGTGCCGCCGCGCACCAGCGGGCGATGTACGGAGCCGCCATGGCCACCTCACCCCGCGGTGCGACGTCGGCCGCGGGCAGGTGGCTCGCCGCGGCCTCGACCTCGTCCAGGCTCACCGCGCCTGTTCGCGCCAGCACCACAGCGCCGCCCGCCACGACGTCGGGGCTAACCTCCTCGACGACGTGCGCGACCTCGACCGGGGCGCCCAGCGCGATGCGCGCCCGCCTGACCAGCGCGTCGGGCTCGCCGCACCCCTCGTCGGCGAGCCCACGGGCCAGGTCCTCGCACGAGTCGAAGACCGCGGTGCCGCTCGACGTCCGGTAGCCCACCGCCACGCCGGGCAGCGCGTCGCGCAAGGACGCGACGTCGCCGGGGCGCGGCTCACGCCATCCCACCTCGTACACGCCGGAGCTCTCGGGCGCATCGGCCGCTGTCATCTGCAGGTACACACCGGAGCCTGCTCCCAGCACGAAGACGAGCAGCGCGAGCGTCGCGGCCGGGCGGGCAAGACCCCGCGCATCCGCTGCGAGGCGACGCCCGGCGAGCCACGGTCCGACACCGCGCAGCCGGGCCAACGGCACGGCCGCCCGCCGCACCAACCAGGGCAGCGCCAACGGCAACGCGAGCGTCGTCACCACGAGCGTGGCGAGAAGGATCAGCACGCTCGTCGGCCGCGTGAACAGGCGGGCAGCGACGATGCCGGACACCGCGAGCCAGAGCGGCACGGCACTGAACCAGCGAACCCGCCGGACCGAGCGGCCGCGCACCGACGGGTCGCCGGGCCGGAGCCGAAGCGCGCCGACCGCGCCGGCGACGACGACGGCCGCGAGCGCGATCGCCGCGGACTGCCCGGCGGGGATCGAGAGGTCCCCGGCCCGCAGGTCGATCCCGGCGACCGGGACATGGCCGACGTGCGGGGCCGCTGCGGCGCACGTCAGTGCCGCGACGAGCGCGGCGGGTGCGACGAGCGCTGACGTCTCGAGTGCGCCGAGCGCCATGAGATCGACGGGGCGCGACCCGAGCAGGAACAGCACGCGTGCGCGGCGGGCGCGGACGTCCGAGCCGGCCGACGCGGCCGGGACCAGGGCGACCAGTGCGGGGATCGTCAGCAGCCACAGCGAACCGAACAGCGCTGCGAGCGGTGACGGCATGATCGGGTCCGTCTCCACGCTCAGCTGGGGTGACGTCGCGTCGGCGACGCCGAAGCCGGCGACCGGTGCGAGCGCCCCACCCGCGCCGAGCGAACGCCCGTCGGCCGGCCGCGCGTACGCGTACCACTCCGACGGCGAGGCGAGTCCGTCGTCCCCGATGGTGCCGCGCACACCGGATCCGGCCGCGGAGGTCCGCCACCCCAGGGCGTCCGCGACACCCGCCTCGGCGAGCGCCGGTGACACGACGTAAGTCCCCGGGTCCGGCAGCCGGCTCAGGCCCGGCGGCACCGGAGCGTCGCCGGCCCGCGGGTCCAGCCACAGCACCGGGAACTGCCGGACGTCGAGGAACCCGCCGCGCACGACCGCGTGCAGCGGTGCGTCGGGCGATGCGAAGTCGACTGCGGGCGTCCGGTCGAGGATGCGCTGCGCGGCCTGCTGCGACGCCGAGACGATCCCCGCCCCCAACGCCATCGCCGTCACACTCATCAGCGCCGCGAGCACGAGCGTCACCTGACGCCAGCGTTGCGAGCGATCGGTGCTCCACGCGACACGCACCGCCAGGGAGACGATCAGGCTGGCGCGGCTCACACGTGTGCCACGTGCGCGTCGGCGCGCAGGTCCACGACGCGGTCGCACAGCGCCACGACGTCGGGGTCATGGGTGGCGAGGACGGTGGCGACACCCGCTGCACGCGCGTTCGCCGTCAACAGCCGGGCGACGGCGAGCGCGTTCGTCCGGTCCAGCGAGGCCGTCGGCTCGTCGGCGATCACCGCGTCCGGACGCGACACGAGCGCTCGCGCCACCGCTGCGCGCATCGCCTCGCCGCGGGACAACGTCCCGGGGGACGCCTCGGCCTTGTCGCCCAGCCCCATCGACCTCAGCTGCTCCTGCGCCCGTGCCACGGCCGCACGCCGCGCTAGCCCGGCCAGGACCAGCGGCAGCGCGACGTTCTCGACGACGCTCAGCTCCTCCAAGAGCTCAGGGTCCTGGAACACCACTCCCAGGTGCTCGCGGCGGAACGTCGCGCGCGCCCCCGTCGGTAGCGCGGTCACGACGACCCCGGCGATGGTGACGGACCCGGAGCTGGGCACCTGGACTCCGGTCAGCGCACGCAGCAGCGTGCTCTTGCCCGAACCCGACGGCCCCACGACCGCGACCGCCTCGCCCGGTGCGGCACTCAGGTCCGTGGCCTCCAGCGCCTGCACGCCGCCGACGCTGACCGCCACCGCAACCGCGTCGATCACGGCCGGTCCCGAGGCGCGCGCTCGCCCGGCTCGACCGGGGTCACGTCAGCGCCCCGCTGCGGCGTCGGCCCGACGCGGACGCCGTCGTCCCCCTGCACGAACCCACCATGGCCGGAAACTAGCAGCCGCCCCGCGTCGGCACGCCTCGTTCCCTTCGGGTACCGACCGGTCGGCGCTGGTGTGACGCGCGTCACGCCCGGCCCTTCGTCGGCGCGCCGAGGACCGGCAATACCGTCGTCGGGCGCCCGGGGGCGCACCAGGACGGGGGGCACGTGAACAGAAGTCTGCGGATCGGAGCGCTCGGGGCAGCGCTCGTCACGATGGCGGCGTGCGGCGCGGGCACGCCGGACCGCCTCGAGCCGGACTCGCCGGCGCTGGCCGGGCTGCCTCCGGACGTGGTGCAGGAGCGGCTCGCCGACCCTGAGCTCCTGGAGACGGTCGACTCCGCCCCCGAGGGCGAACGCGTCCTCATGACTCAGCTCAACGTGTCCTCGACCGTCTTCTGCCGCGATGTGGTGACGGCGCGGGATGCCTGGCTGCTGTCGGGCACACGGCCTCAGACCCCTGCGGTCGCGCGCCCCGATCATCCCGAGGACGGGTTCGACGAGTTCATGGACGGCTGGGTCTCGATGGTCGACGACGCGGTGGACTCGGGTGACCCCGACGGCCTCCGGGACTGGCTCCTGGGCGACGGCGGGTGCCGTGATGTTGTGGCTGACCCGCAGGACCCGCAGCGGACGATCGTCGATGTCCTGGCGGGCTAGCGCGGCGGGTCTCGTCGTGCTGCTCGCGCTGTGCGGCTGCACCGACGACGCACGTCCCGAGACTCCCGCGGCGGCGCCGTCCGCCACCGCCGCGGACGAGAAGCCTCGCGCGACGGTGCTGCAGCGCGACTTCGCGCTCGACTACCGCCTGGACGCGACGACCGCCGACGGCGTGCCGATCACGCTGGACGGGCCGCGTGGCACGCGCGTCGTGCCGACGGTGAAGGACGGGACGCCCGTCGAGGCCGGTGACCAGGTGGCACGCGTCGAGGTGGACCGCGCATACCGCGCCGAGCTCGCGGCGGCGGCCGGGACGAGCCGCATCGACGCGGCGGCACTGGACGCCCTCGAGGAGGCTGCGGGCGTGCTGCGAGCACCGGTCGCTGGCGTGGTGGACCACGCCGGCGGTCACCTGACGCTCGCGGCGACCGGCACGGACGTGGTGACACCGCTGTCCGGGCTGCAGGACCTCCGCCTGCGTGCGCTGGACATCCGCGCGGTCGCCACCGTCGAGACAGTCGTCGGGCAGCGCGACGTCGCGTGCGCGCACGTCTGGGTGGTCCCGGACCTGGACGGCGACGACGAGTCCACCGCAACCCTCCGGTGCCGCCTGCCGCGCACGGCCGAGACCGCCCCCGGTCTGCGCGCCGGCCTCGCGGTCACGTCCGAGGTCATCGCGGACGCGACGCTGGTGCCGAACGCCTATGTGGGCTCCGACCACTCGGGCTACGTCGTCACCGTCGTCGACGGCGGGACGGAGCGCGAGATCCCGGTGGACGTCGGCCCGAGCGACGGCGTCGTGCGGGTCATCCGGACCCCGCTGCCTGTGGGCGCGGAGCTCGTCCTGCCCGCCACCGCCCCGTGAGCGCGCCCCCGGTGGTCGAGCTCGAAGCCGTCGTGGTCGAGTACCCGACCGGTGCCGAGCCCGTCCGGGCCGTCGACGGTGTGACTCTCGCGGTGCAGCCGGGGTCCTCGACCGCCGTCGTCGGCCGGTCCGGCAGCGGGAAGTCCTCACTGGTCGCGGTCATGGGCCTCATGCGGTCCCCGACGTCGGGGCACGTGCGCGTCGAGGGCCGGGCCGTGGACTCCGCCCGTGTCCGGCACGCGGTGCGGGCCGGCACGATCGCCATGGTCTTCCAGTCCTTCCACCTCGAGACGCATCTCAGCGTGACCGAGAACGTCATGCTCCAGTGGTTCGTCACCCGCAGCGACGAGTCGCGCCGGTCAGCGCGGCAGCGCGCGGCGGACGCCGCTGACCTCGTCGGACTGGGTCATGCCGCGGCGCGGCGGGTGAGCGACCTGTCCGGCGGCGAGCGCCAACGAGTCGCGATCGCGCGGGCCCTGTTCGCCCGCCCGCGTCTCCTGATCGCCGACGAGCCGACGGGCAACCTCGACGAGACCAACGCCGAGCTGGTGTGCTCGCTGCTGTACGCCGCGCCCGCGCAGACGGGCGCGGCGGTCGTCGTCGTGACGCACGACCCCGTCGTCGCCGCCGGCGCCGACCGCACCGTCCGCATCGTGCGCGGCCGGCTCGCCGCGTCCCCGCAGGACGTCGGGTGAGCCGCTCCCTCCGGCTCGCCGTGGTCCTCGCGCGCCGGTCGCCGTTCCGCATCGTCATGCTCACCGTGCTGACCACGGTCGCGATCGTCATCTTCGCTCTCGTGTCCGAGCTCGCGCGCGTCTCCCAGGAAGGCCTCGACTCCGCGATCGTCCAGGACTCCGGCCTGCACGGCTCCTACGAGGTCTCGCTGGACGGCTCGCTCCAGGCGAGCGACGCCACAGTCGACGAGGCGGCACGGCACACCGCGGCCGGCCTCGGCGCGAGCGTGTGGGGCCAGTGGGTCGACCTCCCCGAGACCCGTTCCGAGTGCCCGCCGTTCGAGCAGGTGGGCGAGCAGTCCCTGCGCGTGCTGTGGCGCGCACCGGGGGTCCCGTTCGACCTGCCGTTCGGCGACACCGGCGGGATCGACACCGTGTGGTGCATCGACGGCCAGCAGATCCCGCCCGACGCGCTCTACCTCCCGGACGCCGACCACCAGGCCGTCTACGGCACGCGCCTCTACCTGCGCGGCGACTACCAGGACCTCGTCCTGCTCAGCACCACAGGTCCTCTGCGGCGGGGATTCATCGTGGTCACCGGCCAGGACCAGGACCTGTCCGACGAGGTGCACTCGCTCGCCCTGGAGACGATCGCCCCGCTGGCCGCGTCCACCGAGATCGACCCCGGGCCCCGCGTGACCGTGCAACGCATCGATCAGGAGAACGCCTCGGTCCGTGACGCCTCCCGCGGGGTCGGCCTCACGTACGGCGTCATCGGCTGGGGCGTGCTCGTGCTCGCCGGCATCGCGCTCGTCGCCGTGCAGGCCATCGTCACCCGTCAGCGTTCGTGGTTCTACGCCCTCGCCCGGTCGATGGGCGCGGGCACGTGGCGCATCGCCGCCATGCTCTCCGCCGACACGGCGCTGGTGCTGGTGGCCTCCTCGGCCGCGTCGCTCGCCGTCCTGACCACCGCGCAGCCCGCCGTCCGGGACTTCGCGGACCGCGCCTTCGGCGTCGACGCCCACGTGCTCGACCTCGACGTCGCCGTGACGCTGGCCGCCGGGCTCGGTCTCATCTTCGGCGCCACGGTCCTCACGTCACTCGTCGGCACCGTGCGCCGTGACCCCATCGCCGTCCTGGAGTCCCCACGCGACTGAGGAGTTGCTGCACGGTGCACGCCGCGCGAACGGTCGACAGGGCGTCATCGGGCGGTCGTCGTCACGCGCGCTCAGACCCAGCGTCGCGGACCGCCTCCGAAGACCTCCGCGGCCTTCCGCAGACGGTCGGATGGTGCCACGGTGTCCTTGACCGCGTGGAGCGGGCTGATCGGATCGGGCCGTGACACCGGTGGGCGGCCGATCGGCCCGCTCGAGCCCCGGACGCAGGCAGGGGGACGGATGCACACGAACTCCGCATGGGTGAGCGCCGCGGTGCTGGTGCTGGTGACGGGCTGCGCGAGCGTGACCTCCCCGTCGGCGTCGCGTGTGGCGGACGCTGAGGACGTCGTCTACCGGGCCTACGACGCCGCGTACGGCTCACTGGAGCAGAGGCAGGCGTTCGCGAGGGGCCTGTGGGACAGGTCCCAGGACGCGGCGCAGGCCTGCATGGCCCGCAAGGGCTTCGAGTACCTCCGGCCTCCGGACCCCGACCCGGGGCTCCGTCCCACGAGGCTGACCGGCGGTACGGGGTCCAACGAGGTCCACCCGGTCAGCGCGGCCGGGTGGCGACTCGCCGAGGAGTGGGTCGCGATGCACCCGCCGGAAGAGCCGGCACCGTCCGCCGCCGCCGGCGACGACTACACGGACGCGCTCAGCGTCTGCTCGAGCGGTCCGGACTTCTCTCCGCCCTGGGACGTCCCTGCCTCGGAGCCCCTGCAGGTTGCCATCAGTGACGCCGTCGCCGAGGTCGTCGCGCTCCCTGCGGTCCGCGACGCCTGGTCCCGCTACCCCGCCTGCATGTCGGACCACGGCTACCCGACGATCACGACCTCGAAGGAGCTCTACCTCGCCATCCAGAAGGAGTTCTCCCGGCTCATGCCCCTGGGCGGGAGCTCCCCGAGCCCCGAGCTCGACCAGGCCAGGAAGTACGAGCTCGCGGCCGCGCAGGCCGACGCCGACTGCCGCACCACGACCTACGAGCTCGCGATCGTCGCGCTCGCCGCGCGGCTCGGGCCCTGGCTCGAGGAGCACCCCGACCTGGTCGCCCAGTCGATCGCAGGCTGGGACTGCGCCGGGGACTGCCCGGCGGTGGGTACGACGGGCCGACATCAACGACGGCGTCGTTGACGGCCAGACGTCCAGTGAGCAGAACGAGCTGTCCCAGCTGCGCCATGGGACGCTCCGGTTGCACCAGGAGGACGACGAGATCCTGCGCCGCGCGGCGGACTACCCCGCTGCCCGCTCGCTCCCGCAATGCTCCCCGCTGGTCCGTGATGTGGCCGCAGTGAGCATCCCGGTGCGGTCTGCCTGCGGGGTGCTCGAAGCGGGCGTACTACGCCTGCTTCCGCATCCGGCGCGTGGCGCCCGATGCACGGCGCTCGAAACCTGAGCCGCCCCGACCAGCCATGAGCGCTCGAACGAGCGTACGATGGCAGGAGTTCCGGGATGACCTGCTGTCAGTCGACGGCTCACCTCCTGGCACGGTGAAGGAGGGCGTCATGCCCGTCCAGCGCAACACCAGGTCTCACTCATCGTCCTCGCCTCTCGACGTGCCCCTGCGCCCGCTGCCTGACGGCTACCGGCCGTCGAAGGTCGCCAACGGGTCTCCCACGGACAGGCCGGTGCGCTCGCGGACCGGCGCCGCCTGGGTCGGCGTGTGCGTCGGCGTCCTCGTCCTGATCGCCCTCGTGGTGTTCATGATGCAGAACACGACGCCGGTCGAGGTCACGTTCCTCGGGATGTCCGGCTCGGCCCCGCTGGCGCTCGTGCTCCTGATCGCGGGCATCGGCGTCGGCCTGATCGCCCTGGTCATCGGGAGTCTGCGGATCGGGCAGCTCCGTCGCCGCATCCGCTCGGACCGGCACGCCGCCTCGGTGTCGACCCTGTGACAGCCAGTCGCCGCGCACCAGCGTCGACTTCTTCCACCTGAACAGGGGCCACCGCCATGACGACCACCGGTAACACCGCCCACTCCCCTGCGACGCCCGCCACCGACGGCCCCGGTTCCGTGACGAGGGACCTCCGCCTGCTCTCGGTCCTCGAGTCCGGGCTCCCCACTCAGCTCGGTACGCCCGACGAGCCCGCCGCCTACACGGTCCCGGCCGTGTTCTCCCGGCAGGTCAGCCACGACGAGCGGGCCCGCATCGAGGCCCCCGCGACCGCCCAAGCCCTCGCGGCGCAGATCGGCGCCCCGGCGGACGGGCCCACCCTGCGGCTCGTCGTCTCCGACCGTCGCCTCCTGATCGAGAACACGACCCTCGCACAGCTCCACGACGGCCTCGCCGCCGCCCTGGCTGCCATGCTCCGCGACCTCGGGCGCGACCTGCGGGCGCAGACCTCGGAGCGGGCGGTCGAGGCCGAGGCCCTGGCGGTCGGCGAGCGTCGGCGTGCCGCCGCGACACACACGGTGGCCGAGTCGATCCGCTTCGTGTGAGGCCGTCGTGCACGCCCAGCCAGCGGTGCGTCCTCGACGAGGTCCGGGGCGGCCCCCAGCTGGAGACCACCCCGGACTTCGTGAGCTATCGAGGTCCACCTCGGTGAACTCGACATGGCGGTAGCGGTGGGATTTGAACCCACGGTGGACTTTCACCCACACACGCTTTCGAGGCGTGCTCCTTAGGCCGCTCGGACACGCTACCTCGGTGCAGAAGGGTACCCGCTCGGAGCCCGTGCACCGAATCCAGGCCGCCGAGCACCCCGCGGCCGGTGCGACGTAGCGTGGGCGGGTGAGCTCCGACGACGCCCGCCCCGTCACGCCCGGCTCGCTCGCGGACGTGATCGAGGTGCTCGCGGGCCGCCGCCTGGCGGTGCTCACGGGTGCGGGCGTGTCCACGGACTCGGGCATCCCGGACTACCGCGGCCCGGACTCACCGCCGCGCACGCCGATGACGTTCCAGCAGTTCATGGGCGACGAGGCGTTCCGGCGGCACTACTGGGCGCGCAACCACGTGGGCTGGCGGCACGTGGGCCGGACTCTGCCGAACGCGGGCCACCGCGCGCTCGCGGAGCTGGAGCGCCGAGGTGTGGTCGGCGGGCTGATCACGCAGAACGTGGACCTGCTGCACCAGGCGGCGGGGTCGCGGCACGTGATCGACCTGCACGGCCGGTACGACCGTGTGGTGTGCCTGGACTGCGGCACCGTCATCTCCAGGGCCGAGCTCGCGGACCGGCTGGACGCGCTGAACCCCGGGTTCGTGGAGTCGGTCGGCGCGGTCGGGGACGTGGAGATCGCGCCGGACGCGGATGCGGTGATCGAGCAGACCAGCCACTTCGTCGTCGCGGCGTGCGCGGTGTGCGGCGGGGTGCTCAAGCCGGACATCGTGTACTTCGGGGAGCTGGTCCCGCGTGAGCGGGTGGAGCGCGCGTACGCGATGGTCGACGCGGCCGACGCGCTCCTGGTGGCGGGCTCGTCGTTGACGGTGCAGTCCGGGCTGCGGTTCGTGCGGCACGCGGCACGGACGGGCAAGCCGGTCGTCGTCGTCAACCGCGGGGCCACGCGCGGGGACCGGTACGCGGCGGTGGCGCTGGACGGCGGCACGTCGGAGACGCTCACGGAGCTGGCGCAGGAGCTGCCGGCTCCTTAGTCCTCGCGCTGCGCCTCGAAGAAGTGCCGCAGCAGCGTGGCGCACTCGTCCTCGCGGACGCCGCCCACCACCTCGACGCGGTGGTTGACGCGCCGGTCGCGGACCACGTCCCACTGGGACCCGCACGCGCCGGCCTTGGGGTCCCACGCGCCGAGCACCAGACGCGGGATGCGCGCGAGGACCGTGGCCCCCGCGCACATGAGGCACGGCTCGAGCGTCACGACGAGCGTGCAGTCGTCCAGCCGCCACCGGCCGAGCGCCTCCGCGGCCGCGCGCAGCGCCTGCACCTCGGCGTGGCCGGTGGGGTCGCCGTCCGCCTCGCGCACGTTGCGCCCGCGTCCGACGACGGCACCGTGCTGGTCGACGACGACGGCCCCCACCGGGACGTCCCCGGTGGCCACGGCGTGCCGGGCCTCGTCGAGCGCGAGGCCCATCGCCCACGCGTCCTGGGGCGCGGGCGGGCGCGCGGGGCCGGTCATGCGGCCATGATGGCGCACGGCAGCCTCGTCGGGACGAGTAGCCTGCACGCATGCGCCTGCACGTCGCGGACCACCCGCTCGTCGCCCACAAGCTCACGGTCCTGCGGGACGTCACCACGCCGTCGGCCACGTTCCGACTCCTCGTCGACGAGCTCGTCACGCTCCTCGCGTACGAGGCGACGCGGGACGTCCGCACGCGGGAGGTGGAGATCACCACCCCGGTCGCGACGACGACGGGCACCAAGCTCGCGCAGCCGCGCCCGCTCGTGGTGCCGATCCTGCGCGCGGGCCTGGGGATGCTCGACGGCATGACGCGCCTGCTGCCGTCTGCCGAGGTCGGGTTCCTGGGCATGCAGCGCGACGAGGAGACGCTCGAGGCGATCACGTACGCCAACCGCCTGCCCGAGGACCTGTCGGGCCGGCAGTGCTTCCTGCTGGACCCGATGCTCGCCACGGGCGGCACGCTGGTCGCCGCGATCGACTACCTGCTGCAGCGCGGTGCGCGTGACGTCACCGCGGTGTGCCTGCTCGCGGCGCCCGAGGGCATCAAGGTGGTCGAGGACTTCGTCGGGGACCGCGCGGACGTGCAGGTCGTGGTCGCGGCCGTCGACGAGCGCCTCAACGAGAAGGCGTACATCGTGCCGGGCCTGGGCGACGCGGGCGACCGCCTGTACGGCGTGGTCTGACCCCGCCCCGACGACGCCCGCGGCCGCTCGGGCGCGACGTCACCCGTCCGGGCGAACCCTCCCGGTCGCCGGACCCACGGCGCCTGCTTAGCGTGGGCGCCATGCGGATCGCGGTCGCGGGTGGGCACGGGAAGGTCGCGCGCCACCTGGCCCGCGCGATGGCGGCCAACGGTGACGTGCCCGTGGCGCTCATCCGCTCGCTGGACCAGGTGGACGACGTGACGGCCGACGGCGCGGAGGCCGTGATCCTCGACCTCGAGCGGTGCAACGCGCTCGACGTCGCGGGTGTGGTCTCGGGTGCCGACGCCGTGGTGTTCGCGGCGGGCGCCGGGCCGGGCAGCGGTGCGAGTCGCAAGGACTCGGTGGACCGCGGCGCAGCCGCGATGCTCGCCGAGGGCGCGCACGCGGCCGGGGTGCGGCGCTACGTGCTGATCTCCTCGATGGGGGCGGACGCCGCTCCCCCGCCGGGCACGGACGACGTGTTCGCGGCGTACCTGCAGGCCAAGACGGCCTCCGAGCTGGACCTGCGTGGACGGGACCTGGACTGGACCATCCTGCGGCCGGGCATGCTGACCGACGACGAGCCGACGGGCCTGGTCCGGCTCGAGGAGTCCGTGCCGCGCGGCGCGGTGCCGCGCGCGGACGTCGCCGCGGTGCTGCTGGCGCTGCTGCACGAGCCCGCGAGCGCGGGCCTGGTCCTCGAGCTGACGTCGGGCGTCGTGCCCGTGGCCGCGGCCGTCGCCGCGGTGGTCGACCCCGCGGACTGAACGGGGTCAGCCGGCGGGCTGCGTCCGCAGGGTGATCGCCCCGACCAGGTACTGGTCACCGGTGGTCACGGGCGTCAACGACGAGACGTCGCACCCGATCGTCGTCGGCGCGAAGCCCTTGGCGTCGATGCCGAGCGACGACGACGTGCGCCAGCCGACGGCGGACGAGTCGAACGCGTTCCCGGCGGACCCGCGGGTGCCGTCGGACCGCAACGGCACCAGGTCGGTCGTCGCGTCCGTGCACAGCCCGCCCAGGCGCAGCCGGTCCCCGCTCAGCCCGCGGTCGCCCTCCCAGCCGACCACACCGATGCGCGCGGTCGAGCCGGCGGGCGTCGAGAACCGGAACGCGGGCGGCGGCGTCGCGGTGCCGACCCACAGCCCCCCGTCGTACACGGTCACGCGCGCGTCACCGGGCGCGGCGTAGACCACCACGAGCGACCAGCCGCCGTAGTAGGTGGGGTCGTTGTCGTTCCGCGTGGCGCTCACGGCGGAGTCGGCCAGCGACCATGCCCCCGCACCGCGCTCGCGCACCTGGGCGGTGACGTCCGCGAACGACGTGTAGTAGCGCCGACCGCTCGCGTCCGAGCGTTCGGCCGTCTCCCCGCGCACCGGCACGTAGGCGCCGCCGGGTCCGCGCAGGAGCGCCTGGTCGAGCGGGCCGCTCCAGGTGTCCGTGCCGCCGCGCACGGCGGACCAGTACAGCCCCGCGAACGCGATCTCCCGGCCCTGCGGCACCGTCAGCGTGGTGGTGGAGGACACCGGGACCTTCGCGCGGAGGGTGCCCGCCGCGGGCGGGGCCTCGTCGAGCGGGAGCATCTTCTGGCTGTTGTTGTCCGCCAGACCTGCCTGGGCGCGCACGCACGCCGCGAGCTTCGCATCGCACGTCAGCACCGGGGCACCCGCCTCGGTCACGTCCCAGCCACCGGTGTGCGTGGTGAACCGCTCCGCGAGCACGCCGGACCGGCTCGGCACGTCCGCGTGGCCGACCGCGTCCTGTGCCCCCGCCGCGCGCGCGGTGACCGTCACGGTGGTGGGCGAGCTCCACGTGGAGCGCACGGGGAGCAGCACCTCGACGACCTCACCCGCCGCGACGTGCGGCCACCGGCACGTGACGTCCGCGTACCGCACCTCGCACGCGGCAGGCACGGGAGCGTCGGGCCGCGCCGTGACCAGGAGGTTGCCCGGCAGGTCCACCGTGGCCACCACGTCGGCCGCGTCTGCCGCATCGGCGCCGCCCTGCACGCGGACCGCGAACACCACCTCGCCGGCGTCGTCGGCCCGCAGCCCGACGGCCGCATCGGTGACCGTCAGCACGGGTGCGGTGCCCCGGACGGCCGCGGTCCACGTGCCCAGGTCGGCGTCGTGCGCGCTCGCGGCGGCCACCAGCGACCCCGCGTCCCCGACCGCGCCCGCGCGCGCCTGCACCGCGAGCGTGAGCGACGCCGCGGCCCCGGCCGCGAGCCGCGGACCGTCGCAACGGACCGTCTGCGGCGACGTCGGCTGCGGCCGCAGGTCCGCGGCGCACCGCCAGTCGCCGGTACCCGAGTCCGGCACCCAGTCCAGACCCGTGGGCAGCTGCACCACGAGCGCCGCGGCCTCGGCGTCCAGGTCCCCGGTGTTCGCCACCGTGAGTCCGAACGACGACGTGCGTCCGCCCGCCACCGTCACCGTGGCCGGACCGTCCACCGCGAGCGTCGCCGGCTGACGCACCCCGACGGCCACCCGCGCGGACGACGAGTACGGGCTGCGCACCGGCGCGAGCTCGAGGCGCACGTCCGCTGCGTCGTCGCTCGTCGCCGTCAGGCCCACCGTGAGGGGGACGGCCTGGCGCCCGCCCATGCCGTCACGTTCGCAGGCCAGCACGTCGGGCCCCTCGGCGCGGCACGTCCAGGGCGCGACCACGTCGCCCGTCCACGTGACACCGGCCGGGAGCGTCAGACGAGCCTGCGGGCGCTCGGCCTGCGCGCGGCCCGCGTTGTGCAGCAGGAACGTGGCGGTGCGCTCGCGGCGCGCCACCAGCGCGACCGGCTCCTGCGCGGGGTCCAGCGCCAGGCGCGCGGGCGACGGCGTCACGTCGATGCCGATGGGCGGGGGCCGGTACTCGATGCCGAGGCCCGTCACGGCGAGCCCCACCTGGGCGGCGTCCGCGTCGAACGTCTCGTCGATGCTCACCTGCACCGTCAGGCGCGCGGCGTCGCGCGCGGGCAGCGACGCGAGCGTGCAGCGGGCCAGCTGCGGGCTGGGCACCACGCAGGTCCAGTCGTCCGCGGCGGCGAACATCCGGGGGGCCACCAGCGCGGTCGCTGCGAACGGGCCCGACCAGGACGGGCCGGCGAGCACCGTCGTGGGGGCCGTGCCCTGCGCGGAGTCGACGACGACGCCCTCGGGCAGCGTGACCTCGGCGACCAGCTGGACCGCGGCCTGCCCGCCGTCGTTGCGGACCGTGAGCGACAGGTCCTGACCGGCGGCGCCGCCCGCGAGGACCAGGCCGTCCGGGGGCAGGTCGATGGTCAGCGTCGGGTCGTCGGGCGGGTCCGTCGGCTCGGTGGTCGGCTCGCCCGTGGGCTCGGTGGTCGGCTCGCCGGTGGGCTCAGCCGTCGGCTCGGTGGTCGGCTCCCCGGTCGGCGGCGGGGTCGTCGGGTCCGAGGTCGGCACGCTCGTCGGGGCGTCGGTGGGGTCGCTCGTCGGGTCCGGGTCCGTCGCACCGGGGACGTCGGACGGGGCGGTCGACGGGTCCGACGAGGGTGCCGTGCTGCTCGGCGCGCTCGGCCCGCCGGGCGTGACGACCGGCACCGGGGTCGCCGTGCCGGTGGGGAGCACGCCCGGACCGGCCTCCGGGTCCCGGCCCCCGCCGTTCATCCCGATCGCCATCGAGACCGCGACGGCCGCGACGATCACGGCACCCGCGACTGCGGCGACGACGACCGCGGGAACACCGGAGAGCAGGCCCGCGATGGCACCGCCACCCGCGGCGGCACCACCCGCGCCGCCCGCGGCACCCGCCGCGCCCGAGCCGGCAGCGCCCGCACCGCCCTCCCTGGCGGCACCCCCGGTGGCGGCGCCCGACCCGGCCGTACCACCGGTCACGGCGCCCGACCCGGCAGCGACGGCTGCGGCGGCACCCACGGCCACCCCGCCGGCGGGAAGCAGGCCCGCGAACGCGCCCAGACCCGCGAGCCCGAGCACCAGCGGCGCGATCACGGCACGCATGCCGTGGTTGACGTCCCCGAGCTCGAGCAGCAGCGCACGGCACTCGCCGCAGCCCTCCAGGTGGGCCTCGACCTTGCCCGTCTCGCGCGTGCCCAGCCCACCGCGCACGTACGCACCCAGCGACCCGGCGACACCCTGGCACCCGGGCTCGAGCGGGTCACGCAGGTGCTGCTGGAGGTACGCCTGACGCAGACCCTCGCGCGCGCGATAGGCGAGCGCCGCGACGCCATTCGCGGTCAGCCCCAGGATCGGGGCGATCTCGGCGGGCGTGAGCTCCTCGACCTCGGTGTGCCAGAGCACGGCCTGCCACCGCTCGGGCAGCGAGTGGAACGCGCGCGCGACCACACCGCGCTCGAACCCCGCGAGCGTGGGCTCCTCGGCCGTGCCCGCGAGCGCCGTGCCCGCCTCGAGCGTGGCCAGGTCGTCCGTCGGCGTGACCTTGCGGGCCCCCTCACGCCGCACGGCGGCCGTGCGCCGGACCACCGTGAACAGGTAGGCGCGGAAGGCCTCGTCGGGACCGTTGCCTCGCTGCAGCGCGCCGTACACGGCCGCGAAGGCGTCCGAGACGACGTCGTCGGCGTCCGCGGGGTCGTTCGTGTACTGCCGCGCGACCGTGGTCGCGGCGGATGCGTGCCGCTCGTACAGCGCGGCGAATCCGGTGGGGTCGCCGGCGCGCACGGCTGCGATCAGCTCGGCGTCGCTGCGCGCGACGGTCGCCGCATCCACCTGGTTGACCTCGCTGGGGACAGGCGTGCAGGAAGCACGCGAACCCGTCCAGGGTCGCATACCGGACGGACGCGGCGTAATCACCAGGAACCGCCGCGGTTGGGCCGACCGGGTGAATGTGCCGGACCGGCGTCATAGCCTGCGGGAACGCCCCTCTCATCGCACGTGACAGCCGAGAACCTGCCCGTCCTTCCGACGCAGTCGTCGCACCTGCTCGCGCGGTGGCGCGACGAGAGCGTCGCGTCCGTGTGGCGCCGCCCGTCCGACTGGTACCACCCCGCGGTCGACGAGCTCGCGCTCGCGCTGCTGCTCCGGGACGACCCGGTGCCCGCGGCGGCACGGCTCGGCCAGGCGCGCGGGGACATGGGCGTGGGCATCGCCGAGGCGATCGACGACCTCGCGTGCCTGTACCGGACGACGACGAGCGCCGAGCCCCCGCTGTCCGTGGTGCGTGCGCTGTGCACGGGCTGGGCGGACGCGTCGGCGGCGCCCGTGCACCTGCCCGTGGCGCAGGACGCGGAGTCGGGCCTGCCGACGGGCGACTACCTGCGGCTGCGCGTGGCGGAGTGCTACCCGGACGGCTCCCCGGAGGGCGACCTGCTCGTGGTCGACGTGGCCGCGGGCGTACCGGACCCGTTCAGCCGGATGGCACGCCAGGCGGCGGTCGGTGCGGTGCTCCGCGAGCTGTTCGGCGCGGCCCAGCCGATGGCGAGCCTCGGCGGCGGCACGTTCGTCGTGCTGCTGCGTCCGGGGCAGGACGTGACCGACGCGGTGGACTCGCTGCCCACGCGCATCGCGGCGCAGGCCGCCGCGGGCGGCCTCGAGGACGTCACGCGCTCCCCCCTGCGCACGTGGACCGAGCCGCTGCCGCCCACGGCCGACGAGGCCGCCGTCCGGCTGCGTCGCCTCGCGCGCACCTGACGCGCCCCCGGCCGGTTGCGCCCCGGAGCAGCGGGGTTACCGTCGTGGGATGAGCCCCGCCGGACTCGCCCCGCATGATCCGGTGCGTTCGCCCGACGCCGGGCCGACGCGTCCCGTCGGGGGTGCGCTCCCGGCACCCGACGCGGACGTGGTCGCGGAGCCCGGTCCCCTGCTGACGACGGGGCACCGCGCGGACGTCTTCGTGCTCGACGACCACACGGTGCTGCGGCGCTACCGCTCCGGCGAGGACGCGAGCGCCGAGGTCGAGGTGCTGCGCCACGTCAGCGGCCACGGCTTCCCGGCACCCGCGGTGTTCGCGGCCCAGGGCCCGGACCTGGTGATGGAGCGCCTGCACGGCCCCACGCTCCTGCAGGCGCTGGCCGCGGGCGAGGTCTCGCTGCCGGACGGGGCCGCGATCCTCCTGGACCTGCACGAGCGCCTGCACGCCGTGCCGGCTCCGGGCGCCGCGCGCGCGGGCGACGTCGTGGTGCACCTCGACATCCACCCCGGCAACGTCGTGCTGTCCGAGGCGCGCGGGCCGTCGCTCGTCGACTGGGCCAGCGCCCGCGCGGGCACCGCCGCGCTCGACGTCGCCGTCACGTCGCTCCTGCTGGGCGAGGTCGCGGTGGACGCGGACGGCGACTACTCCAAGGGCGCCCGCGCACTGCTCGCGGCGTTCGCCACGCGCAGCCCGGTCTCGCCGCTGGAGACGTTGGAGGAGGCGGTCGCCGCCCGCAGCGCGTGCCCGTCCCGCCTGCCGGAGGAGATCGCGCTGATCGGCCAGGCGGCCGCGCTGGTCCGCGAGCTCATGCGCGTCAGCCACTGACCCCGGGTGCGCCGGCGCCCGCCGCGGTGTCCGCAGCGGGCGCCGGGGCTTGCGGGTGGCGTCAGGCCACGGGGGCGAATGTCAGGCAGTCGGCGGTGTCCTGGCCGGCGCCGACGCGGATCGAGTCCGCGGTGCACTCGAGGTGCGAGTTGTGCGAGCACTCGGCCCGCTGGCACGCACCGACGTGGCTGAGCACCTTGTCGAGGCCGCCCTTGACGGTGAGCGGGATGAAGGTGGCGCACTGCGCGTCACCCGAGGTGCCGCCGATCGTGATCGCCGCGGCGTGGCAGTGCGAGTGGTCGTTGTACGAGCAGCCGGCCACCGAACACTCGGCGATGGCGGGCAGGTCCATGAGGTCGGTCACGGTGCGCCTCCGGGGGTTCGTCACGTGCATCGGGCCGAGCCGGGGGGCTCAGCTCCACCCACGCTAGACCCGCTGCGCGCCCGGCGCCAGGGTGGCGCACCGGACATCTGCGCAGGTCAGGGGCTGTTTTTCGGCAACAGGTGCGTGACGTAAAGGCCGTCCGCGCAGGTCAGCCGACCTCGGCAAGCGTGCGCGGTGCGCGCCACATCGCCACCGGCTCGGCGTGCGGCACGCCGTCGATGACGCCCTGCGGCTCGAACCCGTGCCGCCGGTACAGGCCCCGGTTCCGCTCGGTGGACGACTCGAGGTAGGCGCCCACGCCCGCGGCGTCGATGAACCGCAGCCGGTGCTCGAGCAGCCGCGAGCCCACGCCCGCCCCGCGCGCGGCCGCGGTCACGCCGATCTGACCGAGGTACCAGTGGTCCTCGGCCGGGCGGCGGCGCGCGAACGCGCTCCGGCCCGTCAGCGCGCGGCGGACCCCGCCCAGCCCGAGCGCCCGCAGGAAGCCGGGCGTCTGCCCGAGGAGCGCGGGGAGCGTGGCCCCGTCCGTGCCCGGCAGCTCCCACACGGCCGCGCCGAGCAGCGCACCGTCGTGGCCGCGGATCACGTCGACGACGGCCGCGTCACCCTCCGCGGCGAGCAGCGCCCCGAACAGGTGGGTCGCACGCTCCCGGCGGCCGTCGCGCGGTCCGACGAAGCCGACGATCACCGGGTCGTCCTCGAAGGCCTCCCCCAGCACTGCCGCGACGGCGGGCAGGTCGGCGGGCGTCGCGGGCACGACGAGCACGGGGTCTCCTGACACGGGCGAACTGGACAACTGTCCACATTGTGCCACCCCGCGCCGCGGAGCGGGAGCGGGCCCCCGCGTGACGTGCGTCGCTCCCGCACGGACGCACGCGGGGCGACGGGCGCAGGTCCCGACGGGACCCCCGCCGGGGCGCCGTAGGCTCGGTGTCGTGGCCACCTTCTCCGCAGTGACGCGTCAGCACATCCTCCAGGCGATCGCGGAGTACGACACCCGCGGGCCCGAGGACTTCCTGGGCGTCTACGGGTTCGAGCCGTCGCCCGAGTACGCACTGGTCCACGAGGGCCGCCGGTACGACTCGAAGGCCGTGCTCGGGGTGGCGCACCGGTACGCGACCGGCCGGATCGCGCTGTCCGACGAGTTCCACGGTGGCATGCACGCGGCCGCCACGGTGCTGCGCAAGCGCGGGTTCGAGGTCGACGAGCCGCGGTCCACGCCCGGTGCGGCGCCCCGGCCCGCCGCGGGTACCGCCCGCCGCGCCGCGACCGCGACCCGCGCGGTCCGCAAGCCCGCGGTGCCCGAGCGCGTCGCACCCATCTGCCCCACCTGCTCCACCACGTTGCCCGGCACGGGGATCTGCGACTACTGCGGCTGACCGCACGGCGGCGCCGGGCAATGCGCTCGTCGCGCCACGCCGCGGCGCGTACGGTGCGGGGCTTGTGAACCTGACCACCGAGCGGCTGCTGCTGCGCCCGTTCCGCGCCGACGACGGCGAGGCGCTGCACGCGTACCTCAGCCACCCGGACGCGGTGCGCTACGAGCCGTACGGCCCGCACACCCGGCAGGAGAGCGCACGGGCGGCCGCGGACCGCGCGCACGACGAGCGGTTCGTCGCCGTGTGCCTGGCGGACGGCACGCTCGTCGGGAACCTGTACGTCGCACCCGAGGGCCCGCCGCAGTGGCGCACCTGGACCGTCGGCTACGTGATGAACCCCGGCCACTGGGGCCACGGGTACGCGACCGAGGCGGTGCGCGCCCTGCTCACCGAGCTGTTCGTCGTTCGTGGGGCGCACCGCGTGGTGGCCCGCTGCGACCCCCGTAACACCGCGTCGTGGCGCCTGCTGGTGCGCGTCGGGATGCGCCGCGAGGCCCACGTGCTTCAGGGCGCGAGCTTCACCACGGCCCCCGACGGGACGCCCGTGTGGCACGACACGTACCAGTACGCCGTGCTCGCGAGCGAGTGGGGTGGCGAGGCGCTCGAGCCCGGGAGGATGGACGGATGAGCGCAACCCTCCAGGCCCGCCAGGTGGCCGCCGCGTTCGGCGACCGCGAGCTGTTCTCCGGGCTGGACCTGGTGGTGGCACCCGGCGACGTCGTCGGGCTCGTCGGGCCGAACGGTGCGGGCAAGACGACGCTGCTGCGGATACTCGCGGGCCTGCGTGCGCCCGAGTCCGGCGCGGTCGCGCTGTCCCCCGCGTCCGCGCAGGTCGGCTACCTGCGGCAGGAGGTGGAGCGCCGGTCCGACGAGAGCGTGCGTGCGTTCCTGGAGCGGCGCACCGGCGTGCACGACGCGCAGCGGGCGATGGACGCCACCGCGGACGCGCTCGCGAACGACGAGCCCGACGCCGCGGATGCGTTCACGCATGCGCTCGAGCGCTGGATGGCGCTGGGCGGCGCGGACCTCGACGCGCGGCTCGGCGTCGTCGCCGACGACCTGGGCCTGGCCGTGGACCTCGGCCTGTCGATGACCGCGCTGTCCGGTGGGCAGGCCGCGCGCGTCGGGCTCGCGGCGCTGCTGCTGTCCCGGTTCGACCTGTACCTGCTCGACGAGCCGACCAACGACCTGGACGCGGACGGGCTGTCCCGGCTCGAGGAGTTCGTCGCGCAGACGCAGGCGCCCGTCGTCGTGGTCTCGCACGACCGGGAGTTCCTGGCGCGGACCGTCACCACGGTCGTCGAGATCGACCGGAGCCTGCAGCGCGTGGCCACGTACGGCGGCTCGTACGACGCCTACCTCGAGGAGCGCTCGACCGCGCGCCGCCAGGCACGCGAGGCCTACGAGGACTACGCGGGGCGCCGCGACGCGCTCGCCGCCCGCGCACGTATGCAGCGCGCCTGGATGGAGAAGGGCGTGCGCAACGCGCGGCGCAAGGCCACCGACGGCGACAAGCACACCAAGCACCACCGGGGTGAGACCTCCGAGAAGCAGGCCGCCAAGGCCCGCCAGACCGACCGCGCGATCGAGCGACTGGAGGTGGTGGCCGAGCCGCGCAAGGAGTGGCGCCTGCAGATGAGCATCGCCACGGCGCCGCGCTCGGGCGCGGTGGTCGCCACCGCGCGGGCCGCCGTGGTGCGGCGCGGCGACTTCACGCTGGGCCCCGTGGACCTCCAGCTCGACTGGCAGGACCGCGTGGCCGTCACCGGCCCCAACGGCGCCGGCAAGTCCACCCTCCTGGCGCTCCTGCTGGGCCGCGTCCGGCCGACCTCCGGCGCCGCGACGCTCGGCTCCGGCGTGCAGGTGGGCGAGGTGGACCAGGCGCGCGCCGCATTCGAGGGCGACCAGCCCGTGGGCGAGGCGTTCGCGCGCGAGGTCCCCGACTGGACCACCGCGGACGTACGGACGCTCCTGGCCTAGTTCGGGCTCGCGGGCCATCAGGTGGGCCGGCCCGCGGCGTCGCTGTCCCCCGGCGAGCGGACGCGGGCCGCGCTCGCGCTGCTGCAGGCCCGCGGCGTCAACCTGCTGGTGCTCGACGAGCCCACCAACCACCTGGACCTGCCCGCGATCGAGCAGCTCGAGCAGGCCATGGACTCGTTCGAGGGGACCGTCCTGCTGGTCACCCACGACCGCCGCATGCTCGACACCGTCCGCCTCACGCGCCGCTGGCACGTCGAGGACGGACGCGTCACCGAGGTCACGCCCGACTGAGACCGCTCGAGGGACCACGATCCCGACGCGGTGTCGATATGATGCCGACACCGCGTCGGGAAATGCTCGGCGCGCGGCTACGAGAGGCCCGTGCCCCGTGTTCCTCGCCCGACGTGAACTCGCCTTCGCGCGCACCCGCTTCGGCCTCATGGGCGCGGTCGTCGCGCTCATCGCCGTGCTCATGGTCCTGTTGTCCGGCCTGTCCTCCGGCCTCGTCGTCGACGGCGTCTCCGGGCTGCTCCGCAGCCCGATCCAGGCCGTCGCGTTCGCCGAGGGCACGCGCACCGACTCCGCGTTCACGCGGTCCGAGGTGACGAGCGAGCAGCGCGACGCCTGGGCCGCGCAGCCGGACGTCGCGGAGGCCGAGCTGCTGGGGACGTCGATCGTCAACGCCAAGAACGAGGACGGGACGCCGGTGGACCTGACGCTGTTCGGCGTCGAGCCCGGCGGCTTCGTCTCCCCCGCCGCCGCGGACGGGCGTGCGGTGACCGACGACGGCGAGGTGGTGCTCAGCACCTCCGCGCGCGACCTGGGCATCGAGCTGGGCGACGTCATCACGCTGGACCGCCTGGGCACGACGCTCGAGGTGGTGGGCTTCACCGCCGACCAGCGCACTTTCGGGCACGTGGACATCGCGTTCCTGTCCCTGCGCACGTGGCAGGAAGTGCATGCGGGCGCCGGACCGGGCGACCAGCTCACACCCGAGGCGTACCAGGTGGCCAGCGCCGTCGCGCTGCGCGGCCCCGGCGGGGCCACGCCGGACCTGGCCGCCGGCGACGCCGCCGCCGGGACGTCCGCGCGGACCATCGAGGACGCCTTCGACTCCTCGCCCGGGTACAGCGCCGAGCTCATGACCATGCAGCTCATCCAGGCGTTCCTGTTCGCCATCTCCGCGCTCGTCGTCGGCGCGTTCTTCACCCTGTGGACGGTGCAGCGGACTCGTGAGCTCGCGGTGATGCGCGCGATCGGCGCCTCCACCCGCTACCTGCTGACTGACGGCCTCATGCAGGCGGCGATCCTGCTGGTCACCGCGGTCGGTGTCGGCGTCGCGATCGGGCTCGGCGCGGGGGCCGCGCTCGACGGCACCGGCATGCCGTTCGCGCTCGAGGCCGGACCCGTCACGACCGGCGCCGCGCTGCTCCTGGGCCTCGGCCTCGTCGGCGCGGCCGTGGCCACCGCGCGCATCGCGACCGTCGACCCCGTCACCGCACTCGGAGAGAACCGATGACCACCACCTCCCCGCACCAGCCGGCCACTGCGACCCGGACCGGGCTGCGCCTGTCCGACGTCACCCTGACCTTCGGCGACGGAGACCAGCAGGTCGCCGCGCTCGACCACGTGGACCTGGAGGTGGCACCCGGCGAGCTCGTCGCCGTCGTCGGACCCTCCGGGGCGGGCAAGTCGAGCCTGCTCGCCGTCGCCGGCGGGCTCGCCCACCCGACGTCCGGCGCGGTCGTCGTCGACGGGATCGACCTGACCGGGCTGCGCTCGCGTGCGCTCGCCGCGTTCCGCCGCGACCAGGTCGGCTTCGTCTTCCAGTCGGGAAACCTGGTGCCGGCCCTCACGGCCCTGGACCAACTGCGCCTGGTGGAGCGCATCACCGGCCGCCGCGCACAGACCTCACCGGAAGCCCTGCTCGACGCGGTCGGCATGACCGACCGCGCGCACCGCCGGCCCGGCAAGCTGTCCGGCGGGGAACGTCAGCGCGTCGGGATCGCGCGGGCCCTGGTCGCCTCGCCGTCCGTGCTCCTCGTCGACGAGCCCACCGCCGCGCTGGACCGGCGGCGCAGCCACGAGATCGTCGAGCTGCTGGCCCGCGAGACGCACGACGTGGGCGTCGCGACGGTCATGGTCACGCACGACCACGACGTGCTCGTCCACTGCGACCGCGTGCTCGAGATGGTGGACGGGCGCCTCTCGCCCGTGTGACCGCGACGGCGGCCGCGGATCAGGCGGTCCCGGCCGCCGTCGCCAGATCGCGCAGGTACGGCTCGACCACCGCGGCCGCCGACGCGTACGCCCGCTCCAGGTCGCCCGTCTCCTCGACGTGCCGGGACGCCGCGTGCACCACCGCGTTGATCAGCTCCGTGGTCAGCGCCACGTCGGCCGCGCCCAGCTCCTGCAGCGCCGCCCGCACCGGGACCAGCAACTCCTCGTGGAACGCGCGCGACCGCCGCGCCAGGTCCTCCGACGCCGCGACCGACGCGAGCGTCCGCGCGAGCGCGTGCTCGCCGTCGGCCACCAGCTCGAGGTTGACCCGCACGTAGGCCAGCACGCGCTCCGCGGGCCGCTCGGCCGCCGCGAGCCCCACCGCCAGCCGCTCCTGCCAGCGCGGGAACGAGTCCGCCACCACCGCGCGCAGCAGGTCCTCACGCGACGTGTAGTACTGGTAGACGCTCGACCGCGAGAGCCCCGCCACCTGACCCACCGCCGCGAGCGTGGGGACCCGGTCCGGCGCCGCCGTCAGCAGCTCCCGCGCCGCGTCCAGCAACGCCCGCTCACGAACCGCGCGATGCTCCGCCACCGTGGGGGCGTCGATGCGTGGCATGCCGTCCCTCCCTGATCACGGTCCCGCGGCCCTCCGCCGAGCCGCAGGCCAGGATCCCACGCTCCCTACGTGGACGTGCACGCCCGAGCAGGTCGTAGATCAAGATGTCCGGAGAAGCGGGTCAAGCTCCGCCCTCGTCACCAAGACCAAACTCCGCGCCCTGACCACCGACGCCAGCTGACTCAGGACGTCTTTCCGGTCTCGAACATCAACTGCCCAAGGCCGGCTCGCATCTGAAGAAAGTCGGCGATCTGCTGAGCGTGGTCAAGGTCGAGCGCGTCGATCGCGAGCAGCGTCGCCGAGGACCACTCGACCACGGCACCGAGCTCGGTGAGTCGCTCGACGATCTCCTCCCGCGGATGCGCCGAGCGCCCGAAGTAGGCGCGGAACACATAGTGACCCGACGGCTGGACAACCGTGTCCAGCACGTACCTGCGGCCGTGAGCCTCCCGCGTCTGCACGACGTCACCCAGCGCGACGTCGTAGAGGAAGAACGGGATGCAGCACAGCTCGAAAGTGTCCTCGGAGACCTGGCGTGCCCAGAGCTGCTCGAAGCGACCCTCCTCGGGAAGCTTGGCGTTGATGACGAAGTTGGCCTTCTCGCGCCACGCCGGCCCTGAGTGCGTCGAGAACTTCTCCGCGGCCGTCACGAGCCCAGATCCCACCACGACGGCGGCCAGGGCCCCTCGTACCCAGCGGGTGGGTTCACGGGGAAGTCCCGGCTGTTCTTGGAGTTATTGCACCAGGGGCAGGTGGTCTGGCCGTTCTCCACGGTGGCGTTGCCACCACGAGACCTCGGAATCACATGATCGACCTGCGGGCTATCCGTCTCCATGCGGCAGTAGACACACGTGCTCGGATTGTCCTGGAGCACCTCTTCGCGTACCGACCCGGGGAACCTCTGGCCCGCAGTAGGACCACCAGAGGAACCAGGCTTGATCGCAGGGATCGCGTCGCCTGCGGTGTTTGCGGCAACTACGTCGTCGCGGGCGAAGGCAGGGCTTGCCCACGACCCGACTGCCGGCCCCGCAGGCGACCCGCGCACGTACGTCGTCGTTGCGCTCTGCGACGACGGCAGCGCGGGTGCGTCGTAGGCGTAGGCGACCGCGTCGTAGGCGTAGGCGGGCGTCGCAGCGGAGTCGGGCCCGACGACCAGGACACCGAGCATGGCGACCAGCGATGCGAGGAGCCACTTCATTCGAGCGACTCTCTCGCCAACACAGCTCGGCCGATCTCGTCGCCAGCGGACGTGTTGGCAAGCCACACCACAGAACCGGGCGTCGGAACGTCCTCGCCCCACTCGTCGAGCCAATCGCGCCGGATGCGGTCGGCGGCTTCCTCGGCGCTGCCAGGCCAGGGGATGTGCTCACCAGCTATGACATCACCGGCAACCATCAACCCCTCGTCCAGGACTTCGGCGATCAGCCCGAGCGTGTAGTCCCTGAGCGCCACGGGGTCTTCTGCACCGCCCAACCGTGCCGACATCAGCGCCCAGCCCGCGTCAGCCCAGTCGTCGAGGCCGCCGACGAGGAGATCCTCCTTGGGGGTCCTTCGCATGCTTGTCACTCGTCCACGTGGATTCGATAACGGGAACCGTCCGGCATCCGAACGTCGATCGTCGGGCCGCCGCTCTTCGATGAGCTTCGGAGTCCGACCTGAGCACCGTTGTTTCGGGGCGCCACGGTCACCTGCGGTGTGGCAGTCCAGCCGGACGGAGCAGGATCCGCGCTGTACGGCGCCGGCGCACCTACCGACGCAGCGACGGCCTCTCCGGGAGGCACGACCGCTACAACACCCAGCACCACGCCCATAGCGGCAACCAACCCGATCCAAGCCCGCAGACCCCCTGCACGCACGCTCCACTCCCCACGGTCGGTCGGCTGGCCGTTCCAGCCGGTTACGCTCGCGCCGCCGGGGAAGTCACGTCGCCCCTCGATCGCTCTGGCGGGCCGATTGGGCTCGGCCGAGCGCCCGGCGACTCCATTCGTACCACCTTGAGATCGTCGGGAACCCGGCCTGGCCCAGGTAGGCGCGTCCAGCGCTCGATCGCCCCCATAGATCACCCAGATGGCCCAGATGCGCACCGCCTGCCGCCAAGGTCGGCCCGCGCGGCAGGCCGGCCGCATCGGTGCGGAACAAGCGGGGACGCACGGACCGACTGCGCGCTGGCCCGAGGCGGCTACACGAAGCGGAGGAGCATGGTGTTGTGGTTCACGACATCGTTCGTAGGTGCCGGGGGAGCCTGGTCAGGCCCTCGACTCCACCGCGCCTTGGACCGAGCCACCCCCGCACACCGCCTACCACACCCGCCCCAAGGTGCCCGGCGAAGCAGGTCCGGCTCGCTCCGCCAGGCGGGGAGAAATCGGATCAGAACTCCCAGTCCTCGTCCTCGGTGTTGACGGCCTTGCCGATGACGTAGGAGGAGCCCGAGCCGGAGAAGAAGTCGTGGTTCTCGTCGGCGTTCGGGGAGAGCGCGGACAGGATCGCCGGGTTGACGTCGGTCTCGTCGCGCGGGAACAGCGCCTCGTAGCCCAGGTTCATGAGGGCCTTGTTGGCGTTGTAGCGCAGGAACTTCTTGACGTCCTCGGTCAGGCCGACGCCGTCGTACAGGTCCTGCGTGTACTCCACCTCGTTGTCGTACAGCTCGAAGAGCAGCTCGAACGTGTAGTCCTTGAGCTCGTCGCGCTCGGTCTGCGAGAGCTTCTCGAGGCCCTTCTGGAACTTGTAGCCGATGTAGTACCCGTGCACCGCCTCGTCACGGATGATCAGGCGGATCAGGTCGGCCGTGTTCGTGAGCTTGGCGCGGCTGGACCAGTACATCGGCAGGTAGAAGCCCGAGTAGAACAGGAACGACTCCAGCAGCGTGCTGGCCACCTTGCGCTTGAGCGGCGAGTCGCCCCGGTAGTACTTCATGACGATCTCGGCCTTGCGCTGGAGGTTGACGTTCTCCTCCGACCAGCGGAACGCCTCGTCGATCTCCTTGGTGGAGCACAGCGTCGAGAAGATCGACGAGTACGACTTCGCGTGCACTGACTCCATGAACGCGATGTTCGTGTAGACGGCCTCTTCGTGCGGGGTCAGCGCGTCCGGGATGAGGGAGACCGCACCGACCGTGCCCTGGATGGTGTCCAGCAGTGTCAGGCCGGTGAAGACGCGCATGGTCAGCGTCTTCTCCGCCTCGGTCAGCGTGGCCCACGACTGGATGTCGTTCGAGACCGGCACCTTCTCCGGCAGCCAGAAGTTACCGACGAGCCGGTCCCAGACCTCGGCGTCCTTGTCGTCCTCGAGCCGGTTCCAGTTGATCGCCGAGACACGGTCGATCAGCTTCAGCTTCCCGGTGGGGGTCATGCCTTCTCATCTCCCTGGAGTACGAGCAGAGCGAACTGCCGCTCGACGGTCGAGTCACAGAACCTGCACTGCGGGTTCCAGACGCCCTTGTTCGTGTGATGCCTCGTGTGCGCGCTGCGGCGGCTCGACGGCTTCGGACGTCCGACGCGCGCTGCAGACATCTTCGCGCGGGTCTCCGCCGACGCAGACCGCCCGTAGTTCGGGTTGAGCTCGCCGCGACGCGCGCCAGAGAGCGCCTGCCGCGCCTCTGCGCTCATGTGATGGCCGTAGCTCGGATGCTCCGGGCCGAACTTTCCGAAGTTGGGATTCGCCTCGCCCGTGTTGCTCCCGGCTCGGTCACGCGACCAACGGGCGCGCTGCTCCGCCGAGTGGCTCGCGCCGTAGAACGGGTTGAGCGCTCCCGGACGGCTCATGCCTTTCCGCCCGGTCGAGCGCACGCGTGCCGCCTCTCGCTGCTCGTCGCTCCACACGACGCCGGTCGGGCCGAGACCACCGTCCGTGAGGTTGAGCAGGCGGTCACCGCTCGCCCGCCGTTCGGCGATCCAGCGGATCTCGGCGGCGCCCAGGTCCTCGCGCGTCGTGAGCACGAGCTCGAGCTCGTCGACGACCGCCTCGTGGTCGTGCTTGCGCAGCCAGTCGTAGAACGGCGTGCGACGCCCGGCGCGTGCGTTCGCTCGGTGCCGAGCGAACCGGCGCAGCGCAGTCGACTCGGTCATGCCGATATACCGGTACTCCGTCGATCCGACTGCACGGATGCCGTACACGCGACCCACGACGACGGGGATGTCGTCACTCATCACGCGTTCGGCTCCGAGTCACAACATGCAGGAGACGCAATTTTCAACTTCCGTCCCCTCGAGGGCGAGCTGGCGGAGGCGGATGTAGTAGATCGTCTTGATGCCCTTGCGCCAGGCGTAGATCTGCGCCTTGTTCAGGTCACGCGTGGTGGCGGTGTCCTTGAAGAACAGCGTCAGCGACAGGCCCTGGTCCACGTGCTGCGTGGCCTCGGCGTAGGTGTCGATGATCTTCTCGTAGCCGATCTCGTACGCGTCCTGGTAGTACTCCAGGTTGTCGTTCGTCATGAACGGCGCCGGGTAGTAGACGCGGCCGATCTTGCCTTCCTTGCGGATCTCGATCTTCGACGCGATCGGGTGGATCGAGCTCGTCGAGTGGTTGATGTAGGAGATCGAGCCCGTCGGCGGGACGGCCTGCAGGTTCTGGTTGTAGATCCCGTGCTCCTTGACCAGCGCCGCGAGCTCGCGCCAGTCGTCCTGCGTCGGGATGTGGATGCCGGCCTGGGCGAACAGGTCGCGCACGCGCTCGGTGCGGGGCGCCCACTCACGCTCGACGTACTTCTCGAAGTACTCGCCGCTCGCGTACTTCGACTTCTCGAAGCCGTAGAACGCGGTGCCGCGCTCCTGCGCCAGGAGGTTCGAGGCGCGGATGGCGTGGTAGGCCACCGTGTAGAAGTAGATGTTCGTGAAGTCGAGGCCCTCGTCGGAGCCGTAGAAGATCCGCTCACGCGCCAGGTAGCCGTGCAGGTTCATCTGGCCCAGGCCGATCGCGTGCCCGCCGCGGTTGGCGCGCTTGATCGACGGGACGGACTCGATGTCCGTCTGGTCGGAGACGGCGGTGAGCGCGCGGATCGCGGTCTCCACCGACTTGCCGAAGTCGGGCGAGTCCATCGCCAGGGCGATGTTCATCGAGCCGAGGTTGCAGGAGATGTCCCGGCCGACGTGGTCGTAGGACAGGTCCTCGTTGAACGTCGACGGCGTCGAGACCTGCAGGATCTCCGAGCACAGGTTCGAGTGCGTGATCTTGCCCTCGATGGGGTTGGCCCGGTTCACCGTGTCCTCGAACATGACGTACGGGTAGCCGGACTCGAACTGGATCTCCGCGAGCGTCTGGAAGAACTCGCGCGCGCTGATCTTGGTCTTGCGGATCCGTGCGTCGTCGACCATCTCGTAGTACTTCTCGGTCACGTCGATGTCCGCGAACGGCTTGCCGTACACGCGCTCGACGTCGTACGGCGAGAACAGGTACATCGGCTCGTTCTTCTTGGCGAGCTCGAACGTGATGTCCGGGATCACGACGCCCAGCGAGAGCGTCTTGATGCGGATCTTCTCGTCCGCGTTCTCGCGCTTGGTGTCCAGGAACCGGTAGATGTCCGGGTGGTGCGCGTGCAGGTACACCGCGCCGGCACCCTGGCGCGCACCCAGCTGGTTGGCGTAGGAGAACGAGTCCTCGAGGAGCTTCATGACGGGGATCACGCCCGAGCTCTGGTTCTCGATGTGCTTGATCGGCGCGCCGTGCTCACGCACGTTCGACAGCAGGAGGGCCACGCCGCCGCCGCGCTTGGACAGCTGCAGCGCGGAGTTGATGCCGCGCGCGATGGACTCCATGTTGTCCTCGATGCGCAGCAGGAAGCAGGAGACGGGCTCGCCGCGCTGCGCCTTGCCGAGGTTGAGGAACGTGGGCGTGGCGGGCTGGAACCGGCCGGACACGATCTCGTCGACCAGCGAGATCGCGTAGTCCTGGTCGCCCTCGGCGAGCGCGAGCGCCACCATGCAGACGCGGTCCTCGAACCGCTCCAGGTAGCGCTTCCCGTCGAACGTCTTCAGCGTGTACGACGTGTAGTACTTGAACGCCCCGAGGAACGTCTGGAAGCGGAACTTCTTCGAGTACGCGTACTGGAACAGCGTCTTGATGAACGCGCGGTCGTACTGCGCGAGCACCGCCGGGTCGTAGTACTTGTTCTCGACGAGGTAGTCGAGCTTCTCCTCCAGGTCGTGGAAGAACACCGTGTTCTGGTTCACGTGCTGGAGGAAGTACGCGCGGGCCGCCTCGCGGTCCTTGTCGAACTGGATCTTCCCGTCAGCGCCGTACAGGTTCAGCATGGCGTTGAGGGCGTGGTAGTCCAGGCCCGACGCCTCTACGCGGAGATCAGTGACTGTCGCTGCCACAACCGTTCCAATCCGTCTCGGACGCGGAGCACGTCCTCGTTCGTTCCCATGAGCTCGAAGCCGTACAGGTAGGGGACGCGGCACTTGGCCGCGACGATCTCCCCCGCGATGCAGTACGCCTCGCCGAAGTTCGTGTTGCCCGCGGCGATGACGCCGCGGATGAGTGCCCGGTTGGCCGCGTCGTTGAGGAACTTCACGACCTGCCGCGGCACCGCACCACCCTCGTTGCCGCCTCCGTACGTGGGCACCACCAGCACGTACGGCTCTGTGACGTGCAGGAAGGGCTCCGTCGGACGCAACGGGATCCGCTGGGCCGGCAGGCCCAGCTTCTCCACGAAGCGGTGCGTGTTGTTCGACGCCGAGGAGAAGTAGACGAGCGAGCTCATCGGTGCCCCCACGGGGTCGGACGGACGTCGATCCGGTGCGCCGGGACGCTGCCCGGCGAGTGCCGTCGCCTCAGGCGACGGTGACGGCCTCGAGACGCTCCGCGAGCGCCTTGATGCGGTCGGGGCGGTAGCCCGACCAGTGGTCGCCGTCGACGATGACCACGGGAGCCTGCAGGTGGCCGAGCGACATCACGTAGTCGCGGGCGTCCGCGTCCTCGCTGATGTCGACCACCGTGTAGTCCGCACCGAGCTTGTCGAGCGCACGGTACGTCGCGTTGCACTGCACGCACGCGGGCTTGCTGTAGACCGTGATCGTCATCGTGCTCTCCCCGGAGACTTGAGGTGGAACTGAAGCTGCGCGGCGACCCTGAAGACCTTCTGCGAGCGCCCGCGGCGACCCTCTACGGGGCTTCCGACGACCACTCGGCACCCCGGCCGATCGCGTGAGGAAGACACTACACCTTGTGTCTGACACCGCAACGAACCACTAGGTGTTGTGTTACACGGCTGTGGTTTTTCACCCTGGTGGACGACTCGTCCACAGGCTTCGAGGGTACGGCGGACCTCTGACAGAGCCCCTGACCTGCATGTTCCTGCGGGTCGAACGACACGGGCGTGATTCGACCCACAGGGGCCCACAGCGGCGTCCACACCGCGACGCGTGTTGTCCCCCGTGTCGTCCACAACCGGTATGCCCGATTCACCCCGAAAACGGGCGTCGCCCCGCCGCCGCACCCGGTTCCACCGGAGGCTCGGCGACGGGGCGGGGTCCACCGTCTGGACGGTCAGGAGGCCGTGGTGGCCGTCCAGGCCGCGCGCAGGCCGTCGACGAGCGGGGTCGTCGGGCGGCCGATCAGGGTGCGCAGGGTGTCGGTCACGTCCGCGAGCGTGCCCGCCGCGATGTTCTGGTCGAGCGCGACCAGGAAGCCCGCGGTGCCCTCGTGGAGGCCCGCGGCCAACAGACCCGCGCGCTGCTCGTCGGGCGTCGCGCGCACGTAGGTCACGGGCCGGCCCAGCACCTCACCGACCGCGGCGGCCAGCTCGTCGTGCGTCCACGCCACGTCGCCCGTCAGCTCGTAGGTGCGGCCGTCGTGCTCCGCGCTCGTCAGCACCGCCACCGCACCCGCGGCGAAGTCGGCGCGGGACGCCGAGGCGACGCGGCCGTCGCCGGCGGACGCGACCACCTGGCCGGTCGCGGCGGCCTGCTGCAGCGTGGGCACGTAGTTCTCCGTGTACCAGTTGTTGCGCAGCACGGTCACGACGAGGCCCGACGCGGTCAGGAGCTCCTCGGTCGCCCGGTGCTCGGGTGCGAGCACGAGCTCGGTGGCGTCCGCGTGCGGCGCGCTCGTGTAGACGATGCGGCGCACACCGGCCGCGCGCGCGGCGTCGATCGCCGCGCCGTGCTGCGCGACGCGCTGCCCCACCTCGGAGCCCGAGACGAGCATGAGCGTGTCGGCGCCCGCGAGCGCGGCCGCGAGCGTCTCGGGGCGCGCGTAGTCGATCTCGACCACGCGCACGCCGCGCCCGGCCAGGTCCGCCAGGCGCTTGGTGCGCCGGCCTCCCGCGACCACCTGGTCCGGGGCGACGCCGGCCTCCAGCAGACCCTCGACGATCAGACGGCCCAGGTGGCCGGTGGCCCCGGTGACGACGACAGACATGTGCTTCTCCTCGATCAGGTGTTCCGTGCGGTGCCGGACGGCCGGTGCGCGGCCTCCGGACGGTCCAACGGCGCGGGCCGCGTACACTTTCCCGATCGACCGTACCCACTTCGTCGTCGGGTACCTACCTGGGGGTAAGCATGCAGACCACGACGCTGAGCGGCGCTCCGGACGTGACCCAGGTCACGGGCTTCGCCGCGATGCTCGCGGCCGGTCGGCTGCCCGCCGCGTGCCCTAGCCGCATCGTGCTGGACCACGTGACCAGCCGGTGGGGCGTCCTGGTGCTGGTCGCGCTGTCCCAGGGCAGCCTGCGCTGGGGCGAGCTGCGCCGGACCGTGGAGGGCGTGAGCGAGAAGATGCTGGCCCAGACGCTCCGCACGCTCGAGGCGGACGGGTTGGTCGAGCGCACCGTCACGGGCACGGTCCCCCCGCGCGTGGACTACGCGCTCTCGGAGCTGGGCCACGGCCTGACCGCCCACCTGCTCCCGCTCATGGGCTGGATCGGCGACCACGCCGACGCGATCGTCGGACGCTCCGCCGCCACCTGAGCCGCCCACCGCAGGTGCCGGGCGCGGTGTGCGCGATGCTAGGCGCGTGCACGTGACCACGCTCGGCCCCCTCGCGATCGACGGGCATCCCGTGCGCGGCGAGCGGCTCGCCGCCGTGGTCCGCGAGCTCGTCGACGCGCGCGGACGCGCGGTGTCCGTGGGCGCGCTCGTCGACGCCGTGTGGGACGGTGCACCGCCCGACGACGCGACCGGTGCGGTGCAGGCGCTCGTGTCCCGCGTCCGACGCCTGGGCCTGGCCGTGCAGTCCACGCCGGGGGGCTACCGCGTCCCGGCCGACGACGTGCGCGTGGACGCCGACGAGGCGCGCGACCTGCTCGAGACCGCGCACCACGCCCTGCGCGCCGGGGACGTGCCCGCGACCGTGGCGGCCGCCGCGCAGGCCCGCGCGCTGCTGCCCGCGGTTCCCGACACACCCGTGGCCGTGCACCTGCTGGCCGACGCGGCCGCGGTCGCCGCGCAGGTGGCGCTGCGCACCGGCGGGCCGTTCGACGAGACCGACCTGCGCACGCTCGCGGCCGGCACGCCCCCCGACGAGCCGTCGGTCGCGATGCTGGTCCGGGTGCTCGCGGCGCAGGGCCGCGACGCCGAGGCGCTCGACGTGGTCGAGCGGCTGCGCACCGAGCTGGTCGAGCGGTACGGCACCGACCCGTCACCCGTGGTGGCGCAGGTGCACCTGGCGCTCCTGCGCGGTGAGCTGGCACCGGTCCGGCCCGCTGCGCCCGCACCGGCCGCCGCCGACGCGCTGCCCGCGGCATGGCGCCGCCCGGCCGCGCCGCTCGTCGGGCGTGCCGCGGACGTCGACGCGGTGCTCGACGGCCTGGCCACGGCGCGCGTGGTCACGGTGGTCGCGACGGGCGGCGCCGGCAAGACCCGGCTCGCCACCGAGGTCGCGCGGCGCGTGGGCGACCGGCCCGGCCGCACCGTGCACGTGGTCGAGCTCGCCGGGCTGCGCTCACCCGAGGAGGTGCTGCCCGCGGTGGTCGCGGTGCTCGGCGGTGCGGAGACGGTCGGTGCGCGCACGGACGTCACCGCGGAGCGCCGCGTGCTGGACCCCGTGGGCCGGCTGCGCGCCGCGACGCAGGAGCTCGACGGGCTCGTCGTGCTGGACAACTGCGAGCACGTGCTGGACGCCGCCGCGGACGTCGTCGCGATGCTGCTGAGCGTCGCCGGGCCGGAGCTGGCCGTGCTGGCCACGTCCCGCGCACCGCTCGGGCTCATGGGCGAACGCGTGCACCGGCTGGGCACGCTGCCCGACGACGACGCGCTCGCGCTGCTGCGTGACCGTGCGCGCGCGGGCCGCGCGGACCTGCCGTGGGACGACGAGCGCGCGCTCGCGCTGTGCCACCGCCTGGACAACCTGCCGCTCGCGCTCGAGCTCGCCGCCGCGCGGCTGCGCGCGATGCCGGTCCAGGACGTGCTCGACGGCCTGCACGACCGGTTCGCGCTGCTCGACGACGCGCTGCGGGGACTGCCCGAGCGGCACGCGAGCCTGTGGGCGATGGTCGACTGGAGCCGCGCGCTGCTCGACGCCGACGACCGGGACCTGCTCCAGCGGCTGTCCGTGGTGCCGGCGGCGTTCACCGCGGCCACGGCCGCGGCGGTCGCGGGCCGCGACGAGGCGGCGGTGCGGCGCGGGCTCGCGGTCCTGGTGGACCAGTCGCTGCTCGCGCTCGACGACGACGGCGTGCACCCCGCGCGCTACCGCATGCTCGAGACCGTCCGTGAGTACGGCGACGCACGGCTCCAGGCCGCCGGGGACCGCGCCGCGGCGATGCGGGGACTGGTCGCGTGGGCCGCGGCCGAGGCCGTGGACCTGGCCGCGCGTCTCGTCGGACCCGGCCAGCTCGACGCGCTCGCCGCATGCGCACGCGACCAGGAGACGTTCGTCGGCGCGCTGCGGTGGGCGCTCGCGCACGACGACGAGGCCGCCGCGGTGGACCTCTGCGCGGCGCTGTTCCACTGGTGGACCATCCGCGGCCTGCACGTGGAGACCGTCACCTGGGCCACGCGTCTGCTGGCCGCCGACGACCCCGCGCGCCGCCGCACGTCCGCGCTGTACGCCGCACGTCGGGACGGCGACGACAGCGCGCCGCACGGCGACCGCCTCACCGCAGCCGCGGTGCACGCCGCCGTCAACAGCGGCGTCACGGCGTCCAACCGGCTCGCGGCACTCGCGGGGCGCGTGCTGCGCGGTGTGCGGGGAGAGCAGGCCGCGCAGGTCGGCGACCGGATGCGCGCGGTCTCGACCGCGTTGCCCGCCATGACGTTCAGCGACCCGGCGCGCGCGGAGCTCGCCGCCGCCGAGCTCGCGCGGCACGGCGACCCGTGGGTCCGCGGGCTCGGCACGTTCCTGGGTGCGGCCGTGCGCGAGAACGCCGGCGACCCGGCCTCGTGCGTGCCGGACGCGCTCGCCGCGTACGCGCTGTTCCGGCAGGCGGGCGACCACTGGGGCATGGGCATGACCGCGCAGGCGGTCGCGCAGTGGTCGGCACGCCTGGGCGGCGAGGACGTGATGACGTGGCTCGAACGCGCCATCGAGCACCTGGAGCTGGTGGGTGCGCTGCTCGACGCGCGCAGCCTGCGCCTGCTGCTGGATGTGCAGCACGCGCTCACGGGCCAGGAGGACCGGCTCGAGGCGCTGCGGGAGCTGGCGGCCGCGCCCCACCTCGAGCCCATGGACCGCGCGCAGGCGCTGCTGGGCCTCGGTCAGGTGCTGCTGGGCCGGCGCGAGCGCGACGAGGCCGCGCAGCACGTGCTGCGCGCGGTCGATCAGCTGGGCGACGACGAGGGCGGCGCACCGCAGTCCCGCACCGTGCTGCGCGTCGCCGCGGCCGTGCTGCTGCTGCACGCCGCCGTGCCGGACGGCTGGCCCGACGAGCCCGGCGGCGTCACGGGCGTCGCGGGGATGAGCCCCGACGACGTGCAGGCCCGCGTCGTGGAGATCGTGACGCCCACCGCCGCCGACGTCGCGCGCATGCGGGACATGCCCGTGATCGGCGCGTACGCGCTGGGCACGGCGGAGCTCGCGGCGTTCCGCGGCGACGCCGCGACCGCGGCCGAGCTGTGGTCGCTCGGCACGCGGCTGGGCGCCACGATCGCGTGGATCACGAGCTCGCTGGACCCCGAGACGTCGTTGACGGTCCGCCTGACCGGTCCGGCCGCGACCGCACGGGTCGGCGACCTGCGGGCTCTGCCGATCCAGCAGGTCACGGCCCGGATCGAGACGATCGTCAACGACGTCCTGGGTGCCCGTCAGACCTTGCGCCGGTAGGCGCGCATCGCCAGCGGCATGAACACGGCCACCAGGCCGACGCACCACGCGAGCGTCCACCACACGTGGTCGCCCAGCGGCGTGCCCAGGAACAGGCCGCGCATCGAGTCCACCAGGTGCGTCAGCGGGTTGACGTCCACGAAGCCCTGCATCCAGCCCGGCAGGTCGTCGGTCTGCACGAACACGTTGGAACCGAACGTCAGCGGCATGATCAGCAGGAACATCACGCCCTGCACCGCGCCCGACGTGCGCACCAGCATGCCCACCCACACGCTCACCCAGGACAGGCACACCGCGAACAGGATCGCCAGCAGGCAGCCCGCGATCATCTGCAGCGGATCGGTCGCGATGCGGAAGCCCATCGCGTAGCCCGTGGCCAGCGTGACCACGGTGACGATCACGTAGCGCACCACGTCGCCGCTGACCGCACCGAGCAGCGGGGCCGAGCGCGGGATGGGGAGCGACTTGAACCGGTCGAATATCCCCTTCTCCATGTCGGTATTGAGGTTCACCCCGATCGCGATCGCACCCATGGCGATGGTCTGGCCGAGGACGCCCGGCAGCAGGAACTGCAGGTAGTCGCCCGTGCTGCCGGCCACCGCGTTGCCGAAGATCGTGACGAAGATCGCCAGGAAGATGATCGGCTGCAGCGTGACGTCGATCAGCGCCTCGGGCGTGCGCCACGTCTTGATGAGGCTGCGCCGGGTCAGGGCCGCCGAGTGCCGCAGCAGCGGGAACGGTCGTGCGTGGGTGACCGCCGCGGGGGTGCGCGGCGTCTGCGTGCGCTGGTCGAGGGTCGCGGTGCTCATGCGGCCACCTCCGTCGTGGGGTCGTCGGCCGTGGGCCGTCCGGTCAGGGTGAAGAACACCTCGTCGAGGCTGGGCAGGTGCAGCGAGAGCTCCGTGACCGTGATGCCCGCGGCGCCCAGGCGGGCCACCGTCTCGGTCATCGCCGCGTCCGAGGTGACCGGGACCGCGAGCATGCCCTTGCGGATCTCGTCGGCCGGGGTGCCCGTGCTGACCTGCGTGAGGATCTGCGCGGTCTCCTCCAGGCGCGCCGGGTCCGCGGGGCGGACCTCGAGCGTCTGGCCGCCGACGATGCGCTTGAGCCCGTCGGGGGTGTCGTGCGCGATCACGCGGCCGTGGTCGATCACGGTGATCTCGTCGGCCAGCGCGTCGGCCTCCTCGAGGTACTGCGTGGTCAGCAGCACGGTCGAGCCGTCCGTGACCAGCGAGCGCACCACGTCCCACATGGCCTCACGCTTGGCGGGGTCCAGGCCCGTGGTGGGCTCGTCGAGGAAGATCACGTCCGGGCGCCCGACGAGGCTCGCGGCCAGGTCCAGGCGGCGGCGCATGCCCCCGGAGTACGTCTTCGCGGGCCGGTCGGCGGCCTGCGTGAGGTCGAACCACTCGAGCAGCTCGACCGCACGCGCGCGGGCGCCGGCCCGGCCGAGGTCCAGCAGGGTGCCGAACAGCACCAGGTTCTGCCGGCCCGTGAGGTCCTCGTCGACGGACGCGTACTGGCCCGTCAGGCCGATCATGTGACGCACGCGCTCGGCGTCGCGCACCACGTCCAGGCCGTTGATGCGGGCCTGGCCCGCATCAGGCTGCAGCAGCGTGGACAGGATGCGCACGGCCGTCGTCTTGCCGGCGCCGTTGGGGCCGAGGACACCGAGCACGGTGCCCCGGGGGACGACGAGGTCGACGCCTTGCAGCGCCTTCGTCTCGCCGAAGTGCTTGACGAGGCCCTCGGCCTCGATCACCAGGTCTGTGGTCATGCGACGAGCCTGGCCGGACCGCCTGACACGGCGCCGACACCGTCCTGACACGGCCGGGTGGGCACGCCGTCAGCGGGCGTGGTGGGGCCGTGCCGGTGGACGACCGACGGTCAGTCGAGGTCGCGGCAGAGCAGCAGCAGCGTGACGTCGTCCACCGACGACGGGTCGGTGCACTCGCGCAGCACGTGGTCGATGTGCACGGGGCGCGTCGGGTCCTCGCGCTGGAAGGCCCGCACCAGCCGCGCCAGGCCCGCGCGCAGGGTGGTGGAGCGCGAGTCCACCAGGCCGTCGCTGTAGAGGACCAGCCCGCCGCCGGGCTCGATGCGCAGGCGGTGCGTCGGTGGTTCGCCCGAGCCGACGCCCAGCGGCCGGTCCACGCGCGTCTCGACGAGCTCGGCACCGCCCACCGCGTCGAGCAGCAGCGGCCGCGGATGGCCCGCGATCGCGAGCTCGACGTCACCGGTCGCGCGGTCCACGGCCGCGACCACCACCGTCGCCATGTCGGTCGCCATCGTCCGGCGTGCCACCACGTCGGTCCAGCGCAGCGCCTGCGCCGGGGAGTCACCCCGCAGCAGGAACGCGCGCAGCGCGTTGCGCAGCTGACCCATCGCCGCCGCGGCCGGAAGGCCGTGGCCCGCGACGTCGCCGACCACCACCGCGAGCCGGCCGTCGGGCAGCGTGAGCGCGTCGTACCAGTCGCCGCCGACCCGACCACCCGGGGCGGGCACGTAGCGCGCGTGCACCTGCCAGCCGTCCAGCTCCGGGAGGGTGGCCGGCAGGAGGCTGCGCTGCACGGTCTCGGCAGAGGTCAGCGCCCACCGGGTGCGCAGCAGCAGCGTCTCGAGCAGGCGCCGGCGCAGGTCCTCGGCGGAGCGGAGCTCCTGGGGCGTCCACGGCGTGCACTGGCCCCGCACCGTCTGCGTCCACTTCTCGAACGACTTGCGCGGGCTCAGGCGCACCGTGTCGCCCTCGCGGCGGGCGATCGCCTTGTTCTGCGGGTCGCCGCCCCAGCTCACGTCGCGCACCGCCTCGTGCCGGAACCACACGATCACGCGGTCCTCCGGCAGCCGCACCGCGAGCAGGCCCGCGACGCCCGGGAGCGTCGCCGCCAGGTCCGGCTCCTGGTCCGCGAGCGCCGTCCGTGCCGTGACGTCGGTGGCCTGCTCGGCCAGCCACGTGGTGAGCACCGCGAGGTCGTCGGGCACCTCACCCTCGGCCTGGCGCTGACCGTCGCCCAGGACCACCACGCCGTGCGCGGGCACGAGCGTGCGCAGCGAGACGTCCGAGCGGGACCTGCCGACCAGCGCCTCCGCGAGCGTGCGGTCCGCATCGCGTGAGGCGATCAGCAGCTGCACCAGCGTGGCCTCCGCCGCCAGGGCCGCCTGCAGCTCGTCCTCCTCGGCGCGGGCCACCAGGCGCAGGGACAGCGAGGACCCGAGGAACTCCGCCGCGGCCCGCACGCCGAACGGCGGGTGGTGCGGCCCGGAGTAGTGGTGGCACGCGATCAGGCCCCACAGCCGGCCGTCCCGCAGCAGCGAGATCGACATCGACGCCGCGACACCCATGTTGCCCAGGTACTCCAGGTGGATGGGCGAGACGCTGCGCAGCACCGAGTGCGTGAGGTCCAGCGGCTGACCCGAGCCGGGGTCCAGGCCCGGCACGATCCGCGACGGGGTGTAGCCGACGTCGGCGATGAGCCGGATCCAGTTCTGCTCGTACAGCGCCCTGGCCTGCGGCGGGATGTCCGAGGCCGGGTAGTGCAGGCCCAGGAACGAGTTGAGGTCCGCACGTCTGGCCTCGGCCACCACCTCGCCGTTGTACTCGGCGTCGAAGCGGTAGATCATCACGCGGTCGAAGCCCGTGAGCGTGCGCACCTCCTGCGCCGCGACGTCGTACAGCTCGGTGAGCGAGCCTGACGCGCTCAGCCGCTCCATCGCGTCACGCACGGCCTGGTAGGTGTTCGGGAACGAGAAGGGCCGCGGTCCGGTCGACTCCTCGAGCTCCACCACCAGGAGCGTCCGGTCCGCGACCGCCACGCGGTGCAGCACCGCGTCGAGCTCCACGCGTCCTCGCGGGGTGCGCGCGGGCACGACGATGGGGTTGCGCTGGCGCAGGTTGCCGAACGTGCGCACGTGCGCGCGCACCAGCTCGGCCGCCTCGGTGCCCAGCACGTGCTCGAGGCGCGCGCCCAGGGCGTCCTCGACCTGGACGCCGAGCAGGTCCACGACGTTCTGCGAGACGTGCTCGACCGTGAAGTCCGGCTCGCTCACCGCGAGCAGCACGCCGTGCGGCTGGACCGACCCCGGCACGTGGATGGGCTCACGCGCGCAGTTGTCGAGGTCGACCGGCTCACCCGGCGCGAGCAGCGACGCGTCGGGGCCCGCCTCGCCCATGCCCGTCCTCCCCTTCACTCCCGCTGCCGACCGGAGTGAACGGTAACCCACGCCCCCGACGAGCCCGCCCGGGACCTCACGCGTGAGTCGCGGCGTCGACGAACCGCGTGAGCAGCCGGTCCGCGTCCAGCCACGGTCCGGGCCCCGGACGGAGCGCAGCGGCCCCGCCCACCGACACCGCTGCCGGCTCCTCCACGGGGACGGCGGCGGTGACGGCCGCGTCGTCGACGAGGCCCGCCCGCTCGGCCGCCAGCAGCGCCGCCCCCACGGCGACCGGCTCCCGCTCGAGCACCAGGTGCACCGGCCCGGGGGTCACCATGCCCTTGAGGCGCGTCCAGGCCGGGTTCGCGTGCGCAGGCCCGCCCAGCAGGCGCACGTCCGTGTCCCACCGGGACGCCCCGCCCGCGAGCTCCGCCTGGACGTCCAGCATCCACCGGGCCTGCAGCGCGAGCCCGACGAGCAACCCGCGCAGGTGCGCCACGGGATCGGCCGGCACGCGGCCCACCGGCCTGGGCCGGGCCCCCGGGTCGGGTGCGGGCGTCTGCCGGCCGGCGACCGACGGCAGCAGCAGGAACGCGTCCTCCTGCGTGCGCAGCGCGCGCCACCAGTCGTCGTCGCGCGCGTCCGAGGCCGCCGCGAGCAGGTGCGCGCGCTCGTCGTCGGCCAGGTCACCCGCGTACGTGGCGAGCCACCACGCGACCGCGCCGCCCGCGCTGGACGTGCCCGCCACCAGCGCGGGCAGGTCGCCGCGCACCGTGCGCACCAGGCTCATGCCGGCGGCCGCCACCGGGTCCGGGGCCGGGTCGCCCTCGAGCACCGTGCAGACCACCTCGGCCGTGCCCAGCGAGTCCGCCACCCGGCCGGGCTGCCGGACGCCCGCGGCGAACGCCGCGACCGCATGGTCGTGCCCCGCGACCGTCACCGGGATCCCGGGGGGCAGGTCCGCGGTCGCCGGTCCGGGACGCACCGGCACGGTCTGGCCCGGCGCCAGCACGCGGGGCACGTGCCGCGCGGCCAGCCCGACGCCCGCGAGCAGCTCGTCGTCGAACGCGTCCGGGAGACGCCCCGGCCGGCCCAGGCGGTAGGCCATGGTCCGGCCCGCGAGCGTGTGGTCCGTGACCAGGCGGCCGGTGAGCGCCAGCACCACCAGGTCCGCGGCGCCCGCCCAGCGGCCGTCGTCGTGCAGCCACCCGGGCGCGTGCTCGCGCAGCCAGGCCCACGTGGCCAGCGGCACCTTGCCCGAGGCCCGCACCCCCGTCGCCGCGAACAGCTCCGCGCGGCCCCACCGCGCGGCCAGCGCGTCGGCGTGGGTGTCGCCCCGGTGGGCGTCCCAGCGCAGCCACGCGCCGCGCGGCTCGTCGTCGGGACCCACCGGCACGCCCGTCTCAGCCATCGACGCGACGCCCACCGCACGCGGTGCGGGCCGCCCGTCGAGGACGCGCGTCAGCAGGGCCGCGAGAACGGTCGACAGGTCGCCCGGCTGAGGGGTGGGCGCGGCGGCCACGGCCACGGCGCGCGCCTGCTCGACGTCGACGAGCGCGACCTTGAGGTTCGTCGTCCCGACATCCACCCCGACCACCAGCACGCCCCCATCCTGCCCGGGGGCGCGCTCGTCAGTCGCGCGTGGGACGCCAGAGGACGACGGCGCCCGCCGCGGCGATCGCGCGGGGAGCCTGCTGCGGGCGCGGCGTGCGCGGGACGCGCCGGGTCGCGACGACGTCACCGCGCGGGTCCGCGGTGAAGACGCGGCGGCTCGGCTCGACGAACGAGCGCAGGTAGTCCACCTGCCGCGCGAGCCGCTCGACCTGCGCCTCGAGCTCGAGGATCCGCTTGATGCCCGCCAGGTTCACGCCCTCGTCCTGCGACAGGCGCTGCACCTCACGCAGCGTGGCCACGTCCCGCAGCGAGTAGCGCCGCCCGCGGCCCGCGGTGCGGCGCGGCGAGACCAGCCCCAGCCGGTCGTACTGGCGCAGCGTCTGCGGGTGCATCCCGGCGAGCTCGGCGGCGCGGGAGATGACGAACAGGGGTGCGTCGTCCTGCACGGTCACCTCCCGGCCGTCCGCTCGTCGGGCTCGGTCATCGCCGCGCCTGGGCCATCAGGTCGGCGCGGACGTCCTGGCCCGACGTGGCGATGCCGAACGCCTGGACCGCCTCCCGCGCCGCGTCCGAGAGCCGCTGCGGCACGACGACCTGCACGGTCACCAGCAGGTCGCCCGCGTCCTTCGTCGGGCTGCTCGCGTCCTTGCCCGGCACGCCGCGGCCCTTGACGCGCAGCACGCGCCCCGACGGGGTGCCCGCGGGCACCTTGACCCGCACGACGTCCCCGGCCAGCGTCGGCACGTCGACCGTCGCGCCCAGCGCGGCCTCGTCGAACGCGATCGGGACCGTGACCTTGAGGTTGCGGCCGTCGAGCGCGAACACGGGGTGCGGGGCCACGCGCACGGTCACGACGAGGTCGCCCGCCGGGGCCCCCGGCTCGCCCGGCCGGCCCTTGCCGCGCAGCCGGATCTTCTGGCCGTCCCGCACCCCCGCGGGGATGCGCGCGTTGACGGTCCGGCCCTCCACCTGCAGCGAGACCGTCGAACCCTCGACGGCCTGCCGGAACGGCAGCTCGACCACGGCCGCAAGGTCCGCACCCGGCTGCGGGCCCCGCTGGAACCCGCCGCCGAACATCCCGCCGAGGATGTCCTCGAACCCGGCCGCACCGCCCGGTGCGTACCGGACGCGGCCGCCGCCACCCCCGCCGCCGCCGAACATGCCGCCCAGGATGTCCTCGAACCCGCCCCCGCCGCGGCCGCCCGCGGTGAACCGGGCGCCCCCGGCCATCGCGCGCAGCTGGTCGTACTGCTGACGCTGCTCGGCGTCCGAGAGCACCGAGTACGCCTCGCCGATGTCCTTGAACGCGGCCTCGGCCTGGGGGTTGTCGGGGTTGTGGTCCGGGTGCTTCTCCCGGGCCAGCTTGCGGTACGCCTTCTTGATGGTCGCCGCATCGGCGTCCTTGGAGACGCCGAGCACGGCGTAGAAGTCCTTCTCGAGCCAGTCCTGACCGGTCACGGCGCCTCCCTCCGGGTACGTAGCCTGCTCGTCGTCACGCCTCCGGGTCCACCACGGCGACGCGCGCGGCCCGCAGGACCCGCTCCGCCGTCCGGTAGCCCGGCTGCAGGACCATCTGGACCGTCGCGACGCTCACGTCGGCCGAGTGCGAGTGCATGAGCGCCTCGTGCACCGCGGGGTCGAACTCCTCGCCCACGGCCCCGTAGCGCTCGACGCCGAAGCGGTTGAGCGTCCCCTCGAGCTTCTCCGCGATCGACGCGAACGGGCCCGTGAGGTCGCCGTGCTGACGCGCGAGCTCGATGTCGTCGAGCACCGGGATGAGCGCCTCGGCCACGGACGCGACGCCGCGGTCGTGCGCCGCGCCGGCCTCCGTCTTCGAACGCTTCACGTACGCCGAGTACTGCTGCTCGAGGTTGTAGTACGCCGCGTTGGCGCGCTGCAGCTCCTCGAGCCGCTCGGCCGCGAGCTGCTCGGCCGCGCCCGCGGGGGCGGCCTCCTGCTGGCCCGCCGCCGCGGCGGCCTCGGCCTCCGCGATCACGGCCTCCTCGGCCGTGGGCTCACGCAGCTCGCCCGTCTCCGGGTCGATGCGTCGCTTGTCGGTGAACCGGGGGGACTCCCCCGGGCCCTCGTCGGGCCCGGGGGTCGTCGGCTGGTCGGTCACTTCTTGTCGTCCTCGTCGTCCACGATCTCGGCGTCGACGACGTCCTCGTCGGACGAGTCCGCCGGCGCGTCCGCAGGCGCCGACTGCTCGGCCTGCGCCTGCGAGTAGATCGCCTCACCGATCTTCTGCGCGGCCGTCGACAGCGCGGCCGTCTTGGCCTTCACGTCCTCGACGTCCGTGCCCTCGAGCGCGGTCTTGAGCTCGCCGACCTTGGCCTGGACCTCGGTCTTGACCTCCTCGGGGAGCTTGTCCGCGTTGTCCACCAGGAGCTTCTCCGTGGAGTAGACGAGCTGCTCGGCGGAGTTGCGCGCCTCGGCGTCCTCGCGACGCTTCTTGTCCTCCGACGCGTGCTCCTCGGCCTCACGGACCATGCGCTCGATGTCCTCCTTGGGGAGGGCCGAGCCGCCCGTGATCGTCATCGACTGCTCCTTGCCCGTGCCGCGGTCCTTCGCGGACACGTGCACGATGCCGTTCGCGTCGATGTCGAACGTGACCTCGATCTGCGGCATGCCGCGCGGCGCGGGCGCGATGCCCGTGAGCTCGAACGTGCCCAGCGGCTTGTTGTCCCGCGCGAACTCACGCTCGCCCTGGAACACCTGGATCAGCACCGACGGCTGGTTGTCCTCCGCGGTGGAGAAGATCTCCGACCGCTTGGTGGGGATGGCCGTGTTGCGCTCGATGAGCTTGGTCATCACGCCGCCCTTGGTCTCGATGCCGAGGCTCAGCGGCGTCACGTCGATCAGCAGGACGTCCTTGCGGTCGCCCTTCATCACGCCGGCCTGCAGCGCGGCACCCACGGCCACGACCTCGTCCGGGTTGACGCCCTTGTTGGGCTCACGGCCGCCCGTGAGCTCCGTGACGACCTCCGTGACCGCCGGCATACGCGTCGAGCCGCCGACGAGCACCACGTGGTCGATGTCCGACAGCTTGATGCCCGCGTCCCGGATGACCGCGTTGAACGGCGCCTTGGTGCGGTCCAGCAGGTCCTTGGTCATCTCCTGGAACTTGGCCCGCGTGAGCTTGGTGTCCAGGTGGATGGGGCCGTTCTCGCTCATCGACAGGTACTGCAGCGAGATGTTGGTGCTGGTGGCCGACGAGAGCTCCTTCTTGGCCTGCTCCGCCGCCTCACGCAGGCGCTGCAGCGCGATCTTGTCCTTCGACAGGTCCACGCCCTGGTTCTTCACCTCGGCCACCAGGAAGTCGACGATCCGGTTGTCCCAGTCGTCGCCACCCAGGCGGTTGTCGCCCGACGTCGCGCGGACCTCGATCGTCGAGAAGCCGTCGTCGTCCTTGCCGACCTCCAGGAGGGACACGTCGAACGTGCCACCACCGAGGTCGAAGACGAGGATGAGCTCGTCCTCCTTGCCCTTCTCCAGGCCGTACGCCAGCGCCGCCGCCGTGGGCTCGTTGATGATGCGCAGCACGTTGAGGCCCGCGATCGCGCCCGCGTCCTTGGTGGCCTGACGCTCGGCGTCGTTGAAGTACGCCGGGACCGTGATCACCGCGTCCGTGACCGGCTCACCCAGGTACGCCTCCGCGTCACGCTTGAGCTTGCCGAGCACGCGCGCCGAGATCTCCTGCGGCGTGTACTTCTTGTCGTCGATCTCCACCGTCCAGTCCGTGCCCATGTGGCGCTTGACCGACGCGATGGTGCGGTCCACGTTGGTGACCGCCTGACGCTTGGCGACCTCGCCGACCAGGACCTCGCCCGTCTTGGAGAACGCGACGACCGACGGGGTGGTGCGCGAGCCCTCCGCGTTGGCGATGACCGTGGGCTCGCCACCCTCGAGGACCGAGACGACCGAGTTGGTGGTGCCGAGGTCGATGCCGACTGCTCGTGCCATGTGCTGTGCCTTCTTTCGCTTCCGGTGCTCTGGACGCTCTTGAGTCCGCTGCGCTCAACCTTGCACCCCGACCCTCGGGCCATGCAAGCCGGGCGGACCGAACTTGAGTCTGCTGGGCTCAACTTGCGGATGGCGGGGCCTATTCCGGGGTGCGCGAGCTGCTCGGCGCCTCGCGGGCGCTCGCTACGACACCCGCGCCTTGATCACCGGGCGTGCCGCCACGCGACGACCTCGCCATCGCGGTCCGCACCTGGCTCTCGGACGGCTCGGCACGGTCCAGCCGCACGTCGACCCACGTCGGGTACCGAGAATGGTGGACAGCGTCCGGAACTCCGGGTCCGCGGGCTGAGCAACCCTGTCGTCGTGGCCGCTCTCACGTCCCCGGCGTCGTGAAGGACCTGACACGAGAGTGAGACGGCTGCCGTCTCGCCTTCGTGTCAGGGTGCAGGTCACAGCGTCGGCCCGCGGACGAGTCCGGTGGGTTCCTACAGCACCGAACGCAGACCTGACCCTCGACACACCCCACCCGCGCCCGGAGCACGCCGTTCGTGTTCCGCGGCACGAACACAGGTCACGCGCGTCTTCTGGACAGTCGATCCAGGGCGCGCGGTGACGCGTCAGGTGACTCTGCGGGGGAGACGATCCGTTCGTGTGGAGATCGGTGATCGGCGGCCCGAGGAACGACGCCGACCACTACGGTCGGAACGCGCGTCGACGAACACACCGGATGACGCCGGCGCCTTTCGACCCGGTCCGATCCTGCGAGCGGCGTCAGCCGGATCCGGGTGGCTCGCCCATCAACGCCCAGGAGTGAACGTGACCGACCAGCCCGTCCTGCTGTTCCTGCACGGAGTGGGCGCGGGGGACCCCGACGACGTCTGGAAGGACGTGCTCGACGCGAGGCTGCGCGAGATCGGGTACCCCGGGCTGGGCGGTGTAACGGTCATCGCCCCCAAGTACCCGAACTCGCTGGTCGCCAGCGACGACCGGCACCCACTGCCGGGGATCACAGTCAAGGAGCCGTCCGGCGAGGAAGCACGCCGGAACCGACTGGAGTTCGACCGCCGGGAGAGCGCGATCGAGAACCTGCTCGAGAAGCACGAGCGCGGGTCGGACTGGCTGCTGGGCGAACCCCTCACCGACGTCGCCCTGCGAGCCAAGGTGTTCGCTCAGGCGACGAACTACCTCCGCAAGCCGCAGGTCCGCGCCAACGTCCTGACGAGGGTGCTCGGTGAGGTCCCGGCGTCGGGCCGAGTCGTGATCATCGGGCACAGTCTGGGCTCGGTCGTCGCGGCCGACGTCCTGCGCAGGCTGCCGAGAGGCGTCCGCGTCGTCGGCATGGTGAGCATCGGCAGCCCGCTGTCGAGCGCGTCTTTCCACGTCGACGGACTGCGCGACGGGCTGCGACAGCCGCCGACCAACCTGGACTGGTGGGTGAGCTTCTGGAACCCCCTCGACCCCGTGACGACGCACAGGGGCGTGTCGTCCGCGTTCCCGTGGATGACTGACTACCGGGTGAGGACCACGGTCAACCACAAGGTCCACGACGCCGTGACCTACCTCGCTGACGCGCGGGTCGCGCTCGTCGTCGGCCACGCGCTCCACGGATCGCAGTCCAAGGAGCTCGCCACGGTCATGAAGGGGCTCGACGTGCCCGTTGATGCGACCGAGACGCTCATGCTTCTCGCCCTCCGCTATGCCTATCTCACCGAGGTCAAGCTCCAGGGGGCCGTCAAGGAGAGGTACGCCTGCGCACGGCGTGAGGTCCAGGCGAATGCGGTCGCGGCACTCATGGACCGTCGAACGCAAGACGACAGGCCGGTGCCGGCAGCTGTCGCGTCCCTGGCCCTCGACCTGACCGATCCGCACTCCCCCGTTCCCGAACCCGGTCGGATCTCGCCCGTCTCGAAGGACGAGGCGGTGCTGCCGCTGATCAGCGTCATGACCGCCAACGTGATCCGACCGTTCGAGATCGACGTCGACGAGACCGTCCGCGTCGAGGCGCTCGAGGACCTGACCATCGAGATGGGCCTCGGGCGCCAGTACGCACGTGATCTGATCGACGCCGGGGTAGCGGTCCGAGAGGCGCTCTCCGGGAGCACGAACTGGGTGAGGTGGACCGCCCTCGGGCTCGGGGCCGCGGCGCTCGTCGCGGCGACCGGGGGTCTTGCACTTGCCGCGGCACCCGGCGTCGCGGGAGCGGCGGCGATCACCAGTGCGCTCGCAGCCTTCGGCCCCGGTGGGATGATCGGCGGCCTTCTGACGGCCGGTGTTCTCGTCGGCACCGGAGGTGGCGGGGTGGTGCTGGGTCTGACGAGCCCGGGCACGACCGCCGAGGCCGTCGAGGCCGTCGTCTCGACGCAGCTGACCGCCGCCATCCTGCGACAGCGCCAAGAGCTCGAGCAGGACTTCGCCACATGGGCGACCCTCGCCGAGGCCGGCAGGGCGCTCCGCCGGGAGCAGGCTCATCTTGCGGTCATCTCGGACCCGTCAGCACCGTCCCTCAAGGAACTCGAGCGCAAGCTCAGGACGGTCGATCGAGCCCTGGCGTACCTCACCGCCGTGGGGCTGGGCCCGGGGGAGCCTGACGGGCCGAGTGTGTCGCCCGCTGCGATACTGGAACGGGCCACCGACGCGTTCCGGTCCGTCGACATCGACGGGGACGGCGCCCCCGACCCACGTCGCGCGCGGACAGCCGCGGACGACGCCCGCAGCGCTGTCTCGGCCTTCCTGCGACGCAAGCGGGTGAGCACCGAGGAGGACGCCGACCCACTCCGAGGGCCTTGACCCACTCCTCCCTCTCGCGACGCCCGAAGGTTGCTCCGTATGGCTTCGATGTGGACGCGATCCTGTTCGACATCGACGGGACGCTGGTGGACTCGACCTCAGCGGTCGAGCGGGCGTGGCGCGCGTGGTCCGTGGCCCGCGGGATCGACGCCGTGGAGGTCCTCCGGGTCGGCCACGGGCGCCGCTCAGAAGACACGGCGGCCGAGTTCGTGCCTAGCGAGCATTGCGCCGCTGCGGTCACCTCGCTCGAGCGGCTGGAGCTGGCGGACCTGGATGACGGGATCGCGCTCCCCGCCACGCGGGGCCTCCACGCGCGCACAGTCGGCCCCCGGCGCGCTCGCCGCGGCGACCCTCGCCTCCGCTCCGATCGATGGGCCGCGGTGACGTCGGGGTCGCAGCTGCTGATGCGTCAGCGGCTGGCCGCCGCCTGGCTACCGGTGACGGTGGCGCTACTCGACCCTCGCGCGCCCTGCCCGCGCCAGGGTCCAGGGCTCGCCCCTCGAGTTGTCAGCCAGGACCCCGGTCTTCCGAAGCACGGTCGCCGCCCAGCGAAGGTCGTACTGCCAGGTGTAGAGCAAGTCGCCGGCGCTCTCGATCTCCCGCTGGTGTAGCCGCCAGACCTCCTGGCTCACCTCGAGAACCGATCCTGAGCCGCCCAGCGACTCGAGCGCCTCGACCAACCAATCCCGCAGGACGTCGCGCACAGCCATGCGAGCAGCTTCGCGGCTTCGGCCACGACGAGCTAGGGGCAGAGACCGCGTTCACCCCGCTGGACCACGCTACCCAGACGTTTGGCTGACGGCGACGGTGGACCCGATGCCGACCGGCCCCACGTTCCGCGCGTCATCCGTCGACCGTCCGCGGATGGCGCAGCGCTGCGCGGCTGCACCGACGGGTGCGTACACCGACAGGCAGTCGAGTCGAACGAAGGACGCTCGGCCACGTTATCGCGCGACCGTCCTGCGCGACCGTGGCAGGCGCGAGCCTCTCCGCCCAATTCCCCCGACGGGCCGACCAGGTCACAGGTGCTCTGCCAGTCTGCCCGCCACCGCGCGAGCCAGAGGAGGTGGCACAGCGTTCCCGATCTGTCGCGCGATCGATGCACGGGTCCCGACCCACAGGTAGTCGTCGGGGAACCCCTGGATGCGAGCGGCCTCGAGATGAGTGATCGGGCGGTGCTCGGTCGGGTGGAGGAAACGCCCCTTCTCGGGTCGGTAGAACTCGGTCCGGACTGTGACCGCCGGCCGCTCCCAGACGAGGCGGCCCATGACGTCGCTCGCGCCGCGCGTGTTGCCGCGCCAGCACTCCGCGAGCAGGTGGTCGGAAAGATCCCTGCGACTGCCGCCGTACGGGATCGACTCGTAGCGCGCACGGGACAACGGGGTCGCGGCAGGCATGAAGTGGAGGTCGTGACTCTTGAACGCGCCCGGGTGGAGCGCGCCGTTCACCTCGACCCACGACTCGGGCAGCCGTGCCGCAGAAGGACGGACATCCACATCCGCGAGCACGTCAGCGAGGCACGTCCGCCGAGCGTCGAGGTCAGGCCGCCCCAACGGGCGGGTGCCTGCGCGGCGGCCGACCAAGAATGCCCGTCGCCGGTTCTGCGCCCCGCCATGATCAGCGGCGTTGAGCACCCATGCCTCGAGGGACCAGCCCTGAAGGCGCCCTCCTCGAGATGCCTCCGCAGCAAGCGCCTGGTACTCCGGTGACTCGAGGAACCGCGGTACGTTCTCCATGACGAAGAATGCCGGACGGACCCGCTCGAGAACACGGAGGTAGTGCTGCCACATCCGGTTGCGCGGGTCGTCCGAATCTCGCTTGCCCAGTAGCGAGAAGCCTTGGCACGGCGGACCACCGAGAACGACCTCGGCACGCGGGAACGAGCCCTCGGCGTACTGCGCGATGTCCCCGACGACGACGTGATCGCCGTGGTTGAGCGCATAGGTGGCGGCGGCGTGCGGGTCACGCTCGACGGCGCCCACGGACCTGAAGCGCCCCGTGGACACAAAGCCGGCGGTCAGGCCACCGGCACCGGCGAAGAGGTCGAGGACGGGGACCACGTTCTCGCCGGCGACGGCGTCACGCCGGGAAGAGGGCGGCATCGGGGACTTCCTGGCTCCCGACGACGGCGACCCGGTCGAGGAGGACATTGCGGTGCTCGCAGCTGGTCTCGGGCAGAAGCACACACGCGTGACAGGCTGCGAGGTTGAGGTTGTCGGTGCCCGATCCGCGCGACTCCGCGCACACGGGGTCGGAGGAGCACCACCGGCCGTGCTCGATCGCGGTGCGGAAGATCGGCGCGAAGACGCGCTCCTTGGCCAGCGCAGCCAGCCCTCCCAGGCTCCCGGCGGAGTCGGACGACGCGGTGTACACGAGGATCCCCGCTTGCCCCGGAGCGGCGTAGAGCCGCTCACGCAGCGCCGACGCCGGGTACCCGGCGTGCAGGCTCAGCTCGTTGACGAGCATGTGCGCGAGGGTGTGCAGCACGACTGTCCTCGGCGCCACGGGTGGCGCCGCGGGCCGTCCCGCTGCCCTGTCCCTGCGGGCCTGCGCCATGGTGATCGCATCGGCCCGGCCACGGGCCGCGGCCGTGCGCTCCCACTCGGCGAGCCGGTCCTCCCGGAGCCTGACGAAAACGCCTTCGCCGTGCACCTCCACGGCGGGGAGCCAGGGCAGTGGCGCCTCGCTCAACGGTGACAAGCCTGCGGCGCCCACGTCCTCACCCGAGTCGTCGACTCGCGGCACCGCAGGTGTCACGCGCGAGAAACCCGCCAGTGCACGGACCTCGCGCAGCCGGTGGACCGCCGAGACCTGAACAACCTCGTCAGCGACCGAGGCGTCGACCTCCTGCGCCTCGCAGATGAACGTGTCGAGGGATGCGCCCGGCCCCGTACCCGCGCACAGCGCGTTGTACTCGTCGTGCCGGAGCTCGGCCTCGGTGAGCGCGCTGCGCGCCGCGAGACCGCGACGCTGCGCGATGATCGCACGCACGGCGTCCACCGTCACTCCCGGGGAGTTCTCAACCATCCGCGAGAGCGTCGCCGACAGGGCGTCCTCGGGCAGGTGCTCGAGGACCATCCAGTGCCGGTCGACGAACGATGCGGCAGCGGTCGACCACGGCGGGATGGAGATCGTCGAGCGCATGGCTGCGAACCACACGTTGGACGATCCTCGCTGGAGGGCACGCAAGGGACGGTCGCAGTCGGACGCGTCCGTCTCGAGCCAGGGGCGACGACCACTGCATCGACGCACCGGAGGCAGCGCGTTCCGACCGAAGGCCCCGTTCAGCGTCTTGGCCTGGACACCGCACGAGCAGCCGATGACGATGTCGGAGAGCGACGACGACCGCCCGAGCATCCGGAGACTCAGCCTGTGCTCGTCAGCGCTCTGAGACTCCGCTTCCTCGCCACGATGCACCCATTGGTAGTACGGGAAGTCCTCGATGTGCCCCGCGTCGCAGCACGCCACGAATCGGGACGGGACGAGCCGAGCGCCCTGGCACTGCTTGCACCACATCGTCTGCTGGTCCTGGAGCCTGTTGAGCGGGCCCAGGACGTGGCACTTCGGGCAGTAGTGCGCCAGCGGGAACCGCATGACCGGCACGTCGCCGCCACGCAGGCCTGCCGCCGGCGTGCGGAAGTGGGTCACTCCGAGCGCCCGCGCGAGACGGGGCTCGTCGAGACGGGGTGACGTGGAGGGCCAGTACTCGATCCCCATGACGACGAAGCTCTGGTCCTCGGCAGGAAAGAGGCTCCCGACCCCGTACGTCGTGACGAGCTGGCTCTGCCGGGCCTCCCCGATCGCCCTACTGGCCACTGTGCTTCCTCCGCGTCTGGTAGAGCGAGCTGGTGGCGTCGACGTTGCGCAGACTCGTGAGAGTCGGCCACGCCGGTTCGCTCACCGGGAACTGGTCGAGCTGGTTCTCCTGCCGCCCGAACGGCGAGCCACCGGCAGGCACGATGAGCGCCCCCATCGGGGCACTCCAGGAGGCATACTTCTGGACCCGTTCGTCGTCGAGGGCGTCCCTCCAGTTCTCGACCAGCGCATCGAGAGCGTCCAGCACACGCTGCTCCTCCTCCGGCGCTACGTCGCGGACCCGCTCGCGGACGATCTCGCGGATGCTCTCCGTCGCCGCCTCGTCGGTGACGGCCGCGACGGCGGTGTCCTCGGATGCACCCGGCACGAGCAGACGCACGAGGGAGACGAGCACTCCGTGCAGTCCACGGTCCACCGCGCGCGGTGCGAATGGGGTCGCACCGGTGGCCTCGACCTGTCGGTAGAGCGCGCGGTGGTACGGCAAGAAGGACTCGTAGTGCGAGAGATCCCTCGTCCGTGCCGAGTTGTACAACGTCACCACCAGGCCCGGATGTCTCCGGCCCACGCGGCTCGTGGCCTGGATGTACTCGGACGTCGTCTGCGGCTGCCCCATGACGACCATGAGACCGAGCCGGTCCACGTCGACGCCGACGGAGATCATGTTCGTCGCCAGGACGATGTCCTGGCAGTCGTCGCCCCCCAACGACGTGCTCAGCTCCTTGAGGCGCTGCGGGACCTCGTCGGAGGGCACGCGTGACGTGAGCTCCTTCGGTTCGTTGATCTCGCGCGCCTCGGACCCCCCGCGCCGTGCGACCACGGGAATCCTCGCCGGGACGTCGTCGATCGACTGGATGAACGCGGCCCCCAGGACCCTGAGGCTGTTGAAGTAGCCGAGAAGCGTCCAGTAAGCGTCCTTGACCTCATCGGTCGCGTCGAGGTCCTTCCCGGCCTGGAGCAGAGCCGCGTACGACCGGACGAGCAGCGTCGCGTGGCTCGTGCCTGGTGCGAGCACGCCCACGTACTGCCTTGCGGGCAGTTCCTCCGCCGGCGCCTCCACCGCGAAGAAGCTGTCCCCCGGGTCGATGCCCGGGGGCGGGAACTGGCGCGTCTCTCGGTCGAAGACGGCTCTCACCTGCTCGTCGGCTCGCCGGATCGTGGCGGTCGAAGCCACGATCTTCGGGCGCGCGACTCCGGTCGCCGCGGCATCGACGGCCGTCTCGTAGAGCCCGACCAGCGTGCCGAGGGGACCACTGATCAGGTGGAGCTCGTCCTGGACGATGAGGTCAGGTGGCTCGACCGCGCCATCGGATCCGAGGATGCGCCGGACCTTGGGGTTCCACGCCATCATCGCGAACTTGTCCACGGTCCCGATGAGGAGCGACGGTCGGACGTCGTAGACGTCCTCGTCGACGAGCAGGACCGGGAGCCCGTCTCGGAACTCGCATCGATCCCCCGGGCAGCGCACACGCAGGCGTCGCGGGACACCACGGTCGAGGGAGTACGCAGCGTGCGAGAGCGTGGCACCGCACCACGGGCACGACAGGAGCTGTCGAGGGTTTCCGTGATCGCCCGTCGGCCGTCCGTCGCGCAGGCACTTGAGCGCCGCGGACGCGGCCTCGTGGGTGTTCGGTGTACCGGACCGACCGACCCACAGACCGATCGTGACAGGCTCCGCGTCCGGCAGGGCACGGCTTCGCCATCTCTCGAGCGCGCACACGAGCCCGGCGGCGCGCTCGAACTGCTGCAATGTGAGCAAGCGCAGGGTGTAGCGCATCACGACGCCGACTCCTCCGCCCCCGCCCTTCCCGCCGCGCAGCCTGCGCAGCGCCAGGACGAAGGCGATGAGCCCGAGATACGCCTCGGTCTTGCCACCGCCGGTCGGGAACCAGAGCAGGTCGGCGATCTCCCGCTCGTCCGACTTCTGGTCCACAAGGCCCTCGAGGTTGAGGAGAATGAAGGCCATCTGGAAGGGACGCCACTGCTGCTCCGCGGTCGGCGGCGTCTCGCCTCCCGACCGCACCATCTCCTGACGCGCGCGCTGCTCCTGCATCACCTCGTTCATGACACGGAAGGCTGTCGCGGCGTTCGCGTCGGCGTCGAGCACTTCGATGCCTCGACGCATGCGGTGCGCGGCGTCGCGGGCCGTCCGTAGGTGGTCCTCAGCGGTCCCACGAATGTCCTCGGCGAGCGCGGGGACTCGGGCGCCGGAAGCCGAAACCCACTCGTCGTACGCATCGACCAGGTCGTGGAGTGCGCTGCGGTCGTCCGTGGACGCGAGCGTCGCCATGCCGAAGCGGCCTCGCAGCTCGGCCCGCTCCGCGCGCGAGACCCTCACCTCCTGCCGGGGGAGGAACGTGGTCTCCAGGCACCGAGTCGGGATGGCGTCCCAGGTGACGGCACACCCGTGCCCGACGGCGACCGCGACGGCGTCCCTGTACAGGAGCTCGGCGCTCGCCTCCTCGCTCCCTCGGGTCGAGCGGGCCGGACCGCGTCGCTCACTGAACGATCCACCGACGGCCTCCACCCGGATTACCGGACGGAACCACGCGAACTCGTCCGTGCCGTGCGGCATCTCGCCCCGGAAAGTGTTGACCAGAGCGGCTGTGATCGAGACGTCCGCGCCGTCGGCCGGCCGGACGACCACCCGCAGCTCGAGACCGTCGACCACACCGACCCTGTGATGGTCCGGGACCGTGGTGTCGAACACCCAGGACCGGTCGACCGCTTCGACCCTGTTCCAGCTCCGCGGCCGGCTGGACCTCACACGGTCGACGGCCTCCACCTCGGCGCTCGCCTCAGTCGGCTTCTCGTCGACGACGTCGGCGCTCACCTCCGGCACGTAGCGATCGGCCCGCACCGTCACGACCACCTCGGCGGTAGTGCTCGGGTCGACGGCGAACGTCAGGCCCATCGATGACGGGGCTCGCATGCGCGAGAGGCTCACGCCTGCGTCGACGTCCGCGTCCACCTGCGTCCCGGTCTCCACCTCAGGGGGCGCGGCGGTGTCCTCGATCTCGATGTCCGACGGCGGATGGAGGATGCCGACGATGAAGCGATCGAGCGGCGGCTCGTCGAGGTGATCGTCCTCGGCCGTACCCAGGAGGTCACGCTCGAGTGCAGCCACCATGGCGCTGCGCGCCCGGTACCAGGGGTCCAAGCGACTCACAGCTCGTCCTTCCACTCACGCACCGCGAGGCCGACGAGTCGGACCCCGAGCCACATCCCGTACTTGCCGATCCCACCCGCAGCGTCGTCGACGGGGTCACCGGCGACGGTCTCGACGCACTCGACGTGCACGCCGCGAAGGTCGAGGGCGAGGTTCCCGCCGAGCAGGCTTCGGAGCTGCTCGCCGAAGGCGGCCGTCGTGCGGCCGATCGTCACGCCCTCGTGCTTCACGTCCCAGAAGTGGGTGTCGACACTCGTCCAGTCGTGGACGAGTGTGACAGGGTCACCGGGACGTACGCGCGAGCGCAGGTGCGCCTGGGCGCGCGCGACGTCCTCTCCCGGCGGTCTGGTCCGCTCGAGGTCGTCGCCGCGGATCTCAACCGCCTTCACACTGCCGCGGCGCTGCCAACAGCGCAGCCAGCGCCCCGTGCGCTCGTCGCGCCTCACGAGGTGCGGGTAGCGGTTTCGCTCGATGCGAAGGAGGCGGAAGCGGGCGCGGGTGAGGGCGACGTACTGGACTCGCGCCATCTGCGCCGGGTCCTCGTCGGTGTCACGGCGGTCGTCGTACTGAGCGAACACCACGGTGTCGTACTCGAGACCCTTCGATCGGTGCACCGTCGAGACCACCGGCACATCAGGGTCCTTCGGTTGCAGCTCGGCCGGCACGAATCCGCTCCGGAGCCGACGCGCGACCTCGCGCGTCTCGACGGCCCTCGACCCTGGCCGTCCCCAACCGCGGACGCCTCGCCACCGTTCCACGGCAATCCCTGCGTCGCCCATGGCCTCCGTGAGCGACGCGAGATCCCAGGACCCGGCCCGGCCGAGTACATCCGCCACCCAGGCATCCGTGACCGGCGCGGTGAGTGGGCGTCGTACCTGAACGGGCACCCCCTGCTTCCACAGGTCCTCGGCCTCCATGAGCGCCTGGCCGTTGGTCGCCGTGAGCACCACGAGACCGCCGCCCTGGTGGCGTGCGAGCTCACGGATCCCTTCGTCGTCGACGGGTGTGACGCCGAGGAGGAAATCGCAGATGTCGTCCTCGGCGCCGTTGAGCGAGGGGTCGCCCAGCTCACGGAGGGCGACGGCGGCCGCTGCGTCGCGGGTGCCCGCCCGATAGGAGCCGAGGAGCACACGCTGCTGGACGCCTGGCATCGCCTCGACCCGCGCGACGAGCTCCCCGCTCGTCGTTGGATGCTCGGGCGTCAGCTGGAAGTCGTAGATCGCCTGTGCCGGGTCACCGAGGAGCGTGAAGCCCGCGCCGTCACCGAGTGCGGCGAGGAGCGCCGAGACGAACTCCGCCCGCAGCCCGACGACGTCCTGCACCTCGTCCACGACGACGTGTTCGAGCTCGCGGACACGGTCCCAGGCGCCGGCCTGAAGCGCCTGCGTCGCTCGTGCGATCCGTCGGTCGAACACGTTCCTGCCGGCGATCTCCTCGCCGTACGCCTCCCGGACGATCCGCTGAGCGAGCGAGTCGATGGTGCGGACCGCAGCCACCGCCTGGACGTCGGCCGCCCGGAGCCGGCGCGTGACGGCGTGGACCGCAGCGCGGGAGAAGCTCAGGACGAGCAGGGAGATCTCGGGGTCGACCTGCTCCTCGACCACGAGGTGCTCGACCAAGGCGGACACGACCTCTGTCTTGCCCGAGCCCGGCCCGGCGATGACGACCTGCCGCACGGAGACGTCGACCTCCACAGCCGCCCGCTGACTGAGGTCGAGCAGCGGCGCGCTCACTGTCGCCACAGCTTCTCGAAGGCGCGGAACGCCAGCTGGTCGCCGTACATGCTGAGGTTGTCCTCGACGTCGACGATGAGGACCTTCTCGGATCCGCCGTTGAGGGTGCCGCGGAGACCTCGCCCGACCATCTGCTGATAGACGTTCGGGCTGAACGTCGGCCGGCACACGTAGACCGCCTTCACGGCAGGGGCGTCGAATCCCTGGGTGAGCACCTGGTAGTTGGTGAGGACGCGGATCGACCCTTTGCGGAACTGGTCGATGTAGTGCCGGCGAGCGGGTGTCTCCGTGCCGCTCGAGATCGACACGGCCGGCACACCACGGTGCGACAGGAGCGCCGCGAGCGCACGTGCGTTCTCCACCGACGGGGCGAACAGGAGCACGGGCCAGTCGTCCGGCAGGTCGAGGATCGACTCGACGATTCGACGGTTGCGGTCGTGGTCGTCACCGAGCTGCTGCTCGCGCCGACGAGGGAACCGCCCCATGCTCGTGATCTCGTCGAGCTCGGCCTCGGTGAAGTCGACGGTCGCGCCGTCCAGGGTGCGCTTCTCGACGTGGGCGAGGACGCCCATCTCCCGCAGCGTCCGGTAGGGGTCCTCACCGAGGACGCCGTCGTCGAGCAGGTGGCTGTCGTACCGCTTGACCAGGCGCTGGGTCTCCTCGTCGGACGTCCCGCGGAACGGTGTGGCGGTGAGCCCGATGAGTGGCTTCGCCTCCGTGGCCTTCGCCCCGCGCCCCAGCCAGTCGAAGATGCTCGTGTACGTGGGGCTGACGGACGTGTGCGCCTCGTCCACGATGACGACGGTCGGCTCACGCAGCCAGGTGTACTGCTCGGAGCGGGTGTCGATGATGGACTTGAGCTTGGCGTCGGTCGCGACGACGACCTGGGTACCGTCGGGCTCCTCCTCCACCTCGTTCGGGCCCCACAATCGACCGAGCACCATCGGCCCCGGCCCGAGCGCGCGCCAGACGTAGGTCCAGCTCTCTGCCGCCTGTTCGCAGAGCTCCTCGGACTGCGCGATCCACAGGATCGGCCCTGCCAGGCGACCACGGGCGATCTCCTCGACGAGGGCCTGGATGGTCACGCGCGTCTTGCCGGCTCCGGTCGGGAGCGAGACCACACCGCGCTGACGGCCGATCCCCAGGAGCAGGGATCGGATCCGTTCCGTGACCCGTATCTGGTAGTCGTGAAGCGGCTTGAGCTCGACGGGGCCCTCGATCGCCTCTCGCGCAGGCGACTCCCGTGCCGGGAACCCCGCCCACTCGGCGGGGAGTCCGAGGTCGGCGACCCACTTCCGCTCCTTCTGCCTGCCGGCGAACTCACGCGGCGGCTCCAGGCCCTTCTCGTCGAGCGCAGCTCGCAGGACCCTGAGCACCCCGACCCCGTGCACGGAGAGCACGAGCCGCGCAAGCTCCTCGTCCTCGAGGTCACCGCCCGTGGAGAGCATCTCGAGCGCCTGGCGAGGGACCTGCGCCCGCAGCGCCTCGGCACCGACCGCGGTGACGAGGCCGTGCTCAGGGCTTGTGCGCGCTGCTCGGCGAACCGCGACCTTGTGCTGGGACGCCCGCATGTCCTCCATGGTTCGGAGCACGCGCTCCACGTCCTGAGACGACATCTCCAGCTTGAGGGCGTGTGAGACCTGCAGCAGCGTCTTCGACGGCTCGGTCGCGGTCACGAGCACCCGGCCGGGCTCCCGCCGCTGCTGGATCGGCCTCTCGACCTGTCCCTGCGGCGTCGCGACCAGCTGCACGATGCGGCTGCACCGCTGGAGCTTGACGTCAAGGTCCTCCGCCCCGAGGCTCGGGTGGTTCCTGAGCGGCGGGAACTCGTCGGTGAGATAGACGGCTTCTCCGGTCTCCTCCGCAACGACCTCCTCGCGCAAGAGGTCCTTGCCTTTCGGCATCTCCCAGTGCTCGACGAAGCGCTCGACGTCGCCGTCTGCGACCACCATCGCAGGCACCTGCGCCTCGAGCATGGACTCGTAGACGGCGAGGCTCCCGGTGACGCCGACGTTGCGCGCATGCACGCGCTCCCGTCGGCTCCCGACACGCACAACCAGCTCCTGGGCTTCGAGACGCCCCGGAAGGTACGTGTAGAACTCGTAGCGCCGCTCGTCCTCCGGCCAAGAGTCCGCGATCTGCTTGAGGCGCACCCACTGGTCCGCACCGTAGGCGCTGAGAGACGTACGAGCCCCGAGCTGCTCGGCGAGCTCGACGGGGAGATCCATCGCAACCGGGAAGACGTCGGGTCGGTGGTCGTCACCGCGAACGAGCACATCACGGGGCACCATCGGCCCCATTGAGCTGTCGATCATGCCCCGTCTGCGGAGCATCCAGATCTCGGGTGGACGGTAATGGATCGCCTTCAGCCGGGAGTCGGTGGCGTGCCGGACCCGCCAACTGGGGATCGCCCCCTTGGCGAGCACGGAACGCGTCAGCTCTAGACGCCCCTCCGGCGAAAGGCCGTCGAGGATCCCGAGAGGTGATAGGACCATCCGGTCCTCGACGAGGATCTCCGACGAGTCGACGTCGATGGCGTTACGAGATCTGAACGCGACCCTCGCCGCCTCGCGGTAATCGGCCAACCATCCGGATCGGACCTGCCCGGAAGGGCGCCATTGCGGCTCGCTGACTGCTCCGAGCTCTCGCAGGAGCTCCACATCGGGAGCATGGAAGACCGGATCGATGAGGAACTGCGCGTCCCGGCGACCGTGGGACGGCACCACCGCGCCGGCGAGGAGCGCGTCGTCGAGCCCGACCCACCCTCCTGCTGCGGTCCGGACACGGATGAATGCCTGGACGGGACCGGACGCGCCCGTCTCAAGCACCTCTCTCGCGACGTCGCGCGACACCTGCCGCGTGATGGCCCACACCCGCCTCCAGGCGTCCTTGCCGTGGCGGGCGGCGTCGAGGACGGCGGCCTCGAGCTCGGCCCGCTTGTCGAGGACGGTGACGCCCAGATCGCGGAGAGCCTCGACGATGCCGGGGATGTCCACGAGACGAGGCTCGACGAAGACGCCCGCGGCGTCTTCGGGACCGGAGCGGATGAAGACCCGACCCTTGACCGCCGGAGCCAGCCCACCGTCCTCGAGCGGCACGATCCGCGCTCTGCGGATGTCCTCCACGATCTGGGCCTTGGTGTGGTTGCCGGCAGCCTGAGGGCCCGCCTCACGGACGATACGACCGGCAAGCTGGATCGCCGCTGCGCACGACTCGAGATCTCCTTGGCGTGCGAGCGCCTCGACCCACGCCTTCGCGGTCGAGTTGCGCTTGCCCTCCGGGTCGGCCAGACGCCTGACCTTGAGGCGCCGTTCGGGTGTCGACAGCGTGTGCGGGTGCACCCAGTTCGCCGTCGGCGCCTGCGGGGCACGGGACCACTCGTCCACCCAGGCGGGCTCGATGCCCTCAGGAGCGAAGTCGAGCTCTGAGGGCAGCCTGAGCCGACCGGTGACGTCCGGCAGGCACGCGGTGCGACGGAGCGCGTCGAACACCGGCTCGTTGATGACGTCGTCCGCCCAGCTGCGCCCTTCCTTGCCACGCGCTGGCAGCAGGTCGAGGAATGACGCGGGGTCGTCCTCGTCCACGAGCTCGGCGACGTTGCTCGCCAGCAGCCGAGGGAACACCTCTTCCAGGAGCCCTCTGTTGAAGGCGCCCTGAAGGAGATTGGTGCGGTCGTCGGACAGTCGCCAAGGCGCGTTGATGATGCCGGACATGGTCGTTCTCGCCTCGGTCGGGAAGTACGCCCAGAACTCCCCCACGCGCGTGCGTTCCTTGCCGGTGACGGCCATGGCCCAGTCCAGACGCACTCGCTCCCTGTCGGCGATCCGGCCGCCGTCCGCGCGCGCCTCCGCCGTCGGCGCCCAGACCGTGGAGAGGACCTTCCAGGTGCTCACGCCCTCCTCGCTCACCAGGTCGACGAGGCCACCCGCCCGCTCATTCGCTGTCACCCGCTGATCCGCCATGCCGTCGATCCGGAGCCGGAGGTCCTGGATGTGGCGCGAGAAGAGCAGCAACTCACCCCGGTACGCCAGCAGATCGCGCTTGAGGGAGCCCAGCTGGGTGAGCGCGGGAAGGACGACGACGGTCGTCGCCCAGGACATGAGTTCCGCGAGCACCGGGTCCCGCTCGGCGGCCGCTCGCGGGTCCTCGAGACGCGCAACGCGCATCACCGGGTAGCGAGGCGCAGTCAGCCCCGCTGCGCGGATGGTGCTCTCCGACCAGGCACGGTCGAAGGCGAACGAGACGGAGCGACTGTAGACGCGCGGCTCGGCCGTGACGGCGAGGACGGACTTGAAGCCGATGCCGAACCGGCCGATCCGGTCGTCCGCCTTCGAGGAGAGGTCGGACGCCATGAGGGCCTCGACGCCCTGTGCGGTGAACGGCTCGCCGTCGTTGGCGACGTAGAGCGTGTCCCGCGCCAGCCGCACCTCGATCCGGCCACCGCCGTCGCGAGCGGCATCCACCGCGTTCTGCACGAGCTCGTGCAGCTGCCGGTCACGGTAGCCGCCCTCGGCGATGCGTCGCTCGTTGTTGGCGTCCTCCTCGATCCGCTTCGCATCTCGCGCGTACACCTCGAGGCAGGCGGCCGTCTGCGCCCGCACGACGTCGGCGAGGTTCCCGCCGGACGGATTCCATGCCATTTCCGCGTTGCCCTCCTACGAACGGCCGGCATTCACCGGCGCGCTCGAATCCTGCATCATGCCACTGACAAAGCAGCCTCGACATCCATCATTCGCACATTTGTTCGACAGTTCCTAGGCACTTTGTGCTCGCATTCCGGCACGACCGCCCATTGGCTCGGGCGAAACGGGGTCCGAGGCGCACGCGGGCGGCGACCCTGCCGTCACTCCCGTCCGGGGCCCCCATCCGCCCGCGGTGTCACGGTCCTCGCACTCGTGCATGGCGTCGTCCAGGTCCAGCTTCCGGCCCCGTCTGTGCTGCGGACCCGGGACTTCACGGCAGCCGTGGGCTCGAGACGCGCGGCGGCACGTGCGCCTCGGAGGTCCTCCGTTCCTTGGCGCCCGAGGGGCCTCCGCCACGGCCAAGGTGACTTCGTTCTCGCACTCATGTCAACACTCTCTCGGCGCGCAGCGGGTGAGAAGCAATCGGCCACGCGGGTGAACTACTCGCGCCCGGCCAGCCAGGCCGTCTCGACAGCGCCGGCTGCGGCCTCCATGTCGGCGTGCTCCCAGAACCGCAGCACCCTCCACCCCGACGCGGTGAGCCGAGCGTCCGTGTCGCGGTCCCGGGCGACGTTCGCCTCGAGCTTGGCGCGCCACCACTCGCCGTTCGCGGCGGGCTGGGTGGCGTGCAGCGGGCACGCGTGCCAGAAGCAGCCGTCGACAAAGACAACGAGACGGGCCCTGGGGAAGAGCACGTCGGCCCGCCTGCGCGGGATACCCGGAAGGGTGGCGTCGACGCGGTACCTCAGCCCGCGCCGGTGCAGGGCGCGCCGCAGCGCGAGCTCGGGCGAGGTGTCGCGCCGGTGCTGGCGTGACATGCGGGCCGACACCGCGGGGGACGACGGAACGAGTACATGCGGCGCCGGCCGTAAGGGAACGCCGCCTGCATCCCCGGGCTCCATCGGACCGACCACAGCGGGACGCTAACCGTTCCCGGTCTCCCCCGCGTGGCGGGTTGCCCACCGCTCGCGCGTGCCGTCGTAGCCTTACCGTCGTGACGACCGGGACACCACCAGCGGCTGAGACCCTCACGGTTCTCGACCTCTTCGCCGGTGCCGGCGGCCTCAGCGCCGGCGTCACCTCGCCAGGCGGGTTCCGCAGCATCGCCGCCGTCGAGATGGACCGCGCCGCTGCGGCGACCTACAAGCTCAACCACCCGGGGACCGAGGTCTTTGCGGGGCCGATCCAGGAATGGCTCGATCAGTACGACGTCCCGTCCGTCGACGTCATCGTCGGCGGTCCGCCCTGTCAAGGGTTCTCGACGCTCGGCAAGCAGGACGCCGAGGACGAGCGCAATGCGCTGTGGTACGAGTACGCGAAGACCATCGTGCGCGCGCAGCCGAAGTGGTTCGTCGTGGAGAACGTCGCATCGTTCATGAAGTCGGAGCAGTTCGCCCTCTTCAGGCGGGCGACCTCTCCGGGCGGCATGCTCGAGGACTGGTCGTTCAGCGCCCGGGTCGTCAACGCGGCGGACTACGGCTCTTTCCAGGCGCGCAAGCGCGCGATCCTCATCGGCCACCGCGAGGACGTCCCGGCCCCTGGGTGGCCCGCACCGACCCATGTGGGACGCCACCGGACCGTGGCCGAGGCCATCCGAGGGCTCCCCGAGCCGGAGACCGATGTCTGGCCGACGAGGACAGTCACGGTGAACGGAGACACCATGCCGGGCGGGCTGGCGACCGACGAGCTGCAGATCGGCCGCCATTACCGTCAGCTGTCCCTGGAACGGTTCGCAGTCATCCCGTACGGCGGCAACCGATTCGACCTTCCGGACGACCTCAAGGCACCGTGCTGGAGGAAGCACACGAGCGGCTCCGGCGATGTCATGGGGCGGCTCCACTGGGACAGGCCGTCCGTGACGATCCGCACCGAGTTCTTCAAGCCCGAGAAGGGCCGCTACCTGCACCCCGAGTCGCACCGCGTCATCACCCACCGCGAGGCGGCAATACTCCAGGGCTTCCCAGGCGACTACGTCTGGGCCGGCACCCGGGAGCAGGTCGCCCGCCAGATCGGCAACGCTGTGCCGCTGGAGCTCGGGGCCGCCGTGGGACGGGCGATCCTGGCCGCACACCAGGGCTGGCCCGCGGAGGGTGAAGGGCTCTTCGCCACGCGGTGGGGCCTGATTGGCTCGGCGGTTTGAGCGGAGAGTAGGGGTCGAGGTCCCGAGGATCAGAAGCAGTCACGCAACCCGATCCATCTCGAGGACCCCGACGCGTCTCACGCTACGGGCCGCGCCGACGCGCGCCCAACGACCGATCCCTGTGCTCGCTGTGACGGTCTGCTGGGCCTGGACGGCGTCCAGGTAGAGCCCGTGACGCGAGGCGTGGCGGTGATGCGGGCGGCATCTCGACGCCTTGGCACTTGGAGTGCTGCCCGGACCGCGGGGTCGGCGGGTGCGGTTTGCTGCGGGACGTGCCGCACGGCGACGTGCGCGTTGAGTCGCCTGGCGGCAACGACGCTGCCGCTGTCCCGAGGCGACGTGCCCGTGCGGGCCGTTCACCGGGCAGGTCCCGGCCCTGGCCGGCCGCGCGCGGGGTTCGTCACCGCCGGTCGGTGAGGTGGGCGGTCGCTCAGCTGCGTCGTGAGCACGCCACGATCGCTGGCTCGCCCGCCGGCTCGGAGTCGGATGGGCGACTGTGTGGCGCGCACTGGCATCCGAGCTCCAGCGCCTCGCCGCCGCGGTCGGGATGTCGAAGCTGCTCGTCGTTGACGGACAGCAGCGGCTGACGACACTCACGCTCCTGCTCGCGGCGCTGCGCGACCACCTCACCGAGACCGGCGATGCCGAGAGCGCGGAGGGCATCCACGCCCAGTACCTGGCGAACGTCTACGACAAGGGCAAGCCCGCCAAGGTGCTGCCCACGCAGGCCGACCGCGAGGCGTACAAGGCGGTCCTGACACGCTCGCCGGATGCCGGTGGCCCCGATCGCATCGGCGTCGCGTACAACCACTTCCGGGCCAAGATAGCCGCCGCGGACGACCCCGACGACCCCCACGATCTCGAGGAGATCGAGCACGCCGTCGTCCACGGGCTGGCCGTCGTCGTCGTGACCGCCGAGCCAGGTGACAACGCGCACCGCATCTTCGAGTCGCTCAACAACACCGGCCTGCAGCTCAACCAGTCGGACCTGCTGAAGAACTACCTGTTCATGCGCCTCGGCGAGCGGGGCGAGGACGTCTACGACACCGTCTGGCTGCCGCTGGAGAAGAAGCTCACCTCGGACCAGCTGGAACTACTGTTCTGGCTGGACCTGGCCCAACGTGACGAGCGCGCCAAGCAGTCGGAGACCTACGCGGGCCAGCAGAAGCGCCTGGAGAAGCTCGCGGGGCCGGAGCAGATCGAGTCCGAGGTCCGACGCATCGCCGCTCTCGGCGACCTCCTCGCGACGATCCTCGACCCGTCACGCGAGCCCGACCCGGCGATCCGTCTGCGCCTCGAACGCATCCGGGCCTGGGGCTCGACCACCGCCTACCCCGTCGTCATGGCGCTCCTCGCCCGGCGAGCCGCGGGCACCGCGACGTCCACCCAGGTCGCGGCAGCCCTGCTGACGTTGGAGTCGTACTTCGTGCGACGCATCGTCGTCGGTCGCGCGACCGCCGGCCTCAACCGCAGCCTCCTGCAGGCCGTCGGTGCGGTCACCGACGCCCCGGCCGTGGACGTCGCGCTACGCGACTACCTGTCGCGCGGGCGCAGGCACTTCGCCACCGACGCGCAGATCCGCGGAGCTGTCGGGGTGGTGGCGTTCTACTGGCAGGGCCGCGCGGCGCAGAAGAAGCTCATCCTCCACTGGATCGAGGGGTCCCACGGCTCCAAGGAAGCCGTGGACCCCACGCGCCTCACGATCGAGCACGTCCTGCCCCAGGTGCCGACCGACGCCGCCCGCCGGGAGTTCGCCGCAGGGCTGCCCGAGGACGCGGACGTCAGGGCCGAGCACGAGCGCGTCGTCCACACCTTGGGGAACCTCACGCTCACCGGCTACAACAGCGAGCTGAGCAACCGGCCCTTCTCCGCCAAGCGGTCCATGCTTGCCGACTCGGGCCTCCACATGAACCGCGGAGTCGCTGCAAGCGAGACCTGGAGCGTGGCGGAGATAGACGCGCGTGGCGCGGCGCTGGCCGAGCGGACCATCCAGCTCTGGCCGGGACCGAACGAGGGCCTCAGCGGCGGGAGCGACGAGGAACCCTCGGCGACCCGTCGGCTGGTCGCCTCGATCGTCGCCGAGATCCCCGCCGGCCGGTGGACGTCCTACGGGGAGGTCGCGCTCGTCGCAGGCTCCTACCCTCAGCCGGTTGCGGCGATCATCACGCACCTCATGCAGGGGGTGTGGCGCGTCCTGCAGACCGGCGGGACCATCTCGCCCGGCTTCCGGTGGCTCGACCCGGCCCGCACCGAAGAACCCCGCGCGTACCTCGAAGCCGAAGGCCTGAGATTCGACGCTGAAGGACGTGCCGACACCGAGCTGTTCGTCGACGCCGCAGAACTTGCCTCCCTCGTCGGGCTCGAGGTCCCCGACGAGGCGCCCGCTTGGCGGGCCTCCGACACCCGGCCACTGCTGGCCCACTGGCAGGCGTTCTTTCAGAAGGTGCGAGACCTCGGCGAGTCGACGGACGCGGTCGTCCGATACTGGCCCAGCCCGTCGACCCAGGACGCCGTCGACGTCAACGTCGGCGTCCCCGGTTGCGTCGTCGTCCTCTCACTCAGCTCCCGTGACCCTTCAGGCGTCCAGTGCTCCTTCTACGTCCGGGACGACAAGGCGCTCTTTCGCGCAGTTGCACGCACGCTGTGAGGAGATCGAGGAAGCACTCGGAGGCACCCTGGAGTGGCACGAGAACCCCGCATACAAGGCCAGCAGGATTGCGCTGCGGCATGTCGGGGACTGGCGGGACGAGAACTTCGCCCCCGGCCTCGCGCACTGGCTCGTGAGCACTGCCGAGCTCTTCGCCACGGCCTTCCCGAAGTACACGAGCGAGGTGCGACGGCTCAGCTGATAGGGCTCTACGAGGTCAGGTATCCACTGCCGACCATCCAAGCGAGCACGTCGAACACACGCAGCACCGACACCTCCGGCCCGAGCCCCGCCGCCAGACGGAGCTCCTCGAGACGTCGGTGCTGGGCGCGGCCGTCCGCGGTCAGCCATGCGTGCAACGGCACCCAATACCGGCCCTTGACGACGGACAACTCGGCAGTGACGACGGCGTCGAGGATCGGGACGAGATGCGGTCGCTTGCGTGCGAGCAGCTTGGTGGCGGTGGTCTCGCCGATCCCTGGGACAGCCAGGAGCTCTCGGTAGGCGTCCCGCACGGACCAGACGTCGCCCACCTCGTCGGCCGTGAGCTCGGCGAACGCCACGTCCGTCGGAATCTTCGCGAGTAGGTCGCTCAGCTCCGGTCCACGCGCCTCGAGGAGCTGCAGCGCCGCGGCTGCGGGGACAGGTACCGAGAGCATCGACACGGCCACGATGTCGTCAGAGGTGAACGTATTGGCCACGTCAGGCCGGTCCCCTCCGCCTCCGAGCCGCTCGAAGTAGGCACCCGTGAAGCCGCCCGCCGGCAATGGCGCGAAGTAGCGCCGGAGAGCCGCCACCGCTACCTGCTCGTCCCCCGGTGCCAGGAGGGCCTCAAGTCGCTCGCTGATCTGCACGCCGTCTCCTCGTCGTTGAGCGCCATGCGTAGGCCGCCTCGCGGACCTACGCGAGAAAAGCGGCGCCGAGCGCGACGTGTTCCGCGCGCCCGCCGTGCCCGCATCGTCGCAGAGGCACGGCCGGCGGACACGAGGTTCAGGAGACTGCGCGCCCGCCCGGGCGATTCTCACCCGGTCGAGGACGCCGCCGCCCACGCCCAGGCATCCCCCAACCGCCTCCTGACCGCCTCTCCGCCAACCTCCTCCACGTACCCGAGCGGCCCCACCACCACGAGCAACACACGCGCTCGTGACAACCCCGTGTAGATCATCGACCGAGCCCGCGCCGCGTCCCGGATCCCGTTGACCGCCAGCACCACGACCGTCCGCTCGAGCCCCTTGAACCCCAGCACGTGCCCGTAGAACACGTCCTCACCGGCGAAGAACCCGTCCCAGTACTCCTGGTACCCGGCCATCCCGACGGTCTCGACCTGCATCGGGTGGCGCCGCCCGGTAGTGAGCAGCGCGATCTGCCCGGTCTCCCAGCCCTCGTCGAGCAGCGCCTCGACAGCGTCGTCCGCGGCGCCGACGGCCTCCTCGAACGGCACGTCCACGACGCGCACCGGCGCGCCGGGCCAGCCACGCGGGCGAGTGACGCCCTCGTGCAGCGCACCGCACAGCTGGGCGATCTGCTTGGTGGAGCGCAGGTTCTCGTCGAGCTCGACGACGGTGAGCTCGACCGGCGCGGTGCCCGAGCGCGGGAACACGCGCTGCCCGTCGTCGGAGAACACCGTCAGCCTTCCGCCGTCGGGGTCGCGCAGGCACCGCAGCAGTGCCGGCCACCACGCGTCGCCGAAGTCCTGCGCCTCGTCGACGACGACCGCGTCGAACAGGTCACTCTCCGGCCGCTGCGCGGCCAGCTCCCCGAGGTCACACGGCAGGCGCTCCTCCCAGTCGGTCGGGTCGGCGTCGTCGCCGGGTGCCGCACCCCAGCGCACCGGCAGCTCGTGGAACAGCCCGACGTACGCCGGACGCTCCCGCACCGGCCACTGCGTGGTCGTCCGCTCGAGGTACCGGGCCAGCCCTCGCGAGTAGCACATGAGCGCGACCCGTTCGCCCGCCTTCGCGCGGCGACGGGCGTGCTCGAGGGCCAGCCACGTCTTGCCCGTGCCCGCCCCACCGACGACGTGCACCCGGCGCACCGCGTCGAGGTAGCGCATGGCCTGCGCCTGCTCGCGAGTCAGCCGGTCGAGGTGGTCCTCGTACTGCGCGGCCACCGCGAGCGCCTCGGACTGCGAGGGGAACCCGCCGGTCAGCCACTCGACGAGGGACTCGGCCGACGGCTCGTCGAGCGGAGCCCGCCCAGCCCCGTGCTCGTCGATCGCCCGACGCACGAGGTGGACGGCCCGCCCGCCGTCGGTGACGTCGCCCCGGTCGAGCAGCATCGTGCGAGGCAGCTCCGGTGCGTCCCACCCCCCTGGGACGAACGTGTGCGGAAGCGCGACGAGGTGCGCGGCCCGTGCCCGCGCCGCCGCGAGACCGTGCCGATGCAGCAGCGCGAGCAGCGTGTGCTTCGCGTCCTGCACCTGCCCCACCGGGTCGATCGCATGGCGCCCCTCACCGGAGCCCTGCCACCACTGCCCGTCCGCGCGCGTGACGTGCCCACCCTTCACCTCGATCGCCGCGAGCCCCAGGCCCGGCCACACGACGAGCAGGTCGATCTCGCGTTCCTTCGCCCCGTCCTGCAACGCGGTGCCCGCGAGCAGGACCGCGTCGTCAGGCAGGTGGTCGCGCAGCGCCTGCCAGACGGCCTGCTCGGCGCCGCCGTCCTCGGGGAAGGCGGGATGCTCGGGGTAGGTACGTGCCACTGCCGTGACCTCCAGAGGTTGGTGTCCACCCCCGCTATCGGCATGGGCAGGTCGGTGCCGGAGGACGGAAGGGGCAATAGCTCGTCCGCCGACCGCGTGACCATCCGCCCGGTGGGCCCTGACATGGTGTGAAGGTCAAGCGACTGCCTCGGTCCTCCGACGAGGGGCGCCGCCTGCGGCCCGACAGACGCGCGTCGGCACGACCAGAGCATCCCAGCCACGCACCGGCTAACGTGACGCCGCATGGCGTCCGAGATCACCGCGGAGCTCATCCGCGACCTGGTGCGCGAGCAGCACCCCGACCTCGCGGACCTGCCCCTCGTCGAGGTGGACGGCGGGTGGGGGAACCAGATGTGGCGCCTGGGCACTGATCTGGCGGTGCGGATCCAGCGCATGGACACCAGCCCGGACCACCAGCTCAAGGAACGTCGGTGGCTGCCGTTCCTCGCACCGCTGCTGCCGTTGCCGGTCCCTGTCCCGGTGCGGCACGGCGCGCCCTCCGCGCGCTCGGCCAAGCTCTGGACGGTGGTCACATGGGTCCCCGGTGAACCGCTGGACCGTGCCACGATCACGCGCGCCGCGCACGCGACCGACGCCCTGGCGGCGTTCCTCCGGGCGCTGCACGTCGAAGCGCCCGCCGACGCACCGGCGGGGGTCGACCGGGGTGCGCACCCGCGGGAGTGCACCGGTGGGTTCACCCACTTCCTCGAGTCCGTCGACCCCGCCGCACTCGGCTGCGCGGCCCGCGACGTCCGTGCCGTGTGGGAGGACGCCGTCGCCGCGCCTGCCTGGCAGGGCCCGCCGGTGTGGGTGCACGGGGACCTGCACCCGGCGAACGTCGTCGTCGCCGACGGGACGCTGGCGGGCATCGTGGACTTCGGCGACCTGTTCGCGGGGGACCCCGCGTGGGACCTCGCCGCGGCGTGGTTGCTGCTGCCGGCAGGGTCGTCCGCCCGGTTCTTCGACGGCTACTCGCGGGCGGACGACGCGACGATCCGCCGAGCCCGCGGCCTGGCGGCGCTGAAGAGCCTGTTCCTCATCCTCATGGGCCAGAACGGCGAGCGCGGCCTGCCCGGGGGGAAGCCGGCGTGGGGTCCGGCGGGACGTGCCGCGCTCGCCCGGGTCCTCGGCGATCCGCTCTGAACCCGCCCGTGCGGCCCTTGCGCGGCCCGGCCGTCCTGGCTCAGCGGCCGGGCGCCGGCGTCTCGGACGACACCCAGTACGGCGAGCCGGCGCACGCCCGCTCCGCCTCGTCCATGCCGTCCGGGCCGATGTCGTGGTCGAACCCGGGGTCCAGCAGCCGCCGGGCGTGCGCGAGTCGGCGCGTCACGCGCCAGCCATCGACGAACCGCGCCGGCTCGCGCCCGTACCAGTCGTCGTCGCGGGCGTGCTCGTCGGAGGCGATCGCGTGCAGCGACGCCAGGACGAGGTCGATCTCCCGCAACGCGTCGAGCGCATCGGGACGGGGGACGACGAACGGGGGTGCTGAGTCGGTCACGGCGCGATGCTAGGGGTCGGGCCGTGCCCGCCCGAGCCCCGGGAGGCGGCACTCCTGTGCCCGCAGGGGCTCCTGGGTAGCACGGGCGCGTCCGAGGGTGCGGCGGTCAGTCGCGGGTGTCGGCGGTGCCGAACCCGGGCCGGCCGGAACGCGCGTCGAGCGACTCGAGCTCCTCGAACACCGTGATCTGGAGCCCGGCCGGCGCGTCCAGGCGGGCGTTCAACGACTGCCACGGCGTGCGGGTGGGCGGGGCCAGCTCCTGTGCGCCCGCGTCGGTCAGCGCCCGGGTGGTCGCCACGGCGTCGTCCACCTCGAACGCCACCCGCAGGTGGGGTGCGACCTGCCGCCCTACCTCGACGTCGTCGATCATGCGCTTCTGAGCGGGGTTGGCGATCTCCAGGGTGGCGCGGCCGGCGTCGAGGATGATGACGCGCGCGTCGCCGTCCCCTTCGAAGGCCGCCTGCTCGGGCAGGCCGAGCACGTCGCGGTAGAACGTCACGGCCTCGTCGTAGTCGGCAGCCTCCACCACGAGGCGCAGCTGGCGGACCGGGCTGGGCGCGCCGGCGGTTCGTGCGGTGTCGTCCGTCATACCAGGACGATAGGTGTCCCCGGCACGGGCGGAACGGACTCAGCGCTCCCCCGCCAGGCACTGGGCGATCGCCTCAGCCGTGTCCAGGCGCGCGATCCTCGGCAGGATCACCCCCAGGCTGGTGGCGTGCGCCGCGGCCACCAGATCCGTCACCGCGTCGTGCGCGACGACGACCTCGTATCCCAGCTCGCGTGCCGTGCGGGCCGTGGACTCGACGCCGATGCTCGTCGAGATCCCGGCGATCACCACGCACCGCACGCCCCGGCGACGCAGCCGCGAGTCCAGCTCGGTCCCCGTGAACGCGTCCCACCCCCGCTTGGTGACGACGAGGTCGGCAGGGTCGCTCGGCACACGCGCGTCGAGCTCGGCGAAGTCCGCGGCCTGGGTCACCGCGGGCCCGGGAGAGTCGGTGCGCCCGCGGAGCACGTCGCCGCCGTCGCTCGAGAACGCGGTCCGCACCCGGGCCACGGGCAGGCCGGCGCGGTGCGCTGCCTCCGCGAGGAGCGCGGCACGCGCGACGACGAGCGACGCGTCGTGCACCGTCGGCAGCGCGGTGATGCCGTTCTGGAGGTCGACGAGGACCAGGGCGGTGGCGGGGTCGAGCGTGTCGACGGGCATGAGGTGCTCCTGACTCGAGGGGGAAAGACAGCAAAACTGTCTATCGAGCCCCGCCCGATGTCAAGCAAGACTGCGCAGATGCGCTGTTGATCAGGCTAGGGTGGCCGCATGGACGACGCCCAGCTCGCCGCCGACCTGCGCCTGCACGTCGGTCGTCTGGTCCGACGAGGCCGCGCCGAGGACCCGCGGCCCCAGCCGCTCACCGCGGCGCTCGGGCTCCTCGACCGTGAGGGGCCGCTGACCACGAGCGAGCTCGCCGCTGCGCAGCGCGTGCGGCCGCAGTCGATGGCGCGCACGGTCCGCACGCTGGAGGAGGACGGGCTCGTCGAGCGGTCCACGGACCCCACCGACGCCCGCAAGTCGCCGGTGGTGCTGACCGCCCGGGGGCGCGAGGCGCTCGCGCAGGAACGCCGCCGCCGGACCGACTGGCTCACGCTGGCGCTGGCCGACGCGCTCGATCCGGCGGAGCGGGAGACCCTCGCGGCCGCCGTGCCCCTCCTGGCGCGCATCGTCGCGTGGGACGAGCGCCGCACGCGCTGAGGCCACGCTCGCGCGCTCGTCGGCCTCGCCACCTGGCACGCCCCTCGACCACCGAGACGGTGGCCCACGCAGCTCGGCGTGGACCACCGTCTCAGGCGCCGGGGTCCCCCGGGCGTCCCCGGGGGTCAGAGCGTGATGACGACCGTCGAGATGCTCCGCGCGGGGACGTCGACCGTCACCTGGCTGCCGTTGACGCTCGTGGTCCGTGGCGCGCGGCTCGAGTACTGCGACGTCATGGTGTGGAGCGCGGACCTGATGGTCAGCGGCGCCTGGATGACGGCGCCGTTCACCGCACTGGTCGAGCGGTTGAGGATGACGAGCGTGACCTTGCCGTCGCCCTGGTAGGCCGTGACGTCGAGCGGTGAGGCCTTCGAGCTCTTCGTCAGGCCGACCCGCTGGTAGCCCGGGCGGACGTACTTGGAGAACTGCGAGAAGGCCCACCCGCGCTTGAGCACGGCGCCGCCGGTGGTGCCGAACGCCGACTCCCCGTCACCGATGAACGAGTAGTAGCGCCGCCCGTACCACCAGACGTACGCGCTCCAGTTGGCCTGCATCGACCGGTCCACGGTGTACATGACCTTGTCGAGGGTCTCGTTCCAGGCGGCGGCGTTCGACGGGTCCCCCCAGATGGTCGAGCCGTTGCCGTCCGCCTGGTGGTAGTTCCACTCCGTCATCCACTGGTTCTTGCCGTACTGCGCGGCGAGCGGGTACGGCGAGAGGTTCGGCCCGTTCTCCTGGCCGTAGATGTGGCCGCCGACGTACCCGATGTTGGTGCGCGCCGCCGCGTCGTTGAGCGTCGGGTCGCTGTAGGACCGGTTGAACCCCAGCGACTCGGCCACCATCAGCCTGGTGTTCTGCACCTTGGCGCCCTGGTCGCGCACGAAGGTCCGCAGCTGCTCTCCGGTCCACGCCATCGAGTCGTAGTCGGGGTGCCAGTCGGGCTCGTTCTGCACCGACGTCACGTCGATGGTCACGCCCTGGCTGCGCATGTACTGCACGTAGCTGTTCAGGTGGTTGGCGTAGTCGTCGTAGTAGTCGGTCTTGAGCGACCCGCCGCCCGTGCGGCTGTTGTTGGTCTTCCACGCCGCGGGCGCGGTCCAGGGCGAGGCCAGGATCTTCACGTTCGACCCGTACGACTTCGCGGTCTTCAGCGCGTTGACCTGGGCGCCCCACTCGCCCGAGACCGGCGAGACGCCCGTGCGCACGATGGACAGACCCAGCTGGTTGTCGCCCATCCCGACGAGCGTCTGGGTGTCGGCTGTCGACCACGCGCCGCCCCAGATCGGCGTCGCGGCGCCGAAGCCGTCGATCGTCTGGTACTTCGTTCCCGTGTTCACCGTGATGTCCGCGGGCGCGCTCGGCCGCGGCGTCTCGCCGGCGGTGGGCGTCGGGGTGGGCGTCGGCGTCGGGGTGGCTGTCGCCGTCGGCGTCGTGCCCGTCGAGCCGGTGCAGGCGACCCCGTTGAGCGCGAACGCGGTCGGGACCGGGTTCGCGCCGACGAAGCTGCCGTTGAAGCCGATCTCCGCGGACCCGCCGGTGCCCAACGAGCCGTTGTAGGACGCGTTCCTCGCGGTCACGGCCGCACCGCTCTGCGTGAGGGTGGTGTTCCAGGCCTGGTTCACGGTCTGCCCCGCGGGGAACGTCCAGGTGAGCAGCCAGCTGCTGACCGCGTCGCCGAGGTTGGTGACCTTGACGCTCGCCGTGAACCCGTCGGTCCACTGCGAGGCGACGACGTAGTCCACCCGGCAGCCGGTCGCGGCGGTCGCCGCGGGCGCCACCGCGACCGTCCCCCCGGTGACGAGCGTCGCCACCGCCAGAGCCGCGGGCCACAGACGGCGCCGCCAATGAGTTCCTCGCATGGTTCGTCCCATCGCCGTTGGTGTGTCGAAGCGCGCCGAGGCCCCCTGTCGGCAGTCGGCGGCCGGGGACCGCGGTGCTCGGATGGCGCGACTATCGCGGGCCGGATCGGGCTTGTCCACCGCCCCGATCCCTAACCGTTTGTGCCGATCGCGCGGCCCGCGAGCGCCGTGCGACAGTGAGCGGATCCGTGCTGTGAGCGCTCACATCGACGCCGCGCAGCGCCACACTCTCGAGGAGGCAGACATGCACCGGTTCGGCCGACGGCTGCTGCTCGCCGTCACCCTCTGCGCCGCGCTCGCGGGAGGCGCGGCGACCCCGTCCGCGCCCGCCTCCGCCGAGAGCAATGGCGGCACGCGCGTGATGCCGCTGGGTGACTCGATCACGGAGGGCTACCCCGGCGGGGGCGGCTATCGCGTCGGGCTGTGGCAGCGCCTGGCGCAGAACGGCTACACCACCGACTTCGTCGGCTCGGCCTTCAACGGGCCGGCCAGCCTGTGGGACCACGACCACGAGGGGCACGGAGGGTGGCGGATCGACCAGATCGACGCCAACGTCGTGAGCTGGGTCCGCGCCTACCAGCCGCGGACCGTGCTGCTGCACATCGGCACCAACGACATCACCCAGAATCGCGACCTGGCGAACGCGCCGGCCCGGCTCGCGTCCGTCGTCGACAAGATCACCAGCACGTCCCCTCAGACGGACGTCTTCGTCGCGACCCTGATCCCGATCTCGTTCGCGGATGCGCAGGTCCGGTCGTACAACGCGGCCATCCCCGGCATCGTCTCGAGCCGCGCCGCCGCCGGGAAGCGGGTCCACCTCGTCGACATGTACCGCGCGCTGACCACCGCCGACCTGGGCGACGGCGTGCACCCCAACGCGACGGGCTACGACAAGATGGCGGCCGCCTGGTTCACCGCGCTGCGCGCCGTGCCGGGGAGCATCGGGAACCCCGGCGGCGGCTCCGACCCGGGCCAGGGCTCCGGCCCCGTGGACGCCTCCGCCTGGTACGCGCTCGTCAACCGCAACAGCGGCAAGGCCCTGGACGTCTACAACCTGTCCACCGCAGACGGCGCGCGCATCACCCAGTGGTCCCGCAACAACGGCAACCAGCAGCAGTGGCAGTTCGTCAGCGCCGGCAACGGCTTCTACACGGTGCGGTCGCGGCTGTCGGGCAAGGTGCTCGACGTGTCCGCCAGGTCCACCGCCGACGGTGCGGCGATCATCCAGTGGAGCGCCACCAACGCCACCAACCAGCAGTTCAGCATCCAGACGATCGACGGGTACGTCCAGCTGATCGCCCGCAGCAGCGGCAAGGCCGTCGAGGTCCAGGGCGCCTCCACCGCCGACGGCGGGAACATCGTCCAGTACGCCGACTGGAACGGCGCCAACCAGCAGTGGCAGCTCGTCAAGGTGGGGTGAGCCCGCCGACCGCGCGCTGGTCAGGCTGACGGCTGCCATCCTTCGTCGTCCCGGATGGCTCGCGTGATGCGGCGACCGAGCTCACGCAGCTGCCGGGGGCCCGTCCCTCGGATGCGCACGAGCTGCGTGGCCTCGCGCGGCCCGACGGGGTCCGTCCGGCTCGCGCCCTGACGAGCGTCCTGGTGGTCCTCTGCCGAGATGGACTCACCAGACGGCCCGGACCTCCTGGGGCCACCCGCACCCCTGCGCCACCCTGCCGGCCCACATCTTGGCCGTCTCCAGGTCGGGCACGTCGATGACGGTGATCCCACCGAGGTGCTCGGCGGTCTCCGTGTAGGGGCCGTCGGTGATGGACAGCGTCCCGCTCGTCGCATCCGCGCTGAACGCCTCGGCCGGGTCCTCGACCAGCCCGCCCGCGAAGACGAGCACCCCGGCCTCCTCCATCTCACGCACGACCGCCCGGCTGGGCTCCTGGCGCGTCTGGAACCATTCGGCGGGGTGGTCTCCGACCCACTGCTGGTTGAAGTAGATCGCGTACCGCGTCATGTCACTCCTCCTGTTCGTGGCGTTCACCCCCATGACGGACGAGGCCCGCCGAGATCGACAGGGGCCCGGACCGATCAGGCGGCGGACCGGGCCCACGGCCCGTCAGGGGCCAGGAGCATGATCGCCCCGTGAACCGGACGGATCGCCTCTACGCGCTCGTGGAAGAGCTGCGCGCCGTGTCGCCCCGGCCCCGGAGCGCGCGCTGGCTGGCGGCGCGCTTCGAGGTCTCCGTGCGGACCGTCGAGCGGGACCTGTCCGCGCTGCAGCAGGCGGGGGTGCCGATCTGGGCCCACCCCGGTCGCACCGGCGGGTACGCGATCGATGCGTCCGCGACGCTCGGGCCCATGGCCTTCACCCCCGACGAGGCCCTCGCCGTCCTGATCGGGCTGGGCGCGCTGCGGCGAGGACCGTTCCGGGCGTCGGCGGGCACCGCGCTCACCAAGTTCCTCGCGGTTCTGCCCCGCGAGGACGCCCGACGCGCCACCGCGCTCGCGGGCAGGGTCCACCTGCTCGAGCCCGACGAGGCGGACACCGTCCCGACGGCGTTCGCCGCCGCGCTGCGCGCCGGACGGGTCGTCAGCCTGGTCTACCGGGACCGCGACGGCATCGAGACCCGGCGGGAGGTGGAACCGCTCGGGTCGGTCGGCCGGGACGGCACGTGGTACCTGGTCGCGTGGTGCCGGCTGCGCGCAGGCGTGCGTGCGTTCCGTGGCGACCGCATGGTCCGCATCGAGCTCACCGACGAGCGCCCCGCACCGCGTGCCCTGCGGCTGGAGGACCTGCAGATCCCGATGGGGGTGCTGCGGCCAGTCGTCGAGCACCTCTCCTGACAGATCGCACGCAAACACCGACAGGACGGTGTCGCGGATGGGCGCGACGCTGGGACCGCCGATCCCCTACCCGGAGGTTTCCCGTGCCGTTCGCATCGATCCGTCTCGTCACCGACGACGTCGACCGCCTGGTCGCGTTCTACGAGCGCGTCACCGGTGAGGTCGCCGAGCGTCCCGCTCCGGTGTTCGCCCAGCTCGGCGGCCCCCGTGCGATCCTCGCCATCGCCGGCACGCAGACGGTCGCGATGCTCGGCGGCGCCGTGACGCCCGCGTCCAACCGCTCGGTGCTCGTCGAGTTCGAGGTCGACGACGTCGACGCCGAGGTCGCCCGGCTCCAGCCCGATCCGCAGGACGTGGTCCTGCCGCCGTCCACCATGCCGTGGGGCAACCGGTCCGCGCTCATCCGGGACCCTGACGGCAACGTCGTGAACCTCTTCAGCCGTCCGCCCGCATGACCGGCCGACCGTGCGGGTGGGGCACCGTGAGCCCCGCCCGCACGGCGTAATCGATTCGCCCCTCGGGCGATCGGACGACCCGCCGCCTGACGCCCGCGCCCAGGTGAAGACTCGGGCCGATCGCTGACCACCAGGGGAGCTCGTCATGTCGTCGTCGGGGAAGATCCGTTCATGGAGCCGTCTGCTCGCCGTGGTGCTGGCGGGTGGCGCGCTCGTCGGCGTGCAGTCCCCGGCGGACGCCGTACCGCCCGGCGGCGAGACCGAGCCGGTGACCGGCAACGCGACGTGGTTCGACAACCTCGGGGCGCCCTACGGGGGCTGCGGGCTCCCGCAGGACCAGCTCGAGACGCAGAGCTGGATCGCGCTCAACGTGTTCGACACGCCCGGCGACTACGCGATGTACCCGCGCCCGATGGCCGCGGGCGACCCGAAGATCGGCATGTGGGACAACGGCCGCAACTGCGGCCGGTGGGTCCGGGTGTCGATCGGCGACTACTGCACCGGCCTCAACGACGGCGCCGCCGGGCAGGCGTTCTGCCGCAACGGCTCGTGGGTCGCGGACAGGTACAACGGCGCGACGCTCGACATGCTCGTCGCGGACTCCTGCGGCGACCCCAACGCGTGGTGCCGCGACGACCCGTTCCACCTGGACCTCGCCCACGCCGCGATCAACACGTTCGTCAAGAACGGTGCACCGGTCGGTGACCTGGAGCCCGCGCACTGGGGCAACCGGCACGTGACCTGGGAGTTCATCGAGGCACCGCACTACTCCGGCGACATCGAGATCGGGTTCATCCAGGGCTCGGAGAAGTGGTGGGCCGGGGTCTCGATCAACCACCTGCCCAACGGCATCCACGGCATCGAGCACTACGCCGACGGCGCGTGGGTGCCGACCCCGATGAACGTCGACATGGGGCAGTCCTTCCTGCTCAAGCCGACGACGACGGGCGGGACCGAGTACCGGATCCGGGTCAAGGACGTCACCGACGCCTACCTGTTCGGCGGCCGCGAGTACTCGTTCTCGCTGCCCGCGAGCTGCGGCGGCAAGTGCTCGGCCCCGCGCACGGTCGTCCCGTACACGACGACGGGCGGGGACGCCCCGACCCCCACGCCGACGACCACGCCCACGCCGACACCGACCTCGGACCCGACGGTCACGCCGACGCCGACGCCCTCTCCCACCCCCACGGCTACCCCGACCCCGACGCCCACCCGCACCAGCGGCCCGGCCACCTGCACCGCGACGTTCCGCGCCGTGAGCACGTGGCCCGGCGGCTACCAGGGCGAGGTCACGGTGACGGCCGGCGCCTCGGCGCTGTCGTCGTGGACCGTCACGCTGTCCGGGGCGTCCGTGAGCAGCCTCTGGAACGGGACGGTGACGACGTCCGGGTCGACGACCACCGTCGCCAACGCGCCGTACAACGGCGCCGTGGTCGCCAGCGGGACGACGAGCTTCGGCTTCATCGGCTCCGGCTCCCCCGGCATCCCGCGGCTGACCTGCGCGCCCTGACGCTCCCGGCCTCGACACCCTGCCGACCCTCCGGTCCCGGCGATCGCTACCGTGTGCCCGATGACCCTCGTCACGCGTCCCGCCGTCGCCGACGACGTGCCCGGGCTGGCCCGCGTCCACGTCGCGTCGTGGCGCGAGACGTACCGCGGTGTCATGCCGGACTCCGTGCTGGACGACGACGGCCTCGTCGCGCGGCGTGAGCGCTTCTGGACGGCCGCGCTGACCGACGAGCGGTACCGCGCCAACCGGGTCGCGACGACCACGTCGGACGGCACGGTCGTCGGCGTCGCCATGTCCGGACCGCCCCTCGACGACGACGCCACGTGGCAGCAGCAGCTCTACGTGCTCTACACGTACCGCGCGATCCACGGCCGCGGGGCAGGCGCCGCGCTGCTGCGTGCGGTCCTCGACCCGTCGGACGACGCCGCACTGTGGGTGGCCGATCCCAACCCCCGTGCGCAGGCGTTCTACCTGCGGCAGGGGTTCGCGTTCGACGGCACAACCCGGCTCGAGGACGGCGTCCACGAGCTTCGGATGACGCGCCCCGCTCGCCACCACGCAGGCCGTAGCCGCGCAGCCGCACGCGAAGCACCGGGCGACACGAACGAGATCTGAGGTTCGTCCCGGTTGGTGCATCCGGACGCACCGCTCGCGCGGAAGTAGGGGCAGGGCGCCGAGGACGACGCCCCGCGGCGCGCACCGCGCACCGCCCCGCCGCACGCAAGGAACCGTTCCCATGAGGATCCGTCGTCTCGTCACGTCCCTGGCCGTCACCGCGCTCGCCGGTGGCGCCGCCCTCGGCCTGGCCCCGGCCGCGTCCGCCGCGACCGGCACCGCGAGCCTCGCGTCGGTGCTCGCCGCCGACGGCTCGGGGTTCGACCGCAACTGGTACGACTTCGACATCGTCGACAACGCCGTGGCCGCGGTGCTCGCCGCCAAGCCCGACAGCCCGGTGGCCGTGCTCGCCGACGGCACCGTCCCGCTGACCGCGTTCCTGCCGAACGACCGCGCGTTCCAGGTGCTCGCGCTCGACCTGACGCACCGCTGGTACGGCTCGGAGCAGAAGGTCTTCACGGCGCTGGCGCAGAAGGTGGGGATCGACGCGATCGAGCAGGTGCTGCTCTACCACGTCGTGCCCGGCGCCACGATCGACTCCGCCACGGCGCTCCGGTCCGACGGCGCCAGGCTCACCACCGCGCAGGGCGGGACGGTCTCGGTCGACGTCCTGTCGAAGCGGATCCCGCTCGTCGTGCTGCGCGACGCGGACCGCAACGACCTCAACCCGCTGCTCGTGCGCAGCAAGCTCGACATCAACGCGGGCAACGCGCAGATCGCGCACGGCATCTCGCTGGTGCTGCGCCCCGCCGACCTGTGACCGCCCCGGTGCCCGCCCGGTCCCGGCCGGGCGGGCACCGCGGTCAGGACACCTTGCCCTTGAGCAGGCGGTGCCAGTAGACGGGCGGCTCGAGGAAGCGGTCGAACGCCAGGAGCGTGCGCCGCGGCCGCACCAGGTCGGGAAACCGGAACGTGGGGTCAGGAGTGCCGTCGCGGTCGAACTCGGCGAGCAGCAGCCGTCGCCGGTCCGTCGTCACGGGTGCCACGGTGTACCCCTGGTACCGGCGCATCGGTGCACCGGTGCGCCGCGCGGCGATGTTGTGCGCGACGACGGGCACCTGCTTGCGCAGCGCGCCTCCCGAGGGCGGCGTCTGCACGTCGGCGGCGTCGCCCAGCCCCCAGACGGTGGGGTGCCCGACGTGCTGCAGCGTGTACGGGTCGACGGCGACGAAGCCGGCGCTCGCCGCGGTGGCCAGGCCTGACGCGGCGAGCCACGCGGGAGCGCGGTGCGGCGGCGCGACGTACAGCGCGTCGTACGCGAGCTCGTCGGGCCCGTCCGAGCCAGACAGGCGCACCGTCCTCCGCTCGGGATCGACGCTCTCGACACGCGTCCGCAGCCGGACCCGCACGCCGAACCCTGCTGCGGCAGCGCGCAGTTCGCGGTCGGCACGCTCCTGCCCGACGAGGGCCTCGCCCTCGTGCACCAGGTGAATGTCGATCGCGTCGAGCACGCCCGTGCGGCGCCAGTGATCGGCGGCCGTGAGGAGCGGCTTGAGCGCGACCGGGCTGCACGGCACGTACCGGTCGGACACGACGAAGACGGCCGTCCCCGACGTGAGCGAGGACAGCAGCGTCCACGTCATCGGGGCGAGCTCGGGCAGGTAGCTCGTCGCGGCCGCGGGCGTCGCCATGGCCGCCTCGGCGCCCGGCACGGCGTCCCAGTCCACCTGCGAGCCCGGGCACAGCGCGAGGTCGGTGTAGTGCAGCACCTCACCGCTGGCGAGGTGCACGTGGGACGCGTCCGGGTCGACGCCCGTGACTGCGTCGGGGTACCACCGCACGCCGTCCGGGATGACGTCGCGCTCCGGGCGCCGCAGGTCGTCGAGGGTCGCCATGCCCGACGCCACGTAGGACAGCAGCGGCCGGTAGTGGTGCGTGGTGCTGGGCTCGACGACCGCCACGTTGCGACACCCGTCGCGCAGCAGCTTGGCCGCGAGCGAGATCCCGGCGTTGCCGCCGCCCACGACGAGCACGTCGTGGTGCCGGGGACCGTCCATGGCTGTGCTCCCTCGCCGGATCGACGTCCCGGCCACGGTAGGCGACGTCCTCAGCGAGCGCGCGCGGGCAGCCGGGGAGACGGCGGCCGGGCGCCGCGCGGTCGGGCGCCGCACCGCGCGCCGCCGCTCTTGCCGTCGCCGCCGGCCGCTGCGAGCCTGAGGCTCCCGTCCCCGCCGGAGGATCCACATGGGCAAGCTGGTCTACGCCGCGAACGTCTCGCTCGACGGCTACCTCGAAGACGAGTCCGGCGCATTCGACTGGTCGGTGCCCGACGAGGCCGCCCACGCGTTCTGGAACGAGCACGAGCGCGGCATCGGCACGTCGCTGTACGGGCGGCGGATGTACCAGACCATGCGCGTCTGGGAGGACGACGACTGGCTGGCCGACGAACCCGCGGTGGTCCGCGAGTACGCCCAGATCTGGCGCGACACCGACAAGGTCGTCTACTCCACGACGCTCGACGCGGTCTCGACCGCCCGCACCCGGATCGAGCGGAGCTTCGACCCGGAAGCCGTCCGCAGGCTCAAGGAGGAGTCCACACGGGACCTGAGCATCGGGGGCGCGACGATCGCTGCGGAGGCCTTCCGGCACGGGCTCGTCGACGAGTGCGTGCTGCTGCTGTGCCCGGTGACGGTCGGTGGCGGCAAGCCCGCGCTGCCGCGCGGGATGCGCCTGAACCTCGAGCTGCTGGACCACCGCCGGTTCGCCAACGGCGTGGTCTACGTCCGCCACGCGGTCCGCCGCACCGACTGAGCCGATGGCGAGCGTCGCGGGCCGCACGCAGGTGCAGAGTGGAGCCGTGCTGCCCGAGCCCGTGACGCCCGTCGCCCCAGCGATGCACGGCCCGCCGCTGCTGCGGCAGTCCTGGTGCGACCTCACGTTCGTGCACTGGCGGGTCGCGCCCGACCTCGTCGCGCCGCTGCTGCCCGCGGGTACGCGCCCCGACGAGCACGACGGCTCGAGCTGGGTGGGGCTGGTCCCGTTCCGCATGGTCGGCGCGGGCGCCGGGCGCGGACCCGGCATCCCGTGGCTCGGCACGTTCCCGGAGACGAACGTGCGGCTCTACTCGGTCGACGCCCGCGGGCGTCGGGGCGTCATGTTCCGCACGCTCGAGGCATCCCGGCTGGCATTCGTGCTCGGGTCCCGCGCGGCTCTCGCGCTGCCGTACACGTGGGCGCGCATGCGCGTGACCGAGGCGGACGGAGTCCTCACGTACACGTCGCGGCGACGCTGGCCGGGACCGCGGGACGCGGCCACGCACGTCGTCGTGCGACCGGGTGCGCCGCTCGCGGCCGGTGACCCGCTGGCCGACTTCCTGACCGCGCGCTGGGCGCTGCACACCCGCGCGTTCGGCCGCACGCTCCGCCTCCCCAACCGCCACGAGCCCTGGCCGCTGCAGAGCGCCGAGCTGCTCCGGCTGGACGAGACCCTGCTGGCCGCCTGTGGTCTGCCCGGGCTCGCCGGCCGCCCGCCGGACTCCGTGCTGTTCTCCCGCGGCGTCCGCACCCAGTTCGGCCCACCCACCGTCGTCCCCACCCACTCCCACCCGCGACCTGGCGGATAACCACCAGGTCGACGAGGTGGTAGGCCCGCCCCTCCCCGCGAGCTGGCGGATAACTACCAGGTCGACGAGGGGTGGGCCCGCCCTTCCCCGCGAACTGGCGGACAACTACCAGGTCGGCGGTGCTGGGGGGCCGTCCATCGCGCGAACTGGCGGATGACTACCAGGTGGGTGGGGTGGGGGTGGCGTTGGTGCGGAGGCGGTCGGCGAGGGCGACGAGCTCGTCGCGCAGGGCGTCCGGGGTCAGCACCTCGAAGTCCCAGCCGAGCCCGGCGAGCAGGCGGGCCATGCCGTCGAGCCGCTCGGCGCGGGTCTCGAGCAGCACGCCGCACGGGTGGTCGCTCAGACGGCCCACGCTGCGCGGCAGCCGCTCGCGCGCCTCGGCGGGGCTCGTCCGGAGCACCACGCGCACCTCGTGCGACCAGCCGGCGGCGGCGATCCCGCCCTCCACCTGCGCCCGCGCGTCGAACTCGGCGGGCACGACGAAGGAGCCCTCCCCGGGCCGCACGGACGCGATCCGGTCCACGCGGAAGGTCCGCACGTCGTCGCGCGCGTGGTCGTGGCCCGTGGCGTACCAGCGGCCGGCGTGGAACACGACGCCGTAGACGTCCAGGTCGCGCTGCGACTCGCGGCCGTCCCACGCGGTGTACGTGATCGCCACGGTGCGGCGCGCACGGGCCGCCGCGGTCAGGTCAAGCAGCGTGTCGGCATCCGCGGGCGAGGCCGCGCGAGCGGGCGCGGTGAACTGCGCGGTCGTGAGCAGGTGGTCGAGCCGTCGGCGCAGCGTCTCCGGCAGGACGCGGGAGACCTTGGCGAGCGCGCTCGCGGCGGCCGCGTGGTCGGTGGTGGCGAGCCCCGCGCGTTGGGCCACGCGCAGGCCGAGCACCACGGCCACCGCCTCGTCGTCGGTGAGCATGAGCGGGGGCAGCTTGTACCCGGGGGCCAGGCGGTACCCGCCGTAGCGGCCGCGCTGCGACCTGACGGGGATCCCCAGGTCGGTGAGGTGCTCGGCGTAGCGGCGCACGGTCCGCTCGTCGACGCCGAGGTGCTCGGCCAGGTCCGCCACCGTGCGCTGCCCACCGGCCTGCAGCAGCTCGAGCATCGCGAGGACGCGGGCGGTCGGACGAGTCACGATCGGACCCGCCACGTCGATCCAGAAGTCGCGCGCAATACCGGGCGGATGCTGTCCACAATCCACCCTAGCGTGGCCGTCATGACCACCACCTACGTCCTCATCCCCGGCTTCTGGCTCGGCGCGCAGGTCTGGCGCCCCGTCACCGACGCGTTGCGCTCCCAGGGCCACACCGTGCACGCCGTCGACCTCACCGGCATGGGCGAGCGCGCCGACCTCGCGTCGCGCGAGACCGACCTGTCCACGCACGTCGACGACGTGGTGCACCTGCTCGAGCAGCAGGACCTGCACGACGTCGTCCTGGTCGGCCACAGCTACGGCGCCCTCGTGGCGACCGGTGCGGCCGATCGCGTGCCGGAGCGCATCGCGCGCCTGGTCTACGTGGACTCCGGTCCGCTGCCCGACGGCATGGCGCAGGCCGACTTCGACGGTCCTGAGGCGCGCACGGCCAACGAGGCGCTCGTCGAGGCCGGCGACGGCTGGCGGCTCCCGCCGCCGCCGTGGGGCGCGCTGGCCGCGGGCGTGGCCGGGGTCGACGACGAGGCCGTGGCCGCGCTGACCGCCGGGTCCCAGGCGCAGCCGTGGCGCACGGCCACGCAGCCCGTGGCCCTCACCGGCGCATGGGCGCACCTGCCCCGCACCGGGGTGCTGTGCAGCTTCACGCTGGAGGGCCTGCGGCAGATGGCGCCGCACGCGCCGACCTTCGCGCACATGGTCGACGGTGACTGGACCTACGTCGAGCTCCCGACGTGGCACTGGCCCATGGTCAGCCGCCCGGCCGACCTCGCCGAGGTGCTCGCGGCGGCCGGGAGCTGACCGTCGGCGGCGCGGTCAGAGCAGCTCGACCGCGTCCGCCTGCGGACCCCGGTCGCTCTGCCGGACCTTGAACCGGACGCGGTCACCCTCCTCGAGGACCTCACCGCCGCGGATGACCGAGACGTGCACGAACAGGTCGTCGCCGCCCGCGTCGGGGGCGATGAAGCCGAAGCCGCGCTCGTCGTCGTACCGCACCACCACTCCCTCGCCACCCCGGGCCGGGGCGTCCGACCGGCGCCCCGGTGCCGGGCGGCCACCGTGCCCGGCGCGACCGCGCGCCGGAGCCGACCGGTGGCCGTGGCCGCGCACCAGGCGCACGTTGCGCGCCTGCGGCCCGCGGTCGCTCTCGGCGACGTCGAACGTCACGCGGTCGCCCTCGACCAGCTCGGTCGCACCGCCCGCGAGCGCACTGGCGTGCGCGAACACGTCCTCGCCCCCCGCGTCGGGCGTCACGAACCCGAAGCCCTTCTCCGCGTCGTACCAGGTCACGGTGCCGTCGGCGCCGTCCGACGCGGCCTGGCGGCCCGCGTCGGCGCCCAGCGGCAGCAGGTGGTCCGCCTGCGGGCCCTTCTCTCCCTCGACCACCAGGAACGCAACCCGCTGACCCTCGGTGATCACGCCGCCGACGACGATGGCCGAGCTGTGCACGAAGATCTCCGCGCCACCACCGTCGGGCGTGACGAAGCCGTAGCCCTTGCCGGGCTCGTACCAGGAGACCGTGCCGAGCACGCCCACCGGGGCGTCGGCCGCGTGGTCGCCCGTGACCCGGACGCGGCGGGCCTGCGGTCCGCGCGCACCCTCGCCCACCTCGAACTCCACGGCCTGGCCCTCGCGCAGGAGGTTCGAGCCGTCGTCGTTCACCACCTCGGACGCGTGGACGAACAGGTCGTCGGACCCGTCGTCGAACGCGAGGAAGCCGAACCCTCGTTCGGCGTCGAACCAGCGGACGGTTCCCTGGGGCACGGTGACTCCTTGATCGGCGGGCGGTGCTGCAGCCTCCCAGTGTCCCCGACCGGAGCGCCCGTGCCCGACCCGCGCATCACGCCGGGGGCGCGCACGTCCGGGTCGGTCGGCTCGCCGCCCGAGAGGTAGCGCATCACCTCCGGGTCGCTGTCGAGCTCGATCAGCAGGTCCGCGTCGTCGGCGCGGAACGGGCGCAGGACCACGCGATCGGTCTCCAGGTACGTGCCCACGGCGGTCAGGATGCCGGAACCCGCACCGGACGCCGCGCTGACTCCTCAGGCCTGCGTGCGCCGGCCCCGCGCGTCGAGCCGCGCGACCGACTCCTGCACCGCACCGTGCAGCATGAGCTCCACGTCCCCCACCAGCCGGTACGGGTCCTCGACCATGCCCTGCGAGACCCACCGCAGCACCACGGCCAGCACGGCCGAGGTGTAGAAGTCGACGACGAGCGCGCGGTGGACCGGGCTCGCGGGCCCGCCCCCGCCGACCTCCTGGACCACCGCGGCGGTCACGGGCCGCATCTGCAGGAACAGGAAGCGCTCGAGCCCCGCACGGCCCAGCCCCTCGAGCACCGCGGTGGTCGACGAGCGGTTCTCCCGCAAGTACCCCATGAGGCGCACCAGGCCGTCCGCCCACGCGTCGTGGCTCGCCAGCAGCCGCACCTGCTCGGCGACCTCGGTCTCGAAGACCCACGCGGCCAGGTCCTGGACGTCGTGGAAGTGGTAGTAGAACGCCTGCCGCGTCAGGCCGCAGTCGCGTGTCAGGTGCGTGACGGTGACGCGGGCGAACGGCTCGGTGAGCAGACGCGCCTTGAGCGCGGCCGCGAGCGCGTCGCGCGCGTCGGCCCGCCGCGCGTCCTGGCCCTCGTCGTCGCTCACCCTTGTCTCAACGGAGCGCCGCACCCTCCTGGCGTAGGCCCAAGGTCCCCGAGCGGCCGTGGCCGGCCACGACGACGAGCCCGCCGACGCCCAGCTCTGGACACATCCGGACCGGTGTCCAGTGACCGCCGCGGACCGCCTTCCTACCGTCGGAGCACCCCCGGAGCCATGCCGGCCACGGGCCGTCCGCGAGGAGGTCGCGATGTTCTTGTTCGACTCCATCCCGTGGGAGTCGTGGGCGATGTGGTTCGTCGTCCTCGGCGCCCTCATCGTCCTGAACGAGGTCACGCGCCGCTGGAAGTGGGCCGGGATCGCGTTCTTCGTCGCGCTGCCGCTGTTCCTCACGCTGTTCGTCTGGCCGTCCACCGCGGGCGAGGGCTCCTCGACCGGCACCTGGTTCCACTGGGTCAAGGTGTACTCGGCGCTCGCGGGCTGCCTGGGCTTCATGCTGCTGCGGTACGTGGACAAGCTGGCCAAGAACCGCTGGATGCTGCTGTTCCCCGCGCTGATCCTCGCCATCAACATCTGCGAGGCCGTCATCCGCGACTTCCAGGTCGCGGGCCTGCAGGGCATGCATGACGGCGTGTTCATGGTGGGCGGCCCGTGGAACTACATGAACGGCATCGCGGGCATCCTCAACGCGCTCACCATCTGCGGCTGGGCCGGGATCATCGTCTCGCGGGACAAGTCCAAGGACATGATCTGGCCCGACATGCTGTGGTTCTGGATCATCGCCTACGACCTGTGGAACTTCGCGTACGTCTACAACTGCGTCGGCGACCACGCGTTCTACGCCGGTGCGGCGCTCCTGATCTCCTGCACCATCCCCGCGTTCTTCCTCAAGAAGGGCGCCTGGCTGCAGCACCGCGCACACACGCTCGCGCTGTGGATGATGTTCACGATGGCGGTCCCCGCGTTCGTCACGACGTCGCAGTTCTCCGTCCAGTCCTCGCACGACGAGACCGCGCTGTTCGTGGTCTCCGCACTCTCGCTCGCGGCCAACGTGGCCGTCGCGGTCTACCAGGTGCGCACCATCGTCACGCGCCGCCGCAACCCGCTGCGCGACGAGCTGTTCACGCACCTGCGCCCGTACCGCGAGGTGCTCGAGGCCAACGCCCCGCTGCCCGCGGCCGCCGCCACGCGCGCCGAGCAGCCGCTCGCCCACGCCTGACCCGGTCCCGGTCGCGGCGTCCCTGCCCGGGCGCCGCGGCCGGGCCGTCCGCGTCAGGCGGGCAGGAGGTTCCGGCGCGGGACCGTGGTCGAGTACACGACGCTCGTGGTGATGCCGCCGAGCGTCGCGAGCTTGCCGGTGATGCGCTCGAGGTCGCTCATGGACCGGGCGATCACCTTGATGACGAAGCAGTCGACACCCGTGACGTGGTGCGCCTCGACGATCTCCGGCGTGGTGGCGACCAGGTCGTGGAACGGGCGGTAGTTGCCCGACGGGTACGCCAGCCGGACGAACGCCATGATCGGGTAGCCCAGCGCCTCGGGGTCGACCGTCGCGGTGTACCCGGTGATGACGCCCGCATCGGTGAGCCGCCGCACGCGGTCGGCGGTCGCGCTGGGCGACAGGCTGATCGCACGCGCGAGGTCCGCGACGCTCAGCCTTCCGTCGCGCTGCAGCTGCTCGAGGATGCGGTGATCGGTCGTGTCGAGCTCGAGGCGTGAGATCGGCGGCACAGGTCGGAAGATACCGGCGGATCCACGCCCGCAGGCCCGGATCGCCGCGCATCGCCCGTGGTCGCGGCGCACGGGCCCGCGTTCGATGGGACCCATGCAGACCTCGATCACCGCCCGCGACTTCTACGCCGCCAAGCTCCTGTACGAGACCGACCCGGCCGACCTGGCCGCCGACCGCGCGGCCGGCCGCGGGCCCGTCGTCGTCGACGTCCGCTCCGCCGAGGGCTGGCGGCAGGGGCGGATCCCCGGAGCCGTCCACGTCCCGGGCGCCGAGCTCTCGGCCCGCGTGCACGAGGTGCTCCCGGACCTCGACGCCGAGGTGGTCGTGTACTGCTGGGGTCCCGGCTGCAACGGCAGCACGTGGGGTGCGTACGCGTTGGCCGAGCTCGGCTACACGCGCGTGCGCGAGCTCATCGGCGGGTACGAGTACTGGGTGCGCGAGGGCTTCGCGACCGTGACCGACGACGGCCGCACGCGCCGCGACCCCGACCCGCTGACCGCGCCGGCTTGACCTGCCTCACCCGCGTGATCGACCTGCCGCGTGCGCGAGCGACGGGTCGATCACGCGGGGGCGGGCGGGCTCGGTGGTGTCGACGACGACCGACGCCCGCTCCCACGGTCGCGCGAGCGCGTGGTAGATCCGCTGCGCGCCCTCGTACCGATCCAGCAGCAGGTCGGCGACGGACTCGTCGAGACCGCCCCGGCGCCGCATCCGCTCGCGCGCCACGGCGAACGGCACGTCCAGGTACACCGAGCGGTCCCACAGGCCGACGAGCTCGTCGCGCAGCAGGAACGTCCCCTCCACCACGACGAGCGTGCCGTCGGCGCCCGCCCGCCGCACGGCGGCCGTCAGCCGGTCGTGGTCGTACGTGTCGAGCCAGAACCCCTCCGGCGAGAACCGGCCGCGCGCGTGCCGGACGTCGGCGGGGCGGAAGAAGTCGTCGGCGTGCAGCAGCGCCACCGCGCGCGGTGCGACGTGCTCGACGAGCGCGCCGGCGAACGTGCTCTTGCCGCTCGCACCGATCCCGTCGATCGCCACGAGCGCCCGGCCCCGGGCGGGCAGCCCGTCGAGCACCCGGTCGACGACTTCTCGCACGTCTGGCGTCACCGGCTCGTCTGCGCCTGGCCCTGCTCGACGGGTCGGACCGGGATGTCCGTGAGCCTGAAGGGCTCGACACCGAGCGCGGCGCCCACCTGCACGGCGACCTCGTCGAGCGGTCCGACGTCGGGGTAGACCACGCTGAACGTGCGCGGTCCGGTCAGGACGCCGAGCGTCTCCAGGTCCGCGAGCGGGAGCCACTGCTCGTGCCCGTCATCGCTCACGCCCGCCAGGTGGTCGGTCGGGTAGACCGCGGTCCCGCCGCGCAGCATCACCAGGCCCGACGCCGAGCGCTGCACGGTCCACGCGTCACCGCGGTAGTGCCACACGCCGGACAGGAACGCCACGCCGGCACGCGCGCCCTCGTCGAGCGGCTCGATCCGCAGGTCCACGACGACGTGCCCGTCCACCAGGCGGGCCTGCGGTGCCGTGATGCGGTACCGCCCGGCGCTGTCGACGACGACGCCCTCCTCGCCGGTGCCCACCGGCCCCTCGAACGGGGGCAGCTCGCCCTTCGTGGTGACCTCCGTGGTCGTCGTGGTGGTCGACGTCAGGGTCACGGTGACGCGCCGGTTGCGGGCGCGCGCCTCGTCGTCGGTGTTCGCGACGACGGGCTCGGCCTCGCCCCGGCCCTCCGTCCGCAGCGTGAAGCGCGTGGTGTCGATCCGGCGCCCGAGCTCGGCCGCGACCGCGGCGGCACGACGCTCCGAGAGCTCCTGGTTGTAGGCGTCGCTCGCGACGTCGTCCGTGTGCCCCACCACCAGGACGGTCCCGGGCTCGCGGTCCGCCAGGTGCGCCGCCGCGGCGTCGAGCGCGTCGCGCGCCCGGCTCGTGAGCTCCGCCGAGTCGACCGCGAACAGCACGTCGGCCCCCAGCGTGACCCGGACCTCCTCGGTGCTGGTGAGCGTCTCGACCGCGCCCTCGAGCTCGGCGGTGAAGGCCTCCAGCTCGGCCACGGGCGCCTCGGCCACCCTCCCCAGGTCCAGGGGCGCGGTCGGGTCCACGACCTGCTCGCCGGGCAGGTCGAGCGGTGGGAGCTCGCCGTCCACCACGGGGACCGCGGGCACGTAGGGCCCGCCGGGCACGAACACGCCGATCGAGCCAGAGCCCGCAGGCGGCGCCGCGTACGCGGTCTGCAGCCGCATCGTCGTCCCCGGGTCGAGCGCGATGAAGTCATGACCCGACGTGACGGCGTCGCCCTCGGTGTCGACCGCGACGGTGTGCACCACGTCGCGCTCGAGGTCCACGAGGCGGAGCCCCGCGAGCGACGGGAGCCGCAGCACACCGGTGCCGCCGAGTGCCGACGCGAGGAACGCCGGGTCCCCGCCCGTCTCCGGCATCGTGAGGTCGAGCGTCAGGACCGCGTGCTCGCCCACCCGGACCACCGGCAGCACGTCGACCTGCACGTCCGCACCCGCGAGGTGGAGCGTCGTGGTGGCCGCCGGCTGCGTCGGGTCGGGACCCGGTGCGGGTGTCGACGACGCGTCCGGTCCGGGAGCGGGCTCGTCGGCCGCGTCGCACCCGACGAGCAGGGCGACACACAGCGCGGCAGCCAGGGTGAGGACGAGCGGGCGGCGCATCACGGGCTCCTCGGGTCGGGCGACGAGCCGCACACGCTACCGGCGGGGCCCGGACCGCGGGGCCCTGCGGCGTCGGTGACCGCCCCTCGGGACGGTGCCGCGAACGCCGTCGTCGCGTCAGCCGCGGCCGGTACATTCGCCCCGGACGGGCCGGCAGACCGGCCGGCGACCCACGGAAGGATCCCGGTGGACCAGCTCACCAAGGGGACGAACGCCCCGCTCCACGCATCCCGCGTCACGCTCACGGTCGACGTGCCGGCTCCCGCCGACCTCTCGGCGCTGCTCGTCACCGAGGACGGCAAGGTGCGCACCGATGCCGACTTCGTGTTCTACAACCAGCCGACCGGACCGGGTGTCCGGTGCGTGCAGCCGACCGCCGGGCAGGCCTGGCGCGTCGAGGTGGACCTGGCCGCCGTCCCGGCCGACGTGCACGCGGTCCGCCTGGTCACGAGCCTCGACGACGCGTCCGCGACGTTCGGCGGCATCGGGCAGCCCGTCGCGCACGTGAGCGACGACGCCGGCACACCGCTGTTCGCGTTCCCCATGACGGGGCTGACCACCGAGAGCATCGTCGTCGCGCTCGAGGTGTACCGGCGCGCGGGTGCGTGGAAGGTGCGCGCCGTCGGTCAGGGCTACGCGGGCGGGCTCGCGGACCTGATCACGGACCACGGCGTGAGCGTCGAGGACGCTCCGCCCCCTCCCGCACCGGCACCGGTCGCGGCACCCGTGCCGCCTACGCCGGTCGCGCCCGCCCCCGCAGCGCCGCCTCCCGCGCCGGCCGCACCCGCCGAGCCGGCCGAGGTGCAGCTCACCAAGGCGCGTCCCGTCAGCCTGTCCAAGGGTCAGAAGGTCACGCTGACCAAGGACGGCGGGGTCGCGCTCACCATGGTCCGCATGGGCCTGGGGTGGGACCCCGTGCGCAAGCGCGGGATGTTCGGCAGCCGCGAGGTGGAGATCGACCTCGACGCCTCTGCGGTGCTGCTCGCGGGCACCGAGCCGGTGGACGTCGCGTTCTACAACAACCTGCGCACGCGCGACGGCTCGGTGCAGCACACCGGCGACAACCGCACGGGTGAGGGCGACGGCGACGACGAGACGATCCTCATCGACCTCACGCGCGTCCCCGTGCACGTGACGAGCGTGATGCTCGTCGTGAGCTCGTACGAGGGGCACACGTTCGAGCAGGTCCAGAACGCGTTCTGCCGACTGGTGGACCACACCACGGGCGCCGAGCTGGCGCGCTACACGCTCGCGGGCGGCATGCCGCACACCGGGATGATCATGGCCCGCGTGTACCGGCAGGGCTCGGCGTGGAAGCTGCAGGCCGTGGGTGAGGGCATCCAGGCCCGCACGCCCTCGGACGCGATCCCGGCGCTCATCCGGTACCTGGGGTGAGCTCACCGCTCGAGCTCGCCAAGGGCCAGAACGCGGCGTGGCCCGACGCGGCCGTGCTGGTCGAGGTGAGCGGGTCCGCGGTCGCGGACTGCGACGTCTCGGCGCTGCTGGTGGACGGGCAGCACCGGGTCGCGTCCTCCGACGACTTCGTGTTCTACAACCAGCCGGCCGCACCGGGCGCGACGCTCGAGGCCGGCACCCCGGCGCGCGTCCGCCTCGACCTCGCGGCCGTCCCCGCCCGGGTCCAGGCCGTGCTGTGCGTGGTGAGCGTGGACCCGGACCGCCCCCCGCTGGGGGCGTTGCCGCCGGTCACGGCGGTGCTGCGCGGTCCGGACGGCGCCGAGCGCGCGCGGTTCACGCTCACGGGCCTGACCAGCGAGCGCGCGGTCGTCGCCGTCGAGGTGTACCGCCGCGGGCCCGCGTGGAAGGTGCGCGCCGTGGGGCAGGGGTACGACGGCGGGCTCGCGCAGGCCGTCACCGCGCACGGCGTCGAGGTGCACGACGAGGCACCGGCGAGCCCCGTGGCCGGCCCGCCTCCGGCCCCGCGCCCGGACCGGTCACCCACCCCCGGACCCGCCGACGCACCCGCGGGGCCGCTGCCGCCCGGCACCAGCGACGGCGAGCGCCTGCTGCGTCAGTCCACCGCGATCTTCGAGGACGCCGCACGCTCCACGGCCGCGCTGAGGTCGAGCGTGGGGTACGCCGACGCCCGGCGCGAGCAGGCCCTGGCGGAGATCGTCGCGGACCCCCGGCTGCGCCACGGCCCCGAGCACGAACGTGCGGCCGCGGCCGCGGAGCGGGACCACGCCGACCTCGTCGGGCGCGCGCGTGAGCGGCACGACGACGACCTGCGCCAGCTCGCGAGCGAGCTCGCGGAGTACGAGCGCCGGCTGCCGGCCGCGATGGCGCCGTGGGCGGCCGGTGCGTGGCAGGGGTGGCGCCCGCCCGAGCAGCACGCGCCGGCCGTGCGCGTCGGCGACCTGCACGTGGAGGAGGCGCCGTGGCTGCGCTTCCCGATGCTCGTGCCCGTGCCGCTGCCGCGCCCGCTGTGGGTCGACACGGCGTCGGGTGCCGAGGCCGAGGCCGTGCGCGTCACACGTGCGCTGGTCACCCGCCTGCTCGCCGCGTACCCGGCGGGCGGGCTCGAGCTGCTCGTGATCGACCTGGGCGGGGGCCTGGCGCCCGCCCTCGGTGCGCTCGCGCAGCCGGGCAGCCGCGTGATGACCAGCCCGGCGGCCACGTCGGTGGCCGCGGCGGGTGAGGTGCTCGACTCGCTGGTGCGCCGCGTGGACCTGGTCCAGATGGCCCGCTCGGCCGGTGCGCTCGACGCGCTGGACGGCGGTGCCGCGGACCGCCTGTTGGTGGTGCACGACTTCCCGACCGCGCTGGACGACGCGGCCGTCGGACGCGTGCGCTACCTGGTGGACGAGGGGCCCTCGGCCGGCGTGCAGGTGCTCCTCACGGGTGAGCTCAGCCCGGTGCTGAGCGGCAGCCCGTTGATCACCGGGCTGTTCCGCGAGTCCCTGCGCCTGCCGCTCGAGCCCGACGACCACCTGGCCGAGGGCTGGACGGGCACCGCGTGGCGCTACACGCCCGACCCGGGCCCCGAGGACGTGACCGTGCTGGACGGCGTGCTGCGGTCCGCTGCCGGAACCACCTGGCCCTGACGGCCAGCGCGCCGGTGCGCGCCGCGCGGTCGACCATGGGCGTCACGGCAGCGCATGCGGGGAGGGTCCATGAGCACGATCGCGGTCACCGGCGCCTCGGGTCACGTGGGCGGCCTCGTCGTGCGGCTCCTGCAGCAGGACGGGCTCCCGGTGCGGATGCTCACGCGGGATCCGGCGAGCCCGCGTCTGCCCGCCCCGGCCGCAGGAAGCGCGGTCGCTCGCGTGGACTACGCGGATGCGGGGCTGAGCACGGACGCGCTGCGGGGCGTGGACGTGCTGCTCATGGTCTCGGCGCACGAGAGCGCCACGCGCGTGGCCGAGCACGCGACGTTCGTCGACGCCGCGGCACGAGCCGGCGTGCGCCATGTGGTCTACACGTCCTTCGCCGCGGCGGCGCCCGACGCGACGTTCACGCTCGCCCGGGACCACGCCGCGACCGAGCAGCACCTGCGCGCCTCGGGCATGGCCTGGACGTTCCTGCGCGACAACCTCTACCTGGACTTCCTCGAGCAGATGGTCGGTCCGGACGGCGTGATCCGCGGCCCCGCAAGCGACGGGCGGTGCGCCGCGGTGGCGCGCGCGGACGTCGCACGGGTCGCCGCCGCGGTGCTCGCCGAGCCGGCGGCGCACGCGGGCCGTACGTACGACCTGACCGGGCCGGAGTCGCTCTCGTTCGACGACGTGGCGCGCATCGTGGGCGAGGTGCGCGGCACGCACGTGGAGTTCCACGACGAGACGGTCGAGGAGGCGTACACCTCCCGCGCGGGCTACGGCGCCCCGCGGTGGCAGGTCGACGCGTGGGTCTCGACGTACACCGCGATCGCGAGCGGCGTGATGGCGCAGCCCACGCACGACGTCGAGCGGATCACCGGACGCCGGCCGACCAGCCTGGCCGAGCTCCTGCGCGGGGTGGGCTGACGGGCCGATTCAGGCGGCGCGCGCGCCGGCCCGGGCGTCCGTGCTGGTGGTGATCACCACGACCACCACCACCGCGCCCAGCAGCACGAGCACGTGCGGACGCGCCGCCGCGAGCGCGAGGCAGCCCGCCGCCGCGAGCCCCCGCCCGAGCGCCGGCCCCAGGTGCAGCGCACGCCGGTAGTCCGCCTCTCCGATCAGGAACAGCGCCACGCCGCCGCCGACCAGCCACGCGACGGCGGGCTCGGGCCGGTGCAGCGGCTCCTCGAGCGCGTGGTGCAGCCCCGAGCCGAGCAGCGTGAGCCCGACGAGCATGACCAGGTGGTCCAGGTAGAAGCCGCGCAGCGCCACGGCGGTGCGTCGGCGCGGCTCGACCGCCTCGAGCGCGTGCGCGGCGCGCGCGTCGTCACCCGAGAAGTAGCACCACCACAGCGCGGCCACGACGCCGACGACGAGCACGGCCGCACCCACGGTGGCGGCCTCGAGCCCGTGCCCGCCGACCGCCGCCCCGAGCGAGACGACCGACTCCCCGAGCGCGATGATCATCAGCAGCCCGTGGCGCTCGACGAAGTGCTCCCCCGCGAGGTCGAACGGAGACCGGACCGCGATCGCGGCGGCGACCACGCAGAGCACCAGGGGCGCCGCCAGCAGCGCGGGCGCCGGCTCGTGCAGGCGGCCCGCCAGCACCAGGGCGAGGCCGATCGCGACGTTGAGCGGCATGACGCGCGTCATGACGCGCGCGCTCGTGGGTCCGCCGAGCGCGATGAACAGCCCGCCGTGGATCAGCGCGGCGGCGACGTAGGCCCATCCCAGGACGGTCGAGCCGCCGTGCACCAGGTCCGGTATCGCGAGCGCGACCACCAGGAACGCGGCCATCGCGGCCACGAGCAGGACGCGGACCGGCGTCGTGTCGGGCACGGCCTGGTTGGTCAGCCACACGTACGCGTCGTACATCCACCAGACGGCGGCCATGACGAGCACCGCCCGCCCGACCGTCACCGCGCCGGGGTCCACCGCGACCGCGCGCGCGACCTGGCTGACGGTCAGCACGAAGACGAGGTCGAGCAGCAGCTCGAGGCTCGAGGCGCGTGCGGCGGTCCGCCGCACGCGGTGGGCGGGGTGGCCGTCCGCGGCCCCCGGAGGGACAGTCACGCGCCGATCGTACGAACGCCGCCCGCTGCGCGGGCGGGATCGGGGGCCCAACCCTTGACAGATTCTCTTGTCAAGGGGACGGTGGACGCATGCAGGACGTCGAGGTCATCGAGGACGCCCACGCGGCGGCGGCCGCGCTGGACCCGGTCCGGGCGCGCCTGCTCGGCGAGCTCGCGAGGCCGTCGTCGGCGGCCGGTCTCGCGGCACGCGTGGGCATCACCCGCCAGAAGGTCAACTACCACCTGCGCGCCCTCGAGGCGCACGGCCTGGTGGAGCTCGCCGAGGAGCGCCGGCACGGCGGCCTCACCGAACGCGTGCTGCGGGCCACGGCGTCGTCGTACGTCGTGTCACCGGCCGCGGTCAGCGCGGGAGCCGCCGATCCGGACGCGTCCGCCGACCACCTCTCGGCCGGCTACCTCGTCGCGCTGGCCGGCCGGGTGGTCCGGGAGGTGGGCGCGCTGGCCCGTCGCGCGGGTGCGTCCGGCGGGCGTCTGCCCACCCTGACCATCGACACCCGGATCGGCTTCCGCTCGGCCGCCGACCGCGCAGCGTTCGCCGACGAGCTCACCGCGGCCGTGCTGGACCTGGCCGCCCGCTACCACCACGACGACGGGCGCCCCCACCGGCTCGTCGTCGCCGCCCACCCCGTACCCGAGGAGACGCCATGACCACCGCACCCACCGTCCCGTACCGCCTGACGTTCAGCGTCGAGGTCCCGGGCACGCCCGAGCAGGTCTGGCACGCGATCGCCACGGGCGCGGGGATGAGCGCATGGTTCCTGCCCACGCGGATCGAGGAGCGCGAGGGCGGCGCGCTGCACATCAGCATGGGTCCAGGCATGGGCTCGGACGGCCACGTCACGCAGTGGGAGCCGCCGCGCCGGCTGACCTACCAGGAGGACTGGGCCGCGCTCATGGGCCAGGAGCCCGACGCGGTCAGCCCGCTGACGTCCGAGTTCCTGGTCGAGGCGCGGTCCGGGGGCACGTGCGTCGTGCACGTCACGTCCAGCGGGTTCGGCCGGGGCGCGGCGTGGGAGCAGGAGTTCTGGGACGACATGGGACCCGGCTGGATGCCGTACTTCGACAACCTGCGCCTGTACCTCACGCAGTTCCCGGGCCAGGACGCCACGCTCCTCGAGGCCACCGCGACGCACCCCGGCGACGACGCGACGCTGTGGTCCGCCCTGCGTGCCGCGCTGCCGCTGGGCGACGAGGGCACCCCCGCCGCGCTGCGCGGCGGCATGACCGGGACGGTCGAACGCGTGGGTGAGCGGCAGGCGCTGGTCCGCCTCACGGGCCCGGTGCCCGGGATGCTCAACGCCTACGCGCACGCGATGGGGGACGGGCAGGCGGCGGTGGGCGTGCGGGCCTACCTGTTCTCCGCCGAGGCGGCCGAGCACGTGGAGCGCGAGCAGCCCGCCTGGCAGTCCTGGCTCGAGGACCTGCCGCGCCCGTCCTGACGCGCACCCGCGGGCCGCGCGTCCGCCGACCGCGTGGCAGGGTGACCGCATGGGGCTCGCGCGGACCGCTGCTGCGCTCGTGCGTGCGTCGCACGCCCCGCCCACCGTGGCGGTCACCGCGTTCGCGGGCGCGTTCGCATGGGGCGTCGGGGCCTCGGCGGGGCGGGCCGGGCAGGTCGCGCTCGCGGTGCTGGCCGGGCAGCTCTCGGTCGGGTGGTCCAACGACTGGATCGACGCGGCGCGGGACCGCGCGGTCGGCCGGTCGGACAAGCCCGTCGCCGCCGGCGCCCTCACGGTGCGCACGGTCCGGACCGCGGCTCTCGTGGCCGCCGGCGCGTGCGTGGCGCTGTCCTTCGCGCTCGGAGTCCCCGCCGGGGCGGTGCACGTGGTCGCGGTCGCGTCGGCGTGGAGCTACAACGCGTGGCTCAAGGCCACTCCGTGGTCCTGGGCGCCGTACGCGTTCTCGTTCGGGCTGCTGCCCTCGGTCGCGACGCTCGCGCTGGCCGCTCCGCACGTCGCGCCCGTGACGACGACGGCCGCGGCGGCCCTCCTGGGCGTCGGCGCGCACCTGGCGAACGTGCTGCCGGACCTGGAGGACGACGCGGCGACGGGGGTCCTGGGCCTGCCCCACCGGATCGGCCGGCGTGCCACGACGCTCGCCGCGGTCACGCTCCTGCTCGGGGCGACCGCTCTCGTCGTGCTCGGCACCCCGGGCGGTGCGACCGGTGCGGGTCTCGTCGCGCTCGGCCTCGCCGCGGGGCTGGCCGCGAGCGCGGCGTGGGTCGCGGCGTGGCGGCCCGGACGCCGCTACCCGTTCCTCGCGGCGATCGGGGTCGCGGCCGTGACGGTCGCGGTGCTGGTAGGCGCGGGCTGAGCCACCGGCCCTGCGGGCCCGCCGGGTGCGTGCGACGATCCCGACATGTCCCGGATCGTGGCGGTCGCCCCCGTGCTCCCCGACCACGTCTACCCGCAGGCCCGGATCGCGGACGAGCTGGCCGGACTGCTCACGGCCGACCCCGCGCGGCGCGCGCTGCTGACCCGCCTGCACACGTCGTGCGGCGTGGAGCAGCGGCACCTGGCGCTCCCGCTCGACCGGTACGGGGCGCTGGGCTCGTTCGACGAGACGAACGCGCTGGCGACGGCGTGCGGGCTCGACCTCGCGGAGCGGGCCGTGCGCGCGGCGTTGGCGGGTGCGGGGCTCGAGCCGCACGACGTCGACCACGTGATGCTCACGTCGGTCACCACGATCGGCGCACCGTCGATGGACGCGATGCTCGTCGAGCGCCTGGGCCTGCGGCCCGACGTGACGCGGCTGCCGAGCTTCGGGCTCGGGTGCGCGGGCGGCGCGGCCGGGCTGGCCCGCGTGCACGACCACCTGACCGCGCACCCCGACCAGGTGGCCGTCCTGGTCTCGGTCGAGCTGTGCTCGCTGACGCTGCAGCGTGACGACGACTCGACCGCCAACCTCGTCGCGGGCGGGCTGTTCGGTGACGGCGGCGCGGCCGTCGTCATGGCGGGGCGCGACCGTCCGGCACCCCGCGCCGCCGCGGCGCGGCACGCGTGGGACCGCGCACCCGTGGTGCTGGGCGCACGCAGCGCGCTGTACCCGGGCACGTCCGACGCGCTGGGCTGGCAGGTGGGCGGCTCGGGGCTGCGGATCGTGCTCTCGGGCGGCCTGCCCGACGCGGTCCGCGCCCACGTCGCCGACGACGCGAAGGCGCTCCTCACGGCGATCGGCGCCGTCCCGGACGACGTGGGCGCGTGGCTGGTGCACCCGGGCGGCCCGAAGATCCTCGAGGCCGTGCAGGAGGCGCTCGACCTGCCGGCCGGTGCGTTGACGCGCTCGTGGGCCAACCTGGCGCGTGCGGGCAACCTGTCCTCGGCGTCGGTCCTGCACGTGCTCGCGGATGCGATGGACACGGGCGGCTCCCCGGCAGCGCCGGGGTCGCTGGGTGTGGCGCTCGCGTTCGGTCCGGGCGTGGGTGCCGAGCTCGTCGCGCTGCGCTGGCCGGACGGGCAGGGGCACGCCGCATGAGCCTCACGCTGTACGTGGCGCTCGTCGTCGCGACCGGGCTCGAACGGCTCGCCGAGCTCGTGGTGTCCGCCCGGCACGCGCGCTGGTCCTTCGCGCGCGGCGGCCGGGAGAGCGGACGCGGCCACTTCCCCGCGATGGTCGCGCTGCACACCGGGCTGCTGGTGGCGTGCGTGGCCGAGGCCGTGCTCGCGGACCGACCGTTCCTGCCGTGGCTCGGGTGGCCCGCACTCGTCGTGGTCCTCGCGTCGCAAGCGCTGCGCTGGTGGTGCATCCGGGTGCTCGGGCCGCAGTGGAACACGCGCGTCATCGTGGTCCCGGGCCTGGGGCTGGTCGCCCGCGGCCCCTACCGGCTGCTGCGGCACCCGAACTACGTCGCGGTGGTCGCGGAGGGCGTCGCGCTCCCGCTCGTGCACACCGCGTGGGTCACGGCTCTCGCGTTCACGGTGCTCAACGCGGTGCTGCTGCTCGGGTTCCGGATCCCCGCCGAGGAGCGCGCACTGGCCGACTCGCGGGCGGCGTGAGCCCGGTGGCGGGCGACGTCGACGCGGACGTGCTCGTCGTCGGCGGCGGACCCGTGGGACTGGCGGCGGCGATCGAGGCCCGGCTCGCGGGCCTGTCCGTGGTGGTGCTCGAGCCGCGGGCGGGGCCGGTGGACAAGGCGTGCGGCGAGGGGCTCATGCCGGGCACTCTCGCGGCGCTGACGCGGCTGGGCGTGGACCCGACCGGGCACGCGCTCGCGGGGATCGCGTACGTGGGCGGGCGGCGGCGCGTGGAGCACGCGTTCTCCGGCGGCGTCGGGCGCGGGGTGCGGCGCACCGTGCTGCATGCGGCGCTGGCGCGGCGCGCGGCGGCCCTGGGTGTGGTGGCGGTGTCGCGGCGCGCCACCGACGTGCGGCAGGACGCGTCCGGCGTCGTCGTCGACGGGCTGCGTGCGCGGCACGTCCTGGCGTGCGACGGGCTGCACTCGCCGGTCCGGCGGATGCTCGGGCTCGAGGCCGGGGCACGACGATCGGGCGGACCCGACCGGCGCCGGTACGGGCTGCGCCGGCACTACCGGGTCGCGCCGTGGGGCGACCTGGTCGAGGTCCACTGGGCGCCGCACGCGGAGGCGTACGTGACCCCGGTCGGTCCGGGCCTGGTGGGGGTCGCGGTGCTCGGGCCGGCGCGCACGGACCTGGACGCGACGCTCTCCGTGCTGCCCGCGCTGGCCGAGCGCCTCACGGGCGCCGAGCCGGACGGGCCGGTGCGCGGGGCCGGGCCGCTGCGCCAGCGCACCACCGCGCGCACGGCGGGCCGCGTGCTGCTGGTCGGCGACGCGTCGGGCTACGTCGACGCGCTCACGGGCGAGGGGCTGCGCGTCGGGCTGGCGCAGGCCGCCGCGGCGGTCGCGCACCTGCACGACCCGGCGGGCTACGAGCGGGCGTGGAACCGCGCGACGCGCGACTACCGGGTGCTCACGTCGGGCCTCGTCGCCGCCGCGACCTCGCCCGCGCGGGGCGGCATCGTGCCGCTGGCCGCGACCCTTCCCGGCGTGTTCGGCGCGGTCGTCGAACGCCTGGCCCGCTGACCCTTGACGACGGCACTTGTTTTTTGCACGTGTGGGCGAACCGGACGACCGCTCACCGAGGGAGAAGCACCATGACCGCGATGTTCGTCAATCTGCCCGTGACCGACCTCGAGCGCGCCAAGGCCTTCTACACCGCGCTCGGGTTCCGCCTGAACCCGCAGTTCTCCGACCACAACGCCGCCTGCCTGGTGGTCGAGGACGGGCACAGCTACTTCATGATCCTGGTGCGCGAGTACTTCCAGACGTTCACGGACCTCCCGCTGGGCGACCCCGCGGTCGCGCCTTCGGTCTCGACCGCGATCTTCCTCGACAGCCGCGACGCGGTCGACGAGCGGGTCGCGGCCGGGCTCGCGGCGGGCGGCTCGGAGGACCGCCCGGCCGCGGACTACGGGTTCATGTACCAGCGGCAGGTGTCCGACCCCGACGGCAACATCCTCGAGTTCGGGTACATGGACCCCGTCGCCGCCGAGCAGGGCCCCGAGGCCGTCGCGGCTCAGCAGGCCTGACCACGTGGCCGCACGCGACTACGGGCAGTACTCCGGGATCTCGCAGGCCCTGGAGCTGATCGGCGAGCGGTGGGCGCTGCTCATCGTGCGCGACCTGCTGGTGGGACCCCGCCGCTACGGCGAGCTGGCGGCGGGGCTCCCCCGGATCCCGAGCAACATCCTGGCCACGCGCCTCAAGGAGCTCCAGGCCGCGGGCGTGCTGCGGCGCGTGCCGCGCTCACGCGTGATCGTCTACGAGCTCACGCCGTACGGGCGCGAGCTCGAACCCGTCGTGCTCGCGCTGGGCGCGTGGGGCTTCAAGGCACTGGGCGAGCCGCGCGACGAGCAGGTCATCACGCGCGAGTCGCTGACCATCGACCTGCGCACGGCGTTCCGCCCGCAGGTCGCGGCCGCGCTGCCCGCGACGGCGTACCGCGCGCGGCTGGGCGCCACCGAGCTGCTGATCCGCGTGGACGGTCCGGCGCTCGACGTGGCCTCCGGCGACGGCCCGGCCGACCTCGCGTTCGCCACCGGACCCGACCTGCGCCGCGTCATCACCGGTGAGCTCGCACCCGACCGCGCGATCGCCACCGGCGTCGTCGAGGTGCTGCACGGCCCGGGCGGGCTGCTCGACCGGTTCGCGAGCACCTTCCACCTGGCCGCGTGACCCCCGGGGTCAGAGGGCCCGCCCCGCGGGTGCCGCGGTGACCAGCGCGACGGCTCGTTCGACCTCGGCGCGGCCGTGGGGCTCGGTGTCGAGCGCGCGGTGGATGGTCAGCCCTTCGATCAGCGCGTCGAGCAAGCGGGCCGTCGGCGGGTCGAAGTGCCGTTCCAGGGCGTGCCGGCTGCGCGCCATCCACTCGTGCGTGAGCCGGCGGTAGCCGGGATCGCGCGCCGCGAGCGTGTACAGCTCGTGCGTGAGGACCAGCTCGCGCGGGTCCACCAGGAGGTCGGCGGTGATCAGCTGGACCACCGCGTCGCGCGCCTCGTCGAGCGTCGTCGCGCGGGACAGGTACTCCTCGAAACGGTCGCTCACCACGTGCGCGAACCGCGTGAACGCCGCACGGAGCAGCTCGTCGGCGTCGGCGAAGTGGTAGCTGATCGAGCCGAGCGGCACGTCCGCCGCGGCCGCGATGCGCCGGGTCGAGGCCCCTGCGACACCCGACTCGCCGATCACCTGCAGGCACGCCTCGACGATGCGCTCGCGCCGCTCGGGGTCGTGCCGCCGTGTCCGGCGCTCGGTCATCGCTGCTCTCCGGGCGTGATCGTGCGGACCACGCGCGCGGGGTTGCCCACCGCGACGACGTTCGCAGGCAGGTCCCGCACGACCACCGACCCCGCGCCGACCACGGTGTTCTCCCCGATGGTCACGCCCGGGCAGACGATCACGCCTCCGCCGAGCCACACGTTGTCCCCGAGGGTGATCGGCTGGGCCGCCTCGAGCTTGTCCCGACGAGGCTGCGGGTCCACCGGGTGCGTGGGCGTCAGGAGCTGCACCTGCGGACCGATCTGGCAGTCCTCGCCGATGGTGATGGTCGCGACGTCCAGCGCCGTCAGGCCCGAGTTCACGAACGTGCGCGCGCCGACGTGGATGTTCTCGCCGTAGTCGACCGCGAGCGGCGGCTTGATGAACGCGCCCTCGCCGAGCGAGCCCAGCAGCTCGGCCAGGATCGAGCGGGCCCGCTCGTCGTCGGCCGCCACCACCGCTCGGTGGTACTCGTCCACCAGGACGGTCGCGCGCCGCGCGATGCGCTCGTTCTCCGGGTCGTCGGCGATGTACAGGTCACCGGCGAGCATGCGCTCACGCTGCGTGCGGGGGTCGCCGGCGAAGTAGTCGGGGGTCGTCATGTGGTCGATCGTACAGATGCTATGTACGATCGACCACAGCCACCCCGCCACCTCTCGGAGATCCATGTCGCCCGTCCCGCCCACGGCTCGCCGCGCGCGCGCCGCCGTCTCGGCCGTGTTCCTGGTCAACGCCGTGCTGTACGCCAACCTGGTGCCGCGTCTGCCCGAGCTGAAGGACCGTCTCGAGCTGAGCAACGCCGCGCTCGGCACCGCGATCGCCGCGATGCCGCTCGGCGCGCTGGTCGCCGGCCTCCTGGCGCCGCTGCTCATCCAGCGCCTCGGCTCCGCGGCGGTCGCGTCGTTCGGGCTGGTCACGCTCGCGGCCGCCGTGACCGCCGTGCCGTTCGCCGGCGGCTGGGGCGTGCTCGCACTGCTGTTCGCCGTCGCGGGCGCGCTCGACGCCGTGATCGACGTCGCGCAGAACGCGCACGGCTTCCGTGTCCAGCGCCTGTACGGGCGCTCGATCGTCAACGCGTTCCACGGCCTGTGGAGCGTCGGGGCGGTGCTGGGCGGACTGCTCGGCTCGGCGGCCGCCGGGCTCGAGGTCCCGCTGCCCGCGCACATCGCCACGACGTCGGCCGTGTTCGCGCTCGTCGCCGTGGTGGCCTTCCGGTTCCTGCTGCGCGGACCCGAGGACTCCGAGCGCTCGGCCGACGACGCGCCGGACGAGCCCCATCCCGGCGCGCGGTCGTTGCGCCATGTGACCGGCCGCACCGTGCTGCTGCTCGCCGCGCTCGGCGTGCTCGCCGCGTGCGGGGCGTTCGTCGAGGACGCCGGCTCGTCCTGGGGTGCGCTGTACCTGCGGGGCGAGGTCGGTACCGGTGCGGCCGCCGCCGGGCTCGCGTTCGTCGCGCTCCAGGTCGCCATGACCGTCGGGCGGCTCACGGGCGACCGCGTCGTGGACCGGTTCGGCCAGCGACGCGTCGCCCGCACGGGCGGGATCGCCATCGCGGCCGGGCTCGGCCTCGCGCTCGGGTTCCCGTCCCTGGCCACCACGCTGATCGGGTTCGCGCTCGCCGGGCTCGGCGTGGCCACCCTGGTCCCCGCCGTCATGCACGCCGCCGACGAGCTGCCGGGGCTGCCCGCGGGCGTCGGCCTGACCGTGGTGAGCTGGCTGCTGCGCGTCGGGTTCCTGGTCTCGCCCACGCTCGTCGGGCTCGTCGCCGATGCGGTCAGCCTGCGGGCGGCACTGCTCGCCGTCGTGGGTGCGGGCGTGCTCGTCGCCACGCTCGGGCGCATCCTGGTGCCCGCGCGGTCCGGGACGGTCGAGCCCGGCGTGGCGGTCCCCGTCTCGGGCGGACCGGCCGCGACCCCGCACGCCTGACGCGCCCGACATCCGGCGTGACCTCGTGCGCACGACGCGCGACGATGCCGCCATGACCACGCACGATGCGACTCCCTTCGTCGAGCTCGGCGACGACGTGCTCACGCTGCGCTGTCTGCGCGCGGACGACGCACCCGCGCTGATCGCGGGCGAGGACGAGGATCAGGTGCGCCGGCTGGACGACGGGCACCGTTCGGAACCCGCGCGCACCCGGGAGTGGATCGAGCAGAACCGGGAGCACTGGCGCACGGGAGGGCCGCGCCGGCACCTCGGCGTCCTGCACGTGGCCACCGGCCGGCTGATCGGCACCATCGAGGCGCACCTGGCCATGCCCGGCACACCGGTCCGCGCGGTGACCATCTCCTCCACGGTCTTCCCCGACGCGCGCGGCCACGGGTACGCCGCGCGCGCGGTGGACCTGCTGTGCACGTGGCTGACCTTCGCCACCGCGGCGGACACGGCGTTGGTCCGGGTGGACGCGGCCGACGCGCCGGTCCACCACGTCCGTGCGCTGCGTGACGCGCAGCACGTCGCACTCGTGTGCGGACCCGCCGGGGCCGGGAAGTCGACGCTCGCGCACCGGCTCGCCGCGCGGGGTGCCGTGCACCTCTCGTTCGACGAGGACGCGTGGCGGCTCGGGCACCGCACCCATCCGCTGCCCGCACACGTCGCCGACGCGCTGCACGCCGACCTGCGCACGCGGCTCGTCGCGCTCGTGCGGCAGGGCCGCGACGTCGTCGTCGACACGTCCTTCTGGTCCCGCGCCGCGCGGACGTCCTACCGCGAGCTGGTGCGCCCCTACGGCGTCGAGCCCGTGACGATGCACCTCGCGACCCCGCACGCGCTGGTGATGGACCGGTTGGCCGCGCGGTCGGGCTCCGGACCGCACGACGTGCTGGTGCCGCCCGAACTCGCGCGTCGCCACCTCGTCGGTTTCGAGGTGCCGACGCGCGACGAGGGCCCGCTCGTCGTGCTCCGGGCCGAGTGAGCCGCGCGGTCCGAGCCGGTGGGCGAGCTGTCGAGACCCCTACCGCTTCTTGCGTGTGAGCCAGATGACGAAGCTCACGATGGACAGGACGAACAGCCCGCCGGCGGTCGCGCCGGTGGCCTGGAACGACACAGGACCGGCGGTGTAGTGCGCTGCGGGTGCGTTCTCGCCGGCGGGGTCCGCCGGGTCGTAGGTGAGGTCGATCGTGTCGCCCACGTCGAACTGGCAGTACGCCTCGTGGACGTTCGGGCTGCTGGCGGAGTACGTCGCGCCGTTCGCGGTGAAGTCGTACGACGGGCCGCACGGGTCGTACTCGGGCTCGTCGTAGTGCTCACGGCTGAGCTCGGTGATGGTGCCCGTGGTGGTGGCGGAGTACGTCGGCAGCGTGGACATCGCGGTGGCCAGCGCCAGCAGCCACGTGAATCCGAACAGCAGCAGCGAAGCCACCAGGGAGACCAGCGCTGTGACGCCCCATGCGACGCTGCGGGTGGGTCGGATCTGGTCGGCGTCCGCGGGGCTCATCAGCGGCGGACGCGGGGTGTCGTCGGTGCTCATGGGGTCTCCCGGTGGGTGGGCGTGCTGAGAGGCTACTGGTCCGGCCCTACGTGCCGGCGTCCGACGGCGAGACGATGATCAGGCAGGTCGCCGGGACGCTGGGCGCGAGCGGCTCCGTGACCGGCACCCGTCAGGACTCCTCGACGCGGCGGCCGAAGACGATCGACGCGTCGACCACCGCGGCGGAGGCGATCGGGCGCAGCCCGTGCAGATGGCCCAGGGGGCCTTCCGGCGGGAGGTCCCACCGGACCGCGAGGCGTCGCAGCGTGCCGGTCACGGTGTTGTGCGCGCGCACGGTGCTGGCGTCGGGGCGGCGCTGCGCCGTGGGCAGGGGCACCGCCACGCGTCCCGGGACCAGGCGCTGCCCGACGCGCGCCGTGAGGCGTGCGATCCCCGCGCCGTCGTCGTCGCGCGCCTCCACCCGGACCTGCGAGCCGCCCGCCCACGCGAACGACGCGAGCTCCTTGGGGATCCCCCAAAGCACGCGCCCGCCGGCGCGCGAGGCCGGGCTCGTCACCCAGATCTGCGGGATCGTGACGCGTGGGACGTGACGCTCGTGCGTCAGGACCGCCACCAGCAGCTCGTCGTAGGTCAGCATCCCGGTGGGTGCGTACCGGACCATCGCGATCCCGACGAACCCGTGGCCGCGCACCGTGAGCGGTCGGTGCCCGGCGGGCAGGGCCGCGTCCAGGCCCGCGACGCGGTGCGGCGGCACGCGCAGCACCGAGACCAGCAGGTCCCCGCGCAGTCGCCAGGGCCCCGGCGGGTACGCAGCCTCGTCGTGCACCAGCGCCTCCTCACGACCGCGCACCGGTTCCGTGCCGTCCCCCGCCGACCGTACGGGTGAACCGCGCGAGATCCTCCGATGCCGCGCGTCGCGGCCCCCTAGATTCCGTCCGTCAACGACGTGTCTGGACAGGAGTCCCGTGATCTTCTTCGGCTGGGGTCGCAACAGCAAGACCCATGAGCTGTCCCCGCACCACGTGCTGGTGCTCACCTATGCGTACTTCCACGTCTTCTGGCTGTTCCGGATCACGGTCCCCCAGGGCTACGGCCTGGCCACGCTCAGCGAGTACGGCTGGGCGACGCGCCCGATGACCCCCCTCGAGGTGGACAACGGCGGGTACAAGGAGCTGCTGAGCGTGAGCTGGTGGTGGCGCTGGGGGCTGCTCGTCGGCCTTGCGGGCGTGGTGCTGCTGGTGATCGCGTCCTCGCTCACGGGAAGCTGAGCGAGGCCTTCTCAGGTGCGCCGCAGCCACGGCGCCACGGCCGCGCTCAGGGCGGCGGGCTGCTCGACCCACGGGTAGTGACCGCAGTCGGGCAGCATCACCAGGTCCGCCCCGAGCGCGGCGGCGTACGACTCGACGGGCGCGACGCCGGTCATCGCGTCCGCGGCGCCCCCGACGACGAGCACGGGGCTCCGCACACCCGCGCGCACGCGGTCGGCCGCATCGGGCGGCACGTCCCGGAACCAGGCGCGCGCTGCGGGCAGGGACACCGCGCCGAGCCCGGCGTGCGCGCGCTCGGCCTCGCCCCAGCGCGCGTACCCCGCCGGGGCCTCGACCATCCAACGGCGCTGGAACTCGTCGTCGTCCGCGGGTGGCGGGCCGAGGAGCGAGTCGACCGCGGCGTCGACGAGCGGGTCGTGCCGCGCGCGGGCGAGCTGCTCGCCGTCGTCGGCAGTGCCCGTCAGCCACGTCGCCGGGGGCGTGACCAGCAGCAACGAGCGCACCCGCGCGGAGTGCTGCACCGCGGCCGCGAGCGCCAGGCGGGTCCCCGCGGAGTGTGCGAGCACGTCCACCTCGGCCAGTCCCAGATGGTCCGCGAGCGCGACCACGTCAGCAGCGTCGCGCCACCACCCGCGCGAGAGGCCGCCCGTCGTCGGGGTGCCACGCGGGTGCAGCACGACGAGGTCGCGGCCACCGGTCGTCTCCGCCAGCCCCGCCAGGTACTCGACACCGCGGCACGGACCACCGGGCACGACGAGCACGGGGGTCGATCCGGACCGTTCGGACGGCTCGTGGTGGTACCGCAGGGTCACGGCGTCGTCGGACACGAAGGTCGGCACGGCCCGACGCTACCGTCGTCCCGCACGCGGCCGACGAGGGTCCGCGGTGGTGGTCAGGAGGAGTCTGTGGGCAGGTACGTCGGAACCGTCGGTCGTCCGCTCGACGAGGTGCGGTGGGCGATCGACGCGGTCGCGCCGCAGCAGGGCTGGACGCTCGGGTTCGGCTCGACCCGCGAGGTCGCGGTGCTGACCAAGGGCATGACCCTGTGGTCGTGGGGCGCGACGCTCCACGTGCACCTGCAGGACCTGGGCGGGATCACGCGGCTGACCTGCGACACGCGTGAGGAGCTGCCGGCGCTCACCGACTGGGGGCGCGGCAAGCGTGCCGCACAGCGTCTGGTCGAGGCGCTCGGCGGCACGTTCGCGTGACGCGGGCGTGGCGGCGCCGGCGTCACGTGCCGCGCCGCCACCCCACGTGTCAGTGCAGGCCGCCCCAGCGCATGGGGTTGGTCCGGGTCGAGGCGAACAGGAACCAGGACGTGGCACCCACGTGCTGCACCTGGAAGTAGCCGAACCCGAAGCCCGTGTCGAGCAGGCTGGACGCCGCCACCACACCACCCGTGGCCGCCGCTCCGCCCAGGTGCTGCCCCTCCCCCAGCACGTCCTGCGCGTGCCGGACCTGCGCGAGCAGGGCCGCGGCCCGCATGCGGTCGTGGTGGCTCCCTCGGTCCGCGAGCGACGTCGCCAGCTGGCCCGTCCCCTCGAGCCAGACGCCCTGCGGGTGCACGGTGATGCCGTTGTACTGCGCGGTCGACGTGAGGCTCGCGGTGCTGAACGTGACGCCGGACAGCCGTTCGCCGTCCGGCAGCTGGCTCGTGGCGGCCGCGGCGTCGTCCTGCACCGCGAGCGCGCGGGTCGCCCAGTCGAGCGCGGGGGCGTAGCGCCGCTCGCGCAGCGCGAGCCAGCTCCACGTGGCGGGGTCCAGCGGGACGGGCGACCGGTTGATCTCCACGCCGTCGTTGGTGCCGGTCCAGAACCAGCCGTCGGCACGTGACCACATGCCGTCGACGAACGCGCGCGCGTGCGCGGCCGCCTTCGTCCAGCGGCGGTCGCCCGTGACGGTGCGCAGCATCGTGAAGAACGCGACGCAGTCCACGTTGTGCTCGGTCGAGCCGTTCGGCACCGGCTCGGTCGCGCCGTTGACGCCGAACGAGAAGCCGCCCAACGGCCTCGTCGACCACGTGTTCGTCGTGATCCACTCGCCGATGCGGACCGCGGCGTCCCGGTAGCGACGCTCGCGCGTGCGCCCGTACAGCTGGACCAGCGCGATGCCGGGCCACGCCATGTCGCCCACCGCGGTGCCCAGGAACCCGAACTGCCAGCCGATGTTGGCCGTGCCGTCGGGCTGCACGAACCCGTTGGGCTGCGGCGAGCCGTCGTAGAACGTGTACGGGCCCACGTTGTAGCCCTGGCGGAGGCGGCCGTCGTCGTGCGCGGGGTCGTGCTCCTGCGCGTAGACCAGACCGTCGCCCAGGACGCGTGCGGTGGCCAGCGCGCTGCGGCGGCCGTCCGCGAGCAGCGCGAGGATCGCGAGCGCGTTGTCGTAGACGAACGCCGTGCTGAACAGGCCCAGCTCGTCGGCGTAGCTCTGGGCCAGGCGCGGCCCGGTGTTGACGGTCGGGTAGGCGTCCGTGGCGTGCTGCAGGAACGCGACCGCGGCGCGCTCGGCCGCCCGGCCCGGGTGGGGGTGGCCCGGCCGGTGCGCGGGCAGCGCGGCAGGTCGGCCCGTGGCCAGCGCCCCGCTCGCACCCGCGGCGACCGCGACCGCGGCGCCCGAGAGGGCCAGGAAGGACCTGCGGCCCAGCGCTGCTCCGGGTGAGGCGTCCTGGATCGTGGTGCTCGTCGCATCGTCCGACATCGCGGTGTCTCCTCTGACGGTGGCGGCTGCGGCGCTGCAGCCGGGACACAGGGTAGTGACACGTGTCACGCGAACGGAAGATCCGGACATCACCGACACCCGATCGAGATCTGCCGTGTCGCCCGGACGTAGGGTCAAGGCACGACGACGACCGAAGGAGCACCGTGCGCGCAACCGTCATCCATGGCGAGAGGGACATCCGGGTCGACGAGGTCCCGGACCCGGTGCTGCTGCCCGGCGGCAGCGGACGGGACGCCGTCGTGCGCGTCGTCGCCGCGTGCGTGTGCGGCTCCGACCTGTGGCCCTACCGCGGGGTCGAGCGCGTGCGCGCACCGCGCCGGATCGGCCACGAGTTCGTCGGCGTGGTCGAGCAGGTGGGCGACGCGGTCGAGCGCGTGCGCGTCGGCGACTTCGTCATCGCGCCGTTCTACGTGTGCTGCTCGGAGTGCACCAACTGCCGCAACGGCGTCAGCACGTCCTGCCTCAACGGCGGCTGGTGGGGCAGCGAGGACCGCGAGGGCGGGTTCGCGGACGCCGGCCAGGGCGAGCGGGTCCGGGTGCCGCTCGCGGACGGCACGCTCGTCGTCGTCCCGGACCTCGACCCGGACAGCGAGCGCGGGCGCGCGCTGATCCCCCACCTGCTCACGCTGTCCGACGTGATGTGCACCGGCCACCACGCGGCCGTCTCGGGTGGCGTGCGCGCGGGCTCGACCGTGGCCGTCGTCGGGGACGGGGCCGTCGGGCTCGGCGCGATCGCCGCCGCCAAGCGGCTCGGGGCGACGCGCATCGTCGCGATGTCACGTCACGCCGACCGGCAGGCGCTCGCGCGCGAGCTGGGTGCGACCGACGTGGTCCCCGAGCGCGGCGACGACGGGATCGCGCGGCTCAAGGAGATGTTCGACGGCGTGGGGCCGGACGTGGTGCTCGAGTGCGTCGGCACCAAGGAGTCGATGGACCAGGCCCTGCGCTCGGCGCGTCCGGGCGGGCAGGTCGGCTTCGTCGGCGTCCCGGCGGGCGGGCCCGAGCTTCCGGTCTCGACGATGTTCTCGACGAACGTGGGCGTGCGCGGCGGGGTCGCGCCCGTGCGCGGGTACATCCCCGAGCTGCTGCCGGAGGTGCTCGACGGCACGCTGCGACCCGGCATCGTGTTCGACCTCGAGCTGCCGCTCGAGCAGGTGGCCGAGGCGTACGCCGCGATGGACGAGCGGCGCGCGACGAAGGTGCTGCTGCGCCCCTGACGCGTTCTCCACAGGCGCCTCCGGACCTGGTATGGCGCGTCCGGTTCGCGTAGAATCGAACACATGTTCGAGACAGGGACCATCGACGGCGCGGGGGGCGCTCAGGCCACGGGCCTGGACGTGCTCGCCGAGCTCGAGGCCCTGTCCGGGCAGCTGTCCGCGCTCGTCGTCCGCGCCGCCTCGGCTCCACGCTGGGGCGGCGCGACGCGGGCCCGGGTGCTCGGTCTGCTCGACCGCCTGCCCGGTCTCGTGGCGGGCGTCCGGTCGCCGGTCCTGGTGGCGCAGCAGTCGGCCGCCGAGGCGGTCGGGGGCGAGCGGTCGTTCCTGGACGCACGCGCGCGCCTGACGGGCTCCACGCGGTTCCAGGCCGAGCGTGAGGTGCGCACGGCCCAGGCCCTCGGGGCCCTGGGGTCGGTGCGGGACGCCGTGGTCGGCGGCGTGATGCCCGTCGGGCACGCGGACGTGCTCGCGCGCACGCTGGACGCAGCGAGCGCGCAGGTCGGCGCGCTGCTGCGCAGCCCGGAGGCCCAGGCGAAGGTCGTCGAGCTCGCGCGCGGGGCGGATGCGCGCGAGTTCTCCCGGTCGCTGTCCGCGCTCGTCGCGGAGCACGACGCCTCGCACCTCGAGCACCAACGCGACGCCGCGCGCCGCGCCCGCTTCCTCGTGCTGTCCCACTCGCCCGAGGGCACGTTCCTCAAGGGTCGTCTGGACCCGGTCGCCGGGCACGCGCTCGCGCGTGCGCTGGACGCCACGGGCCACCGGCAGGACGCGGAGCGCTCGGCGGAGCAGGCGCGGGCGGATGCGCTCACCGCGCTCGCGCAGCACGCGTCGACCGCTGGGACCCGCTCGTCACGCGCCCTCACGCAGGATGCGACGGCCGGCGAACCGGAGCTGTGGCGCGGCCCCACGCAGGATGCGACGGCGGACGACGATCCCGGCGGCTCGCTCCCCGACGGCGCGGGGACAGCACCCGCGGCGCACGTGAGCCTCCTCGTGCCCGCGGCGACCTGGGTCGCCGTCCGCACCGCTGCGTCGCGTCGCAGGGAGCGCGCCGGGCGGGGGCGGTCGGGCGCGCGTACGGGGTTCGAAGCGGACGGCTCGTCCGGCGTCGGCTCGTCCGGCGTCACTGCGGCCGCGGACGCGTGTGATGCGGTGCGGGCCGACGGCCGGTCGGGCGGCGGTATGGCCGCGCCGGATCCCGCGCAGCTGCGCGCCGATGTGCCGCGCCTCGTGCCGGCGGTGAGCGAGGAGGGGACGGTCCTGTCGGCGGACGAGCTGGCGGTGGCGCTGTGCGACTGCACCATGACGCGGGTCGTGATGGGCGCACAGGGCGTCCCGCTCGACGTCGGCCGCGGTCGCCGCATGTTCGGGCCAGCGCAGCGGCTCGCCGTGGTGGCGCGCGACCGGCAGTGCGCCTGGAACGGCTGCTCGGTGGCGGCCCGGTACTGCGAGGTGCACCACGTGCGCTGGTGGCACCGGGACCGGGGCCCGTCCGACGTGTCGAACGGCGTCCTGCTGTGCAGCTTCCACCACCACGAGGTCCACCGGCTCGACCTCGACATCGAGCCGGTGGCTGGGCCGCGGGAGGCGGGCCCGGTGCCCGGCGCGGTCGCTCGTCGGCGCTACACGTTCCGCACGCACGATGGCCGGATCCACAACGGGCCGCCCGGCCGGCCACCCGACAGCGGGTAGTCGGGTGGCGTCACCTGGTCGCCGCGACGAGCCGAGCACGGCGACGGCGGACACGGGCGAACGACGAGCGTCCGGTGCGGCGGTGCTTGCAGGTGGGGTGCGGCGGTGCTTGCAGGTGGGGTGCGGCGGTGCTTGCAGGTGGGCGCGCGACGTGCGGCCGCCCGCGTCCGCACGTCGGAACCAATGCCGGTCGCAACTAATCGGTTCGGACGTCGAAAGTGCCGTTCCGATACACGACACCGGTGACCACACTCGGTCGATATCGGTTTCCATCGCCGTCCAGGCCGGTGTCGCCGTCCAGGGGTCCCGCCGTCGTGATCGTCCGCCATGGACTTCCGGGGCGAGGACCCACGACCGTCGTACAGGAACGCACGAGGGAGTGCACACGTGTCCGCAACTATCGTTCATCGTCGACCGCGCGATCGGCGTGGCCGGACGTTCCGTGCCCTGGTGGCCTTCGCCGCCACGGCTGTCGTGGCCGCCGCCGGGGTCGTGGCCGCCGAGCCCGCCGCTGCGGCGGTGACGTCCAACTCGACCGGCACCAACAACGGCTTCTACTACTCGTTCTGGACCGACTCACCGGGCTCCGTGTCCATGGACCTCGGCTCGGGGGGCAACTACGCGACCCAGTGGTCCAACACGGGCAACTTCGTGGCCGGCAAGGGCTGGGCCACGGGGGCGCGCCGCTCGATCAGCTACTCGGGCACGTTCAACCCGTCCGGCAACGCGTACCTCACCGCGTACGGGTGGACCCAGAACCCGCTGATCGAGTACTACATCGTCGACAACTGGGGCACGTACCGACCCACCGGTCAGGCGATGGGCACCGTCACCACGGACGGCGGGACGTACGACATCTACCGCACCCAGCGCGTCAACCAGCCCTCGATCGAGGGGACCAAGACGTTCTACCAGTACTGGTCGGTGCGCCAGCAGAAGCGGACCGGCGGCACCATCAGCACCGGTAACCACTTCGACGCGTGGGCGTCCAAGGGCATGAACCTGGGCACGCACAACTACCAGATCATGGCGACCGAGGGGTACCAGTCCTCGGGGAGCTCCAACATCACGGTCTCCGAAGGCACGTCCACCGGCGGTGACAACGGCGGCAACAACGGTGGGAACAACGGCGGCTCGTCCGGGTGCACGGTCACGGCCACGAGGGCCGAGTCCTGGTCGGACCGCTTCAACGTGAGCTACACCGTCTCGGGCGCCAGCACCTGGTCCGTGACCGTGGCGCCGGGCTCAGGCCAGTCGATCCAGAGCTCGTGGAACGCCACCCGCAACGGCAACACGTTCACGTCGAGCGGGTCCAACACGTTCGGCGTCACGTACTACTCGGGCGGCAACACCACGATCCCCGCGGCGACCTGCACCGGCTCGGGAAGCAACAACGGGGGCAACACGGGCGGGGACAACGGCGGCAGCACCGGCACGGGGTGGACGGGCAGCTGCTCCGCCGGCTACGTGGCGCTCACGTTCGACGACGGACCGAGCTCGAGCACCACGACCCAGCTGATCAACTCGCTGCGCGGCAGCGGCGCCACGGCCGTGGTCTTCCCGACCGGCTCGAACGCGCAGAGCAACCCGTCCGGCATGCAGGCGTACAAGAACGCCGGGTTCACCATCGGCAACCACAGCTGGGACCATCCGCACCTGGTGAACATGAGCGCCTCCGACATCCAGTCGCAGCTCTCCCGGACCCAGCAGGCGATCCAGCAGACCGCGGGTGTGACGCCGCAGCTGTTCCGGCCGCCGTACGGCGAGAGCAACGCGACGCTGCGGCAGATCGAGTCGCAGCTCGGGCTGCGCGAGATCATCTGGGACGTCGACTCGAGCGACTGGAACAACGCGAGCGCGGCCCAGATCCGGCAGGCGGCCAGCCGGCTCCAGAACGGCCAGATCATCCTCATGCACGACTGGCCCGCGGCGACCATCCAGGCGATCCCCGGCATCCTGCAGGACCTGCGCTCCCGGAACCTGTGCCCCGGCACGATCTCCCCGAGCACAGGCCGTGCGGTGGCGCCCACCGGCACCTCGACCGGCGGCGGCACGACCCCCGGCACGGGAGCCTGCACGGTCACCGTCCAGCGGGCCGACGAGTGGTCCGACCGGTTCAACGTGAACCTTGCGGTGAGCGGCTCGTCCACCTGGACCGTGACGGTGGCGCTGGGCTCGGGCCAGAGCCTGCAGAGCAGCTGGAACGCCTCGGTCACGGGCAGCGGAAGCACGCTGACCGCCCGGCCCAACGGCTCGGGCAACAGCTTCGGCATCACTCTCTACAAGAACGGCAACAGCACCACACCGACCGCCACCTGCGCAGCGGGCTGACGGACCACGAGGGGCCGGGGTGCTCGCCCAAGCAGTGACGCCCCGGCCCCTGCGCGATGACTGGCGGCTCTGGCGCTACCCGCGGCGCGTGTCCAACCCGACGGACCCGCACCGAGGACGGCGAGCCCGCCCCGGGCGACCCGCACGACACCACCCGTCCCACCCGGGCCGAGCACGGCGACCATCTCTGCGGGAGCCGCCCGACTCGCGACCACCCGCCGAACCCGTCCCAGCCCGCCCCCGAACGGCGGGCCGCGCTCGAACCCAGGGCCACGCAGACACCCGCCCGCGCGACGGGCATCGCGGGTCCCGCCGCCTCGACCCGCACGGCAGACCTGGCCCTGCGGCGCACGCCGCTGCGCGTACCGTGTTCGCGTGTCCCACTTCGCGAGCTACGCGCCGACCGCGCACGGCACGCGCGACCCCGCGGTCGAGGTGCGGGACGCCCTCGAGGACGACGTCCCCGCGATCGCCGCCGTGGCCCGCACGCGGGGTGGCGAGCACGTCGGCCTGGAAGGGCGCCTGGCCGGCTGGGTCCGTGGCGACGAGCACGTGGTGCTGGTGGCCACGCGCCACGACGAGGTGATCGGCTGGGCGTCGGCCAGGCGGCTGCGCGACCGACCGGACGCACCCGACGGCTGGTACGTCTCGTCCCTGACCGTCGCGCCCCAGCACCGACGTCGCGGTGCGGGCGACGCGTTGCTCACCCGCCTCGTGGCCCACGCGGACGCACGGGAGAGCGCGCTCCGCAGCATCGTCAACGCGACGAACGCCCCGTCGCTCGACCTGCACGCCGCGCACGGGTTCGTCGAGGAGGGTCGCGGACCGACGTTCGCCGGCATCGAGTTCATCGGCGGCACGGGTGTCCTCCTGGTACGCAAGCCGCCCATCTCTGCAGCGGGTTCGGTCGCCACCACCTGAGAACGGCGCGCCACGTCGCGAGCGCTCCAGCAGTGCGCCAGTGGTGCGCCAGTGATGCACCGTGCCGCACGCGTCGCGCTCAGCCCGCGCGGCGCGACCTGACCTCCCCCTGCCGTGCGGCCGACCCGACCCACCCTCCGCCGTACGGCGGGGCATCCGGTGGCCTCATGGACGCGGGCGAGCTCAGCCGCGCCGCCTCAGCCGCGGACGGGCAGCCAGCGCCTCCGCCGACGGGACAGCGAGCAGCCCCGATCCGTCCCAGCCGGCCGGCTCGCCGGAGTCGAGCACGTCGGGGCCCGGCGCATGATCGGCAAGCACGTCAGGGGTCGCGGACGCTTCGGACGCGTCGAGCGCGACGGGGCCGTCGGAGTCGTCGCACGCGGCGGGCGCATCGGACACGTCGGCATCGGGTGCTGGTGCGACGGCGATCGAGTCGGGGGCCAGGAGGGCGTGGACGTGCATGTCGTGCCAGCCGTCGGCGTGACGCGCGCTCCCCCGGCGGGTGCCTTCGGCGGGGAAGCCCGCCTTCTCGGCGACGCGGCACGATGCCGGGTTGCCGGTCGAGTGCTCGACCTCCAGGCGGTGGAAGCCGGTCGCAAAGGCCCAGCGTGCGACAGCGCGGACCGCGCGTGCACTCACGCCGCGGCCGCGCGCTTCTGGTGCGGTCCAGTACGCGAGGACGCCCGTGCCGTCACCCGCGGAGCCGATCTTCACGGCGACCCGGCCGACCATGCCGAGCTCAGGATCGTCGACGGCCCAGGAGGCGCCCGTCCCGGCGGCCCAGGCGTCGCGCCAGGCACGCACCAGGTCGAGGGCCTCGTCGTCGGAGTCCAGGCGCCGGGCGTGCCAGCGCTGGGTGGCGGGGTCGGCGTACGCGGCGCGGACCGCGGGGGCGTCGTCGTCGCGCCACGTGCGCAGCACCAGGCCGTCGGCGGTGAGGTCGGGGAGCGGCGAGCCGGCCAGGGCATCGGGATCCAGGGCCGGTGGGTAGAGCAGCGGCACGATCACCTCGAGGGGTCGGACGAGCACGGAAGCGTATGCACACGGTGTCGGACGTCCAGAGTCGAGCACGCGCGGGGCGGCGAGCGCGAGCGGTCCAGAGAGCGGGCCGGTGGGAGCGGCGAACGGCACCCCGCCGGGTCAGGAGTCGGTGTAGGCGCGGGACTGGAGCGCCCACAGCTGCGCGTAGCGGCCGCCGGCGGCGATGAGCTCGTCGTGCGTGCCGTGCTCGACGACGCGCCCCGCGTCGAGGACGACGACGCGGTCGGCGAGCCGGACGGTCGACATGCGGTGCGTGACGAACACGGTCACGCCGCCCACGGTGGCGGCGACGTCGGCGGCGGTGGCCTGGTAGGCGTCGACGAGCCGCTGCTCGGCGAGGGCGTCCAGCGCGGCGGCGGGCTCGTCGAGGATCAGCAGCGCGGGGTCGTCGCGCATCAGGGTGCGGGCGAACCCGAGGCTCTGCCACTGGCCGCCGGACAGGTCACGCCCGTCGGCGTAGCCGGTGCCGAGCACGTCGTCGGGGGCGAGGTCGTCGGCGAGCGGACCGACGTCGGCGCGGTGCAGCGCGCGGCGGACGGCGGGCTCGTCGTCGACGTCGGCGAGGCGGCCGATGCCGACGCTGTGCTGCAAGGACAGCTCGACGCGCGCGAAGTCCTGGTAGAGCGCCGCGGTCCGCGCACGCCACTGCGCGGGCGGCACGGTGGCCAGGTCGACGCCGCCGACGAGCACGCGTCCGGCGGTGGGCCGGTAGAGGCCGGCGACGAGCTTGAGCAGCGTGCTCTTGCCGGCGCCGTTCTCGCCCACGAGCGCGACCGAGGCACCGGCGGGCAGGTGCAGGTCCACGCCGTGCAGCACGGGATCGGTGGCGCCCGGGTACCGGAACGTGACGCCCTCGAGCCGCAGCCCGTCGCCGACCGACGCGGGAAGGTCGGCGGTCGGGGCGGGTCCGGCCTCGGGCGCGGGTGAAGCCTCGAGCGCGACGAACCGGCGGAGCCCGGCCGCGGCGCGGTGCACCGAGCCGAGCATCTCGATCCCCGCGGACATCTGTCCGCTGAGCTGCGTGGCGAGCGTGATGGTGAGCACCACCTGCCCGAGGCTCGCGCGCCCGTCACGGGCGAGCCAGAACGCCCCGATGACGGCGCCGACGTACGCGAGTCCGAACACCACCTGACCGGCGGCGCGCAGCAGTGCGTAGCGGACGTCCGCGCGGCCCATCGCGGCGTCGTACTCGTCGAGCAGCGCGCGCTGGCGCGCGAGCAGGAAGTCGGTCCCGCCACCCAGGCGGATCTCCTTCTGCGACGCGGGACTGGTCGCGAGCCGGCGCAGCGAGCGGATGGCGCGCGTCGTGGGCGCCTGCGCCTCGCGGACCACCTGCAGGCCCGCCTCGGCTCGCCGCCCCAGCACCACGGGGGCCACGGCGAACGCCGCGAGGATCAGCAGCCACGGCGAGACGGTGGCCAGGATCGCCGCGGTGAGCAGCACCTGCACGGCCGTCGCGCCCAGCTGCAGACCGGTCTGGACGGTCGCGCGCATCTGCATGACGTCCTGCCGCAGCAGGTCGACGCGGTCGGCGAACGCGGGGTCGTCGGCGCGGTCCAGGTGGTCGCCCGCGTTGACGAGCCGGAGCAGGTCGCGGTTGAACCGTTCCTCGGTCTGCTCGGCGAGCTCGAAGTAGGACAGGTGCGCGAAGTGCCCGAGCATGAGGTCACCCGTGAGCGCGGCCGCGACCACCAGGGCCCAGAGCGCCGCACCGCCGGGGTCGCCGTCGACCGCGTGATCGACCAGGCGCCCCGCGCCCACGGCGACGAGCGGCGTGGCGACCGCACCGAGCAGCAGCAGCCCGGCGCCGACGACGAACCGCCGCCGGTCGAGCCGCCAGGCCAGCGCGAGCAGGTGGCGCAGGCAGAACAGGACGTCCTTCATCGCGCCACCTCCGTGCGTGCGCCCGCGTCGACGGCGGTACCGGGCGCCGCGGCGGCCTCGGTCGGCGCGGCGGGCTGGGCGGGCTGGGCGGACCGGCCCGAGCCGCTGGACCCGACGGACCCGAGGGACCCGACGGGGGCGGTGGACCCGGCGGAGCCGTGGGGCGGTGGCTCGGGCGGGTCGTCGGCGCCGAACCGGCGCGCCTGCACGTCGAACATCCGGGCGTACTGGCCGCCCGCGGCGACGAGCTCGTCGTGCGTGCCCAGCTCCGCGACGCGGCCGCCGTCGAGCACGACGATCCGGTCGGCGCGTCGCACGGTGGAGAAGCGGTGCGAGATGACCAGGCTGGTCACCCCGCGCGTGAGGTCCAGGAACGTGTCGTAGAACTCGGCCTCGCCGCGGGCGTCGAGCTGCGCGGTCGGCTCGTCGAGCACCAGCACGCGCGCGCCGTGCCGCACCGCGAACAGCGACCGGGCGAGCGCGAGGCGCTGCCACTGCCCACCGGACAGGTCCCGCCCGCCGGGCAGCGCGCGGGTCAGCGGCGTGTCCAGGCCCGCGGGCAGCTCGGCCAGCAGCCCGCCCAGGCCCACGCGCTCGATCTCGGCGATCAGCCCGGCGTCGTCGTCGCGGTGCGCGATCGCGGCCATCGCGACGTTCTCGCGCAGCGGCAGCTCGTAGCGCAGGTAGTCCTGGAACGTGATGGCGAACGCGCGCTGCCACGCGTCCACGTCGAGCGTGCGCAGGTCCCTGCCGTCGACGAGCACGCTCCCCTGGTCGGGGGTGTACATGCCGGTGAGCACCTTGACGAGCGTGGTCTTGCCCGCGCCGTTGACGCCGATCAGCGCGGTGGACGTGCCGACGGGCAGGTCGAGGTCGAGGCCGGCGAGCACGTCGTGCCCCGGGCGATAGGCGAACCGCACGTCCGCGAGCCGGACCCCCTCCTCGGGGACGACGCGCTCGCGCGTGCACCCGGCGGCGGGTTCGGGGCCGGACCGCCGCGCGATGTCCTCGAGCTCGAGGAGGGCCTCCCACGCGCTGCGGCCGTAGACGAGCTTGACGTCCGACTCGGGGAAGATCACGCCGAACCGGCCGCACAGGATGAGCGCCTGCACCGCGAGGCTCACGGCCGCGACGGACACGTCCGCGCGCGCGACCACCAGCAGCGCGACCACCGATCCGACGAGCGCCGCGAGCGTGTACGCGAGGAACGGTGCGCCGTAGACGCGGCGCCGCTCGCTCCACAGCCGGTCCAGCACGGCGCGGTTCTCGGTGACGTACCGCTGGTCCAGCCAATCGACCAGCCCGAGCGTCCGGATCTCCTTGGCGGCGCGCGTCCCGGTCGCGAGCTCGCGCACGTACGACGCGCGCCGACGCCCGGGCTGCAACGAGCGGATCACCTGACCCCACCGGTGGAACGCCTCCGTCTGACCCAGCCGCGCGACGAGCGCCACCAGACCGCCCGCGAGCGCGGCCCACGGTCCGGCGGCGACGACGAGCACGACGAGCGCGCCGACCAGCTGCGTGTACCGCGCGGTGAGTGCGAGCGCGCCCTCCACGGCGGCACCGGGTGTGAGCGTCCACTGCTCGAAGGCCTCGTCCGCCTGGCTGAGCCGGTCGGCGACCTCGGGCCGCTCGAGCCCGGCCAGTGACGCCCCGGTGAGCGCGAACGACGAGAGCCGCTCGAGACATGCGGCGTCCACGCGCCGCTGCACGCGCCGGGACAGCACCAGCTGCACGGGGGCCAGCAGCTGCTGGACCAGGAACGCGAGCGCGGCGACGACGAGCCACGCGCCCGGGCCGTCGCCCGCCGCGACGCTGCCGAGCGCGAGACCCGTCCCCACCAGGAACGCGACCGGCGCCGCTCCCGCGACCAGGTGCACGCCGACCGTCCCGGTCACCAGCGGCGCCCCCGCGTAGCGCGTGAGCTCGCGCAGCTGCGCGGCGGCCACGCGCCGCTCACGCCACCGGCGCGCGAGCGCAGCGGTGGGCGCCTCCCGACGGGAGGCCGGACGCGACACGGCCGGACGCGACACGGCCGGAAGCGACACGGCCGGAAGCGGGTCGCTCGGGCGTGGGTCGGGCGTCGTCATCGGCGGTCCTCTCGGCTCAGGTGCGGCGTGGGAACGCTCCCGCGCCGCACGTGCGCCGCGCCAGGGATTTCCGGCGGCGATGCGTCGGTCGGCGCTAGTCGGCGCCCAGGATGCGGCGACGCGCGCCGGCGCGCTCGTCGTCGGTGATGACGCCCCGGCGGTGGAGGACCTCCACCTCCGCCAGGCGCTGCTCGGTAGTCGCTCGGGTGTCCGGCGGCGCGAGCATCTGCGACTGGTGCAGACGCCCGAGCACCTGCACGTCGGCGGTGAGCGGGTCGAGGCCGGCGTCCTTGGCCGCGCGCCACCGCTTCACGGTGGAGATCACGCCCACGACGACGACCAGGAGGATCACGCCGAGCACCCCGACGAACAGGTAGCCGAAGCCGCCCCCGAACAGGTCCCTATCCTCGAGCGACGTCACAAGCCCGCGTGCGGTGTCCATGCCCGGCCGTCCTCTCCCCCGCGTCGCCCGGACCGCCCGTCAGGCCGCCCGCTGCTGGACGCAACCCTAGCGGCTCGCACGTCCCGGCCGGGTCAGCTCTCGGGAGGCGCGGTGCACCGGTAGGACCGCACGTCGATCGCGCCCTCCCGGCACACGAGCCCCACCATGCGACCCGTGAACCCGCCCGCGATCTCGGTGGAGACGTACCGGCCGTCGATCCGGCCGAGCTCGTGGGTGCCGTGCGCGTCGTGCAGCAGCGCGACCACCTCGTCGGGCCCCTGCTCGCGCGCGTAGGTCGCGGCGGTCGAGGGGACGACGCGCAGCTCGAGCGCCGCCTCGTCGTCGGCCTCCGCGGCGCCGAGCACGGAGGTCAGGTCACCCACGTGCGCGACGGCGCGGACGGTCCGGCCCTCGCGCTCGAGCGTGAGCGCGTGCCACGGGTCGAGGCGCACCTCGAGCCCACCCACGCCGGCCGCGGCGGCCACGGACGCGTGCGCGCTGACGAACCGGTGCTCCTGACGGTGGCCGACGAACGTGCGCTCGTCGTCGCGCGCGGTGAGCACCCACGCGTCGGGACCGGGCCGCAGCACGTCGTCGGGGAACACACCCGACCCCACCCACGCACGCGGCAGCGCACCCGTGGCGGCGCCCGGGAGCTCGTGCGCGGGCGCACCGTCCGGCCCGGCGACTGGCTCGATCGGACCGGCGAGGCGCGGCCAGCCGTCCTGCCAGGCGACGCGCACCGCGAACGTCTCCCGGCCCAGCACGTGCCAGCCCGGGAACCGGCCCGCGTGCCGCACACCCAGGAACACCGCGGCCCAGGTGCCGTCGGCGAGCTCGACCAGGTCGGCGTGACCGGTGCACTGCACGGGGTGGTCGGTGCCGCGCGCCGTGAGGAACGGGCCGGCGGGGTCCGGCTCGAACGGGCCCGCGGGCGACGGGCCGCGCGCCACCGAGACCGCGTGGCCCAGGCCCGTGCCGCCCTCGGACACGAGCAGGTACCAGTGCTCACCCACGCGGTACAGGTGCGGTCCCTCGGGGTCACGGCCCCCTGTGCCGCTCCACAGGCGCCGCGGCGTGGTGAGCAGCGCTCCGGTGCGCGGGTCCAGCTCGGCCTGGACGATCCCCCCGTCGGACCACGTGAGGTAGCACGTGCCCGCGTCGTCCCACGCGACGTCCGGGTCGATTCCACCGGCCTCGATGCGGACGGGGTCCGACCACGGGCCCGCGGGATCGGGGGCCGTCACCAGGAGGTGGCCGGGACCGTCGGTGACGTTCGTCGTGACGAGCCAGAACAGGCCGTCGTGGTGGCGCAGCGTCGGCGCGTACACGCCGCCCGACGGGCCGACGTCGCGCAGGCCCAGCTGCGTGGGCCGGTCCAGCGCGTGCCCGACCAGCTCGAACGACGCGAGGTCGCGCGAGCGGAACAGCGGGACGCCCGGCGCGTACTCGAAGCTCGAGCACGCCACGTACAGGTCGGGCCCCACCCGGCACACGGTGGGGTCGGGGTGGAAGCCGGCGATGACCGGGCGGCGGGGCAGGTGGCGGACGGCGGTGTCGTTCACGGCGTCGATCATGCCGCCCACCGGGGACGGGCGACGAACGGCGCACGGTCCTGGGTCCGTGTCGGCGCGCTGCCCTATCCTCACTCGGACCGCGATCCGCAGGGGGCCGCGGGTCCGGTCGAGAGCTGAGGCAGTCCATGGCACCACGTCCCGCGCGCCGCGCCCTGTCCGTCGGCGTGGGCGTCGCCCTGGCGATCACTGCGCTGGTCGGCCCGGCGTCCGCCCAGCCGGTCGACGAGCAGGTCACGGGCGAGCTGCTCCGCGCGCTCCCGGAGACGGGCTCGGCCGCGGGTCCGGGTGGCGCGGTGCACGCCGAGTCGTCCGACGAGGCGATGCTCCTGCTCGACACGGCCGAGGGCATACTCACGCTCGAGCCGACACCCGAGCTGGCGCGCGTCGCGACGGGGACGACCGTCACGGTCTCGGTGGACGACGCTGCGGTCGGCGGGACCACGCGCGTGCTGGACGTCGTGGACGTGCGGGACGTCGAGCAGACGGTCGGCACCGCGGAGGCACAGCCGGCGGCGACGTCGACGGCGCACCGCGCGTACGTCGTGGTCGTCAGCGACCCGACCGTCGAGGGTGACTTCACGCAGACGTCCGCGACCGCGCTGACCAAGCAGGCGGCGGCCTACTGGGTCACGCAGTCGCGCGGTGCGATCTCGGGCTTCACGCAGGCCGCCGTGCGGACGCGCACCATCGCCGACAGCTGCGCCGTGACCGCCTCCGACCTCTGGAACGAGGCCGCTGCCGCCTACCCGGGGGTCGTGTTCAGCGCGTCGTCCCGCAACCACCTCGTGGTCTACTCCCCGGCCGGGTGCGCCGAGTCCTACGGGTACGCCGGGCTGGCCACCGTGTCGGACACGAAGTTCGCGTCGGGTGGCTACGTGCACGTCGTGCACGACGCGATGGGCGTGCTCGCGCACGAGCTGGGACACAACTTCAGCCTGGGTCACTCCAACCTGGTGACGACCTCGCCGGCGCGCACGATCTTCGAGTACTGGGCGCTGTTCGGACCGCAGCAGCTCCAGTACGGCGACTACCGGCCCGGCGCGCTCGACGCCGCGTACCGGGCGTTCCTGCGGGTCCCGGACGTGGCGCGGCAGACGCGCACCGTGCGGTGGGGCGTCTCGACGACGCAGGCGCTGTCGCCCGTGACCGCGACGACCGGCACGACGGCGATCAAGTTCACGGACCCCTCGACGGGCGTGACGTACTTCCTGGAGCTGCGCGCGGGCGGCGGCGGTGACGCGGCCGCCTTCTACGCCGACCGGTCCGCGCGGTACGGGTTCGACTTCGACGGCCAGAAGGTCGTCTTCGCACCCGGCGTCCGGGTGACCCGGCTGCGGGGCGCCGCCATCGACACGCTCGCGCAGCGGGTCGGGGGCGAGCAGTGGACCACCGTGCGCGCGCGCGAGACCTATCGCGCGGCGGACGGCGCCTTCGGGTTCCAGGTCGTCTCGGCCACCCGCTCGGGCGCCGTGGTGCGGCTCGTCACCGGCTCCACGGCGGGCATCGCGGCGCCGGTCACCCGGCCCGCGGACGTCTCCTACGAGATCGCCGCACCGCGCGCCACGGTCGCATCCACCACCGCGGTGACCGCCACGCAGGCGGCCGCGGGCAGGCCCGTCGTCGTCAAGGTCGCGGTGAAGGCGGCACGCACCGTCGGCGGCTTCGTGTCGCTGTACGCGGGGACCACGAAGATCGCCGACGCGACGGTGATCGACGGGGTCGCCACGTTCTCCGTGACGCGTCCGCGGGGTGCCGTCACGTTCACCGCGAAGTACGCCGGCAACCCGGAGATCCGCGCGTCGAGCGGGAAGCGCACGTACGCCGTCCGCTAGCGATGCGCCCGTTCAGGTGACGCACGGGGTGAAAGCGTGCGTGGCATGGGGCGGCGCACCCTGGTGCGCGCGCGGGCGAGAGAGTCCAATGCCTCATGGCCACCATGGCGGCGCACAGCTGGGCCGGGAGGGTCCTGGCGCGTGCCACCGCGCTGCTGTACGGCGTCGGCGGCGCGGTGACGGGGCTCCTCGCGGCGAACGCGTCGGGCACCGACCCGGCGCGGGCCGCGACGCTCGGCACCATCGCGGTGGGTGCGCTCGTCCTCGGCTCGTTGCTCGCGTCGGCCGGCACGCGGCTGCCCGCACCCGCCATGAGCCTGGCGCTCTTCATGGCCGCACTGGTGCTCGCCGCCGGCACGTTCATCACGGACGAGCCGACGGTCGCCGTCGCCACGTCGTCGCTCACGGCGCTCGTGGTGATCGACGCGGTCGTGTTCTTCACGCCGGCCGTGGCGTGGACCCACGTCGGGCTCGCGACCGGCCTGCAGGCCGTCGCCCTGACGCTCGGGCCCGGCGTCCCCACGCTCGTCACGGCCGGGCTGGTGCTGTCCTGGTGCGGCATCGCGGTCGCCATCGGGTTGCTCGCCCGGCAGGCGTCGAGCGCGCGCGTCGACTCGCTCACGGGCCTCCTGAACCGCCGCGGCTGGGACACCGCGCTCGACGAGGCGATCGAACGCGCACAACGCCGCGGTGAGGACCTCTCGGTCGCGCTCATCGACGTCGACCACTTCAAGGCGGTCAACGACCTGCACGGGCATGCCGAGGGTGACGCGCTGCTGGCCACGATCGCCGCGACGTGGCGTGCGCACGTCGACGAGTCCGTGGTCCTCGCGCGCCGCGGGGGTGACGAGTTCGCGGCGCTCATGCCGGGTCGCGACGTCTACCAGGCGCTCGAGCAGGCCGAGGCGATGCGGCGCGTATCAGCGGCCCCGGTGTCCTGCGGCGTCGGCCAGCACGTGCCGGGTGAGCCCGCCGGTCATCTGCTGCGGCGCACGGATGCGGCGCTGTACGCGGCCAAGGCGGCGGGCCGTGGCCGTACGGTCGCGTCCGCCAACCCGGACGTGGGCCTGGTGCGGGACCTGGCCGACGCGATCGAGCACGGCCAGATCCACGTCGCGCTGCAGCCCGTGGTCGAGCTCGACACCGGGTACTCGCGCGGCATCGAGGCGCTCGCGCGGTGGCACCACCCGACGCTGGGCGACATCGAGCCGGACCAGTTCATCCCGATCGCCGAGGACGGCGGGCTGATCACCGCGCTCGGTGCCGCGGTGCTGCGCCAGGCGTGCGCGGACGCCCACGCGCTGTCCCGCACGTGGGACCGGGAGATGATCCTGGGCGTCAACGTCTCGGGACGTGAGCTGGTGTCCCCGGGGTACGCCGAGGAGCTGCTGCGCGTGCTCGAGGAGGTGCGGTGGCCACCCGAGCGCCTGGTGCTCGAGGTGACCGAGAGCCTGGTCGACGCGTCCTCGACCGAGGCGGGTGATGCGCTCGCGCGGCTGCGGAGCGCGGGCATCGCGATCGCGATCGACGACTTCGGCACCGGCTGGTCCTCGCTCAGCCGGCTCGACGAGCTGCCGGTCGACTGGCTCAAGCTGGACCGCTCGTTCCTCACGTCGCTCACCACGTCGGCACGCCGCCGCGCGATCGTGCGCGCGCTGATCCGGCTGTGCGACGAGCTCGGCATCCTGGTGCTCGCGGAGGGTGTGGAGAGCCGAGAGCAGGAGGACCTGCTGCGAGGTCTGGGCTGCCGGTTCGCGCAGGGGCACCTGTACGGTGCCGCGTCCCTGCTGGTCGACCTGCCGGCGCCACCCACGTTGCGAGCCGACCAGCCGCCGGGGCCGTGACGGCTCAGGACGTCAGCGCGAGCCCGGCCCAGGCCGCCGCCAGGCTGGTCAGCAGCATCACGGTCGCGTGCAGCACCGCGGCGCGCGGCCGGCCCGCGCGCAGCAGCCGTGCGGCCTCGACGCTCGCGGTGCTGAACGTCGAGTAGCCGCCCAGGAACCCCACGCCCAGCACGGCCTTCGCCCCCGAGCCGCCGTGCACGGCGACCCATCCGGTCACCATGCCCAGGAGCAGGCACGCGGTCACGTTCACGACGACCGTGCCCGCGGGCACGGACAGGCGCTGGTGCCGGGCCACGAACGCATCCACCTCGAAGCGCGCGACCGCGCCGAGTCCGCCGGCGAGTGCGGCGAGCAGCACGATCACGCGACCACCCCACGCGCGCGGCGCGCGAGCGTCATCCCCGCGCCGGCTGCCAGGACACCCAGCACCACGCTCGCCACGGGGTAGGCGAACGCGCGCGCGAGCTCACCGTCGGACGCGAGGCGCTCGACCTCCAGGACGAAGGTCGAGTACGTGGTGAACCCGCCCAGCACGCCCGTGCCGCAGGCGAGCCGGACCGCGCGCCGCCGCCCCACGTCGGGACCACCGCGCGCGAGCCGCTCGAGCAGCGCACCCAGCACGAACGACCCGACCACGTTGATGACGAACGTCGCCCAGGGCCAGCCCGTGGGGCGCGCCCACGTCTCCTCGATCACCCAGCGCAGGGCGGTGCCGAGCGCGCCACCGGCGAAGACCAGGCCGACGAGCCGCACGTGCGCGCGTCGCGCGGCCCACGCACGGGCGGCATCGGTCACGGGTCGGTCACCGGCCCCACGGCGACCGGGTCTGCGACCAGTCCACGACGTCGAGCGGGACCGTGAGCACGGGGCGGTGCTGGTGGTGGGCCAGGTGCACGGCGACCGATCCCTCGAGCAGCTCGCGCATGCGCGCCGCGGTACCGGGTGCGCGCGTGCCGACCACGATCGCGGCGGCGTCCACGGCGCGTGCCAGGTGCGTGAGCGCGCGATCCGGCCGGCCCGCGAGGTAGTGCAGCGACCACGGCACGTGCGTGGGCGCGAGCACACCCTCGGCCCAGGCCCGCAGGGCGGCCTCGGTGGCGCGCCAGTCCTCGTCGGCACCGTCGGGGTCGAGCGACGCGTGCCGCACCGAGCCGTCGGGCTGCTCGTCGACGACGTAGCGTGCGGTGTCGACGAACGCGAGGTGCAGCGCCCCCCGCGTCGCGGCGGCCCACCGCGCGGCCGTGAGCGCGACGAGCGCGGGCTGACCGGGGACCACGCCCACGACGAGCGGACGAGCCGCGGGGTCGACGATCCGCTCGACCGCGGGCTGCGGGACGCGACGGCTCACGAGACCCTCCCGTGCTCGGTGGCGGGACGCCGCCAGGGGTTGGTGGGATCGGTGGGTGCCGGGCTCGCGGTCACGCGCACCGCGTACGTCGGCACGTCGGTGCCCGCGACGGTGCCGAGGTAGTCGTGCCCGGTCATGCGGCACCACACGGGCAGGTCGATCGGCGCGACGGGGTCGGACGTGGACAGGTGCACGACCGTCCCCTCGTCGAGCTCGGCGACGCGGGCGCGCAGCAGCACCAGCAGGCGCGCGCAGCCCAGATCACCCCCCTCGATGACGACGACCTCATGTGGCACCACCCGCTGATCGTCCCACCCGGCGCTGCTCGGTCGCACAGGACCCGCGAGACGGGCGGCTCAGCCGTGCGGCGTGAGCCCGAGCATCGCGGCGCTCGCGTCCCACAGCGCGGCGGCGAGCGCGGGGTCGGCGGCCTCGGGCGGGCCGGGCACGCGCACGTCCCGCTCGTAGTACGCGCCCGGCTCCCAGTCGCGGCCGGGCGTGCCGCACGCGAGCCGGACCAGACGCTCACCGCCGCGGACGGGGGCCTCGAGCACCAGGCGGGACAGCGGCGTGCGGTAGACGTACCGGAACCAGCTGGTCGATCCCGCGGCGAACGACGTGGCGATCATGCCGGGGTGGAACGCGACCGCGGCGAGGCCGTCGGGTCCGCCGTGGCGACGTTGCAGCTCCGCGGTGAACAGGATGTTCGCGAGCTTCGCGTCCCCGTACGCCGCATTCGGCGTGTAGCGGCGCTCGTTCTGCAGGTCGTCGAGGTCGAGGTGCCCGAAGCGCCGCGCGGCGACGGACGACGTCTGCACCACCACGGCGCGGCTCTCGAGCAGGCGGGGCAGCAGCAGGTGCGTGAGCAGGAACGGCGCGAGGTGGTTGACCTGGAACGTGGCCTCGAACCCGTCGGCCGTGACGTGGCGCGCGCCCATGATCCCGCCCGCGTTGTTGGCCAGCACGTCGATGCGCGGGTACGCGTCGCGGAGCTCGTCGGCCAGGCGCCGCACCTGGGCCAGCTCGGCGAAGTCCGCCACGTGCGCGGGCGCCCCGAGCTCGTCCGCGAGCGCGCGCGTCTTGGCGGGTGACCGGCCGACGAGCACGACGCGCTCACCGGCCGCGGCGAGCAGTCGTGCAGCGGCGGCACCCACGCCGTCGCTCGCTCCGGTCAGGACGACGGTGCGTGCGGTCACGGCCCCACCCTGCCACCTGACCTGCGGCGGCGTGCACCACACTGGAGCCATGGCCTCTCCCGCGATCGGTGTCCTGCTCCCCCGCGACCTGCCGGCCGGCGAGGTCCTGGACTTCGCGCGGCGCGCCGACGCGCTGGGGTTCGACGAGCTGTGGGTGGTCGAGGACCTCGGGTTCCGGGGCGGCGTCGCGCAGGCGGCGGCGGCGCTCGCGGCGACCACGCGCATCCACGTCGCGGTCGGCATCCTGCCCGCGGCCGCGCGCAACGCCGCGTTCGCGGCGATGGAGGTCGCGACGCTCGCGCAGCTGTTCCCGGGCCGGCTGACGATCGGCGTGGGCCACGGCATGCCGGACTGGATGCGCGCAGCGGGCGCCTGGCCCGACCGGCCCCTGGGGCTGCTGGGGGCGCACGTGCGCGCGCTGCAGGACCTCCTGCGGGGCCGGCACGTGACGCTCGACGAGGCGGGTGTGCGGCTCGACGTCGCGCTGGACGCGTCGGCCGTGCCGGAGGTCGTCCCCGACGTGCTGCTGGGCGTGCGCGGCCCGCGCTCGCTCGCGCTGTCCGGGCAGGTGGCTCAGGGCACGGTGCTGGCCGAACCCACCACGCCCGAGTACGTCACGGCCGCGCTCGCGCACGTCGCGGCCCCCGGTCCGCACCGGATCGCGGGGTACAACGTGACGGCGGTGCACGACGACGAGGCCACCGCGCTGGCCGCGGCCCGTCCGGCACTCGCGTGGATCGGCGACCCGGACTGGGCGCCGCACCTGGCGCCGCTGCCGTTCGCCGACGAGATCGTGGCGCTGCGGGCCGCGAGCGCCACGCGCGAGGAGTTCGCGCAGGCGCTGCCCGACGCCTGGGTGGCGCAGCTCGCGCTCGCGGGCACGCCGGAGCAGGTGCGGGCGCGTCTCGGGGCGCTCGCGGACGCGGGTCTCACGAGCGCCGTGCTGCTGCCGGCCTCGGGTGACCCGGCCGAGGGCCTGGAGTCGTTCGCGCGGCTGCTGTGACGCGCGGGCTTCCCGGCACGCATCTCGCGGGCTAACATCGCCGAGTGACGATGGAATCGACTCAGGACGATGAGTTGGGCGTGGCCGCGGCCGCCACTCTGTACCGCGCCCTGGGCGACCCCACGCGCCGGCTGATCGTGCAGCACCTGTTCAACGGCCCGCACCGCGTGCGGGACCTCACCGACCACCTGGGCCTGGCGCAGAGCACGGTCTCCGCGCACGTCGCATGCCTGCGCGAGTGCGGCCTGGTGGACGCCGAGCCGCAGGGCCGCGCCACGCGGTACTCGCTGTCCGAGCCCGAGCGTCTGACCGAGCTGCTGCGGGCCACCGAGGGGCTGCTCGCTGCGACGGGCGCGGCGGTCACGCTGTGCCGCCACCTGCGCGCCGACGACGCCGGGTCCACCGCGGCCCACGCGTCCGGCGAGGCCGTCGAGTCCGTCGGGGCCACGACGGCCGCGGAGGCCGCACGATGAGCCACGACCACGGCCACGCGCACGGACACGGTCACGGTCACGACGACCGCCGGCGCCTCGCGATCGCGTTCGGGATCACCGCGACGATCCTGGTGGCCCAGGCGCTCGGCGCGCTGCTCACGGGCTCGCTCGCGCTGCTCGTGGACACCGCGCACATGCTCACGGACGCCGCGGGGCTGCTCATCGCGCTCGTGGCGGCGACGCTCGCCGCACGCCCACCGACGCCGCGGCGCACGTGGGGCTTCCGGCGCGCGGAGGTGCTGGCCGCGCTCGCGCAGTCGGCCGTGCTGCTCGCGGTCGGGGTCTACGTGCTGGTGGAGGGTGTCCGACGGCTCGTCGAGCCCCCCGCCATCGCGCCCCGTGAGCTCGTCGTGTTCGGCGTCGTCGGCCTCGTCGGGAACGTCGTGGCGCTGCTGGTGCTCGCGCGCGGGCGCTCGTCGAGCCTCAACCTGCGCGCCGCGTTCCTCGAGGTGGTCAACGACGCGCTCGGCTCGGTGGGCGTGATCGTCGCGGCCGTGGTCATCGCGACCACGGGCTGGCTGCAGGCCGATGCGGTGGCGGGCCTGCTGATCGGCGCGCTGATCCTGCCGCGCGCGCTGACGATCCTGCGCGAGGCCACCGCGGTGCTGCTCGAGACCACACCGCCGGGCCTCGACCTCGCGGACGTGCGCCGCCACCTGCTCGAGGTCGAGCACGTGAGTGACGTGCACGACCTGCACGCGTCGCTCATCGCCACGGGCCTGCCCGTGCTGTCCGCGCACGTCGTGGTGGACGCACGCTGCTTCAGCACGGGCCACGTGCCGCACATCCTGGACACGCTGCAGGAGTGCGTCGCGACGCACTTCGACGTCGCGGTCGAGCACTCCACGTTCCAGATCGAGCCCGCGGCGCACGCCGCGCACGAGGCGCCCGGCCACCCCTGACCGGCGTCAGGGTGCCTGACGCGCCTCACGGGGCAGGCGCCACAGCGTGAACGCGAACGCGACCAGCGCGGTCGCCACCAGGAGCGTGAGCCCGACGGTGTACGACTGCGCCTCCGCGTCGTACGTCGCACCCATGACGAGCGGCGGGAAGTAGCCGCCCAGCCCGCCCGCGGCACCCACCACGCCGGTCACGGCACCCACGCGGTCCGCCGGCACCCGCCGCGCGACCCACGCGAACACGCCACCCGAGCCGAGGCCCAGGAAGAACGCCATCGAGATCGAGACCAGGCCAGCCGGCACCTCGGGCGCCGGCTGGAGCGCCATGAGCACGGCCGAGACGGCGGCGCCCCCGAGCGAGATCAGCACGATGGTCTTGGGGTGCACGCGGTCGGACAGGATGCCGCCGAGCGGGCGGGCCACCACGGCCGCGATCGCGAAGCCCGCGGTGCGCGTCCCGGCTCCGGCGAGGTCGAAGTCGTACACGTCCTTGAGGTACGTCGGCAGGTACGTCGAGAACGCGACGAAACCGCCGAACGCGACCGCGTACAGGAAGGACATCTGCCAGGTCACCGCGAGACGGGACGCCGCGCGCAGCTTCGGCAGCACCGACTCGGGGTTGGGCCGCCACGCGGGGGCGTCACGCGCCAGGAGCAGCACCGCGACACCCGTGACCGCGAGCGCGGCGGCGACCGTCAGGTGCGCGGGCACGTACCCGAACCAGCCGACGAAGCGCGGGGTGAAGAACGACGAGAGCGCGGTGCCGCCCATGCCGATGCCGAACACCCCGGTCGCGAAGCCGCGGCGCGCGGGCTCGTACCAGGCGTTGACGAACGGGATGCCCGCGGCGAACGACGTGCCGGCGACGCCGAGCAGGAACGCGAACGCGAGCAGCAGCGCGTAGGACCCCGCACTGCCCGCCCACATCACCAGAAGCACGGGCACCACGGACAGGAAGCACAGCGTGGACAGCATCCGCCGGCCGCCCAGGCGGTCGGTCAGCGCACCCACCGGGATCCGGCCGAGCGCGCCGACGAGCACGGGCGTCGCGATCAGCAGCGCCTTCTGGCTCGCGGACAGGCCCATGTCCTCGGCGTAGCGGACGGCCAGCGGCCCGATGAGGTTCCAGGCCCAGAACGTGATGGCGAAGACCCACGCCGCGAGGGCGAGGTTGAGGGCACGCGGCGTGGTGCCCCGCGTGACCGGTGCGCTCGTCGTCGAGCTCATGTGCTGCCTCTCGGTGATGATCGCGCTCAGCGGTCCCGGTCCCGGGTCCCGACCGGGTCCCAGCCCCGCTTCGGTGCGCTCGCACCGGGGATGGGCCGGCGGTCGCGGCTGCGGTAGACGATGTACGGACGGAACAGGTAGTGCACCGGCGCCGTGAAGGCGTGCACGAGCCGGCTGAACGGGAACAGCAGGAACAGGCCCAGGCCCAGCAGGACGTGCAGGTGGAACTGCAGCGGCGCGGCGGCCATGGCGTCGACGTCCGGGCGCAGCACGAACAGCGAGCGGAACCACGGCGAGACCGACTCGCGGTAGTTGTGCGCGTCTTGACCGTCGGAGAACGCGATCACCGTGGTGGCCAGCCCGAGCACGATCGTCGTGGTGAGCACCAGGTACATGAGCTTGTCGTTCTTCGTCGTCGCCATGAACACCGGACCGGTGCGCCGTCGCCGCAGGATGAGGATGGCGATGCCCGCGAGCGTGCAGATGCCCGCGATCGTCCCCAGGCCGAGCGCGCCCGCGTGGTACATCGACTCGGTCACGCCCACCGACGCGGTCCACTCCTCCGGGATGAGCAGGCCGACCACGTGCCCGCCGATCACGAACACGAGGCCGAAGTGGAACAGCGGCGAGCCGATGCGCAGCAGGCGCGACTCGTACAGCTGCGACGAGCGTGTGGTCCAGCCGAACTGGTCGTACCGGTACCGCCACACGAGCCCGCCGACGAACGTCACGACGACGAGGTACGGCAGCACCCCCCACAGGACGACGTCCATCAACCTCTCCCGTTCCCGTACCCGGCGAGCGGCAGCAGCCGGGGGTCGGCCGAGTCCAGTCCCACCGACTCGGTGGGCGGCCCGGCGGCGGCCATGCGGTGCACCGCGGCGCGGTCGGCGGGCGACTCGCCCGGCAGCGTCGAGCACACGGCCTCGAGCACGCCCGCGTACGGCGTGCCCGCGTCGATCAGTGCGAACCGCGTGAGCTCGAGGCTCGCGCGGTACTCCTGCAGCAGCGCGGTCCCGTCCTGCGGGTCGGCGACCGCGGCGTACTCGAGCACCAGCGGCAGGTGGTCGGGCAGCTCACCGCGGGTGTCCACCAGGAACCCGCTCGCGCGGTACCGCTCCTTGAAGCCCGCGAGCACCTCGCCGCGGCGGCGCGTGTCGCCGTCGGTCCAGTAGGACAGGTACAGCGCCTGCTTGCGGGACAGGTCGAAGATCCGCACGTAGTCGGTCCGCAGCACGTCGGCCGGCGTCGCCACGGCGTGGTCCAGGAACCCGCGCAGCCCGTCGCGCGCACGTCCGCGCGGCAGCTCCTCGGTGGCCGCCGTCAGGAGCGGGAGCCGCTCGACGAACGCGTCGTCGGGGTAGCCCAGGCACCACGACGCGATCTGGTGGACCAGACGCGTCATGTCCGTGCGGCGCCTCACGACGCACCCCGCTCGTCGTCGGCCCGTGGTGGTGGCGCGTCCTTGCCCGGGAACAGGCCCGGGGGCGTACCCACACCGTCCCAGTTGAGCAGGTTGACGCGGCCCCTCATCTCGTCCGAGGGCGCGATGCCCTCGGACGTCTGGCGCTGGCGCAGCGCGTGGAACGTCTCCACGGCCACCGGGACCGGGCGCCCCGAGGCCTCGCCGAACGCCGCCGACTCGTACATGCCGGGACCCTCGTCGTAGTCGAGCGAGCAGCCCAGCTCCTCGAGCTCGTGCCCGCGCTCCTCGTGCGCCTTGGGGATCACGTAGCGGTCCTCGTACTTCGCGATCGCCAGCAGGCGGTACATCGCGTACATCGCCTGACCGGTCATCCCCACGGCCCGCGCCACGGACTCGTCGGCGCCGTCGCCCATGGTGATGCCGCGCAGGTAGGAGCGCATGGCCGCGAGCCGCTTGAGCACGTTCGTCACGATCTCGGTGTCGCCCGCCGTGAAAAGCTCGGCCAGGTACTCCACCGGGATGCGCAGCGCGTCGATCGCGCCGAACAGGTTGCCGTGGTCCTCCGCGTCGTGCCCCTGCTCGCGCAGCAGGTCCACCACGGGCGACAGCGGCGGGACGTACCAGACCATCGGCATCGTCCGGTACTCCGGGTGCAGCGGCAGCGCGACGCGGTACGTCTTGGCCAGCGCGTACACCGGCGAGCGCCGCGCTGCGTCGATCCAGTCCGCCGGGATGCCCTGCTCACGCGCGGCCGCGAGCACCGCGGGATCCTCCGGGTCGAGCATGAGGTCCAGCTGGGCCTCGTACAGGTCCTTCTCGTCGGGCACCGACGCGGCCTCGGTGACGCGGTCCGCGTCGTACAGGAACACCCCGATGTAGCGCAGCCGGCCCACGCACGTCTCGGCGCAGACCGTCGGCAGGCCGACCTCCAGGCGCGGGTAGCAGAACGTGCACTTCTCGGCCTTGCCGGTCTTGTGGTTGAAGTACACCTTCTTGTACGGGCAGCCCGTGATGCACTGCCGCCAGCCGCGGCAGCGGTCCTGGTCCACCAGGACGATGCCGTCCTCGGCGCGCTTGTAGATCGCACCCGACGGGCACGACGCCATGCAGGACGGGTTGAGGCAGTGCTCGCAGATGCGCGGCAGGTAGAACATGAACGTCCGCTCGAGCTCGAAGCGGATCTTGTCCTCCGACTCGCGCCGCACCTTCTCGACGATCGGGTCCAGGTGGCCCAGCTCGGACGTGCCGCCCAGGTTGTCGTCCCAGTTGGCCGACCAGCGGATCTTGGTGTCCTCACCCGTGATGAGCGACTTGGGCCGGGCGACCGGGAAGTCGTCACCCAGCGGCGCCTCGACGAGCGTCTCGTAGTCGTACGTCCACGGCTCGTAGTAGTCCTCGAGCTCGGGCTGCACGGGGCTCGCGAAGATCGAGAGCAGGCGCTTGGCGCGTCCACCGGTCCGCAGCTCGAGGCGGCCGCGCTTGTTCAGGTGCCAGCCGCCGCGCCACCGCTCCTGGTCCTCGTACCGGCGCGGGTACCCCTGACCGGGCCGCGTCTCGACGTTGTTGAACCACACGTACTCGACGCCCGCGCGGTTCGTCCACGCCTGCTTGCACGTCACCGAGCAGGTGTGGCACCCGATGCACTTGTCGAGGTTCATCACCATGGCGACCTGGGCCATCACGCGCATGTCCCCACCCCCCTCAGTACTCGACGTCCTGCGCACGGCGCCGGATCGTGGCGACCATGTCGCGCTGGTTGCCGGTGGGTCCCAGGTAGTTGAACGCGTAGGACAGCTGCGCGTACCCGCCGACGAGGTGCGTCGGCTTGACCATCACGCGCGTCACCGAGTTGTGGATGCCGCCGCGCCGGCGGGTCTTCTCCGTCTTCGGGACGTCGATCGTGCGCTCCTGCGCGTGGTGCACGAACACCACGCCCTCCGGCATGCGGTGGCTGACGATCGCGCGCGCCACGAAGATGCCGTTCGCGTTGCTGCACTCGATCCACTCGTTGTCCTTGGCGCCGATCGCCTCGGCGTCCGCGGGGCTCAGCCAGCACGTCGGACCGCCGCGGGACAGCGAGAGCATCAGCAGGTTGTCCTGGTACTCCGAGTGGATCGACCACTTGTTGTGCGGCGTCAGGTACCGGACCGTGACCTGCTTGGAGCCGTCGGGGCCCAGCTCGGGCTCGCCCAGCAGCCGGTGCAGGTCCAGCGGGGGCCGGTAGATCGGCAGCATCTCGCCCAGGTCCTTGAGCCAGCCGTGGTCCAGGAACAGGTGCATGCGGCCGGTCAGCGTGTGCCACGGCTTGAGCCGCTCGACGTTGAGCGTGAACGGCGCGTACCGCCGCCCCCCGGTCTCCGAGCCCGACCACTCGGGCGACGTGATGACCGGCACGGGCCGCGCCTGCGTGTCCGGGAACGTGATCCGCTTCTCCTGCGAGCCCTCGGCCAGGTCGCTCAGCTGCTTGCCCACGCGCCGCTCGAGCGAGCGGAAGCCCTGCGTCGCGAGCTCGCCGTTCGTCGTGCCCGACAGGGACAGGATCGCCTCGGCCATCTTCACGTCGGTGTCGAGCGCGGGCCGGCCGTCACCCGCACCGCCCAGCATGACGCCGTTGAGCCGGCCGAGCCGCTCCACCTCGTGCTCGAGGCGGAACGTGACGTTCTTGACCGTGAAGCCGAGCGAGCTGGCCAGCGGGCCCAGGCTGCCGAGCTTGTCCGCGATCGCGGTGTAGTCACGCTCGACCACCTGCAGCACGGGCATGGTCACACCCGGGACCGCGGGTGCGTCGCCGCGGCGCCAGTCGCCGCTCTCGCCGCCGTCGCGCGGCATCTCGCCCGGGGTGTCGTGCTGCATCGGCACGCTCACCAGGTCGTGCCGGACACCCAGGTGCGTGCGCGCCAGGTCGGAGAACCGGCGGGCCACCAGGTGGAACGCGTCGAAGTCGCTGCGCGCCTCCCAGGGCGGGTCGATCGCCGGGGAGAACGCATGCACGAACGGGTGCATGTCGGTCGAGGACAGGTCGTGCTTCTCGTACCAGGTGGCCGCGGGCAGCACCACGTCGGACAGCATCGTCGTGGACGTCATCCGGAAGTCCGCGCTGACCAGCAGGTCGAGCTTGCCCTCGGGGATGTCGTCACGCCACGCCACGTCCTGCGGACGCGCCGTCGGCTCGGGCGCCTGCACGTTCGAGTGCGTGCCCAGGAGGTACTTGAGGAAGTACTCGTCGCCCTTGGCGGACGAGCCCAGCAGGTTGGACCGCCACAGCACGAGCGTGCGCGGCCAGTTCTCCGGCGCGTCCACGTCCTCGACCGCGAACCTGAGGCTGCCCTCCTTGAGGCGGCCCGCCACGTGCGCGGCCGCGTCGGGCGCCGTGCCCTCGTCGGCCGCGGCGCGCGCCTCGTCGGCCAGGTCCAGCGGGTTGCGGTCGAACTGCGGGTAGAACGGCATCCACCCGCGCCGCGCCGAGGACGCGATGGTGTCCGCGGTGTGCATGCCCGCCAGGTGCCCGTCGGCGAGCGGCCACGCGAGCTCGTCGGCCGCGTAGCCGTCGAACCGCCACTGGTCGGTGTGCATGTACCAGTAGGACGTGCCCGTCATGGTGCGCGGCGGACGGGACCAGTCGAGCGCGTTGGCCAACGAGATCCAGCCCGTCAGCGGCCGGCACTTCTCCTGACCCACGTAGTGCGCCCAGCCGCCGCCGTTGCGCCCGAAGCAGCCCGTGAACGCCAGCAGCGCCAGGATCGCGCGGTACGTCGCGTCGCCGTGGAACCACTGGCAGATGCCCGCGCCCATGATGATCATCGAGCGGCCCTGCGACTTCTCGGCGTTCGCCGCGAACTCGCGCGCGATGCGCGTGCACGCCGCGGCCGGGACCGACGTGATCGCCTCCTGCCATGCGGGCGTGCAGCCTGCCGACGCGTCGTCGTAGCCCGTGGGCCACTCGCCGGGCAGGTCCTCGCGGCCCACGCCGTAGTGCGCGAGCGTCAGGTCGAACACCGTGGTGACCAGGTGGCCGTTCACGCGCGTCACCGGCACGCCCCGGCTCTGCACGCCGCCCGCACCGCCCGGCTCGTCGAACCGTGGGAGCAGCACCTCGACCGCCTCGCGCGGCGCGTCGGCCGCGTCCCGGATGCTCAGCGCGGGCGTCACGCCCTCGAGGTCCAGGTTCCACCGGCCCTCGCCCGAGTCGGTGTACCGGAACCCGAGCGAGCCGTTCGGCACCACCGGGCGGCCCGTGGGCCCGTCCAGCAAGACCGTCTTCCAGTCGGCGGCCTCGCCGCGCGGGCCCGCGACGTCGTCGGTGGCCTGCTCGTCGGACAGGTCCGAGGCCCGCAGGAACCGGCCCGGGACGTACGCGCCGTCGCGTTCGGTCAGCGTGACCAGGAACGGCAGGTCGGTGTACTGCCGCACGTAGTCCGCGAAGAACGGCACCTGCCGGTCCACCAGGAACTCGCGCAGCACCACGTGCCCCATGCCCATCGCGAGCGCGCCGTCGGTCCCCGCCGCTGCGGGCAGCCACTCGTCGGCGAACTTGGTGTTGTCCGCGTAGTCGGGCGAGACCGTGACCACCTTGGTGCCGCGGTAGCGCACCTCGGCCATCCAGTGCGCGTCGGGCGTGCGCGTGACCGGCACGTTCGAGCCCCACATGAGCAGGTACGTGGCGTCCCACCAGTCACCCGACTCCGGGACGTCCGTCTGGTCGCCGAACATCTGCGGGCTGGCCACGGGCAGGTCCGCGTACCAGTCGTAGAAGCTGGTCATCACGCCGCCGATGAGCTGGATGAACCGCGTGCCCACCGCGTGCGAGACCATCGACATCGCCGGGATGGGCGAGAAGCCCGCGCACCGGTCCGGCCCGTACGTCTTGATCGTGTGCACGTGCGCCGCGGCCACCATCTCCACGGCCTCGTCCCACGAGACCCGGACCAGGCCGCCCTTGCCGCGCGCCTGCTGGTACCGCCGGCGCCGCACCGGGTCGCCCACCACGTCGGACCACGCGAGCACCGGGTCCTTGAGCCGCGCCTTGGCCTCGCGGTACATCTCGACGAGGACGCCGCGCGCGTACGGGTAGCGCACGCGCGTCGGCGAGTACGTGTACCAGGAGAACGCCGCACCACGCGGACAGCCCCGCGGCTCGTAGTCCGGGCGGTCGGGGCCCGCCGACGGGTAGTCCGTCTGCTGCGCCTCCCACGTGATGATCCCGTCCTTGACGTAGACCTTCCACGAGCACGACCCCGTGCAGTTCACGCCGTGCGTGGACCGGACCACCTTGTCGTGCCGCCACCGGTCCCGGTAGAAGACGTCGCCGCGTCTGCCACCCTCCCGGAACACCGCGCGACCGTCGTCGGTCTCGTCCCATCGCGTGAAGAAGCGTCCGGCACGCAGCAGGGCGTCCGACGCGGGTCCGTCGAGTCCGGGCAGCTGGGGGTCCGCCATGCGCACGACCCTACCGATGCCTGTGACCTGCGCCACCTGGTTCCGGCCGTGGAAAATCCGAGCCGCGGGAATCCCTGCGCGTCGTGTCGCAGGCCGTGTGTACGGTCGGCGCCATGACGCTCGAGCCCCTGCAGCTGCCCGCGGACGCGGACGCCTGGCCAGACTTCCTGACGACCGTGGTGGACGCCGCGCTCGACGAGGCGCGCGCCCACGTGGCCACGCTGAAGGACGGCACGCCGCGCAGCGCCGCCCAGGTGCTCGAGCTGTGGAACGCGAGCGACGCGGCGCTCGGCCAGGCGTCGGCGGCGGCCCACCTGCTGGCCGAGGTGCACCCCGACGCCGAGGTCCGCACGGCGGCCGAGGAGCGTGCGCAGGCCGCCGAGGACTTCGCGACCGAGCGCGGCCTGGACCGTGAGCTGTGGGAGGCGTTCGCCGCGACGGACCCGTCCGGCCTGGACGCGGACGCGCGGCGCGTGCACGCGCACGTGCTGCGCGACTTCCGGCGCAGCGGCGTCGACCGCTCGCCGCAGGAGCGCGAGACGCTGCGGACGCTCGCGCAGCGGTGCACCGAGCTGGGCCTGGAGTTCGCGCGGAACATCCGGGAGGGCGCCCGCAGCATCCGGGTCCGCCCCGAGCAGCTGGCCGGACTGCCCGCGGACTTCCTCGAGTCCCACCCGGCGGACGACGAGGGCCTGGTCACGCTCACCACCGAGTACCCCGACCTCATCCCCGTGCGCACGTACGCCCGTGACGCGCACGTGCGCCGTGCGCTGACCAGCGAGTACCTGCGCATCGCGTCGCCGGTCAACGCACCCGTGCTCGCGGAGCTGCTGCGCCTGCGCGACGAGCGCGCGCACCTGCTGGGCTACCCGGACTGGCCCACGTACGACGCCGAGGTCAAGATGATCGGCTCGGGCGCGGCGATCGCGGACTTCATCGAGCGCCTCGACGCGCTGACCGTCGAGGCGGCGCGGCGCGACGTCGCGGTCCTGCTCGAGCGCTTCCGCGCCGACGACCCGTCCGCGAGCGCGGTCACGCCCGCCGACAGCCTCTACTACGACCAGGTGATCCGGCGTGAGCAGTACGACGTCGACGCCCAGGAGGTCCGGCGCTACTTCCGGTACGCCCAGGTCCGCGACGGCGTGATGTCCACGATCGGGCGCCTGCTCGGCCTGACGTTCGAGCGTGTGGACGTCCCCGCGTGGCACGAGAGCGTCGAGGCGTACGACGTGCGGTCCGAAGGCGAGCGCATCGGGCGGTTCTACCTCGACATGCACCCGCGCGCGGGCAAGTTCAACCACGCCGCGCAGTTCTCCCTGGTGCCCGGCCTGGCCGGTGTGCGGCTGCCCGAGGGCGTGCTGGTGTGCAACTTCCCCACCGGGACCATGGAGCACGACGACGTCTGCACGTTCTTCCACGAGTTCGGGCACCTGGTCCACGAGATCGTGGGCGGGCACCAGCGCTGGGCCGAGTTCAGCGGCGTCGCCACCGAGTGGGACTTCGTCGAGGCGCCCTCGCAGCTGCTCGAGGAGTGGGCCTGGGACGCCGGGGTGCTGCGCACGTTCGCCACCGACGAGTCGGGTGAGCCCATCCCCGAGGCGCTCGTGGAGCGCATGCGAGCGGCCGACGCGTTCGGGCGCGGCTCGTGGACCCGGCGGCAGCTGAACTTCACCGCGCTGTCCTACGGGCTGCACGCGGACCCGCCCGCCGACCTGGACGCGTTCACCGCGCAGGTGGACGCGCGCTTCGGGCCGTTCGCGCCGCTGCCGGACACGCACCAGACCACGGGGTTCGGGCACCTGGACGGGTACGGGTCGGGGTACTACACGTACCTCTGGAGCCTGGTCATCGCCAAGGACCTGCTCACGGCGTTCGGGGGCGACCTGATGAACCCCGAGGTCGGCCGTCGGTACCGCGAGGCCATCCTGGCCCCCGGCGGCTCGCGCGACGCGGCGGACCTGGTGACCGGGTTCCTGGGGCGGCCGCACACGTTCGACGCGTTCACCTCCTGGCTCGCCGCGACGTGACCGCGCCGCGCGTGCGGCCGGACTCCGACGCCGGGCCATCCGGTCGGGACCAGGTGCTCGCGGTCGTCGCCGACCGGGTCGAGGTACTGCGCGGGCGCGGCCGGCCCGTGCGGGTCGGGGTGGACGGTGTGGACGGTGCGGGCAAGACCACGTTCGCGGACGCGCTGGGCGCGCACCTCACGGACCGGGGCGTCCCCGTGGTGCGGTCGTCCGTCGACGGGTTCCACCGGCCCCGCGCGCAGCGGTACCGGCAGGGCCCGGCGTCACCGCGCGGCTTCTTCGAGGACTCCTACGACTACGCCGCGCTGCGCCGCGAGCTGCTCGACCCCCTCGGCCCGCACGGCGACCGGCGGTACCGCACCGCGGTGCACGACGTGCGTTCCGACGAGCGCGTCGACGAGCCCGTCCGCACGGCACCGGACGACGCGGTGCTCGTGGTCGACGGGATCTTCCTGCACCGCGACGAGCTCGCGGGCGTGTGGGACCTGTCGGTGTTCCTCGACGTGCCGTTCGCGGTGACCTATGCGCGCATGGCCGTGCGGGACGCGTGCCCGCCGGACCCCGCGGACCCCGCGAACCGCCGCTATCTCGAGGGTCAGCGGCTGTACCTGGCGGCGTGCGACCCGGCCGCGCGCGCGAGCCTCGTGGTCGACAACACCGATCCCGCGCACCCGCGGGTGCTGGCGGGGCGGGACTGACCCGCCGGCTCGTCGTCGAGGCGGCGGGTCAGCGGACGGGGCTCAGGAGACCAGCGCACCCAGGAGCGCGGACACGGCCAGGCCGAGGGCCATCCACGCGAGCATCGAGCCGGCGACGTAGCCGACGAACGCCCAGCGGTGGGCGGCGGAGCCCTCGAACCGCGGCGCGGGTGCGAAGCGCACCATCTCGACGAAGCGGCGGACGCGCATCGCGCGCGAGGACGGGGTGGGGCGGGACGGGGTCAGGGCGAGCGCGGACACGACGGGGCTCCTCGTGGGATGGGTGCTGGAGTTGTGGCCGGGGTCGCCGGCCCGGCCATCGTCTCACAGTCTGGACACTCGCCCTGGGTCCGGGGTCCCACGCGCGGGTACCGTCACCCGGTGCTGCACCGGATCGTGGAGACGCTCGTGCCCGCCCGGCTCGGCACGGGCTTCCGTTGGGTGCTTGCCTCGTCCTGGACGACGAACCTGGGCGACGGCATCGTGCTCGCGGCCGGGCCGCTGCTCGTCGCGTCCCGCACCGACGACGCGTTCCTCGTCGCGCTCGCGGCGCTGCTGCAGTGGCTCCCGCCGCTGCTGTTCGGGCTCTGGGCGGGCGCGCTGACCGACCGGCTGGACCGGCGTCGGCTCATCATCACGGTCGACACCGCGCGGGCCGTCGTCGTCGGGCTGCTCGCGGCAGCGGTCGCGCTGGACCATGCCTCGATCGCGCTGGTGCTGACCGCGATGTTCCTGCTGGGCACGGCGGAGACGTTCGCGGACAACGCCTCGAGCACGCTGGTGCCGATGCTGGTGCCGCGCCTGGACCTGGCTGCGGCCAACCAGCGCATCCAGGCCGGCTTCATCACGGTCAACCAGCTGGCCGGGCCGCCGCTGGGTGCCGCGCTGTTCGCCGCTGGTCAGGCGACGCCGTTCGCCACGCATGCGGTGCTCGTGGCCGCGGGCGCCGTGATGGTCTCGCGCCTGCGCCTGCCCCCGCACGCGACGGACCGCGGCGAGCGCACGCACATCCGCGCGGACATCGCCGAGGGCGTGCGCTGGGTGTGGCACCACGCCGCGGTGCGCACGCTCGTGCTGACCATCCTCATCTTCAACGTCACGTTCGGTGCCGCCTGGTCCGTGCTGGTGCTGTACGCGCAGCAGCGCCTCGGGCTGGGCGACGTGGGCTTCGGGGTCATCACCACCGTGCAGGCGGTGGGCGGGCTCGTCGCGACCGCGGGGTACGGCTGGCTCACGCGCCGGGTCACGCTCGCCGACCTCATGCGCATCGGCCTGGTCATCGAGACGCTCACGCACCTCGCGCTCGCGCTGACGACCACGGCGTGGGTCGCGATGGTCGTGTTCCTCGTGTTCGGCGCGCACGCATTCGTCTGGGGCACGACGAGCGTGACGATCCGCCAGCGCGCGGTCCCGACCGCGCTGCAGGGCCGCGTCGGGTCCGTCAACCTCGTCGGCGTGTTCGGCGGGCTCGTCGTCGGCGCGGGCGTCGGCGGCGTGCTCGCGCAGCACGGCGGCGTCACCGCACCGTTCTGGTTCGCGTTCGTGGGCTCGGCGGTCTTCGTCGTGCTCATCTGGCGCCAGCTGCGGCACGTCGCGCACGCCGACGAGCAGGACGCGCCGCTGGACTCCCCCGCGCCGCCCGCATCCGACGCACCGGCGACGTAACCCCCGGCCCCGTGCGAACACTTCCAGGTGTGAGCGACGACGAGACGCCCGACGCCCGACGGTTCTCCGAGCTGTGGGACCGCTACGCACCCCGCATCCAGGCCTACGCGCTGCGGCACGTGGACCGGGACGAGGCCCCCGAGATCCTGGCGGAGACGTTCCTGGTCGCGTGGCGCCGCCTGGTGGACGTCCCCGGTGAACCGCTGCCGTGGCTGCTGGTCGTCGCGCGCAACACCATCGCCAACCACCACCGGTCGCGGCACCGCGCCCGCGTGCTGGCCGACGAGCTCATGCGGCTCCAGCTGGTCGCCGCACCCGGACCGTCCCCCGCGGACGGCGTCGCCGAACGTGACGCGCAGCTGCGCGCCCTCGCGGCGCTGACCACGACCGAGCGCGAGGCGCTCCTGCTCGTCGCGTGGGACGGCCTGGCCCCGGCGCAGGCGGCGCTCGTCGCCGGCTGCTCCACCTCCGCGTTCAAGGTGCGCCTGCACCGCGCCCGCCGGCGCCTCGACTCGAGCCTCCAGCAGGGGGACCTCGACGAGCGCGCCGCCGGCCCCGCCAGCACGCCCCCGTCCGACGCGGCCCTGTCCCTCGTCCCTCAGGAAGGCTGACCCGTGCACCTCACCGACCTGCGCCCGGACCGGACCGTCGACCCCGACGGCCTGACCGCCGCGCACACCCTGCTCCGCACCCGGATCGACGCGTCGAGCCACCCGGCCGACGACCTCGCACCCCGCCGCCGCCGCCGCGGCGCGCGGCGCCTGGCCCTCGTCGGGGTGGCCGCGGTCGCCGCGGCGGGCGTCGCGCTCGCCCTGCCCAACCCCACCGACGCGCCGGCGTTCGCGGGGTGGACCGCGCTGCCGGCCCAGTCCTCGCCCGCCGACCTGGCGACCGCGGGCGCGCAGTGCCTCGAGCTGCGCACCGCTGCCGCACCCGACGACCCGCAGAACCTCGCGGGTGCGCACCCCGTGGTGACCGACCGCCGCGGGTCGACCACGTTCACGGTGCTCGCGTCCGAGGCCGGCCTGCAGTCGTGCCTCATCGGGCCGCACGTCAGCTCGTCCACGGTCGTCACCGGGCAGGGCGGCTCGAGCCTGCAGTCGTCGTCGGACGACGAGACCGGGTCGAACGTGCACATCGGCACCATCCGGGAGGACGTCCCGCCCCCCGCGGACGGCGCGACGTTCGTCGGCGGCGAGACCCAGGGCTTCGGCAGCGACGAGCCATGGGGCTCGGCGGTCGGACGCGTCGGCGCGCAGGTCACCTCGGTGGAGGTCGGGCTCAGCGACGGCACGACGCTCACCGCGAGCGTGCACGACGGCGTGTGGGCCGGCTGGTGGCCGGGCGAGAGCCACGTCGCGTCGGTCACGCCGACGCTCGCCGACGGCAGCACAGGGACCGCGCCGGAGATCGAGCGGTACGACCTCACGGTGGTCGAGGGCTCGCAGTCCGGCGGCAGCGCGGAGGGCACCGAGGTCGTCGAGGACGACTGACACCCACGACGAGGGCCCCGGGGACGTCGATCCCCGGGGCCCTCGCGCGTCATCGTCGCGACGGGCACGTCGCCGGCGCATCCGGCGGCCGGACGGACGCGTGGGACGCGCTGACGGGACGGGGCCCGCACGGCACAGTGGTGCCCCGGCGGAGAGGAGCCCCATGGACGACCCGGCCCAGCAGGCGTTGGCGGCGGCCTGGCGTGACTCGTGGTCGCGGGTCGTCGCGCTGCTCGTCGCGCAGTACCGGCGGCCCGACCTCGCCGAGGACGCGGCCGCGGACGCGTTCGAGGCGGCGGCGCGGACGTGGCCGAGCGCGGGCGTGCCCACCAACCCGGGCGCGTGGTTGCTCACCGCGGCGCGGCGGCGCGTGCTGGACCGGCTGCGCAGCGAGGTGGTGCACCGCCGCAAGGAGCCGCTCATGGCGGTCGACGACGAGATGCGCGCGCTGGCCGCCGCCGCGGTGGACCCGGGTGCGCACGTGGCCGACGAGCAGCTGCGGCTGGTGTTCGCGTGCGCGCACCCCGCGCTCACGCCCGACGACCGCGTCGCGCTCACGCTGCGGTTCGTCCTGGGGCTGTCCACGGCGGAGATCGCGCGCCTGCAGCTGGTCCAGGACACCGCGATGGCGGCACGGCTCACGCGGGCCAAGAAGCGGCTCGCATCCTCGGGCGTGCCGTTCCGCACCCCCGAGCCCGCCGAGCTGCCGGACCGCCTCGACGTCGTCGCGACCGTGGTGTACCTCGCGTTCACGTCGGCGTACCAGCCCGGCGCGTCGGGCCTGCACACCGACCTGGGTGACGACGCGATCCGGCTGGCGCGCACGCTCGACGCGCTCCTGCCGGGCCACGACGCGGTGCGTGCGCTGCTCGCGCTCATGCTGCTGCAGCACTCGCGCCGCGACGCACGCGTGGCCGACGACGGGACCCTGGTGCTGCTGCCCGACCAGGACCGCAGCCGCTGGCACCGCGACGAGATCGCGCAGGGCGTCGCGCTGCTCGCCACGCTGCCGGACCAGCCCGAGACGCGGCTGGGTGCCGAGTACCGCCTGCAGGCCCGGATCGCTGCGGAGCACGCGACCGCCGCGACCTCGGCGGACACGCGCTGGACCGTGATCGCGGAGCACTACGCCACGCTCGAGCAGCTCACGGGCTCGCCCGTGGTGCGCCTCGCGCGGGCGGTCGCGGTCGCCGAGGTCGCGGGCCCCCGCGCAGGCCTCGAGCTGCTCGAGGGTCTCGAGGTCGGACTCCCCCGCCACCACCGGCTCCCGGCCGTGCGGGCGGAGCTGCTCACGCGTGCGGGCCGGCCGGATGCCGCACGCGCCGCGTACGACCGCGCGATCGCGCTGACACCCAGCCCCGCGGAGGCCACGCTGCTGCGCGCGCGCCGCGCCGCGCTGCCGCTGACGTGAGGGCTACCCCGCCACGAGCAGCGCGAGCAGCGTCGCGTTGAGCCCGACGACGAGCACGCACACGGTGACGAGCGCCGCATGCAGCCGGGCGCCCGTGCGCGCCTCGCCCATCACGTCCCGCGACCGCGTCAGCCGCACCAGCGGGATCACGGCGAACGGGATCCCGAAGCTCAGCACCACCTGGCTCACCACGAGCGTCCACGTGGGGTCCGCACCCGCCGCGAGCAGCACCACCGCCGGGATGATCGTGACCACGCGGCGCACGAGCACCGGGATCCGCCGGTGGATCAGGCCCGCCATGATCGTCGCGCCCGCGTAGGCACCCACCGACGTCGACGCGAGGCCCGACGCGAGCAGCCCGACGGCGAACGCGACGCCCACCACGGGGCCCAGCGCGGACGTGATCGCCGCGTGCGCGCCCTCGATCGAGTCCGTGCCGGGCACGCCCCGCAGGCCCGCGGCGGCCAGCAGCAGCAGGCCGATGTTGACGACACCGGCGACCACCAGCGCGATACCCACGTCCCATCGCGTCGCACGCAGCAGACGGTCCCGCCACGGTCCGGGCTCGGCGTGGCCGTGGCGGTCCCGCGCGAGTGCGGAGTGCACGTAGATCGCGTGCGGCATGACCGTGGCCCCGAGCATGGACGCCGCGAGCAGCACCGAGTCCGTGCCCTCGAACCGCGGGACCAGGCCCGCCGCCATGCCACCCGCATCCGGCGGGCTCACGACGAGCCCCGCGAGGAACCCGAGCGTGATGACCGCGAGCAGCGCCACGATCACGTGCTCGAACCGCCGCTGGCCGAACCGGTCCTGCGTGGCCAGCAGCGCGAGCGAGACCAGCCCGACGACGACACCGCCCAGCCACAGCGGCAGACCGAACAGCAGGTGCAGCGCGATCGCCCCGCCGACCACCTCGGCCACGTCGGTCGCGGCCGCGACGAGCTCCGCCTGCGCCCAGTACCCGAGCCGCGGCCCGCGGCTCAGCCGCTCGCCCAGCACGTCCGGCAACGACCGGCCCGTGACCAGCCCGAGCTTGGCGGACTGGTACTGGACCAGCACCGCCATCACGTTCGCGGCGACCAGCACCCAGAGCAGCAGGTAGCCGTACCGCGCCCCGGCCGTCAGGTTGGCCGCGACGTTGCCGGGGTCCACGTACGCGATGGCCGCGACGAAGGCCGGCCCGAGCAGCATCGCCCGGCCCGGGACGGACCTGACCGTGACGTCGCGCACCTGCGTCACACGCCCCACCCCACTCCAAAGTTCGGCTCTCCGAACTCTACGCCACCCCGTCCCCGCGACCTGGCGGACACCACCACCCGCGAACTGGCGGATAGGTACCAGTTCGGCGGGGTGGGGAGGCGAGCCGGGCACGCCCCACCGCGAGCTGGCGGATAGGTACCAGGTCGGCGGGGTGGGAGGGGAGCCGGGCGCCCGGTCACCCGCGAACTGGCGGATAGGTACCAGTTCGGCGGGGTGGGGGTCAGGGGGTGGGAGGGAGGGGGTGGGTCCAGGGGGTGGAGGGGGTGGCGGGGGCGACGAAGCCGACGCGGCGGAAGTAGTCCTGGTTGGCCGGCACGGGCTCGACGACGAGCCGCTCGAACCCGCGCTCGCGGAACACGCCCGAGCGCCGGTAGACGAACTCGCCGGGCGTGAAGTCGCGGAACCGCGGCGTGACGTAGTCGAGCTGCACGCGTCCCGTGCCGGCGCCCTCGTCGTGCACCTGGACCACGCCGACCGTCTCGTCGCCGCGGACCACCAGGAACGCGACCGAACCGCTGCGCGGCCCGGCGTAGCCCGGGGCGAACCGCGCGATGTCGGCGGCGTGCACGTCGAGCACGCGGGCCAGGTACGCGTCGTCCGGGCGGACCTCGACCACCTCGTACGCGGCCTCGTCGTGCCGCTCGCGCAGCAGCCGGGCGAGCCAGTACACGTCGATGATCGCGATCGCGCCGTTCATGGCGGCGAACGGCCACACGCCGATCGCGATGTTGTAGCCCGTGGCGATCACGGCACCCACCAGGTTGAGCACCCGGAAGCGGAGCACGCGGGCCTGCATGAGCGAGACGACGACCAGCACGGAGCCGATCCAGCCGATGACCTCGAGCCAGTTCATGGCCCCGAGGCTAAGCCCCACCGCGCGCGGCGCCGGAAATCGGTGGCGCCGGCCGCGCGACCGCCGGAGGGTGGCACGCATGACGACGGTCCGGCGGGTCCTGCCCACGGCCACGGCGACGGAGCCGGCGGCCGCCCTCCTGCGCGGCTACGTGGACGCGCACAACGAGATCTCGCTGCACACGTGGGGGGACGACGACTACGTCCGCACGCCCCAGGAGGTGCACGGGGCCACGCGCGACGACGCGTACGAGAAGGTGGTGCGCCTGGTCGCGCTCGACGACGACGCGCCCGACGAGCCGGAGCCCGACGCGGTGCACGGCCTCGGGATCGTCGTGCTGCCGATGCAGGACAACACGGCGTGGGCGTACGTGGGCGCCGAGGTCCGGCCCGGACGTCGCGGACGCGGCGTGGGCACCGCGCTGTACGGCGCGGCGCTCGAGATCGCGCGGGCGCACGGGCGCACCACGCTCATGGCGGAGACCGACCACGCGGCCGAGCCCGCGCCCGGCGCGGCGTCGCTGGCCGCACCGACCGGCTCGGGCCGCGTGCCCGCGGACGACGCGGGTGCGCGGTTCCTGACCGCACGGGGCTGGCAGCTCGAGCAGGTCGCGCGTCGGTCGATCGTCCGGCTGCCGCTCGACGCCGACGAGGTCGAGCGGGCGCGCGCCGAGTCCGCCGCGATCGCGGGCCCCGAGTACCGGACCGTCGGCTGGGAGGGGCCCGTGCCGCCGCGGTGGCGTGCGGGCATGGCCGCGCTGTTCACGGTCATGAGCGACGGGGTCCCGCTCGCGGGGCTCGAGTACGAGCAGGAGCGGTGGGACGACGAGCGCGTCCGCCTGCGCGACGACGAGCACGCGCGCCGCGGCATCGTCGACTGGACCACGGCGGTCGAGCACGTGCCGTCGGGCACGCTCGTCGGCTACACGGTGCTGCAGGCGATCCCCCCGGCGGTCCACTACGTGCACCAGGAGGACACGCTCGTGGTGCCCGGGCACCGGGGGCGCCGGCTCGGCATGCTGCTCAAGGCGACCAACCTGCAGCGTCTCGCGGCGGCCCGTCCGCAGACGCGACGCGTGGGCACGTGGAACGCCGAGGAGAACGACCACATGCTCGCGATCAACATCGCGCTCGGCTTCCGCCCCGCGGGGTGCTCGGGCGAGTGGCAGCTCCGGCTCGGCGACGCCGCACCCGGGGACGTCGCCCGGCCGTGAGCAGACCCGGCAGCCGGCTGATGCGGGCTGCCGGGCCTCGCTGCGAGCGCGCGGCGCGGCGGCCGCCGCAGCGGCCGGTCGGTGCCGACGGTCAGGCGTCGACGGGCCCGGTGGGCTCGGCAGGCGTCGCCGGTGCCGTGGTCGGCGGGGCATCCGTCGGCTCGTCGGCCAGCAGGCGGTACAGCGCCCGCCGCGTGGCGTCGATGGACGCCGCCGCGCTCGCGACCTGCTCGGGCGTGCCGGTGCGCGCGACCTGCTCGGCCGCGCCCGCGAGCGCGTGCAGCGCCGAGCGCAGCACGTGCGCGGGGTGCTCGGACCGCTCGTTGGCGGCCTGCCACGGGTCGCCGAGCTCGTCGGCGCGTTCGGTCACGTACGTGCGGCCCGCCTCGGTCAGGGTCGCGAGCTTGCGGCCCGACGCGCGCTCGATCGTGACCAGGCCCTCGTCCTCGAGCATCGCGAGCGCGGGGTAGATCGCGCCCGGGCTCGGGCGCCACCGCCCCTGCGTGCGCTGGTCGATCTCCTGGATCAGCTGGTAGCCGTGCATCGGCTGCTCGGCGAGCAGCAGCAGGACCGCGGCCCGGATGTCCCCGCGGCCGGCGCGACGGCCGCGGTGCCCGCGCCCGCCCGGGCCCGGGCCGTGCGGTCCGCCGGGGCCGAAGAACCGGCCCCCGCGCGGGTCGTCGTCCGGGCCGAACCCGGGACCGCCGGGCCCGCCGAAGCCGGGACCGAAGCCCGGGCCGCGTCGGCCCCGGGAGGGGCCCCAGGTCGGGTCGGCGGCGAACGGACCGTCCGGGCGCCGACGGCGCTCGTCACGGTCACGGGGGAAGAAGGTGTCGGTGGGGTCGGGGCGCTGGTCGCGCCGCTCGAACCCCGCGTCGTGGTGGTGTCGCATGAGGTTCTCCTCAGGTCAGGGGCCACCGGATGTCGGCGACACGGTCACGATATATCGTTGATACATCGCTGACAACCCCGATGGGCATCCGCGTACAGTCCGGACCCGGAGGTGGCCATGCCCGTGGTGCTCGCGGCAGTCGGCGGCGTGATCGTCGGGCTGTTCGTCGCGCACGTGCGCCGGACCGGCCGGACGCCCCTGATCGTCCTGGTCGGTGCCGCGCTCACGCTCGCGTTCGTCGCGACCGCCTACCTCGCGTGGTCGTCGGCCGCGGGCCGGCTCCCCTGGATCGCGTTCCTGGTGGCCTACGTCGTCACGTACGCCGTCTCGCCGCTCGAGCCGCGACGGAGCCCGGACGGCCGCGCACCGACGTCCTGAGCGTCACCACCCGCGCCCGCCCGGACGCACCCGGTGGGGCCGCGCCCGCCTACCGGCCGCCGACGACCGCGGGCGGCGCGCCCGCGGCCTGCCACCAGCCCGACCAGCGCTGCATGACCTGCTCGAACGTCTCGTCGTCGATCCCGTAGACCGACAGCACCGCGTCCACGGTGCCGTGCGGCGGGTGGCTGCCAGCGGGCCGTTCGCGGATCACCAGCAGCGACTCGGTGATGCCGTGCAGCTGGAGCCCCAGCTGGTGCTCGGTCTTGTACAGCACCGTCCCGCCCAGCAGCGTGCCGTCCGGGCGTCGCGCCTGCAGGTGCCCGCCCACCGGCACACCACGCACGCCGTGCAGCCCGGCCCGGTCGAGCAGGCGGTCATGACGGTCGCCCGCGTCCAGCCCGTCGGCGGACAGCGTGCGCCGCTCCTGGCCCGGGTGCACGCGCAGCGCGAACCGCAGCTGGTGCGCATCGGCGAGCCAGCGCTCGTCGCGCTCGTCGAGCACGCCGTCGTAGTCGTCGGAGTACCGGTCGTGGCTCGGCCGCGTGACGGTCAGGCGCGTGGTGTGCGGCTCGTGCGCCGAGCTCGCGACCGTGACCGCGTCGTGGTTCGGCCACGTCAGCGTGCGCACCGCGCGGTCGCCCTCGAGGTCGCGCGTCTCGACCGCCGAGGTGACCAGCGCACGGATCTCGTCCTCGAGCCCGGCGTGCTCCCACGCGTGCCAGCGGCGGACCAGGGCCGGGTCGCGCAGGTGCGCCCACACGGTCGCGGGATCGGCGGGGATCTCGAGCGACACGATCTCGCGGCGTTCCAGGGACATCGCGCATCACCTCTGACCGTCGACGTCGACGGACGAGCTCCGTCCCGTTCGACGCTAGCCCGGGCCTCCGCGCGCCGCACGTCGGTCCGGCGGCGCCGGGCCGCACGTCACGCGGCGGGCAGCACCACCACGGCGTCCGGAGTCACGCCGAGCGTCACCGCCGTGCCGGGCGCGGGCAGCACCGCACCGGCCACACCGGACGCGCTCGCGGTGACCTCGCCGAGCCCGGGCACCACGACGCTCAGGGTCGGCCGCCCGCGGCGCGTGTGGACCGCCAGCACGGTCCCGACGAGGCCGCGCTCGTCGTCCGCGGTCACGACGAGCGCCCCGGGCGCGAGCGCGAGCTGCGCACCGCCCGCGGCGGGCCCGGCCGCGTCCCGCAGCGGCGCGGGTGCGTCGCGCACCGCGACGAACGCCTCGTACCCCAGGAACCGTGCCACCTGCTCGTCGGCCGGGGCCCGCCACAGCGCGCCGGGCGCGTCGACCTGCAGGAGGCGCCCCGCGGCCATCACCGCGACGCGGTCGGCCACCGTGAACGCCTCGTCCTGGTCGTGCGTGACGAACAGGGCAGTGGTGCCCGTGGCCAGCAGAGCCGCACGCAGGTCCAGCGCGAGCCGTTCGCGCAGCGACCGGTCGAGCGCCGACAGCGGCTCGTCCAGCAGGAGCAGCCGCGGCCCCGGGGCCAGCGCACGTGCGAGCGCGACGCGCTGGCGCTCACCGCCCGAGAGCGTCGCGACGGCGCGCGGACCCGCGCCCGGCAGGCCGACGAGCTCGAGCAGGTGCGTGACGCGCTGCGCGACCGCGGCGCGCGGCCGGCCAGCGAGCCCGTAGGCGATGTTGCCCGCGACGTCGCGGTGCCCGAACAGCTGCCCGTCCTGGAACATGAGCCCGAAGTCGCGGCGGTGCACGGGCACGTCGGTCACGGGCTCGCCCGCCCACGTCACGGCGCCCGCGGCGAGCGGCTCGAGGCCGGCGACCGCACGCAGCAGCGACGACTTTCCGCACCCCGAGGGACCCAGCAGCGCGAGCACCTCACCACGTGCGACGTCGAGGCTCACGCCGTCGACCGCCGTCGTCCCGGTCCGCCCCCGCCGCGCGGCGGGGTACCGCACGACCGCGTCCCGCACCCCGAGGCCGTCGCGGGCCGGCGCGCCCGCGCGGCGGGGCCCGGTCAGGGAGGTCACCGTCGGATCCGTCACCACTCGCCTCCATCGCCCGTGCGCCGCAGCCGCTCGCACAGTGCCACGACCGCGGCGGTCAGCGCCGCGAGCACCACCGATGCCGCGAGCGCCATGCCGTAGGACTCGGGCCCGGGCCGGCCGATGAGCCGGAACACGACCACGGGCAGCGTGGGGTTCTCCGGCCGCGCCAGGAACGACGTGGCGCCGAACTCCCCCAGCGACGCCGCGAACGCGAAGCCCGCCGCGAGCCCGATCGAGCGGGCCGCGAGCGCGAGGTCCACGGTCCGCAGCACGCGCCCCGGCGCGGCGCCGAGCGTCGCGGCCGCCTCCCGCAGGCGCGGGTCGATCGCGCGCAGCACGGGCAGCACGGTGCGCACCACGAGCGGCACGGCCACCACGGCCTGGGCGACCGGCACCAGCAGGGGCGAACGTCGCAGGTCCAGGGGCAGGCCCAGCGGCTCGTGCATCGCGAGCAGGAAGCCGAACCCGACGGTCACCGCGGACACGCCGAGCGGCAGCATGAACAGCGCGTCGAGCCCCGCGACCGCGCGGCGCGCGGCGGGGCGACGCGGCCGACGTGAGACCACGAGCGCGACGAGCCCGCCGACGACGAGCGCGAGCACGGTCGCGTCGACCGCGGTGCGCAGCGACGTGAGCGCGGCCTGCCACACCGTCACGGTGACGCCGCCGCCCACGGTGCCGAGCGCGCGGTAGTGGTCCAGCCCCCAGCCGTCGCCGACCCGCAGCGAGCGCACCACCAGGTTCACCAGCGGGAGCGCGAGCAGCACGACGACGAGCGCCGTGACGCCCGTGGCGGCCAGCAGCAGCGCGTGCCCGTCGTGGCGCGGGGTCCCGGCGGGGCGGCGCAGCCGCAGCGGCCGGACCACGAGCTCGGGCTCCGCCAGGTGCAGGGCACGTTCGCGACGGCCCCGGGCACGGCCCGCCACGGTGAGCGCCGCGCCGACCACGACGAGCTGCACCACGGACAGCACGGCCGCCGCGCGCAGGTCGAGGAACTGCGTGGTCTGCACCCAGATCTCGGTCTCGACCGTGCCGAACCGCAGACCGCCCAGCACCAGGACGGTGCCGAACGCCGTGGCGCAGAACAGGAACGCGAGCGACGCGGCGGACGCGATCGCGGGGGTCAGCGCGGGCAGCGTGACCGTGCGGAACGCGCGCCACGGCGTGGCGCCCAGCGCCCGGGCGGCCTGCTCGGCCCGCGGGTCCAGGCGCTCCCAGAGCCCACCGACGCCCCGGACCACCACGGCGTAGTTGAAGAACACGAGCGCCGCGACGATCGCCACGAACGTCCCGTCCAGGTGCAGGAAGCCGAGCGGCCCGCCTTCGACGAGCAGCGACCGGAACGCGACGCCGACCACCACGGTCGGCAGCACGAACGGCACGGTCACGAGCGCCCGCACCGCCGCGCGTCCGGGGAACCGGTGGCGGTGCAGCACGTACGCGCCGGGCACGCCGAGCAGCACGCTGACCGTCGTCGCGACCCCCGCCTGGGCGAGCGTCTGCCCGATGATCCGCCACGTCCGCGGCCGGCCGAACACGTCGGCGAACCCCGACAGGTCCAGCCGTCCGTCGACGACGAACCCGCGGCCGACCATCGTCGCGACGGGGTAGGCGAAGAACACGAGCAGGAAGGCGAGGGGCAGCGCGACCGCGACCGTCCAGCCGAGCCCGCCCCACCCGGACCGGGGCGCCCGACCACGACCCGACGCCGTGGGCGTCGCGTCCCCCTGCGTCGCGCCGTGCGCGCGCCGGGTCGTGGTCGTGGCGGTCATGGGGTGCTCAGCCGATCACGGTGTCCGACCACTGCTCGAGCCACGTGTCGCGCTCGGCGGCGATCTCGTCGGGCGCCACCTCGAACGGCTGCTCGGCCAGCGGGGCCCACTGCTGCCACTCCTGCGGCAGCTCGACGGCCGTGCTCACGGGGTACATGTACATCGAGCCCGGGATGTCCGCCTGCACGGCGTCCGAGAGCAGGAAGTCGATCAGCTGCTGCGCACCGGAAGGGTTCTGCGCGTTCGCGAGCACACCCGCGTACTCGACCTGCCGGAAGCACGTGCCGAGCAGCGCACCCGTGGTGGGCTCGGTGCCGCCCTCGGGCACGGTCGACGGCGGCGAGCTCGCGTACGACAGGACGATCGGCCGCGGCCCGTCGCCCCCGCCGCCCGAGAAGTCGGTGAAGTACGCGTCGGACCAGCCGTCGGCGACCTTGAGGCCGTTGTCGACGAGCCCCTGCCAGTAGTCCTGCCACCCGTCCGACGAGGCCGCGACCGTGGTCAGCAGGAACGCGAAGCCCGGAGAAGACGTCACGGGGTTGGGCACCACCAGCAGGTCCTCGTACTGCGGGTCCAGCAGGTCGTCGAGCGTCTCCGGCTCGGGCACGTCGTGCTCGTCGAACCAGGCGTGGTCCACGTTGAGGCACACGTCGCCGTAGTCGACCGCGGTGAGCGCACCCTCGTCGTCACCCGCCAGCGCGTGCGTCGCGGCGTCGGCCGCAGCCGGGGCCGCCGACGTGTACGGCGCGAGCACGCCCTCGTCGAGCGCGCGTGAGGCGAACGCGTTGTCGATCCCGAACACGGCGTCGCCGAGCGGTGCGTCCTTCGTCAGGACCAGCTGGTTGACCAGCGTGCCGGCGTCGCCCGGCTGCACCACCTCGACCGTGATCCCGGTGCTCGCGGTGAAGTCCTCGAGCAGGCCGTCGGCCAGCGCGAACGAGTCGTGCGTGACGAGCGTGACCGTGCCCGGCGCGCCGCTCGACGGCCCGGCGCTCGCGGACGTGCTCGGCGCCGCGGGGTCGTCGGTGGAGGTCAGCGAGCACGCCGCGAGCGCGGCGATCGGGACCAGGGACAGGGCCGCACGCAGCGTGCGGCGGTGAGCGAGCGTGCTCGCCATGGGTGGTGCTCCTCCTCGTCGGCAGGAGGGGTGCCCCGCACCCGCCGACGACCGTGGTCGCCGACGACCACGAGGAGAGAAAGCCCGACTCCCTACGCCGGTATCACCCGGATCAGGTTCGAGGGTCTGCGGTGGTCCGCACTCTCAGCGCCCGGGCCGTGGCCCGACGCTCCCCTGTCGTTCGGCCCGATCCTACTGCCGCCGCGCGCGGCCCCCGTCCCGCGGCCGCGTCAGGGGGCGTCGACCGAGGGCAGCGTGAGGATCTCGGCGCCGTCGTCGGTGATCGCGATGGTGTGCTCGCTGTGCGCGGTGAGACACCCCGTGGCGCTGCGCAGCGTCCAGCCGTCGTCGTCGGTGGTGAGCTCGTCGGTGTCGGCCATGACCCACGGCTCGAGCGCGAGCAGCAGGCCCGGGCGCAGCCGGTAGCCGCGGCCGGGGCGGCCGGTGTTGGGCACGTGCGGGTCCTGGTGCATCGTCGTCCCGACGCCGTGCCCGCCGAACTGCGTGTTCACCGGGTAGCCCGCCGCGCTCAGCACCGTGCCGATCGCGTGCGACACGTCGCCCAGCGCCACGCCGGGGCCCGCGACGGCGATGCCCGCGTCGAGCGCGCGCCGCGTGGCCTCGATGAGGGCCTCGCTCCCGGCCGGTCGCGCGGTGCCCACCAGGAGGCTGACCGCCGAGTCCGCGACCACGCCGTCGAGCGAGACAGCGAGGTCGAGCGTGAGCAGGTCGCCGTCGGCCAGCGCGTAGTCGTGCGGCAGCCCGTGCAGCACCGCGTCGTTCACGGACGTGCAGATGACGTGGCCGAACGGGCCCCGGCCGAACGACGGTGCGTAGTCGACGTAGCAGGACTCGGCCCCCGCGGCGTCGATCATGCGGCGCGTCCACGCGTCGACCTCGAGCAGGTTGGTGCCCACCGTGACGTTCTCGGTGAGCGTCTGGAGGATGTCGGCGACCAGCGCGCCGGTCCGGCGGGCGCGCCGCAGCTCGACGGGGCTGAGGATCTCGATCATGCGGGGTCTCCGACGTCCGGTGCGTGCATGTGACCCGGCAATGGCATCACACCGCCGGCGCGGCCCCGACCGGGAGCGCGGTGGCGCGGCGGCCGGTACGTTCGTCGTCATGGTCGACAAGCCCTCCACGCCCCTGCTCGCGAAGGCCGTGGGTCTCGCCACCGCCGCAGCCGCCGCCTGGATCGCCTCGCAGGCGGTCACACAGGGCTGGAAGGCCACGCGCGGGCACAAGCCGCCCAAGGCCGAGGACCCGGGCGACGCGGGACTCGCCGAGATCGTCGCGGCCGCGGCGCTCACGGGTGCGCTGGTCGCGGTCGCGCGCGTGTTCGCCACGCGCGGCACGGCGCGGTTCGCCGAGCGCACCAAGCGCGATCCGGACCTGCCCGACCTGACCGCCTGACGCGAGGCGCGCCACCGGACCGGGGAACCGTCGCGGTCCGGTCGGTCAGGGCCGCAACGACGGCGCCTGCGTGATGCCGAAGACGTCGCGCAGCGCGCGCTGCGCGGCGAACCAGCCGCCGAGCCCGTGCACGCCCGGCCCGGGCGGCGTGGACGCCGAGCAGAGGTACACGCCGTCGGCCCCGGTCGCGTACGGGTCCGGGCGCAGCGTCGGGCGCGCGAACATCTGCGCGATGGTCGCCGCTCCCGCGGAGATGTCGCCCCCGACGTAGTTCTCGTTGTGGTGCGCCAGGTGCGCGGCGGGCACGCACCGGCTCGCGACGACCACGTCCCGGAACCCGGGGGCGAACCGTTCGATCTGGTCGGTGACGGCCTGCGTGACGTCCAGGTCGGAGCCGTGCGGCACGTGCGTGTACGCCCACAGCGGCCTCAGCCCGCCGACCGCACGGGAGGGGTCGACGACGGTCGGGTCGCTCACCAGCGTCATCGGGTGCTCGGCGTGCCGGCCGGCCGCGACCGCGGACTCCGCCTCGGCCATCTGCGCCCGCGTGCCGCCGACGTGCACCGTCCCGGCCCGGGCGACCTCGGGCGCCGCCCACGGCACGGGACCGGACAGCACGAAGTCCACCTTCGCGGCGCCGTCGCCGTAGCGGAACCGCTCCAGCGCGCGGCGGCTGCGCGCGGGCAGGCGTTCGCCGAGGATCGCGACGAGCGTGCGCGGCGTGGTGTCGAACAGGTAGGCGTGCGCGTGCGGGAGGTCCGCGGCGCTGCGCACGCGGTGATCGGTGAGCACCTGCCCGCCGTGCGCCTCGAGGTCGGCGATCAACGCATCGGTGATCGCGCGTGAGCCGCCGCGCGGCACCGCCCACCCCGCACCCGCGTGCGCCAGGCTCGCCAGGAGCAGCGCGGTGCCCGCGGACGCCAGCGACGGCATGGGCGTGATCGCGTGCGCCGCGACGCCCGTGAGCAGCGCGGGCGCGACGTCGCCCCGGAACCGTGCGTCCCAGGCGCGCGTGCCCTGCTCGAGCACCGCGAGCCCGAACCCCGCGGCCGCCGGCAGACCCCGCGGCAGCAGACCCGGCGGGATGCTGCGCTTGTCGCCCAGCGCGACGCGCACCACGTCCTGCCAGTGCTCCGACCGGCGCCCGACCAGCGCGTGCCACGCGGGCCCGTCCTCGCCGAGCCCGTCGACCGTGCGCGCCAGGTCCCGGTACGCGATCCCTGCGCGCCCCCCGGGCAGCGGCTGCGCGAACGAGACCTCGGGCGTGAGCAGCTGCACGCCCCGCGCACGCAGGTCGAACGCGCGGAAGAACGGCGAGGCCCAGGCCATCGGGTGCACGGCCGAGCAGATGTCGTGCACCACTCCGTCCGCGAGGCCGAGGTCGAGCGTGCGGGCGCCGCCTCCCGCGGTCGGCTGCGCCTCGAGCACCGTGACGCCCAGCCCCGCACGCGCGCACGTCACCGCGGCCGCGAGCCCGTTCGGCCCCGACCCGACGACGACGACGTCCGTGTGACCCTCCCGCTGCCCGCGCACCTGGACCTCCGCCCGCTCGTCGTCCGTCCATCCAACCACCCCGACGATCCACCACCCCGAACCCGCCCCCTCGCTCCGGGGCGTCTGGCAGGGTGGCCACATGGCCACAGGGGGCCACGTCAGGGCGCGGAAGTGTGGGCACGGATGGACCGGGTGGACGAGGGGGCGGCCGCGCGCCGCGAGCGACGCACCGCACGGTGGGTCACCGGGAGCGTGGTCGGCGTGCTGCTGCTGGCCGCCGCCGCGGAGGCGGAGATCTGGCCCGTGACGGCGTTCCGCCTGTTCAGCACGGTGCGCACCGCCCACGGTGCCGCCACCACGCTCGTCGCCGTCGCACCCGACGGCGCGCGCACGGTCGTCCCGATGCCCCGGGGCCAGCTGCTCGCGACCACGAGCCACCAGCTCGCGCGCCTCGACGAGGACCCCCCGCAGACCCGGCACGACAAGGTCGTGGCGTGGTTCGGCCTGGCCGGGCTGGACCCGGCCGACTTCGACACGGCCGTGGTCGAGCGCACGCCCTGGACCATGGACGCGCGCACCCACGAGCGCACGTCCGGGACGCCCGAGATCGTGACGGAGGTCGACCTGTGACGGGGCGCGCGCTGCGCCGCATCGACGCCGCGCTCACCGCCCCCGGGGCCGGCTACCGGCTGCTCGAGGTCCAGACGCTCGTCGCGCTCGTCATCGGCATGCGGCTGGTCGCCCGGGACTGGGCCTCGATCGCGGACCGGCCCGCGGCGCTCGTCGACGGCCTGACCGTCGTGTCCTGGCTGCCCCCGCACCTGCCCGCCTGGATCCCCGTGGTCCTGGCGGTCGTGGGGGTCGGCGGAGTCGGGCTGGTCGTGGCGCGCACGCACGCACGCGCGGGGTTCGCCGTGGCGTGGGGCGCCTACGTGGTGCTGTGCGCGCTGTGGAGCTCGTCGGGCAAGGTCATGCACAACGACGCGCTGACGGTCTGGGTGGGGCTCGCGCTGCTGCTGGCCCGCCCACCCGCACGCGGGCAGGACGACCGTCGCACCGTCGGGTTCGGCTGGCCCCCGCGGGCCGCGCTCGCGGTGCTGGCGTGCGTGTACTGGCTGACCGGCGTGCAGAAGCTGCGCCACTCGGGCCTCGGCTGGGCGTTCGGCGACAACATGTCCTGGGTGCTGCGGCAGGGCACGTCCCCGTTCGTCCCCGGGCTGTCCGACTGGGTGGCCGACCACGCCGCGGTGGCCGCCGCGATGGCCACGGGCGCGCTGCTGCTCGAGCTCACGGCGCCGGTGTGGCTCGCGTGGCGGCGCACGCGCGCGCTGTTCGCGCTCGCGGTCGCGGTCATGCACGGCAGCATCTGGCTGTTCCTCGGGATCGACTACCTGCCGTGGGTGCTGACCGCGGCCGCCGTGGCCGTGCCGATGTCGCTGCGCTCCGACGTGCGCCTGACCGATGCGCTGCGGCCACGACCCCGCCCGGGTGCCGCACCCGACGTCACGCGCGAGCCCGCGGCACCGGCCCTGCGCTGACGCACGGGCCGACGTGGCACCCGGGGCGGCTCAGGCCTCGTCGCGACGCTGCGCGGACTCCAGGTCACGCGTGAGCTCGTCGGTCACCAGCAGGTCGCTGCGCACCTTGCCCGTGCGGTAGCCCGCGCGGCCCACCATGTGCGCCCCGACGGGAGCCGTCAGCAGGCCGAGCACCACCACCAGCACCAGCGCCCACACCGCCCCGCCCGAGCGCAGCCGCAGGCCCAGCCCGATCAGCACGAGGATGAGCCCGAGCGTCTGGGGCTTGGTGCCCGCGTGCATGCGGGACAGCAGGTCCGGGAAGCGCAGGGCCCCCACACCCGCCGCGAGCACGAAGAACGCGCCGCCCAGCAGGAACAGCGCGGACGCGACGTCCGCGACCGCGTCCCAGTCGGAGCCCGTCATCGCACCTCTCCCTCCGCGCCGCCCCCGTGGTGCTCGTCGGGCACGTGGCCCTCGCGCATCTCGTCGAGCTCGGCCTGACGACGCGCGGCCTCCTCGGCCGCGATCTCCTCACGCGTCCGGACCCGCCCCTGCCCCTCGGGCTCCACCGACGCGAAGCGCGCGATGGTCACCGAGCCCACGAAGCCGACGAGCGAGAGGACCACCAGCACGGGCACCACGTCGGTGCGCCGGTCCGACGCGGCGTACAGCGCGACCGCCGCGATCACCGCGGTCACGCAGATGTCGAGCGCGACGGTCCGGTCCAGCATCGACGGACCCTTCTCCGCGCGGATGACCGCGAACAGCGCCCCGAGCGCGATCAGCACGCCCGCGCTCCACACCACCCACGTCATGCGCGCACCTCCTCGCGTCGCGGCGTCAGCCCCGCGGCCCGCTGCTCCGCCGGGGAGGCGAACGCCCGCAGCACGCGCTCCTCCTGGTCGAGCACCGCCTGGCGCGCCGCCTCGATGCCGCCCGCCTGCCGCACGTCGAGCACGTGCAGGTACAGCACGCCCGTGAGCCGGTGGGCCTCGACCACCAGCGAGCCCGGCACCAGCGAGCACAGCTCGGCGGTCATCGTCAGGTACAGGTCGGAGTGGCTGCGCAGCTGGACCCCGATCACCGCGCCGTGCGGCACGTAGCGGGGCCGCAGCGCGATGAACGCGACCTCGAACGAGGCCCGCACCAGATCCACGCCGAACCGCGTGAACAGCCGCACGACACCCCACGGGTGCACGCGGCCGTGGAAGTCCACGGGCGCCATGTGCAGCCCCGTGGTCACCGCGAGCGCGATCGCGGCTCCCGCGAGCACGTTGCCGACCGACAGGTCGCCCCACAGGAAGACCCACACGACCGTGAGCCAGACGATGGTGCCCCAGGCAACCGCGGGACGGGCGCGACGGGGGTGCAGGCTCATGAGTCGTCACCACCGGTCGGCGCGGCCTCGTCGTGGTCCGTCGCGTCGGCGGACTCGCCCTCGCCGCGCTGCCCGTCGGGGAGCACCGCCTCGACGTACGGCGTGCGCTCGCGCAGCGTCTGCGCCGCGCGAGCGGTGTAGGCGTACAGCGGGCCACCCGCGAACGTCAGCACCAGGCCCACCGTGATGAGCGCCGCCGTGGGACCGACCATGCCGAGCGGCAGCCGGCCCGGCCGCGGGCGCTCCTCGGGCGTCTGCCAGAACGCCTTGTTCCACGCCTTGATCAGCGCGTAGAGCGTCAGCAGCGACGTGATCACGGAGCCGGCCACCAGCAGGTACGCCAGCGGCGTCCCGGCCGCGACGCCCGCCTGCAGGAGCCCGAGCTTGCCCAGGAAGCCGGACAGCGGCGGGATCCCGGCCAGGTTCATGGCGGGCACGAAGAACAGGATCGCCAGCAGGGGTGCGAGCTTGGCCAGGCCGCCCAGCCGGGTGAGCGACGTCGAGCCGCCCACGCGCTCGACCAGGCCGACCACCAGGAACAGCGCCGTCTGCACGGTGATGTGGTGCGCGACGTAGTAGATCGCCGCGGTCCAGCCGGCCTCCGAGGACAGCGCGATGCCGAAGATCATGTAGCCGATGTGACTCACGAGCGTGAAGGACAGGAGCCGTTTGATGTCGTCCTGCGCCACCGCGCCCAGGATGCCGACCACCATCGTCGCGAGCGCGAGCCACATCAGGACGTCGTCCAGCCGACCCTCGGGGAACAGGAGCGTCTGGGTGCGGATGATCGCGTACACGCCGACCTTCGTGAGCAGGCCCGCGAACACCGCGGTGACGGGCGCCGGCGCGGTCGGGTAGGAGTCCGGGAGCCACGCCGAGAGCGGGAAGACCGCCGCCTTGACCGCGAACGCGAGCAGCAGCAGCACCTGCAGCACCAGCCGCACTCCCGGGTCGATCTCCGGCAGACGGATCGCGAGCTGCGCCAGGTTCACCGTGCCGGTGGCCGCGTAGACCGCCGCGAGGGCCACCAGGAACAGCACCGAGGACAGCAGCGCGACGACGACGTAGATGGTCCCCGCGCGGATGCGGTCGCGCGTGCCGCCGAGCGTGATGAGCACGAACGACGCCGCCAGCAGGATCTCGAACCCGACGTAGATGTTGAACAGGTCGCCCGAGAGGAACGCGTTGCCGACGCCGGCTGCGAGCACCAGGAACGTCGGGTGGTAGATCGAGATCGGGGCGGACTCCTCGTCGTCGTCCCGGCCCTGCGCGAGGGAGTAGAGCAGGACGCACAGCGTCACGGCCGACGAGATCGTCAGCATGAGCGCCGAGAGCCGGTCCGCGACCAGGTTGATCCCCACGGGCGCGGCCCAGTCGCCGACGTCGACCACGAGCGGCCCGTCGTCGACGACCACGAGCAGCGTCACCGACGCGATCAGCACGAGGGACAGCGCGGTGACCGAGACGATCGGCTGCAGCCGCGGTTTGCGGTAGAGCGCGAGCGTGAGGCCGGCGGCGAACAGGGGCAGCACCACGGGCAGGGGCACGAGCCAGGACAGGTCCGTCACCGCGCACCCCCCTCGCCGGCGTTCGCGGGGGCGGGACCGGGCGCGCCCTCGTCGGTCTCGTCACGGGCCTGCTCGGCCTCCTCGTCGAGCGTCTGCCCCGCCTCCTCGGTGTCGTCGTCCGTCATGGCGCGCACGTCGATCGCGGCCAGGCGGGCGATGCGGCGGTCCTCGACGTCGTCCTGCACCTCGTCGTGCCGGTGCAGCTGCCAGGACCGGTAGGCCATCGCCAGCAGGAACGCGGTCATGCCGAGCGTGATGACGATCGCGGTGAGCACCATCGCCTGAGGGAGCGGGTCGCTCATCCGACCCTCGGGCTCGAGGCCGACGATCGGCGGCCGGCCGGCGGCGCCCCCCGCCACCAGGAACAACAGGTTCACCCCGTTGCCCAGCAGCACCAGGCCGATCAGCACGCGGGACAGCGAGCGCTCGAGCAGCAGGTAGACGCCCGCGGTCACCAGCACCGCGATCGTCACGACGAGCACGAGGTTCGGGGACATGTCGATCACGGCGCACCCCCGTCCGCGGTCGAGCGGGCCGGGGGCTCGGTCGAGCCCAGCTCGGCCAGCCCCGCGTCGGGGCGTTCGGCGTCACCGAACGGCTCGTCCTCACCGCTCTCCGCCCGGCGGTCGAGCTCGGCACCGAGCGAGCGCAGGATGTCCAGGACCAGTCCGATCACCACCAGGTACACGCCCACGTCGAAGAACAGGCTGGTCACCAGGTGCACGTCGCCGATCACGGGCACGTGCAGGTCGATGATCCGCGACTCCAGCACCGTGCCGCCCAGCATCATCGCGACCAGACCCACGCCCGCGGACAGGAACAGGCCCGTGCCCAGGAGCGCACCCGGCTGGACCGGGGCCGCCTCCCCGAGCTCGTACCGCCCGCCGGCCAGGTACCGCACGATCAGTGCGATACCCGTGACCAGGCCGGCCGCGAACCCGCCACCGGGTGCGTTGTGCCCGCTGAACAGCAGGAACGCCGAGTAGACGATCATCGTGTGGAACAGCAGGCGCACCACGACCTCGAACACCACCGAGCGGCGCTGCGGCGCCAGGGTGTGCCCCGCGCGCAGCCACTCGCGGTCGGTGGACACCGCGTCGAGCCGGACCTGGTCCACGCCGCGGCGCAGCGGCGCCATCGGGTCGGGCCCGCCCCACACGGCGCGGTCGTCGGAGGCGTCCTGCGCGCGGAAGATCGCGCCGCCGCGGCGTGAGAGGAACACGAGCGACGCGACGCCCGTGGCCGCGACCAGCAGCACCGAGATCTCGCCCATGGTGTCCCACGCGCGGATGTCCACCAGCGTGACGTTGACGATGTTCTTCCCGCCGCCCCACGTGACGGCCTCCTCGGCGAAGTGCTCGGTCACGGGTGCGTGCACGCGCGCGCCCGGGACCGCGAGCGCGATCCCCGCGACCGTGAGCCCGACCGCGAGCGCGACCGCGAGCCGCACCCACCGGGACGCCGCGAGCGGCCGGTCGGAGAAGTAGGGCGGCAGCCGCCGCATCGCCAGGACGAACACCACGAGCGTCACGGTCTCGACGAGCACCTGCGTGAGCGCCAGGTCAGGCGCACCGTGCAGCAGAAACAGGCCCGCCACGGCGTACCCGCCGATGCCGAGCAGGATCACGGCCTTGAGCCGCCGGCGCGCGCGCGTGGCCAGGATCGCGGACACGATCGCGGCGGCACCGAACGCGACCTGCGCGGGCTTGTCGAACGCCGTGACCCGGTCCGGCCAACGCGTGCCCGCGAGCAGCGCCCACGCGGTGCCGATGACGAACACGAGGAGCACCAGGCCCAGGTACAGCGGCAGCGAGCCGCGCTGCGTGGTGCCCGTGACGTCCGCGGCCACGTCGTCGAGGCGCCGCATGAACCGCCGGTACACGCGGTCGGCCTCGGGCCCGCGGTACGCGGCGACCTGCCACCGCTCGACGCGCTCGCGCACGACGAACAGCGCGGCACCGGCCGCGAGGATCCCGAGCGTCAGCACGAACGTGGGGGTCAGGCCCGCCCACAGCGCCAGGTGGCCCGGCTCACCCACCGAGAACGTCTCCGCGTAGGGCGCGAGCAGGTCCTCGCCCAGGTGGGGCAGCAGCGCGACGGCCAGGCCGAGCACCGCGAGCACCATGGCCGGCCACACCAGCAGCAGGCTGGGCCGCGAGATCGCGGCGGGCTCGGCGTCGGGCTGCGTCGCGGCCTGGCTCGTGGTGCCGGGGCTGACCGCACCGTCCTGCTGCGTCGCCACCGCGTCCGCGACGAGCGCCGACTCCGGCACCACGGCGGACTTCGTCGCGAACGCGCCCCACCACAGCCGCAGGCCGTACGCGACGGTCAGCACCGAGCCGATCGCGACCGAGACGAGCACCACGACACCCAGCGCGCCCTGCTCGAGGTGCTCGATGCCCTCGAGCCCCGCCTCCTTGGCGACGTACCCCGCGAACGGCGGCAGCCCGATCATGCTCGCGGTGCCCAGCGCACCCGCGAGCGCGGTGAGCGGCAGCTCGCGTCCCACACCGGACAGGCGCCGCAGGTCACGTGTGCCCGTCGCGGCGTCGACCACGCCGACCACCAGGAACAGCGTCGCCTTGAACATCGCGTGCGCGCCCAGCATCGCGAGGCCCGCGAGCGCGGTGGCCTGCGTGCCCAGCCCGACCAGGAGCGTGATCAGGCCCAGCTGGCTGACGGTGCCGAACGCGAGCACCAGCTTGAGGTCGTGCTGGCGCAGCGCGCGGTAGCCGCCCAGCAGCAACGTGCCGCACCCGAGCACCACGACCGTCCAGCGCCACAGCTCGTGCTGCGCGAACGCGGGCGCGAATCGCGCCACCAGGTACACGCCGGCCTTGACCATCGCGGCCGCGTGCAGGTACGCGCTGACGGGGGTCGGGGCGGCCATCGCCGCGGGGAGCCAGAAGTGGAACGGGATGAGCGCGGACTTCGTCGCGGCGCCGGCCAGCAGGCAGCCGATCGCGACCGTCGTCGCGGCCCCGCCGGGCGGGTGCGCGACCACCTCGCTCAGCCGGTACGTCCCGGCGGCCTCGCCCAGCAGCACCACGCCGACGAGCATCGCGAGCCCGCCCGCGGTCGTGATGACGATCGCCTGCATCGCCGCGCGCCGGCTCGCCTTGCGGTCCGTGTAGTGCCCGATGAGCAGGTACGACGTGACCGTCGTCAGCTCCCAGAAGACGAACAGCAGGATCATGTCGTCGGACGTGACCAGGCCGAGCATCGCGCCCGCGAACGCGAGGAACACGCCGCCGAACCGGCCCAGGCCCTGGGCCGCGACCGAGAAGTAGCCCGCGCAGTAGACCAGGACGAGCGCGCCCACGCCGCCGACGACGAGCGTCATCAACCAGGACAGCGTGTCCAGGCGGAACGTGAGCTCGAGCCCGAGCGCGGGGATCCACCGCACGCTCTGCACCGGGCCGTGCCCGTCCTGCACACGGCCGGTCCAGGACAGCGCCCAGACCGCCGCGCTCGCGGGGGCGGCAGCGAGCGCCCAGAAGGCCTTGCGTCCCCACAGCCGGACGAGTGCGGGCGCGATGAGGGCTGCTACGAGGTGCACGACGAGCAGCAGCAGCACGCGCGTGGACTCCGTCCTGTCGGGGCGGTGAGCCGGGGCAGGGGATCGGTCAAGACTCTACCAACCGACTCCCACCCATCCGCCTGCCGAGGGGCCGAAGGTGACCACCCTCACCCCACGCGCGCTGTCACCTGGCGCACGGGCGCCCGGGTCACGTGCGGGGCCGGGTGGGTAGGTTGTGCGCCGTGAGCGCGGTGCAGTGGGTGTGTGTGGCGGTCGTCGCCGTGGCGACGGTGCTGGGCGTCGGCCTGTTCGCGCGCGGCGCGACGACGATCGCGCGGACCGTCGCGGTCGGCCGGCCCGCCTCGCGCGACCGGCTGCGGCCCGTCGGCCGCCGGCTGCGCACGCTCGCGCGCGAGGTGCTCGGCCACGAGCGGTTCCAGCACCGCCCCGTGGTCCGGCATGCGCACTGGGTCGTGATGGTGTCCTTCCCGGTGCTCGCGGTCACGCTCGCCACCGGGTACGTCCAGGTGGTCGACCCGTCCGCGACGCTCCCGCTGATCGGGCACCTGATCCCGCTCGAGTGGGCCGTCGAGCTGCTGGCGTGGACCTCGCTGCTCGGGATCGTCGCGCTGATCGTGCTGCGTCTGCGGATCCGCCCGCGCGCGTCCCAGCCGCTCGACGAGCAGCGCCGGTCCCGCTTCTTCGGCTCGACGCACTGGCAGGCGTACTACGTCGAGGCGACCGTGCTCGTCGTCGTCCTCGCGGTGATCGGTCTGCGCGGGCTCGAGCATGCGCTCGCCACGCACGAGGGCGATGCGGTCGCGAGCGCGTGGCACTTCCCGCTGACCGCGTGGCTGGGTCACGCCTGGCAGGGCGCGTCGACCGGTGCGCTCGAGACCGCCGTCGTCGTGCTCGCCACGGTCAAGATCGTGGTGTCCATGACGTGGCTCATGGTCATCGGCCTGCAGCCCACCATGGGCGTGGCCTGGCACCGGTTCCTGGCGATCGTCAACGTCTACGCACGCCGCGAGCCCGACGGCGGCCCCGCGCTCGGCCCGCTGCAGCCGCTCACGCTCACCGACGGCACGCCCGTGGACCTCGCGGCGCTCGAGGACCTGCCCGACGACGCGCGCCTGGGCGTGGGGGCCATCGAGGACTTCACGTGGAAGGGCCTGCTGGACTTCTCGACGTGCACCGAGTGCGGGCGCTGCCAGGACCAGTGCCCCGCATGGGCCACGGGCAAGCCCCTGTCCCCCAAGCTCGTCACGCTCGCGCTGCGGGACCACGCCGCGGCGACCGCGCCGTACCTGCGCACGCCGCCGGGCGATCCCGCCGAGCCGTCGCACGCGGGCCTGGACCTGATCGGCACGGGTGTGGTCGACGCCGACGCGCTGTGGGCGTGCACGTCGTGCGGGGCGTGCGTGCAGCAGTGCCCCGTGGACATCGAGCACGTCGACGCGATCGTCGACATGCGCCGCTACCAGGTGCTCATGGAGTCCGCGTTCCCCAAGGAGCTCGGTGGCACGTTCACCAAGCTCGAGCGGCAGGGCAACCCGTGGGGCCTGCCGGCACGCGCGCGGCTGGACTGGGCCAAGGGGCTGGACTTCGAGGTGCCGGTGGTGGGTGCCGACGTCGAGTCCGCCGCGGACGTCGAGTACCTGTTCTGGGTGGGCTGCGCGGGCGCGTACGAGGACCGTGCCAAGCGCACGACGAGGGCCGTGGCCGAGCTGCTGCACGCCGCCGGGGTCACGTTCGCGGTCCTGGGCGACGGCGAGACGTGCACGGGCGACCCCGCGCGCCGCGCCGGCAACGAGCTGCTCTACCAGATGCTCGCCGGACAGAACGTCGAGGTGCTCAACGAGGTGGGCGCGCAGCGGATCGTCGTGACGTGCGCGCACTGCTTCAACACCCTCAGCCGCGAGTACCCGCAGCTGGGCGGCCGGTTCGAGGTGGTGCACCACACCGTCCTGCTGGACCGCCTGGTGTCCGACGGTCGCCTCACGCTGCTGCCCGCCGACGACGAGCGCCGCATCACCTACCACGACCCGTGCTACCTGGGCCGGCACAACCAGGTCTACACCCCGCCGCGCGAGCTGCTGGGCGCGATCCCGGGCGTGCAGGTGACCGAGATGCCGCGCTCGGGTGCCGACGCGTTCTGCTGCGGCGCAGGTGGGGCACGCGTGTGGATGGAGGAGTCGATCGGCACGCGCATCTCCACCGCGCGCGCCACGGAGGCGATCGCCACGGGTGCCGAGGTCATCGCGACCGCGTGCCCGTTCTGCACGGTCATGCTCTCCGACGGCGTCGCGGCGGCGAGCTCGGCCACCTCGGGCGACGCGGGAGCGACCGTGGGCGTGCCCGAGGTCGCCGACATCGCGGTGCTGCTGCGCGCCCGCCTGGCCGAGGCACCGGGCGCCTGACGGCTGCCGCGGCCGCCGGCTGCGGGCCCGGCCGGCGGGCTCACCCCGCGGTCAGACCTCCGCGGGGTCGATCAGGAAGTCGGCCTCGTCGGCGATCTCCCCGCCGACCGCGGCGTGCAGCGCACGCGCGACCGCCTGGATCACCGGGGCCGCACGCGTGCGCGCCACGCGGTGCTCGAGCGACGGGCGCTCGACCTCGAGCTCCTCGATGAGCAGCGGCTCCCACCGCACGCGGTAGGCGACCACGCGGTCCTGCGTCCACGGCAGACCGCGCAGCAGCGGCGGGAGGTCGGTCTCCTCGGAGACCTCGACGTACACCGTGCCGTCGACCCCCAGGTCCACCAGGACGCCGAACGACTCCGCCGCGGGCGGCGCCGCGAGCATGAGCTCGTCGAACGCGGCCGCCTCCATCATCAGGCGCCGCCGCTCGTCGGCGTCCAGCACGCCGTGCTCGCGCAGCGCGTCACGCAGGCCCGTGCCGCCGGGCTCGGGCATGCCGGCCACGACGTGCCCCTCCTCGCGGCCGGCGCCCGCCATGGGGCCGTTCCACTCGCGCGACGCGACCGACAGCCGCGCGCGCGGCGCGACGCGCTGGACCATCGCGAGCGCCTCGGCGGGCTCGACCCAGCGATCGGTGAACACCGTGAGGTCGATCGCGCTCTCCATGTCCGGCACCAGCACCACGCCGGTCTCCCCCGTGCGCACGGCACCGCCCAGGCGGCGCGCGGCCGCGACGAGCCACAGGAGCACGCGCTCCTCCTCGCGCACCGGCAGGCCTTCGGGGAACGCGCGCTTGAGGCCGTGCCGGTCGCCGCCCGGGTACGGGCGCTCGCCGCGCTCGCGCGAGCACGCGACGTCGAACACCGTGACCGTGGACGCGGGCAGCCCGAGCGAGACCGCGTCCTCCGGCGCGACCGCGTACGGACCCGTGAGCGTCGAGTGGCGGGACAGCCGCAGCAGGCGGGCGGCGGGCCGCGCGCCGGACACGCGCAGCCCGAACGCCGCGGTCAGCGGGCGGCTGCGCTGCGTGGGCGTGTCCCCCGCGGGCTCGACCCAGCGCGCGTTGAGGAAGCGGCTCGCGGCGAGCACCTCGACCTCGTCGGGCTCGACGCCCTCCGGCAGCGCGAGCAGGTGACGGCTGCGCAGCCCGGGATCGGCCGCGAGCGGCAGGCGCGGGAGGTCGGCCGCCACGGGGTCAGACCTCCGTGCGGTGGAAGCTCTGCCAGGAGCGCGACGCCGTGGGCCCGCGCTGCCCCTGGTACCGGGACCCGTACCGCGCGGAGCCGTAGGGGTGCTCGGCCGCCGAGGACAGCCGGAAGAAGCACAGCTGGCCGATCTTCATGCCCGGCCAGAGCATGATCGGCAGCGTCGCGACGTTGGACAGCTCGAGCGTGACGTGACCCGAGAACCCGGGGTCAACGAAGCCGGCGGTCGAGTGCGTGAGCAGGCCCAGCCGGCCCAGCGAGGACTTCCCCTCGAGCCGCGCCGCGACGTCGTCGGGCAGGGTGACCTGCTCGAACGTCGAGCCCAGCACGAACTCGCCGGGGTGGAGCACGAACGCCTCGCCCGCAGCCACCTCGACCAGGCGCGTGAGGTCCGGCTGCTCGGCCGCCGGGTCGATCACGGGGTACTTGTGGTTGTCGAACAGCCGGAAGAAGCGGTCCAGCCGCACGTCGATGCTGGAGGGCTGGATCATGGCGGGGTCGTACGGCTCGAGGCCGACCCGACCCGACTCGAGCTCGGCCCTGATGTCACGGTCGGAGAGCAGCACGCGCCCACGGTAGTGCCCGCGCCGGGCCCCCGTGACGCGCGGACCACGGCTCCGCGCGGGTGATGCGGAACTGGGTGGTGCCAGGAGCCCGGATGCGCGGCTATAGTCCTGTCTCGTGAGGCGCATGGGAGCGCTCTCGCACCCACCCTCAGGGGGTCGACGACACGCATCGGGCGCACTGCAGCGCCGCAGCCTGCGTCCGGCCCCGTGAACGAGCACCGCGAGAGGCACCTCCATGCGTTACGGGCACTTCGACGACGAGGCACGCGAGTACGTCATCACGACGCCGCACACGCCGTACCCGTGGATCAACTACCTGGGCTCGGAGCAGTTCTTCTCGCTCCTGTCGCACCAGGCCGGCGGGTACTCGTTCTACCGCGACGCCAAGATGCGGCGCCTGACGCGGTACCGCTACAACAACATCCCCGCGGACGCGGGCGGCCGGTACCTGTACGTCAACGACGGCGGCGACGTGTGGACCCCGTCGTGGCTGCCGGTCAAGGCGGACCTGGACCACTTCGAGGCGCGGCACGGCCTGGGCTACTCGCGCATCGCGGGTGAGCGCAACGGCCTGCGCGTCGAGACGCTGTTCTTCGTGCCCGTCGGCGAGAACGCCGAGGTCCAGAAGGTCACCGTCACCAACACCTCCGACGCCTACAAGAGCGCGACGCTGTTCTCGTTCGTCGAGTTCTGCCTGTGGAACGCCCAGGACGACCAGACGAACTACCAGCGCAACCTGTCCATCGGCGAGGTCGAGGTCGAGCAGGACTCGCCGTACGGCTCGGCGATCTACCACAAGACCGAGTACCGCGAGCGCCGGGACCACTACGCCGTGTTCGCGGTGAACACGGCCGCGGACGGCTTCGACACCGACCGCGACACGTTCGTCGGCGCGTACAACTCGCTCGGCGAGGCCGCGGTGCCGTTCAAGGGCGAGTCGGCCAACTCGGTCGCGTCCGGCTGGTACCCGATCGGCTCGCACTCCGTCTCGGTCTCGCTGGCCCCCGGCGAGTCGCGTGAGCTCGTGTACGTGCTCGGCTACCTGGAGAACCCCGACGAGCAGAAGTGGGCGGACGACGCCCACCAGCTCATCAACCGCGAGCCCGCGCACGCGCTGCTGAGCCGGTTCGCGACCTCGGAGCAGACCGACGCCGCGTTCGCCGCGCTGCAGCAGCACTGGACGCAGCTGCTCTCGACCTACTCGGTGAGCTCGACCGACGAGAAGCTGGACCGGATGGTCAACATCTGGAACCAGTACCAGTGCATGGTCACGTTCAACATGTCCCGCTCGGCGTCGTTCTTCGAGACCGGCATCGGCCGCGGCATGGGCTTCCGCGACTCCAACCAGGACCTGCTGGGCTTCGTCCACCTGATCCCCGAGCGCGCGCGTGAGCGGATCATCGACATCGCCTCGACGCAGTTCCCCGACGGCTCCGCGTACCACCAGTACCAGCCGCTGACGAAGCGCGGGAACAACGACATCGGCTCGGGCTTCAACGACGACCCGCTGTGGCTGATCGCGGGCGTCGCGGCGTACGTCAAGGAGACGGGCGACTTCTCGATCCTCGACGAGCCCGTGCCATTCGACAACGAGCCCGGCACCGAGGTGCCGCTGTTCGAGCACCTGACGCGGTCCTTCGAGTTCACGGTCACGCACCGGGGCCCGCACGGCCTGCCGCTCATCGGGCGTGCGGACTGGAACGACTGCCTCAACCTCAACTGCTTCTCCACCACGCCCGGTGAGTCCTTCCAGACCACCGAGAACCAGGAGGGCGGCGCTGCGGAGTCCGTCTTCATCGCGGCGCAGTTCGTGCTGTACGGCGAGCAGTACGCGCAGCTCGCGGAGCGCCGCGGCCTGGCGGACGTGGCGACGCGCGCCCGTGGCCTCGTCGAGGAGATGCGCGCCGCGGTGCTGAGCGACGGCTGGGACGGCCGCTGGTTCCTGCGCGCGTACGACTACTACGGCAACCCGATCGGCACCGACGCGCACGACGAGGGCAAGATCTGGATCGAGCCGCAGGGCTTCGCGGTCATGGCCGGGATCGGCGTGGGCGAGGGCCCCGCGGACACCGACGCCCCCGCGGTGCAGGCGCTCGACGCGGTCAACGAGATGCTCGCGACCGACCACGGCATGGTGCTGCAGTACCCGGCGTACACCACCTACCAGGTGCACATGGGTGAGGTCTCCACGTACCCGCCGGGGTACAAGGAGAACGGCGGGATCTTCTGCCACAACAACCCGTGGGTGATCATCGGCGAGACGGTCCTGGGCCGTGGCGCGCGCGCGTTCGACTACTACAAGCGGATCACGCCCGCCTACCGGGAGGACATCTCCGACGTGCACCGGCTCGAGCCGTACGTGTACGCGCAGATGATCGCGGGCAAGGAGGCGGTCCGGCACGGTGAGGCCAAGAACTCGTGGCTCACGGGCACGGCGGCGTGGAACTTCGTCACGGTCTCGCAGCACCTGCTGGGCGTCCGGCCGGACTTCGACGGGCTCGTCGTCGACCCGCAGATCGGTCCCGAGGTCCCGTCGTTCACGGTGACGCGCGTGGCGCGCGGCGCGACGTACGAGATCTCGGTGACGAACTCGGGTGAGGACGGCGCACGCGGCTCGCTCGTGGTGGACGGCACGCCGATCGACGGCAACCTGGTCCCGTACGCGCCCGCCGGCGCCACGGTCCGCGTCCAGGTCACGGTCTGACGTGAGCACGTCGGAGCGCACCGACCCCCGCGTGGCGACGCTGCGCTCCGACGTGTGGGAGCTCGACGTGCTCCCCGGCACCGGGGCGTCGATCGGCGCGGGCCGCATCCGCACCCCCGACGGGGTGTGGCGCGACCTGCTGCGGCCCACGCGCACCGCTGCCGGGCTGGGTGAGCCGGAGAAGTGCGCGAGCTTCGTCATGATCCCGTGGTCCAACCGCGTCGCGGGTGGGCTGCTGCGCTTCGGCGGCCGCACGTGGCGCCTGCAGCAGAACGCGGCGGACGGCACCGCGATCCACGGCACGGTCCGGTACGTGCCGTGGGACGTGACCGCGCGCTCCGAGAGCGCGATCTCGCTCGAGCTCGACACGGGCGAGTTCGTCGGGATGAACTTCCCGTGGCGGTTCACCACGCGCGTGACGTACGCGCTGGACGGTCCGGTCCTCACGGTCACGACGAGCGTGCGGAACGTCGACGACGAGGCCTTCCCGGTCGGGTTCGGCCACCACCCGTACTTCCAGCGCGCGCTGGTGCCCGTCGGGCAGCCGGTCCCGCAGGACAGCCCCGGCCCCGTGCTGGAGATCCCCGCGCACCGCAGCTACGCGCTCGAGCACGCGCTGCCGAGCGCGGCCGCGGTGCCCGTCGCCGCGCGTGCGGACTTCCGTACGCCGCGGCGGCTCGGGACCGGGCTGGTCGACGACGTGCTGACCGGCTTCGAGCCCGGCCGCCCCGTGCGGCTGCAGTACGACGAGCCGGACGTGACCGTGGAGCTCACGCAGGACGCCGTCTTCGAGCACATGGTGGTCTACGCCCCCCGTGGCCGGACGTACTTCGCGGTCGAGCCCGCGACCAACGTCAACGACGGTGTCGCGCTGCACCAGGCGGGCGTGCCCGGGACGGGCGTGCTCGTGGTCGAGCCCGGCCAGGAGGTCGCGGGGACGTTCTCGATCGCGGTGCACGCAGCGGGCTGACGCAGGATCACCCGGACGGCGCACGCCCCGGGTTCGGCGCGGCGGTGTCCGGCATGTGAGGATTGACCGCTCAACGACCAGGGGAGAACTCTCATGCGCGCCATCCATCGGATCGTCAGCGCCGGCGCCGCCGCGGCACTGGCCCTCACGCTCACCGCCTGCGGTGGTTCGGACGACACCACGCCCGACGACGCGCCGTCCTCGGGCGGTGCCGTCGCCACCGAGCCGGCCGACGACGAGACCTCGGAGGCGCCCGAGCCCTCGGGTGACGAGCTCACCGCCGAGAACTTCGCCGACGTGCTCGCCGCGTCCGTCGCCGACGGCGTCTCCTACCGGATGACCATGGAGATGACGAGCGACAACGCCGACGTGTCCTCGACCAGCGAGGCCGAGGTCGAGATGCTCGACGGCAGCCCGGCCATGCGCATGACGTCGACGTCGATGGGCATCGAGACCGAGACGATCCTGCTCGACGGCGTCTACTACATGAACCTCGGCGAGATGACCGGCGGCAAGTTCCTCAAGATCGACGCCTCCGACCCCGACAACCCGTTCGCGGAGTCGGTGCAGGGTCTCGACGACGCGGCCGACCCGGCCAAGAGCATCGAGGCGTTCAAGGACTCGATCGAGTCGCTGGAGAAGGTGGGCGAGGAGGACGTCGACGGCGTCCCCACCACGCACTACCGCCTGGTGGTCGACAGCAGCGCGATGTCCGAGCAACTGGCCGGCCTGACCGGTGGCGAAGGCACCGCGCCGTCCCTGCCCGCCACGTTCGACTACGACATCTGGGTTGACGGCGACAACCGCCTCGCCAAGATGGAGACCGAGGTCATGGGCTCGACCGTCGTGACCACGTACTCCGACTGGAACGACTCCAGCATCAAGGTGACCGCTCCCAGCGCGGACGAGATCACCACCGAGGACCCGTTCGCGTCGCTCGGCGGCAGCTGACGCACGCGTCGCGAGGCGGGGTCGGCGTGCGCGCCGGCCCCGCCTCCTGCGTCCGGGCGGCGAAGTCCCCCACCAGCCGCCCCGCGACCTGCGACGATCGTCGGGTGACCGGCACACCTCGACGAGCCCGCGCGCACCTGGCCCTGGGCGTGGCCGTGACGTGCGCCCTCGTCGCGTGCGCGCCGCACGACGACGTGCCGCGCGAGTCGCGCCGCGGTTCCGCACCCACCGCGGGCGCTCCCGCCCTGCTCCCGGACGGATCGCCCGCGCTCACGACCGCCACGTTCCTCGACTCGATCCGTGCGCGCATGGCGGACGACGTCCGGTTCCGCGTCGCGCAGTCGAAGTCGGTCGCCGAGGGGACCGACGTCCTGCAGGCCGAGGTCGTGAGCGTCGACGGCACGGCGGCCACCTCGGTGCACCACACGCCGCCCGACGGCGTCACGTACGACCAGATCGTCGTCGACGGCACCATGTACGTGCGGATCGAGGGGGAGAACGACGACCGGTACGTCGTGCTGGACCTCGCCCGGGCAGCCGCGGAGCACCCCGAGGTCCCCGCGCCCGACGCGCCGACCGCGCTGCTGGACCCCTTCGGCTGGGCCGAGGGCGCACTGCTCGACGTGGAGTACGTCGGCATGGACACCATCGGCCGGCAGGACGTCGCGCACTACCGGTTGCGTCTCGAGACCGACGCGCTGCTCGCCGACCTCGCCGAGGACCCGGACGGACCGGCCCCCACGCGGTCGGCGGGCGAGCCGCCGACCGTCACCGTCACGTGCTGGCTGGACGTGACGGGGCTGCCGATCCGCTCCACGCTCTCGTTCGAGGGCCGCCGGAGCACCACCACGTGGTCCGGCTGGCAGGACCCGTCGATCGAGATCACTCCCCCGCCCGCGGACCAGCTCTCCGACGTCGACCCGTTCGTCGACGCCGCGGGCGTCTGACACCGGCGCCCACCGCGGCGCTACCCGGACGAGCCCAGGCCGAGCGTGAGGGTGCGGCCCCACTCGTGCGTCGCGAACGTCTCGAACCCGAGCCGCGTGTAGAACGCGATCGCACCGGTGTTGCGCTCGCTGACGCCCAGGTGCACGCCGGGCACGCCCCGCGCGCGCAGCGCGTGGGCGAGGGTCCCGATCAGCCGTCGGCCCCAGCCCTGGCCCTGCAGGCGTGGGGCCAGGTCGATGTGCAGGTGCGCGGGGAAGTCGGCGTACTGCGGCAGGGGGTCGGTGGGCCAGTCGTGCAGGCGGTCCACCAGCACGTGGTCCTGGCTGCCGTCGCCGGGGTCGGGCCGCCGCGGGTGCTGCGCGCGCAGCACCGGCCACCAGTGCTCGTCGAGCCAGCGCGCGAACCCGAGCGAGTCCGCGGTCGCGACCACGTAGCCGCCCACACCCTCGTCGTCCGCGACGACGAACGTGAGCGTGGGGTCGGCGACCGGGTACGGGCCCGCGTACAGGTGGCCCAGCAGGTCCGGGTCCCGGTACAGGCCGGTCGCGTCGCCCCCCGCGTCACCCGTGATCAGGCACAGCCGGTAGAGCCCGGGCACGTCGGCCGGGTGGAACGGCCGGATCGTCGGCGCCATCCCCCGATCCCACCACACCCCCGGCCGCCCGCCGCCCGGTCACGCGTGACCATCTCCACCCGCACAACCCCCGACCGCAGCGAACCCACCCCGCGCTCCCCACCCGGCGGCGCGACGGGAGGCGCTAGTGGGTGGAGACAGTCACGGTGGGCGTGACCATCTCCACCCACTACACGCCAGACCGCGGCGACCACACCCCGCCCGCGCGCCCCCGGTCACGGCCGGAGGCGCTCCGCCCTCCCCACCCGGCCGCGCGGGCGGCGGAGCTCGTGGGTGGAGAAGTGACCATGTCCACCCACAGCGGCTGGGACGCGGGCGAGCCGGCGGGCTGAGCGGAGCGGGTCCGGTCAGGTCGGGTCGGCGAACCTACGCACTAGTAACTTACGGTTGCGTAGGTTAACGTCTGCACATGAGCACGTCTCCGGCCGTCGGATCCCCCGCCGTCGTCCACGCCTCACCCGTCGCGTTCGACACCGTCCCGCACGAGCCGCTCACGGCGGCCCTCGACAGGGCCGCCTCCGAGCACGGCGCGCGCATCGCGGTCGACTTCCTGGGAGCCACCACCACCTACCGCGAGCTGGCCGACGAGGTCGCCCGCGCCGCGGGTGCGCTCCTCGCGCTGGGCGTGCAGCGCGGCGACCGCGTCGCGATCGCGCTGCCCAACTGCACGCAGCACCTGGTCGCGTTCTACGCCGTGCTGCGGATCGGCGGCGTCGTCGTCGAGCACAACCCCACCTACTCGGCCGACGAGCTCGCGCACCAGCTCGCGGACTCCGGCGCGAGCGTCGCGCTCGTCTGGACCAAGGCCGTGCCCGCCGTCCTGGCCGCGCGTGAGCGCACCGCGCTGCGCACGGTCGTCGCGGTGGACCTGGTGCACGACCTGCCCCGGCACTCGCGGTGGGCCCTGCGTCTGCCCGTGGCCAAGGCGCGCCGCACCGCTGCGGCCATGCGCGGACCGGTGCCCGCGGACGTGCCCCTGTGGCACCGCCTGGTCCACGCCGCTGCGCCGCTGCCCGCCGACCACCCCACGCCTACGCCCGAGGACGTCGCGCTGCTGCAGTACACGGGCGGCACCACGGGCACCCCCAAGGCCGCGGTGCTGACCCACCACAACCTCGTCGCGAACGCCGAGCAGGGCCACCTGTGGACCCGCCATGCGCGCGGCCAGGAGGTCGTCTACGGCGTGCTGCCGTTCTTCCACGCGTTCGGGCTCACGCTGTGCCTGTCCTACTCCGTGCGGATCGCCGCGACGCTCGTCGTGCTCCCGTCGTTCGACCCCGCGCTCGTGCTTGCGGCGCAGCGTCGCCGCCCCGGGACGTTCCTGCCCGCCGTGCCGCCCATGCTGGACCGCCTGGTGACCGCCGCCGCGGCCGCGGGCGTCTCGCTGCGCTCGTTCTCCCGCGCGATCAGCGGCGCGATGGCCCTGCCGCCCGCGACCGCGCAGCGCTGGGAGCAGGCCACGGGCGGACTCGTGGTCGAGGGGTACGGCATGACCGAGACGTCGCCCGTGGCGCTCGGCAACCCGTTCGACTCCTCGCGTCGCCCCGGCGCGCTGGGCCTGCCGTTCCCCGGCACGCAGGCGCGCGTGGTCTCGCAGCAGGACGTGACCGCCGACGTCGCACCCGGCGAGGCGGGCGAGCTCCTGGTCCGCGGGCCGCAGGTGTTCACGGGCTACTGGAACCGGCCCGAGGAGACCGCGGGCCAGCTCCTGGCCGACGGCTGGCTGCGCACGGGTGACGTGGTGCGCGTCGACGAGGACGGGTTCGTCCTCCTGGTCGACCGCATCAAGGAGATGATCGTCACCGGCGGGTTCAAGGTGTACCCCTCGCAGGTCGAGGACCACCTGCGCACCATGCCCGGCATCGCGGACGTCGCGGTGGTCGGCGTCCCGGGCGGCGACATGGGCGAGTCGGTCGTCGCGGCCGTCGTCGTCGCCGACGGGCACGACGTCGACCTGGCCGCGGTGCGCGAGTGGTGCGGCCAGCGCCTCGCGCGGTACGCGGTGCCGCGCCGCCTCGTCGTGCTGCCGGACCTGCCCCGCTCGCAGGTCGGCAAGGTGCTGCGCCGCGTGGTGCGGGACCAGGTGCTGGCCTCCCCCGCGGCCTGACCCGCGGTCGCGTTCGCCCGATCGGACGACGCGCTCGACGAGCCCCCGCTGGGAGCGTGCTGACATGCGCGTGCGCCCGCCCCTGGTGATCGTCGGCGTCGGCCTCGTGGCCGGCGCCCTCGCCGGGGTGCTGGGCGCGCAGGCGTTCGCCGACGACCCCGCCGCACCGGCACCGGGTGCCGCACCCTCCGCCCAGGGCCGGGTCGCCTCGCCGGCCGGCACGCACTCCGCCTCGCCGTCCGGATCGCCGTCCGGTTCGCCGTCCGCCGAGCCGTCGGCCACGTCCGACGAGACCCCGCCCGGCTTCCGGACGACCGCGCAGCACCTGCTGCCCGATCTCGCTGCCGCGGTGGCGTCCGCGGGCACGTTCACGTTCACGATCGAGCTCGGCGACGAGACGCCCCCCTTCACCGGCGCCGCTCGCGTCGTCGGGACGCGGAGCGACGTCGTGGCGGAGATGCACGAGGGACCGGACCACGTCGAGATCCGGCTCATCGGCGACGACATGTACGCCTCGATGGGCGCCCTCACCGGGGGCGGCTGGGGCCACGGCCCGCGCGGGTTCCCCGCCGACCCGTTCTCGGGTGTGTACGCCCAGCTGGTCGAGATCGCCGACCTCGCCGCGGTCCTGGCCGACGCGCAGCCCGGGGTCGTCTCGGTGGGCCCCGCGGGCGACCCGGAGTCGGTCGGCGGGTTCTCCGCGACGCCGTACGACGTGGTGATCGACATGAGGAGGGCCTCCGGCTCCATCCGGGCCTCGTACGAGCAGAACCTGAGCTCCAGCAGCGAGTACGACCCGATGTCGACGATGCGGCTCTGGGTCTCGGGCGACGGCCTGGTCCGGCGGCTCAGCGACCCGGACTCCGGCGGCGGCATCACGTACGGCGACTTCGGTGAGCCCGTCGAGATCGAGGCGCCCGAGACGTTCACCGAGATCGAGTACACGCACTGATCGAGGTTCGCGTCCCCGCGCGCGGCCGGTATGCTGTCGGGGCCGACCACGGCCCGTCGCGGGTCACGGGACGGCGACGCGGGTGTAGTTCAATGGTAGAACTTCAGCTTCCCAAGCTGATGGCGCGGGTTCGATTCCCGTCACCCGCTCCGAGATGGACGCACAGGTCGCAGACCTCCCGGGGGCGGTGCGCACGATGAGTCAGGCCGAAGCCCTCCCGGTACCCGGACCGGCTCCCTTTGCGCTCGTGGGCGTCGAGTACGTCAAGCACGTGGCCGCACTGGTGTGCGCGGGGGCCGTCCTGCTCGTGGGCCCGCTCGGCTCGAACCTGGCTGACGGTTGGGACGCCGAGAGCGCCCTCGGCCTGCTCCGGCTGGTCGCAGGGCTCGCCGTGATCGCGCTGCTCGGGCACGCGCTGCCCGCGTGGCGGCTCGGGAGGGTGAGCTGGCCGCGTTCGCTGGCGGGGCTGCTCGCGGTCTGGTCTGCCGGGGACGTGGGCACGGGCGTCATCGACGGCTCCGGCACGAGCGCCGGCGAGCTCGTCCTGGGCCTTCTCGTCGTCGTCCTGCCCGTCACCCTCCTCGCGCTCGGGCTGCGTGCACTGATCCCCCCGTGGCGCCCCGACCCCCGCCTGCGCCCCGACGCGCCGCGCTGAGCTGCCGGTCTCGGCGGAGCCGCCGCGGCGCGCGTAGACGCGTTGAGCCCTCGCCGCCGCGGTCGCCTGCAGCCCCGAGCTCATCCCGCTGGTCACGCGCGGGGGCGGCTGACCAGCGCCCCCACGACGCAGCGCGGTTCCTCCACCACCGACTCGACTGTTGCCACGTGCTCACGTTCCGCTCTGCAAACTGTCTAGATTCAGACCTGCAAAGTGTAAGGTCAGACGACAGGTGCGACGAGAGGGGTGCCCGTGGAGTACCTGCCCCGTGTGCTCGACGACCTCCTCGCGGCCCGCCTCACGTCCGCGGGCGCCGTCCTCATCGAGGGCCCGAAGGCCTGCGGCAAGACGCGGACGGCGCAGCAGGTGGCGCGCAGTGCCGTGCATCTCGACCGCGACGAGGCGTCCCTCCATGCGCTCCAGGTCGACCCAGCACTCGTCCTGGCCGGTGACCCACCGCAGCTCGTCGACGAGTGGCAGCTGGACGGCACACGGGTCTGGAACCACGTCCGCGCCCAGGTGGACCTCCGCGGCGCCCCGGGCCAGTTCATCCTCACCGGCTCCGCAGTCCCCGACGACGACGCCCGTCGGCACTCCGGCGCGGGCAGGTTCGCGCGGCTCCTGATGCGGCCGATGAGCCTGTACGAGTCCGGCGACTCCGACGGCTCGATGTCCCTGCGCGCGCTGCTCGCCGGCGAACGTCCCCACGCACGCGCAGGCGCGATGACCGTCCCGGGGATCGCCGAGCTCATCGTCCGCGGCGGTTGGCCTCTCAACCTCCGGATGGGAGCGGACGCGGCCGCCGCCGCGAACCGCGACTACCTGCGCACGGTGGCCGAGATCGACCTGCCGCGCATCGCGGGGCCACGGCGCGATCCTGCCCGCGTCACGAGGTTCATCCAGGCGCTCGCCCGCAACACGGCGATGGAGCACGTCGTCACCAGGCTGGCCGCCGAGGCCGACGGCGACGACGTCTCCGTGTCGCGTCTGACCGCCCACGAGTACCAGGACGCGCTCACGCGGCTCATGCTCCTCGAGGTGCAACCTGCGTGGTCCACGCACCTCAGATCGCGTGCGCGACTGCGCGACCGCCCCCGCACCCACCTGATCGACCCGTCGCTCGCCGCGGCAGCGCTCGACGCGACGCCCGAGAGGCTCCTGCGCGACCTCAACACCCTCGGCCTGCTCTTCGAGTCGCTCGTGGTGCGTGACCTGCGCGTGTACGCCGACGCGGCCGACGGTGCGGTTCATCACTACCGGGACTCCGACGGGCTCGAGGTCGACGCCATCGTCGAAGCACGGGACGGTACGTGGGGCGCGTTCGAGGTCAAGCTGGGCGCAGGCCAGATCGACCAGGCGGCGAGCAGGCTCCTCAAGTTCGCCGAGAAGATCGACACCGCGAAGGTGGGCGCACCCGCGGTCCTCGGCGTCGTCACGGCGAGCGGGTACGGCCTGACCCGCCCCGACGGCGTGGTCACCATCCCGATCGGCGCCCTCGGGCCCTGAGAGCGCCGGCGGCCTGAGCCCGTGGAGCAGCCGATCGACGTGCAGGCCTACCTGGCGCGCGTCGAGTCCGACCCGCGCTCGGTGCCGAAGGCCGCGAGCCTGGGTCTGGGCTACGTGATCAAGATGCACCGGCCGACTCGTCGACCACCGCGGTGTTCCAGTCCGCATTCGACGAGTCCGCGCGCGGGGGCTCGCGCATGTACGACTGGCCCGCATGCTGGCACGCCGTGTGGACCGTGGTGCCCCGCTCCCCCGTGACGCCCGTGGGCGGGGTCCGGTGGCGGGTGCGCGTCCAACGCACGTCGCGCGAGCGCCTCCAGTACTGGGTCGCGGTGACGAACGAGACCGACCAGGACGTCCAGGTCGAGGGCCGGTACGAGGTGCTCGCGACCGTCTGAGACGGCCGAGCCGCACGGGAGGAGCACGAACATGCAGGTGCGCGCGCGGGCGCCGGGCTCAGAGGCGGAAGGCCGTGATGGTCCCGGCCATCTCGCCCGCGAGGTCCACCACGCCGCCGATGTGGTCGTCGACCTCGGCCAGCGCATGCGAGCTCGCGGCCGCCGCGTCGGCCACCGCGCCGATGCTCGCGGCGATCTCGCCCGCGCCGAGTGCCGCGTCGGCGACGCCGCGCGACATCTCGTTGGTCGTCGCGGTCTGCTCCTCGACCGCCGACGCGATGGTCATCTGGTAGTCGTTGATCGACGCGATGATCTGCGCGATCTCGTCGATGGCCGCGACGGCACCGGTCGTGTCGCGCTGGATCGCGTCGACGCGGCGCGCGATGTCCTCGGTGGCCTTGGCGGTCTCGTTCGCGAGCTCCTTGACCTCACCGGCCACGACCGCGAAGCCCTTGCCGGCCTCACCGGCACGTGCGGCCTCGATGGTCGCGTTGAGCGCCAGCAGGTTCGTCTGCTCGGCGATCGTCGTGATGACCTTGACGACGTTGCCGATCTCCTGCGAGGAGACGCCCAGCTTGGCGACGGTCTCGTTGGTGGTCGCCGCGACCGCGGTGGCCTGACCCGCGACCTTGGCGGCCTCGGTGGCGTTCTGCGCGATCTCGCGGATCGAGGCACCCATCTGCTCGGCACCGGCCGCGACGGCCTGCACGTTGCGGGACACCGCATCCGCCGCGGCGGCGACGACGCCGACCTGCGTGGACGTCTCGTGCGCGGCGCGCGCACCCTCCGTGGCCGTGCCGCGCAGGTGCGCCGCGGTGCTGCTGGTCTGCTCGGCGGTCCCGGCGACCTTCCCCACGAGCTCGGCGGTCGCGGAGATCGCCTGGTCCAGCGCGGAGCCGGCGAGCGAGATCTCGCCGCCGCCGGTCAGGCCGGTGCGCTGCGTGAGGTCGCCGGCCGCGAGCGCGAGCGCGACCTCGCGGATGCGCGTCGCGGGGCCCGCGACGTCACGCGTCACCTTGCGTGCGGCGTACGCGGCGAATAGCGCGCACAGCACGCCGAGACCCACCAGCAGCTGCGTGCCGCGCTCCTGCGCGGCCCGCTGGTCGGCTCGCAGCGCGTCGACACGTGCGCTGGCCGAGGCCTGGATCTCGTCCGCGAGCGTGATGACCTCGTCGTACGCGGCTCCCGCGGAGCCGGAGTTGATGAGCTCGAGGGCCGCGCGGTAGTCGTCCTGGTCGCCGGTCTCCAGGAGGGCCACCACATCGTCGTCGCCCGCGAAGAACTGGTCCCAGGCGTCGTCGAGCGCGTCGAACGCGGCCTGCTCCTGCGGCGTCGCACCCGTGGTGTCGACGGTCGCGAGCCACGTGCGCACGTCCTCGTTCATGGCCAGCAGCGACGAGCGGTTGTACGCGTCGGCCGCGAGGCCGGCCTCCGGGCCGACGGCCGCGACGTCCGCGACCACGAGGCCCTGCCAGCCCGTCGCGTCGGCGATCTGGTAGCGCGCCTCCTCGGACAGGCGCAGGATGCGGTCCGCCTGCGTGGTCCGGTCCGCGTAGCCGCGCTGCGTCTGCGCCGTCACCACGCCCAGGCCGATCGCGACGACGACCAGCGCCGTCATCAGGCCGAAGACCGCGTACATCCGCAGCCCGATCGACTGCCCGCGCCAGCCGCGCATCATGCTTCCCGTCTCGTCGAGGTCGGGCGACAGCCCGCTCGTCCCGCCGATCGGACGCGGGGTCCCGCGGCTGAGCGGACCGGCGTGTGGCGGGCGCCACAGCGGTGGCGGCGAGGGGGCCGCCCACGTCCCCCGACGGTCGGCCCCCTCGCATCGGGTGCGCAGCCCGAGGTCGCCAGTCTGGCTATAACCGACCTATCAAGTCAAGATTATGGCCTCGCGACCCCGGTGACGGCTCACCATGCGAGACGCCGTCGGAACGCACGCCCCGTGCTGCACACTCGCGGTGTGATCGACGTGCTCTCCTCCGGCCCCGGGGCGGGAGCGCGCGCGGACGGCCCCTGGCACTGGCTCCCGCCGGACGCGACCGCCCCCACCGACGAGGAGCTGCGCCGGGCCCGCGCCGACGCCGAGTCGCTGCTCGCCGACCACGGCGTCACGTACGGCGCCGAGGACGAGCACGGCCCGTGGCGTCTGGACCCCGCGCCCGTCGTGGTCGACGAGGACGAGTGGGCGCGCCTGGAGGCCGGGCTGGTGCAGCGCGCCGAGCTCCTGGACGCGCTGCTCACCGACCTGTACGGCGCGCGGCGCCTGCTCACCGACAGCCTGCTGCCGCCCACGTCCGTGGTCGCGCACCCCGGGTTCCTGCGGGCCGTGGACGGCGTGCGGCTGCGCGGCGGACGTGAGCTGGTGCTGGCCGCGACCGACCTGGCCCGCGGCGACGACGGCGGCTGGTTCGCGCTCGTCGACCGGACCCAGGCGCCGTCCGGAGCGGGCTACGCCATGGAGGGTCGCCGCGTCGTCGCGCAGGTGCTGGCGGGGCTCTACCGTCAGACGCCGATCCAGCGGCTCGGACCGTTCTTCCGCGCGCTGCGCCACACGCTGTACGACGTCGCACCGCCGTCCGCCGACGAGCCCCGCGTCGCGCTCCTGACGCCCGGGCCCGGCAGCGAGACGGCGTTCGACCAGGCGTACCTGGCCTCCATGCTCGGCCTCCCGCTGGTCGAGGGCTCCGACCTGGTGGTCCGCGAGGGACGGCTGTGGATGCGCGCGATCGGCGGCGCCGAACCCGTCGACGTGCTGCTGCGCCGCGTGGACGCGCCGTGGTGCGACCCGCTCGACCTGCGCACCGGCTCCCGGCTCGGTGCACCCGGGCTGGTCCGCGCGGTGCGCGCCGGCACGCTGTCCGTGGTCAACCCGCTCGGCTCGGGCGTGCTCGAGAACCCCGCGGTGCTCGCGTACCTGCCGCGGCTGGCGCGCACCGTGCTCGACCAGGACCTGCTCCTGCCGTCCGCGCCCACGTGGTGGTGCGGCGAGCCCGCGGGCCTCTCGCACGTCCTGGCGCACCTCGCCGAGCTGGTGCTGCTGCCCCCGTCGCGTGAGGACCGGGCCGTCCTGGGCTGGACCCTGGACGCCGACGAGCGCGCCGCGCTGGCCGCGCAGATCGCCGCGCAGCCGTGGCGCTGGTCCGGGCAGGAGCGCGTGGGCGGTGGTGCGGTGCTGGACGTGACCGCGCGCGGCACGCAACGGGGCACCGGTGTGGGGGTGCTGCGCACGTTCGCGGTGGCGCACCGCGGCACGTACACGGTCATGGCGGGCGGGCTCGCGCGCGTCGCGGACGGACCCGTCGTCTCCTCCGCGGCCGGGGCGGTCGCCAAGGACGTCTGGGTGCTCACGGCACAGGCCGACCCGACCCCCGAGCCCGCGGACGTCGCGGGCACCGGTGCGGTCGCCCGACGCGGCCCCGTCGGCATCTCCCCCCGCACCGCCGAGAACCTGTTCTGGCTGGGCCGGTACGCCGAACGCGCCGAGGACCAGGCGCGTGACCTGCGCGTCGTCGTCGACCGCTGGGACGACTTCCACGGGCGGCCCCGCTCGTCCGGCGGGCGCGCGCTGGCCGTGCTCGTCGCCGCGCTGCACGACCCGGGCGCGCCAGGACCCGGGCCCTCGCTGCGGGACCTCGCGCTGGACCGGTCTCGGGCGCAGTCGGTCGCGGGCGCGGTGCGCGGCATCGGCACCGCGGCCGCCGCCGTGCGTGACCAGCTCTCGACCGACACGTTCGGCCCGCTCGCGCGCATCGAGCGCGCGCTGCGCGCCGAACGCGCGCGCCTGCGCGTGCCCGAGCCGGACGCGCTCGACCTGGGGGCCGCCGCACCGCGGCCCGGTGCGGCCGCCACGGCCGGGCTGCGGCCGGTGCTGGACCGCACGCTCGAAGGGCTGCTGGCGATCGCGGGCATCGTCGCCGAGGGGCTGGTGCGTGACGCGGGCTGGCGCCTGCTCGACGCGGGGCGGCGCATCGAGCGCGCGCAGCACGTGGTGGCCTCGTTGCAGCGCACGCTCGTCGACCTGCTGCCCCGTCCGGTCGAGGCGCACGTGGTCGACTCGATCGTGCTCGCGCACGACTCGTCGATCACGTTCCGCCGGCGCTACGCCGACGACGCGGGCGTGCCGGCGGTCCTGGACCTGCTCGTCGTCGACCCCACCAACCCCCGGTCGCTCGCGTTCCAGCTCGCGCGCCTGCAGGAGGCGCTCGCGGGCGTGCCCGTGCGCTCGCGCAGCACCGAGCAGCGCGACCGTCTGCTGACCGACGTCGTGGACCTGGTGGCCGAGCTCGACCCGGTCGCGGTGTCCGTCCCCGACGCCGACGGCCGCCGCACGCGCCTGGCCGAGCTGCTCGAGTCCATGCAGTGGCGGCTGCTCGCGGTCGCGGACGAGGTCGAGGCCGTGCACTTCGCCCGCCCCGCGCAGGCCCGCGCGCTGGACGACCCGTGGGACGCCGGCGACGAGGAGGACGCGCCGTGACGCGCACGTACGACCTGGTGCACCGCACCACGTACACCTACCCGCAGGAGGTCACCGACTCCTACGGCCGCACGACGACGACGCCGCGCGACGTGCCCGGCCAGGCGGTGCTGCACGCGCACGTCGAGGTGGACCCGGCGCCCGCGGACACGGCCACGCACGTCGACTACTACGGCAACCGCACCACGTACTACGGCGTGACCACGCCGCACACGCGCCTGGTCGTGACCGCGCGCTCCACCATCGAGGTCAGCCGCCCGCGCCCCGAGCCGACCGCGCTGCCCGACGTGGCCTGGGACGACACGGCCCGTTCGGTGGCGTCCGGCGACCAGGCCGCCGCCGCCGCGCCCGAGATCCTCGTCGCGCTGCGCGAGATGGTGCTGCCGTCGGCCCACGTCGCGTTCGTTGACGCGGTGCGCACGTGGGCCGCCCCCACGTTCACGCCGGGGCGTCCGCTGGGTGAGGTCGTCGTCGAGCTGTGCCACCGGATCCGTCACGAGCTCACGTACCGCACGGGCTCGACGACCGTGCACACCACGCAGGCCCAGCTGCTGGCGCAGGGTGCGGGCGTCTGCCAGGACTTCGCGCACCTGATGATCGCCGCGCTGCGCGTGCACGGCGTGCCGGCGCGGTACGTGAGCGGGTACCTCGAGACGCAGCCGCCGCCCGGCCGGGCCAAGCTGCGGGGTGCGGACGCGTCGCACGCCTGGGTCTCGGTGTGGCTGCCCGGCGCCGGCTGGGTGGACGCCGACCCCACCAACGACCAGCTGGTCGACGACCGGTACGTGGTGCTCGGCTGGGGACGCGACTACCACGACGTGCCACCGCTGCGGGGCGTGATCTTCACCGAGGGCTCGGGTTCGCGGCTCACGGTGCAGGTGGACCTGGTGCCCGCGGGATCGCCAGCGTTCACCTGAGGAGCGCGCCCCGGCTCAGCGGTGCTGCACCGCGCGTTCGGCCAGCTCCTGCGGCCCGACGACGAACCCGCCCGCGTCCACGACCGTCCCACCGGCGGCCGCGTGCAGCGCCGCGGCCACGCGCGCCACGGTCGGAGCCACGCGCTGGCGCGCGATGTCCGCGAGCGCCGAGCCCTCCTGCTCGTCGGGTGCGGTCCACGTGATCCGGTACGCCCACGGGCCGTAGTCGCGCCAGCTCAGCGTCGAGAGCACCACCGGGACCTCGGTGGACCTGCTGGTGCGCAGCGTGACGTCGCCGTCGTAGTCGAACGCCGCGGTGACCGCGTACGTCTGCGGCCCGGGCGCATCGGGTCCGGGTGACGGGGTGACGCGCGCGCCGACCATCGCGGGCCGGACCAGGGGAAGCACGTCCGCGAGCGTCAGCGGCACCGCGGACCACAGCGTGAGTGCCACCACCGAGCCCGGTTCGGGCGCCATGACCTGCGCGCGCTGCGCGGGGACGACCAGCCCGCCCGTCCGCCGTGCCGCGGCGACGAACCACGCGCGCACCTGTGACGACGCCTCGCCGTCGAGCGCGAACAGGTCCAGCGGGCCGGGCACCCGCAGGCCGTCGCGGGCCGTCTGCTCGTCCAGGGGGTGCGGACCCGCGAGCGCGGCGTCGTCGGTGAGGCGCAGCCGGCCCGGCTGCGCGGGCACCTCGTCCTGCACCACCAGGCCCCGGAACCGCGCACCCGTCATGGGGCGGCTGCTCGCGGCGACGGCCGCCACGGGGTCCTGCTCCCACGCCGCACCCGGGAACCAGGCGCGGGCCAGGGCCTCGACGTCGCGCCCCGGCGGGAGTCCGGCGGGCAGTGCCAGGACATGACGACCGTCGTGCTCGGCAGGAAGCGCGGCATCCATGACGGGACCCTAGGCCCGGCGTGTTACCCCCACATTGCCGCCCCCACCCCGCCGACCTGGTACTTGTCCGCCAGCTCGGCGGGGGGTGGCCGGGGGGTGGGGCGGCGGTTGTGCACCGGTTGTCCACAGGGGGCACGCCTGGGATATCCACGGTGTGGGTAAGCCTGTGGACAAGTCCGAGGGTCAGAGGACGAAGACCGCCGCGAGGAAGCACGCGTAGCTCGCGCCGCCCGCGACGGCGAGCGTCTGCGAGAGCCGGTCCCAGCCCGGGCGCCGCGCCGCGTTCAGCAGCGCGGCCGCCAGGAGCGCCCACGTCACGGTGTGCGCATGCTCGACCACCGCACCGCGCAGCCCGTCGGCCTCGGGCACGTCGACACCGTCACCGACGGTCGCGAACACCACCGCGACCACCAGCGCACCCGCCCCGCCCAGCACGTACGGCCAGCGACGCGCTGCGGCCGGCGCGGCAGGACCGGGCGCGGCGGGACCCGGCGCGGCGGGGTCCGGCACCGTCAGGCCCGGACGTCGTGCAGGTGGTGGACCACGTCGTGCAGGAAGTACTGGCCCAGGGTGCGGACCGTGAACACCGACCCGTTGGAGCGACGGCCGGTGCGGTCCCACGCGTCGCCGGGGACCGCGTCGAACCGGTCGGCCGTCGCATCGGCCGCGACCACGAGCTCGTCGGCCACGACCGTCGGGTCCTGCAGGTCGTACCGGTCCTCACGCGCGGTGGCGTCCTGGTCCCAGTTGGCGAACAGCGGGTCGTCGTGCTCGAGCATGAGGTCCAGGCGCTCGCCGAACAGGCGGAACACGTCCCGCACGTGCGCGCCGTACTCGAGCGGCGACCACGTGGTGGGCGCGGGGCGCTCGCGCGCGTCGGCGCGGTGCAGCGCGGAGACGTACCGCGGCGCGAGGTCGCGCACGGTCGCGCCGATCTGTGCGGGCTCCACGTCCGACGCGGTGAACCCGCACTCGTCGCAGCGCTCCTGGAGCACCCAGGTCCAGTCCTTCTCGTCGGGCACGATCGGGTCCGCGTCGCTCATGGGCAGCACGCTAGCAACGACGTCCGGGCGCGCGTCAGAGGGTTCCGGCCGCCAGCAGCTAGGCGTACTCGTCGTCGGACAGGACACGGGACCGGATGAGGAACCGGACCCCCTCAGGCGCCTCGAGCGAGAACCCCGCACCGCGGCCGGCCACCACGTCGATGGTCAGGTGGGTGTGCTTCCAGTACTCGTACTGCGCGCGGGTCATCCACACCGGGACCAGTCCGCCGTCGCCCAGGTCCAGGTCCCCCAGGTGCACGTCCACGTCACCCGTGAGGAACTCGCCCGCGGGGTAGCACATGGGCGACGAGCCGTCGCAGCACCCGCCGGACTGGTGGAACATCAGCTCGCCGTGCTGAGCCCGCAGCGAGCGCAGGAGCTCCGCCGCCGCCGGGGTGACCGCCACACGTTCGACCATGCCGCCATCTCCTTCGTCGTGCACCGCGTCCGGCCGGACACAGGTCCGTGGCCCCGCCGCCGCGCGTCCCGTGGACCGCGCACGTGCCACGCGGTCCACGGGACGGCCCCGGACGACGGGGCGCCGGCCGGCTCAGAAGAACCCGAGCTTGGTCCCCGAGTAGCTGACCAGCAGGTTCTTGGTCTGCTGGTAGTGGTCGAGCATCATCTTGTGGTTCTCGCGGCCGACGCCCGAGCCCTTGTAGCCGCCGAACGCCGCGGCGGCCGGGTAGGCGTGGTAGCAGTTGGTCCACACGCGCCCGGCCTCGATGTCGCGGCCCGCCCGGTACGCGACGGCCTGCTCACGCGACCACACCCCCGCGCCGAGGCCGTACAGCGTGTCGTTCGCCGTGTGGATCGCGTCGGAGTAGTCGCTGAACGACGTCACGGCGACCACGGGCCCGAAGATCTCCTCCTGGAAGATCCGCATCGAGTTCTTGCCCTCGAAGATCGTGGGCTGCACGTAGTACCCGCCGGACAGGTCGCCGTCCAGGTGCGCGCGCTCGCCGCCCGTGAGCACCTTGGCGCCCTCGGCCTTGCCGATGTCGATGTAGGACAGGATCTTCTCGAGCTGGTCGTTGGACGCCTGCGCACCGATCATCGTCTCGGTGTCCAGCGGGTTGCCCTGCTTGATCGCCTCGACGCGCGCGATGCCGTCGGCCAGGAACCCGTCGTAGATCGACTCCTGGATGAGCGCGCGCGACGGGCACGTGCAGACCTCGCCCTGGTTGAGGGCGAACATCGCGAAGCCCTCGAGCGCCTTGTCGTAGTAGTCGTCCTTGGCGCGCGCGACGTCCTCGAAGAAGATGTTCGGGCTCTTGCCGCCCAGCTCGAGCGTCACGGGGATGATGTTCTGCGACGCGTACTGCATGATCAGCCGCCCCGTGGTGGTCTCACCCGTGAACGCGATCTTGCGGATCCGCGACGACGACGCGAGCGGCTTGCCGGCCTCGACGCCGAACCCGTTGACGACGTTGACCACGCCCGGCGGGAGCAGGTCCGCGATGAGCTCCATGAGCACCAGGATCGACGCGGGCGTCTGCTCGGCGGGCTTCATCACCACGCAGTTGCCCGCCGCGAGCGCGGGCGCGAGCTTCCACGTGGCCATGAGCAGCGGGAAGTTCCACGGGATGATCTGGCCGACCACGCCCAGCGGCTCGTGGAAGTGGTACGCGATGGTGTCCGCGTCGATCTCCGAGATCGACCCCTCCTGCGCCCGGACCGCACCCGCGAAGTAGCGGAAGTGGTCGATCGCCAGCGGCAGGTCGGCGGCGAGCGTCTCCCGCACCGGCTTGCCGTTCTCCCACGTCTCGGCGACCGCGAGCATCTCCAGGTTCTGCTCCATGCGGTCGGCGATCTTGTTCAGGACCAGGGCGCGCTCGGTGGCGGACGTCCTGCCCCACGCGCGGGCGGCGCCGTGCGCGGCGTCCAGCGCGAGCTCGATGTCGTCGGCGTCGCCGCGGGCCACCTCGGTGAACGTGCGGCCCGTGACGGGCGTCGGGTTCTCGAAGTAGCGGCCGTTCTTGGGTGCGACCAGCTCGCCGCCGATCCAGTGGTCGTAGCGCTCACGGAAGGTGGCCGGGCTGCCGGGGGTGCCGGGTGCTGAGTAGACGGTCATACGTCTGGCTCCCTTCGGGTGCACGGGCGCCAGGGGGCTGGGCGCCCGGTGGCGCGGCGTCGTTGCCGCGCTCTGCCGCGACGCTAGGCACGCGGACGTTGCAGCACCGTTGCAGCCGCTCGACAGCCGCTCGACGTCCGACGAGGCCGCCCACCCGCCTCAGCCCGCGAGCGCCGCCCGCAGGAACGCGATGTCCTCCGCCTGGCGCTCGGCCGGCGTCTCCACCAGCGCGTCGCACCCCGCCTCACGCACCACGTGCGCGATGAGCTCGGGCGGGATGGTGCCCGTGGCGAAGTTCGCGTGCCGGTCGCGGCCCGAGCCCGCCTCGTCCCGGGAGCTGTTGGCGTGCACCAGGTCGATGCGGCCGGTGATGGCGCGCACGCGGTCCACCACGGTCTCCAGGTCCTCGCCCGCGGCCCACGCGTGGCACGTGTCGAGGCACAGCCCCACGTCGTACCCGCCGATCGCGTCCCACAGCATCGCGAGCCGGTCCAGCGACCGCGCGCACGCGTTCTCCCCGCCCGCGGTGTTCTCCACCAGCACGCGCACGCCGAACGTGGCGCGCTCGAACAGCTTGCGCCAGTTCTCGACCCCGACCGCGACGTCGTCGCCGTCGCCCACGTGGCCGCCGTGCACGACGAGCCCGCGCGCCCCGAGCACGGCCGCCGCGGCACTGTGCTGCGCGACCATGGTCCGGCTGGGGATGCGGACGCGGTTGTTGGTCGAGGCGACGTTGACCAGGTACGGCGCGTGCACGTACACGCCCAGCCCGCTGTCCAGCAGCGCCTGCGCATCCTCGCGCGGGACGGGCTTCTTCCACCCCTGCGGGTCCGCGAGGAAGATCTGCACGCACTGCGCGTCGATCTGCGGGGCCGTGCCCACCGGGTCGTCGTCCCGCACGTGCGCGCCGATCAGCACCCGGTTCTCGTCGTCGGTCATGCCTGCGACAGTAGGCGAGACCGGTGACGCCCGTCCGGCGGGGCCAGGTCGGCCTCGAGCCGCGCGAGCCGGGCGACCGCACGCAGGTGGCTCGCGGAGCCGGGTGGGCTCGCGGCGACGAGCGCCTGCCACGCGCCGTAGTCGTCGGCGCCCTCGTCGGACGCCGCCCACCGGACGATCACGCGCGGGTCGCGCGTGGCGAGCACCGCGGCGCGCACCTCCTCGGTGACCGCCGTGCGCACGCGCAGCACGCCGGGCGACGACGAGCGCGGCAGCACGGGCCCCGTGTAGGAGCCGACCGCCTGCTCGACGTCCCCGAGCGCGAGCGCGTCCCGCACCGCGTCCACGTCCGTGCGGACCGGGCGCGTGAGCCGGTACGGGCGCGACTCGCTCAGCAGCGGACCGACGATCCGGCGCAGCCGCGAGACCTCGGCGCGCACGGTCACGCCGGACAGCTCCGCCTCGCTGAGCAGCACGGCGAGCCCGTCCGCCGTCAGGCCGCCCGGGTGCTCGGCGAGCAGCAGCAGGATCTCGGCGTGCCGGCCGGACAGCCGGTGCGCCGACCCGTCCACGACGAGCGTGCCGCCCTGGCTGCCGAGCACGCGCAGCGTGGGTGCGGGCGGCCCGGCCGCGCGGCCCGCGGCGTTGCCCACGGTCGCCTCGACCGCGGTCGCGGTGGCGCGCACCAGCTGCATCGCCAGGCTCGTCGCGACCACCGGCCCGCCCGTGATGTCGAGCACGCCGAGCATGCGCCCGTCCGCGTCGTGCACGGGTGCGGCGGCGCAGTTCCACGGCTGCACGGGCCGCGCCCAGTGCTCGGAGCCGATGACCTGCACGTCCCGGTTGGTCGCGAGCGCGGTGCCCGGTGCGTTGGTGCCCGCGCAGTCCTCGCTCCAGACCGCACCCTCGACGAACCCGGCCCGCCCGATCGCGCGGCGCACGCGGCGGTTGCCGTCCACCCACAGCAGGCGGCCGCTCGCGTCGGTGAGGGCCGCGACCCACTGCGGGTCCTGCGAGAGCAGGAGCTGGCGCACCACGGGGATCGCGGCGGACAACGGCGTCTGCCGCCGCAGGCCGGCCAGGTCGTTGTCGGACAGGTCGTCGCGCGGCGCGGGGCGCTCGGGGTCCACGCCGCTGCGGCGGCTGCGCTGCCAGGAGTCCGCGACCAGCCGACGGACCCGGCCGGGCACGCGGCCCGTGCTCACGAACGCGTCCTGGTCCGCGCGCACGTCGGCGGTGGTGGTCACGCGCACCTCCCGTCGTCCGGGGACGCCGCGGCGGGGACCGGCCACGGCGCCGACCGTTCGAGTGTAAGGACCAAGGTCCTATCCCGGCAGGTCCGGGTGATCTGACGTTCTGTGCGAGACTGTCAGCATGCCCAAGATCATCGGCGGGTCGCTCCACGAGCACCGCGAGCAGACCCGACAGAAGCTGTTCGCCGCGCTGTCGACGCTCATGGCCGAGCAGGGCTTCGACGCCATCACGCTCGCCGAGATCGCGCAGGCCGCGGGCGTCGGGCGCACCGCCGTCTACAACCACTTCCCGGACAAGGAAGCCCTCCTGGTCGGGTTCATCACGCACGAGACCGAGCAGTACGCCGCGACGCTGCAGCGCGCGCTCGACGACATCGACGACCCCGTCGAGCGGCTGCGCACCTACGTGAGCCAGCAGATCCAGCTCAAGCGCGTCTACCACCTGGCCCCCGGACCCGAGCTGCGCTCCGTCCTGTCGCGTCAGACGCAGGCCCGCGTGCGCGAGCACGTCGTCGTCGTCGAGCGGATCCTGCGGGACATCCTCACCGACGGCATCGCGTCGGGCGCGTTCCCCGAGCAGGACCTGGACACCACGGTCCCGCTGGTCAACGCGTGCCTGTCCGGGCGCGGTGTCCCCGACGAGGGCCCCGAGCGGGACCGTGCGATCGAGCAGACCGAGACGTTCGTGCTGCGCGCGGTCGGCGCTCCCGTCCTGATCCCCGCGTGAGCGGCCGGGGCCGCGGTCGTCGGCCCGCGAGCGCCGGTGACCCGGGCCGCGGCACCGGACGCGGCGGCACCACCCGACGGCCCGCACGTCCCGGCCCCGCCGAGCGCGCGGCTCGCCCGCGCCGCGACGACGAGCAGCCCGCGGGCCGCCCGCGCGGCGAGCGCTCGGCGGGACGTCCGGCGGCCGGACCGCCCCGCCCCGCACGCACGCGCGTCGAGCTGACGTTCCTGCCCGGCCTGGGCGAGGTGCTCGCCGACGAGGCCGCCGAGGTGCTGGGGGCCCGCCCCCGTCCCGTGCCCGGTCGCGACGACGCGCTCGTCGTCGACCTGCCCGGCGCGCTCGCCGACGTGCGCCGCCTGCGGACGGCGGTCGCCGCGTTCGTCGCGCTGCACTTCGACGTCCCGCGCCCCCGGGCCCTCCTGAGCGGGGACCACCTGGCCCGGATCGTCGCGGCCGCGTACGCGTCGCTGCGCGTCGCGGGCTCCTCGACGTTCCGGTTCGAGGCCGCCGGCGCCGACTCGTCCGTGTTCGCCCGCCTGGGCGACGAGCTCGCGTCGGCGACGGGCCTGCGGCACGACGAGCAGGACGGCGAGCTCGTCGTGAAGGTGCGTCGGGGCGCTCGTCGGGACACCGCCGCGGCCGAGCAGGACCCGGGCTGGGACGTGCTCGTGCGCGTCGGACCCCGGCCGTTGTCCGCGCGCACCTGGCGCGTCACCGACTTCCCCGGCGCCGCGAACGCGACCATCGCGGCCGCCATGGTGCGGCTCGCGGGCCCGCGGGACGACGAGCGCGTCCTCAACCTCATGTGCGGCTCGGGCACGCTCCTGGTCGAGCGCCTCCTCGCGGCCCCGGCCGCCGCGGCCGTGGGGTTGGACCTGGCCGACGACGCGCTGGACGCGGCGCGCGACAACCTCGAGGCCGCGGGCCTGACCCGCCGCGCGTCGCTGGTCCGCGCCGACGCGCTCGACCCGTCGTCGTGGCCCGCGGGCACCGCACCGGCCGACCTGATCCTGGCCGACCCGCCCTGGGGCACGCTGCACGGCTCGCACGCCGACGCCCGCGCCGTGCACGCGGGGCTGCTCCGCGCGGCCCACGCCGCCGCAGCGCCCGGTGCGCGGCTCGTCGTGCTCACGCACGAGGTCAAGGTCATGGAGCAGGCGGTCCGGGACGCCGACGCGCTGTGGCGCGCTCACCCGCCGGTCCGGGTGTTCGCCAAGGGCCACCACCCCCGCATCTGGCTCCTCACCCGCCCCTAGCCCCTTTCCCCCCGGCCCCACGCCGAGCTGGCGGATAGGTACCAGTTCGCGGGATGGGTGCGCCGGGGGCGTGCGCCGAACTGGCGGATAGGTACCAGTTCGGCGGGATGAGGGGGGTGGCGGGGTGGGGGAGGATGGGGGCGTGACTGGGCGACTTCCTCGGGTGCGGGCCTCGGAGCTGGTGGGGCGGGGGTGGCTCAACACCGGCGGACGGGACGTGAGCCTCGCCGACCTGCGGGGCAAGGTCGTCGTGCTCGACTTCTGGACGTTCTGCTGCATCAACTGCCTGCACGTCCTGGACGAGATGCGCGAGCTCGAGGCGGAGTTCTCCGACGTGCTCGTGGTGGTGGGTGTGCACTCCCCCAAGTTCGTCCACGAGGCGGACCCGGTGGCCCTCGCGTCGGCGGTGGAGCGGTACGAGGTGCACCACCCGGTGCTGGACGACCCGGACCTGGTGACGTGGCGCGCCTACACCGCGCGAGCGTGGCCCACGCTCGTCGTGATCGACCCGGAGGGCTACGTCGTCGCGCAGATGGCGGGCGAGGGGCACCGGCACAACCTCGAGGTGCTGGTGCGCGAGCTGGTCGCCGAGCACGACCCGAAGGGCACCCTGCACCGCGGCGGGGGCCCGTACGTGCCGCCCGCCCCCACGCCGGGCACGCTGCGCTTCCCCGCCAAGGCGGTCGCGCTGCCGGACGGGAACCTGCTGGTCGCGGACGCGGGGCATCACAGCCTGGCCGAGCTCGCGCCGGACGGGCAGACGCTGGTGCGGCGCATCGGCTCCGGTGAGCGCGGACTGGTGGACGGCGGTCCCGACGACGCGCGGTTCAGCGAGCCGAACGGCCTGTGCCTGGTGCCCGACGAGCTGCGCCCCTGGGTGGGCTACGACGTGCTCGTCGCGGACACGGTGAACCACGCGCTGCGCGGCGTGCGGCTCGCGGACGGGCACGTCAGCACGGTCGCGGGCACGGGTGAGCAGTTCATGGTCGGCGCGGCGGACAACGTGCTGCCGGGGTGGGGCGGGGACGACCGCAGCGGGCGGGCGTACGCGGGCGCGCCGCTCGCGGTGCGGCTCTCGTCGCCGTGGGACGTCACGTGGTCGGCGGCGTGGGGTGCGTTCGTCGTCGCGATGGCGGGCAACCACACGCTGTGGGCGTTCGACCCGAAGGAGCCGTCGCTGCGGCACGTCGCGGGGACCATGAACGAGGGCCTGCTGGACGGGCCGCTCGCGGACGCGTGGTTCGCGCAGCCGTCGGGCCTCGCGGTGGACGACGAGGGCGGCATCTGGCTCGCGGACTCGGAGACGTCGGCGCTGCGCGTGGTCGAGCCGGTGCACGGCTCGGCGGGTGACGGCTCGGTCCGCACCGTGGTGGGTGCCGGGCTGTTCGAGTTCGGGCACCGCGACGGTGCGGCCGACGAGGCCCGGCTGCAGCACCCGCTGGGCGTCGCGGTGCTGCCCGACGGCTCGGTCGCGGTCGCGGACACGTACAACGGCGCGGTCCGCCGGTTCGTCGCCGGTACCGACGGTGCGGGCGGCGCGGTCACGACGATCGCGACGGGCCTGGCCGAGCCGAGCGGGCTCGTCGTGCTGGACGGCGCCGACGGGCCGGTGCTGCTGGTCGTGGAGTCCGCGGCGCACCGGCTCACGCGGGTACCGCTCGCGGGGGTGGTGGCGCGCGCCGTGGACGGTGGCGTGCACCGCACGCAGCGGCCGGTCACGGACCTCGGGGAGCGCGTGCGGCTGGACGTGGTGTTCACCCCCGCGGCGGGCCAGAAGTACGACGACCGCTACGGCCCGTCCACCCGGCTGCAGGTCTCCGCGACTCCGCCCGGGTTGCTGCTCGCGGGCGCGGGTGACGACGTCGCGTTCGAGCGCGAGCTCGTGCTGGACCCGGCCGTGGGCGAGGGCGTCCTGCACGTGACCGCGCACGCGGCCTCGTGTGACGACGACCCCGCGGTCGAGTACCCCGCCTGCCACCTCAACGCGCAGGACTGGGGTGTCCCGGTCCGGGTGACGGCCACCGGCGAGACCACCCTCACGCTGCCGCTGCACGGCTGACGCGGGGACCGTCGCTAGGACGCGCCGTCCACCGCGACCGCGGCCAGCGCGTGCAGCGCGGTGGTCACGGCCTGGCCGGTCGCGGCGTTCGCCGACGCGCCGACCTCGACGATCCAGGTCCCGTGCGTCACGCGCGTCACGGTCTGCTGGCGGTCCAGATCCGCGGGGCTGCCGCCGCGCGCCACGGCCGCGGCGTCGCCGTCGCGCTGCATGAGCACCGCCCAGTCCGAGCCGCCGAGCGTCTCGGTGGTGGCCGCCGCCATGGCGCACAGCCGCGGGACCACGCCGGGCTGTGCGGCGGTGATCGCGGCCGCACCGGAGACCACCACGCGCTCGGCCGTGACCGCGGGGTCCGCGATCGGCACCGCGGACTTGCGCGCGCGGGCCCGCGCGCGCTTGACCCGGTACTGCGCGATGTCCGCGCGGCGGAACAGGTGGCGCGCGGAGACCTCGCCCGTCACGGCCGTCGACGCCAGGCCGTAGGAGATCGCCGCACCGTGCGGCAGCGGGAGCTCCGCGGTGGTGCTGGCCATGACCTCGGCCACCTCGGAGCGGTGGTGGCCCACCACCACCAGGCAGAACTCGTCGCCACCCAGGCGCGCGGCCGTCGACCCGGGCAGGCGCTCCGCGGCGCGGCTGAGCACGTCCGCGACGGTCCGCAGCAGGTCGTCGCCCGCGTCGTGGCCCAGCCGGTCGTTGACACGCTTGAGGCCGTCCACGTCGCACATGACGATGCAGACCTCCTCGCCCGACTCGAGCGCGGACTCGGCCTCGGCGTCCGCGACGCGGCGGTTGGCGAGCCCCGTCAGCGGGTCGTCCGCAACCAGGTGCCGGATCTGCGACTCGAGGTCCACGCGCGCGATCGCGCCCGCAGCCAGCGCGCCGATCACCTCGGCGCGCGCCACGTCGTCGTCGGTGAACAGGCCGAGCGTCCTGTCCCGCATCGCGAAGACCTGACCCCACACGATGCCGTTCACGACGATCGGGGCGCCCAGGCCGCTGGCGGCACCCACGTCCCGGAGCGTCGCGACCTCGATCGGGTCGCCCGCTCCCTCGTCGCCCGCCTCGACCGGCTCACCCGTGATGTCCATGGCGTGCGCCAACCAGCTCTCGCGGTCGCGGATGAGCCGGCGCAACGCGGGTCGCTCGTCGGCCCGGTACGTCATGCGCAGCCGCCACAGGTGGCGCTGGTCCGTGGGGGTCGGCTCGACCGCGAGCACCGTGCACGTGTCCTGCTCGATGCGGCACACGGCCGCGGTCCGCGCGCCCAGGATGTCGGTAGCCAGCGCGGCGGCGGCCTGCACCACGTCCTCGAGCGTGCGGCACCGGTCGAACCGGTGCGCCGCCGTGGCGAAGCCGCGAACGCCGCCGAGTGCCGCGGCGGCACGTCGTCCCGCACGCGCGTCAGCACTGGCTCTCCGCGTCACGGGGACATCATCGCGTGCCGAACCGCATGGTGGGCGACCGTGCGGGCCGGAATCACTCTTTTTCGCACAATCCGGGTACCTGCGGTAGTCAGCCGTTCAGGTGGTGCTCCCCCAGCTCGGCGAACATCGCCTGGTTGAGGCGGAAGGCGACCCGGGCCTCGTCGACCACCGCGGCCCGCTGCGCGGCGTCCAGCGGGAGGCGGTCCAGGCGGTCGCGGTACACGTCCTTGAACGGCTTGAGCTTGTGGATCTCCGGGAAGTCGTAGAACTGCACCCCGGCATCCCCGAGCCCGTAGTGGCGCTGCACCATGCGCTTCACCACCTGGCCACCGGACAGGTCGCCCAGGTAGCGCGTGTAGGCGTGCGCGGCGTACCGGCACAGGTCGGTCGCGCAGTCGCCCAGCCGTTCGGCGTACGCGCGCGTGGCCGGCAGGACCTCGACGCGGTCACGCCAGGCCGGGCCGAGCAGGTACGCCAGGTCCCGCTCGATCGCCGGGACGCGGGTCAGCTCGTCGAAGACGAGACCGTGGTCCGCACCCGCGCCGCGCAGCAGGCCACCGGCGTGCTCGAGCGCGGTGTAGACGGCGAGCTGCTGGACTGCGAGGTCCGTGTACGCGGCCCGGCCCAGCCGTCCGGCCAGCAGCGCCTCGACGAACTGCATCCCCTCGGCCTGGCCGTGCTGCTCCCGAGTGCCCTCGCGCAGCGCGGTCGAGAGCGGTGCGGCGGTAGCGACGGGCGTGGGCGGGGACGCGGTGGTCGTCACGGGCGGTCTCCTCCGGGTCGGGGCAGGTCGTCTGCGCACGTAGGTGACGTGCCGTCATCAAACGTACGGGAGGAAGTTAGGTTGCCTACCCTCTGCGATGCGCTCCCGGACGACGGACGCCGCACCACCTCGGCGGGTGGTGCGGCGTCCGTGTGCCGGTGAGCGGGGATCACACCGTGGGGGGCGGCACCTCGCGGTGCTCGACCACGGCGACGTGCGACGTGTTCCTCCGCTGCGCGTTGAGGATCAACGCCAGGATCAGCATGAGCGCACCCGCGCCCATGCAGATGTAGCCGATCATCTCCAGGTTCACGCCCTCGATCGCGTCGCTGACCGCGAACGACAGGATGGCGCCGATCACGAGCAGCGCGATACCGCCTCCGATACCCATGCTGAGCTCCCTCTCGTCGGCCGGCCGCGGTGGCCGGGTCCAGGTTCGGGAGTCTTCCCCCGCCCGGCGCTCAGCGCGCGCCGGGCGCCCTTTTCATCCCAGTACGTCCGGGTATGGCACGGCCTGATCGCCCGTCCGGCCCAGCACGTGCTCGGCCAGGAAGGCCTCGACCACCTGGTACCAGACCACCGCGTGCTGCGGGCTCAGGACCCAGTGGTTCTCGTCCGGGAAGTACAGGAAGCGGTGCGGCGTGCGGCCCTCGTCGTCGGCCGGCAGACCCGACTTGGCGAGCAGCTCATACCAGAGGCGCAGCCCCTCCCCGATCGGCACGCGGTAGTCCTTGTCGCCGTGGATGACCAGCATCGGCGTGACGATCTGCTCCACGAACCGGTGCGGCGAGTTCGCCCAGGCCATCTCGGGCGTCATCTCGCGCTGCCAGTAGTACGACGCGTCCGTCGTCGGGCCGAACTGGTCGAGCGCCCACAGGCTCGCATGCGTGACCACGGCGCGGAACCGGTCCGTGTGCCCCGCGACCCAGTTGGCCATGTACCCGCCGAACGAGCCGCCCAGCGCAGCCGTGCGCGTCTCGTCGACCGCGGGGTGGGCCTCCGCGACGTCCGTGACCGCCATGAGGTCGGTGAACGGCGCCTCGCCCCACGCACCCCACCCCGCCTGCACGAAGTCGCGGCCGTAGCCGGTCGACAGCGCCGGGTCCGGCAGCAGCACCGCGTAGCCGCGGGCCACCAGCAGCCACGGGTTCCAGCGCCACGACCAGGCGTTCCACGAGCCCAGCGGGCCGCCGTGGATCCACAGCAGCAGCGGGGCACGCTCGTCGGCGTTCGCGCCGTGCGGCAGCGCGAGCCACGCGCGCACGCGCCGACCGTCCGCCACGGTCGTCTCGACCTCCTCGAGCCGGCCCGGCAGGTCGAGTGCCGGGGCCGGGGACCTCAGCGGCACGGCCGCGGACGGGACTGCGGTGAGGTCGATGCGCACCGGGTGCGCGGGGGCCAGGTACGACGAGCGCAGCGCGTACGCCGTGCGGCCGTCCGGCGCCACCTGGACATCGGTGAACGCCGCATCGTCGCTGGTCACACGCGTGACGGTGTCACCGGCGGGGTCGAGGTCGATGCGGAACACCGGCGCCCGGCCCTCGTCGTCCGCCACCACGAGCAGGCCCGACGAGTCCGGGAGCCACACGGGGCTGCCGGGCCAGCGGTCCCAGTCCGCCGCGACCAGCCGCACCTCGCCACCCGCGAGCGGCACGAGCGCCAAACCGGCCTGCGGCGCGTCGTGCGGCGTCGAGATGGTCTCGCGGCCGAACACCACCCACCGGCCGTCCGGGGAGATCACCGGGTCGAACGCGTCGAACGCGTCGTCGCTCACCAGCGTGCGGCGCTCGCCCGTGGCCACGTCGACCGCGACGAGACGGCCCCGCTGGTCCCCGCGCGCGCGGGGCTCGGTCCAGCCCGTGACGATCGTCGTGCCGTCCGGTGAGATCGCCGCATGCTGCTCGACCAGCGCGGCGCCCGGGCTCGGCGTGCGGTCCACCAGGGTGAGACGCTGCTCGTCGTCACCCGCGAGCGGGGCCGTGTCCGGGGTCAGCGCGGCCAGGTCGGCGGTGAACAGGTGCGGCCGGCCCGGGCCCAGGTCGTGGTCCCAGTACCGGACCGGGTAGCCCGCGTGCAGGATCGCGGCGACCTTCTTGTCCTTGCGAGCCGTGCGCAGCTTCTCGTCGTGCTCGGCGTCGGTCGCGTGCGGCAGCACGTCGCCCGTGAGCAGCGCGACATCGGCGTCCTTGGCCACCGTGACGCCCCCGAGCCCGCCCTTTCGGGACGCGACCACGCGCGCCTCGGCACCGTCCCGGGGCAGGAGCCACAGCGCGGGCGGGGCCTCGTCGTCCGCGTCCTTCGCGCCCGGGTCCGGGCGAGCGCTCGTGAACAGCACGTCGCCGTCACGCGTGAACGCCGCGCCCCCCTCGCTCTTGGCGGACCGGGTCAGGCGGCGCGCGGGGCGCTCACCCGTCGGGTCGACCTCCCACAGCGCGGTCAGGTACTTGGTCTTCTTAGCGTCGAGCGTCGCCACCGACGTGACCAGGCGTGTGCCGTCGGGTGACAGCACCAGCCCGCCCACCCGTGGCACGCCGACGTACTCCTCGAGGTCTCCCACATTCACCATGCCCCCGTCCTACCACCCCCCACCCACCCATCCCCCCCTCCAGCCGAACTGGCAGTTGTCCGCCAGCTCGTGCGAGTGCCCGCCCCGCCCCTCCAGCCGAACTGGTAGTTGTCCGCCAGCTCGCCGACGTCGTGTCGCAAGCCGACCCCAGCCTCGGCCCCCGCGCCCTCGACCACCGGGGCACCCCCCGCTCCGGCGGCACACGCCGGAGCACGCTGGGGTCGTTCCATGCGTAGCGACGACGTGCCTTGGGCGCTGCAGACCGTGGCCCGAGGCCAAGGCGGGCTGGCGGGGTGGTGGCAGTGCGACGAGCACGGCGTGCACACCGACGCGCGGCGCCGCCTGGTCCACGCGGGAGCCTGGACCAGCCCGACTCGCGGCGTCTTCGCGCTCACTCCCGCACAACCGGAGCAGCACGACGCGATGAGGCTCCGCGCCGCGTGGCTGGGGCTGCTGGCATATTGGTCGCGACGCTGTCGCAGTCGGCACCAGCGCACTCGCGCTCCACGGTGTGCAGGGACTGCCGACCGCGACGACCCCCGAGATCTCGATGCCGGGTCGCCGCTTCGGGAGACGACGGGACGGTGTGCAGGTCCGCTACTTCGGGGACTTCCCGACGACGACGGTCGGCGGCAGGCTTGTCGCCACCCCTGCAGCCGCGTTGGCGCAGGCCTTGCCCGAGCTGCGGCGGCGCGACGCGTTGGCCGTGGCTGACTCCGCGCTACACCGTGGGCTGATCGGGGCAGACGACCTCGGCAGCGTGCGGGACGCCATGCGTGGTCGACGAGGCGCCGCGTCTATCGACACCTGGTGGCACCTCGTCGACGGCCGCGCCGAGTCCCCGCTGGAGTCCTTCGCCAGGCTCGAGTGTGTCGACCTGGGTATCCCGCCGCACGAGCTGCAGGTCGTGGTCCGCACCCCCGGCGGCGCGTTCGTCGGCCGGTGCGACCTGGGCTGGCGACTGCGCGACGGGCGCTGGCTGATCGCCGAGGTGGACGGACGAGAGTGGCACTCGTCGGCTGCCGCCCAGGCCAAGGACCAGCTCCGGCAGGACGCGCTCCTGCGGTCCGGAGCGGTCGCCTGGCTGGGCCGCTTCACCGCGCACGACCTGTCCGACCTACCCGGAGCCGTGCAGGACGCCCGCCGCCGGCACGAGTCAGCCTGAACAGCGGCACTCGGCGGGTCGCGACAGACGCGAACTGGCGGACAGGTACCAGGTCGGCGGGTGGGATGGGCGCGAACTGGCGGACAGGTACCAGGTCGGCGGGTGGGATGGGCGCGAACTGGCGGACAGGTACCAGGTCGGCGGGTGGGATGGGCGCGAACTGGCGGATAGGTACCAGTTCGGCGGGTTGGGGGTCAGTCGGCGAGGGACTTGAGCATGGCGTTGTAGGCGTCCAGCTCGGGATCCTCGTCGCGTGTGCGGCGGTCGCGCCGGCGGGCCTGCCGGTCGTCGTCGCGGGACCAGGACAAGGCGACCGCGATGGCGAGCGCGAGCGTGGGCAGCTCACCGATCCCCCACGCGACGGCACCGCCCTCCTGCTGGTCGGCGATCGCGGACGCGCCCCAGGGTCGGCCCAGCAGGCCGAACCAGTCGGCGACGAGCAACGCCTCGCCGCTGACCAGCGCGACACCGAAGAACGCGTGGAACGCCATGGTCGCGAACAGCGTGAGCAGGCGCTGCGGGTACCCCAGCCGCTGCGGGCCCGGGTCCACGCCCACCAGCGAGTTGGCGAACAGGTATCCCGCGGCGGTGAAGTGCACGACCATGAACAGGTGCCCGACGCTGCTGCGCAGCGACCACTCGAACAGCCCGGTGTAGTAGAACGCGACCATCGACCCGGCGAAGTTCACCGCCGCGACCACGGGGTGCGCGAGGAACCGGCCCACGTGGCTGTGCACCAGCGTGAGGATCCACTCGCGTGGTCCGCGTGAGGCGTCGTCGGCCAGCGTGGAGGCCCGGACGGGCAGCGCGCGCAGCGCCAGCGTGACCGGCGCGGACAGCACCAGGAAGATCGGCACCACCATCGCCAGCACCATGTGCTGGACCATGTGCGCGCTGAACAGGACGTGCCCGTAGGTGGCGGGCCCGCCGTTGGTGGTCCAGAAGAGCACGACCATGCCGACCGTCCACGCTGCGGTCCGCTGCCACGGCCACGCGTCGCCGCGCCGGGCCAGACGGCGCACCCACCGCCAGTACACGACGAGCGCCGCGACGGCCGCGAAGGCCATCAGCAGGTCCCAGCGCCACTCGGTGAACCACCGCACGAGCGTCGGCTCGGGCGGCAGGTCGTGCCCGGTGACCTGGTAGGCCACGCTCGGCGTCACGGGCGGCTCGTCGGGCACGGGCGGCGCGCTCGAGCCGAGCGCCACGGCCACACCCGACACGGCCCCCATCACCACGAGCTCGACGCCGACCAGGCGCCAGAACAGCCCGGGCCGCGGTGCGGGTGCCGCGTCGAGCGCGGCGATGGTCCGGCGGCGGTGCAGCAGCCCCAGACCCGCGAGCACGACGAGCAGCGCGGCCTTGACGACGAGCAGCACCCCGTACCGCGTGCCCAGGTCCGCCCACTGGCCGAGCCGGATCCAGCCGCTGACGAGTCCCGAGACGGCGACCGCGGCCACGCACCAGCCGGCGACGACGGAGTACCGCGCGACCGCGGGGGCCACGTCGCGGCCGAGGCGGCCGACGAGCAGCGCGAGCGCCGCGAGCGCCCCGATCCACACCGCCGCGCCGACCAGGTGCACGAACATCGCCGACGTCGCGAGCTCGTGGCCCGCCGCACCGGCCGCGTGCCCGAGCTGCGCGACCTGCCACAGCGCGACGAGCGCGAGGGCGAGCGTCCACGCGGCACCCGTGGGCGTCCGCACGACGAGCGCGAGCGCCGTCACCACGGCGGCGACGACCACGGCGGACCCCAGCGTGCGGCCCTGCTCGATCTGCGACACGTACAGCCACAGCTCGTCGCCGAACGACTGCTCGGTGAGCGCGCGCCCCGCGACGGACGCGTAGCTCAGCACCAGGTGCAGCACCGCGGCCAGCGTCCAGGCGCCCGCGGCCCAGCCGGCCACACGCAGGGTCGCGGGGTACGCGGTGCCCTCGGCACGTGCGGCACCCGCGCGTGCGCCGCGACGCGGGGCCGCGGACTCGTCGCGACGCGGCAGCACGCCGACGGCCAGGACGAGCGCCCCGACGACGACCGCGCCCAGGAGCTCGGTGAGCGTCTCCGTGACCGGCAGCCCCCAGCGCACCCACGGGCCCGCGTCCCGCACGAGCGAGGCGACCGCGGCTCCCGTGAACCACACGCCGACCACGACCGCGACGACCGCGGCGCCCACCAGCCCGAGCACCCGCCGCGGCCCCGCGCCGGGTGACGCGCCCCGGGCCGGTGCCGTCGGGACGGCACGCGCGACGGGCGTGCTCATGCGCGCGCTGCCATGCTGCGGACGGGGGCGGGGCTCACGGACCCAGCATCCCCCAGGCGCGCGCGGCGGACCGACGCCCGCACGCGTGCCGTGACCGGGAACACACCCACGGCCCCCGATTGTTGCTGACGGGCACGCCCTCGGGGGCGGATCGTGGGCCAGCCCTCTGGCCGCCCTCCTGCGGAAGGTCCCCATGCAGCAGCAGCACACCGAGGCCGACGAGCAGACCGGCCCGACGTTCACGGCACCCACGCACCGCGAGATCGTCACGATCCTCGGCGGGCTCATGATCGGGATGTTCCTGGCCGCGCTGGACCAGACCATCGTCGCGACGTCGATGCGGACCATCGGCGACGACCTCAACGGCCTGTCGCTGCAGGCCTGGGTCACGACCGCCTACCTGCTGACCGCGACGATCTCCACGCCGCTGTACGGCAAGCTCTCCGACATCTACGGCCGCAAGCCGTTCTACCTGCTGGCGATCAGCCTGTTCGTCGTCGGGAGCCTGCTGTCCGGGACGGCCGACTCGATGTACCAGCTCGCGGTGTACCGCGGCATCCAGGGCCTGGGTGCGGGTGGCCTGATGTCGCTCGCCATCACGATCCTGGGCGACCTGGTGCCGCCCCGCGAACGTGCGCGCTACCAGGCCTACTTCCTGGCCGTGTTCGGCACGTCGTCCGTGCTCGGCCCCGTGATCGGCGGGTTCTTCTCCGGTGCGGACCAGATCGCCGGGATCGCCGGCTGGCGGTGGGTGTTCCTGGTCAACGTGCCGCTCGGGCTGATCGGGCTCGTGGTGATCACCCGGGTGCTGCACCTGCCGCCGCTGCGCCGGATCGAGCACTGGATCGACTGGCCGGGTGCGCTCGCGCTCGTCGTGGGCCTGGTGCCGCTGCTGGTCGTGGCCGAGCAGGGACGGCTGTGGGGCTGGACGTCGCCCCGCGCGCTGACCTGCTACGCGATCGGGCTGGTGGGTCTCGTGGCGTTCGGGCTGCTCGAGCGGCGGGCGGGCGCGGACGCCATCCTGCCGCTGCGCATGTTCGCCAACCGCACGTTCTCGGTGGGCGCGGCCGCCAACACCGTGATCGGCCTGGCCATGTTCGGCGGGCTCGCGGTGCTGCCGCTCTACCTGCAGATCGTGCGCGGCCAGACGCCCACCGAGGCGGGCCTGACGCTCATCCCGTTCACGCTCGGCATCATGAGCGGGTCCGTGATCGCGGGTCAGCTCACGTCCCGCACGGGCCGGTACAAGGTCTTCCCGGTGGTCGGCACCGTGCTCATGGTCGCCGGCGGGCTGCTGTTCTCCACGCTCGGCGTGACCACTCCGCTGGGGCTGCTGTTCGCGTACTCGATCGTGTTCGGCCTCGGGCTGGGCCTGACCATGCAGCCGCTGGTCCTCGCCGTGCAGAACGCGGTCCCGGTGCGGGACATGGGCGTCGCCACGTCGTCGTCGCTGTTCTTCCGGCAGATGGGCGGCACGCTCGGTACCGCGGTGTTCCTGTCGATCCTGTTCTCGACGGTCGGGACCACCATCGGCGACGCGATCGAGCGCGCCGCACGCACACCCGCGTTCCAGGCGGCGCTGGCGGACCCGAAGGTCGCCGCCGACCCCGACAACGCCCCCGTGCTCGCGCTGGTCAAGGGCACCGGTGGCGGCCTGAGCCTCGACGACTCGTCGTTCCTGTCCGGCATGGACCCGCGGCTGGCCACGCCCCTGCTCGAGGGGTTCGCGCAGTCGGTGGACCTGGTCCTGCTCATCTCCGGGCTGATGATGCTGGCCGGTGTGGTGCTCACGCTGCTGATGCCCGAGCTGCCGCTGCGCAACGTCTCCGGCATCGAGGGCCGCCTGGCCGACGACGCCGCGCTCGACGCCGCAGCTGCGCCGGCGCCCGCGCCCGGGGTGGGCGTCACGCCTGTGGGTGCCGTGCAGGCAGCGACGGCCGACCTGGACGCGACGCGCCGCGTGAGCGACGCCGGCACCGGGACCCCGCCCCACCAGGAGATGCACAGGGACGACCGCTAGCCTCCCGACTGAGCCGGGGTCCGCGAGGGACGGACCCGTGCCGCAGGGGCAGGACGACCAGACGGAGGCAGACATGACCCATCTGACGGCTGGCACGGCCGGCAAGGCTTCCGGTACGACGACGGACGCGACCTCGCACGCGGGTGAGCACACGTGCGGCGGCTGCCTGGACCGCCGCACGCTGCTGTCCCGCGCGGGCGGCGTGGGTCTCGCGGCGGCGGGCGTCGCGGTGCTCGCGGCGTGCGGCGGCTCGAGCGACCCGGGCGGCGCGGCCGCCACGACCCCCGCGGGCGGCGGCTCCGACGGCCCGCTGGCCCAGCTCGCCGACATCCCGGTGGGCGGCGCGCTGAGCGCCGACGACGGCGCGGGCAACAAGATCCTGCTGGTCCAGGCCACCGAGGGCACGGTCACCGCGGTGAGCGCGGTGTGCACGCACCAGGGCTGCGAGGTCCAGCCCGACGACGCCGAGCTGCGCTGCCCGTGCCACAACTCGGTGTTCGGCCTGGACGGCGCACCCGTGTCCGGCCCCGCCGACGAGCCCCTGCCCGCGTTCGAGGTCCACGTGCGCGACGGCGCCGTGTACGCCGGGGCGGCCTGACCGTGCCCGGCGAGGTCCCGGCGCGCCGGACCGCCTGGGCGCTGCGTGCGCTCGTGGCGCTCGCGGTCGCCGTGTCCGCCGTGGTGCACCTGTACCTGGTGCTCGCGCAGGACTACGGCGGCGGCGACGGGAACTGGTTGTTCTACGCGTTCTGGGCGCAGGGCGTGGGCGGCGTGCTCCTCGCGGCGCTGCTGCTGGTGTGGCGATCGGCGCTGCCGCTCCTGGGTGCGGTGGCGTTCGGGGCGGGGACGCTGGGCGGGTTCCTGCTCGCGGTGTACCTGCCCGACGGCCTGCTGGGCGTGCAGTCGCGATGGTTCGGCTGGCCCGAGTGGGTGTCCGCGATCACCGAGGCGATCGCGATCGTCGGCGGAGTGGCGGCGCTCGCGGCCGAGCGCGGACGGACACGCGTCACGGGATAGCCTCGCCACCATGCGCGACTCCGCACTCCTGCTCTACCTGGTGCGGCACGGTCGCACGCACGCCAACACCGACGGGCTGCTGCAGGGCTGGAGCGACACCGACCTGACGCCCGACGGCCTGGACGGCGTGCGGGCGACCGCGCGCTACCTGGCGCCCGTGCCGTTCACGGCCGCGTACACCAGCCCGCTGGGCCGCACGCGCGCGACCGCGCACGAGATCCTCACGCACCACCCGGACGTGCAGGTGAGCGACCACGCCGGGCTCAAGGAGTTCTCGTTCGGCGACCTCGAGCTGCTCCCCGAGTCCGCGCTGTTCTCCCGCGTGGACCCGGTGGACATGTTCCGCGAGGTGTTCGAGGGCACGTTCGCGGGCCTGCCCGGCGGCGAGCCCGCGCAGGTGTACCTGGACCGCGTGACGGACGCGTTCACGACGATCGAGCAGCGGCACCGCGGCGGCGGACCCGTGCTCGTGGTGAGCCACGGCGTGACCCTGATGGTCTACCTGACCCTGCACGGGGCCGTGCCGATGCAGGCGCTCGCCAACGCGAGCGTGACGGTGGTGGCCGTGCACCCCGACGGACGCCGGGAGGTCCGCGCGGTGGGCATCGACCCGTCGGGTCACGGGGACGACGTGCCGGACCTTCCGCAGGACGCCGCGGTCGCGGGCGACCTGGCCGCGCACGACGCGACCGCGCTCACCCCGCCGGCCTGACGCGAGCCGGCACGGCCGAGCGCGGCGTGCCCGGCGTCAGCCCCAGACGAGGGCCTGCGCCGGGTCCGCGAGGACCGCGGCCACGTCCGCGAGCACGCGCGAGCCGAGCCCGCCGTCCACCAGGCGGTGGTCGAAGCTCAGCGCGAGCTGCGTGACGTGACGGACCTTGACCTTGCCCTTGTGCACCCACGGCTGCAGGCGGATGGCGCCGAACGCCAAGATCGCCGCCTCACCCGGGTTGAGGATCGGGGTGCCCGTGTCGATGCCGAACACGCCCACGTTCGTGACCGTGATGGTGCCGTCGGCCATGTCCGCGGGCGACGTGCGGCCCGCGCGCGCCGTGGCCGTGAGCTCGCCCAGCGCGGTCGCGAGCTCGAGCAGCCCCAGCCGGTGCGCATCCTTGACGTTGGGCACGACGAGCCCGCGCGGCGTGGCCGCGGCGATGCCCAGGTTCACGTAGTGCTTGTAGACGATCTCCTGCGCGGCCTCGTCCCAGCTCGCGTTGATCTCCGGGTGGCGGCGGACCGCGAGCAGCAGCGCCTTGGCGGCGATGAGCAGCGGCGTGACGCGCACGTCCGCGAAGTCGCGGTCGGCACGGAGCTTCTCGACCAGCTTCATGGTGCGCGTGACGTCGACGGTGTGGAACACCGTGACGTGCGGCGCCGTGAACGCCGAGGCGACCATCGCCTCCGCGGTGCGCTTGCGCACCGACTTCACCGGGACGCGCGTGGCCCGGCCGTCCGCGGAGACCGTGCCCGACGCGAGCCAGGGCATGTCGTCGCCCGGGTAGGTGGCGAGCGTGCGCGCCTCGGCCTGGGCCGCGCGGCCCAGGACGTCCTCGCGCGTCACGATGCCGCCCGGGCCGGTGGGGCTGACCGAGTCGAGGTCCACGCCCAGGTCACGCGCGAGCTTGCGCACGGGCGGCTTGGCGAGCACGCGCCCGGCGCGCGCGGGGGTGGTGGGTGCGGGTGCGGCGGCCGCGGGTACGGCCGGCGCGGCGGCGGGGGCGCTCGCGACGGCGGCCGGCGCGTCGCCCTGCGCGCCGCGGGGCCGGCGGGTCGCACCCGCGTCGGCGAGCCCGTACCCGACGAGCACCGCCTCACGCGCGGGCGTGACGTCGGCGGCGGCGGCGCGGGCCGCCTCGATCTCGTCCGACCCGCCCGGCTCGACGCCGCGGTGCCGCTCCGCACCGCCGACGTGGTGCACGGGGCCGGCACCCTGGCCCGCGACCTCCGGGGCCGCGGGTGCGGCACCCGTGGGGTCGGTGTCGATCTCGATGATCGGGGTGCCGACGTCCACCGTGGTGCCCGTCTCCACCAGGATCCGCGTGACGACACCCGCCCACGGGCACGGCAGGTCGACGAGCGACTTGGCGGTCTCGATCTCGACGATCGTCTGGTTGACCTCGACCGTGTCACCGACCGCGACGTGCCACTCGACGATCTCGGCCTCGGTGAGGCCCTCCCCCGCGTCGGGGAGCGGGAACTGCTGGTACGTCGGCACGGTCGTCGTCTCCTGGCCGTTCGGGTGCGGGTACGGGTGCGGGGTCAGAACGCGAGCGCGCGGTCCACCGCGTCGAGCACGCGGTCGAGGCCCGGCAGGTAGTCGTGCTCGATCTTGGCCACCGGGTACGGCGTGGCGAACCCGCCGACCCGCAGCACGGGCGCCTCGAGGTGGAAGAAGCACTCCTCGGTGATGCGTGCCGCGACCTCGGCGCCGCTGCCGTACGTCACGGGCGCCTCGTGCACCACCACGCAGCGGCCGGTGCGGCGGACCGACTCGGCGACCGTGGCCGTGTCCAGCGGGGACAGCGTGCGCAGGTCCACCACCTCGATGCTCGTGCCCTCGGCCGCGGCGGCCTCGGCCGCCTTGACCGCGGTCGCGACCGTGGGGCCGTACGCGACGAGCGTCAGGTCGGAGCCGGTCCGCACCACGCGCGCGCGGTCCATGCCGGTGGCCTGGTCGCCGTGCGGTGCGAGCGCGGGCGTGTCCAGGTCGACGTCGCCCTTCTCCCAGTACCGGCCCTTGGGCTCGAAGAACAGGACCGGGTCCGGCGAGGCGACGGCCTGCTGGATGAGCGCGTAGGCCTCGGCGGGCGAGGACGGCGTGACGATCCGCAGGCCGGGCGTGTGCGCGAACAGCACCTCGGGCGACTCGCTGTGGTGCTCGACCGCGCCGATCCCGCCGCCGTACGGCACGCGGATGACCACGGGCAGCGTCAGGCGGCCGCGCGAGCGGTAGTGCATCTTGGCCAGCTGCGTCGTGATCTGGTCGTACGCCGGGAAGATGAACCCGTCGAACTGGATCTCGCACACCGGGCGGTAGCCGCGCATCGCCAGGCCGATCGCCGTCCCGACGATCCCGGACTCCGCGAGCGGGGTGTCCACCACGCGGTCGTCGCCGAACTCGGCCTGCAGCCCGTCCGTCACGCGGAACACGCCGCCCAGGCGGCCGATGTCCTCGCCCATGAGCAAGACCTTGTCGTCGTCCGCGAGCGCGCGGCGCAGCCCGAGCGTGATCGCCTTGGCGAACGTCAGGCGCTGCGTGCCCGTGGGAGCGGGCGGGACGGCCTTCGCGGGCGGGGTCGCCGGCGCAGCGGGTGCGACGGTCGCGGGCTGCGGCGTGGGCGCCGCCTCGGGGGCGGGTGCGTGCGTCGTCGCGCTCATCGGTGGCTCCCCTCCTGGGGCGCGTGGCCGGTCTGGTCCAGGAACGAGGTCTCGTACCGCTCGAACCACGCGCGGTCGGCCTCGACGCCCGCGTGCGGGGTCGCGTACACGTGCTCGAACATCGACGCCGACGACGGGTGGCCCATCGACCGCACCGTCTCACGGATGTGCTCGCCGAGCGCGTCGGCCTCGGCCGTCAGTCCCGCGACGAACTCGTCGGGGAGCGCGCCGCGCGCCTCGAGGTGCAGGCGGAGCCGCTCGATCGGGTCCCGGCGGCGCCAGTGCTCCTCCTGCTCGGACGAGCGGTAGCGCGACGGGTCGTCGGACGTGGTGTGCGCACCCATGCGGTACGTGAACGCCTCGACGAACGTCGGGCCGCCACCGCTGCGCGCGCGGGCGAGCGCCTGCGCGGTCACGGCGTAGCTGGCGAGCACGTCGTTGCCGTCCACGCGCACCGCGGGGATGCCGAAGCCCGGCGCACGCGCCGCGAGCGGTGCGCTCGCCTGCCGTGTGGTGGGCTCGGAGATCGCCCACTGGTTGTTCTGGCAGAACAGCACCACGGGTGCCTGGTTGACCGCCGCGAACACGAGCGACTCGCTCACGTCGCCCTGGGACGTGGCGCCGTCCCCGAAGTACGCGACCACGGCCGTGTCGCGCTCGTCGTCGCCCGTGCCCACCAGGCCGTCGCGCTGGACGCCCATCGCGTAGCCCGTGGCGTGCAGCGCGTGCGACCCGATGACCAGCGTGTACAGGTGGAAGCCGTGCGCCACGGGGTCCCAGCCGCCGTGGTCGACGCCCCGGAACAGTCGGAGCACGTCCGTCAGCTCGACGCCGCGCACGTGCGCGACCCCGTGCTCGCGGTAGCTGGGGAACACGTGGTCCTGAGGTCGCAGCGCGCGCCCCGAGCCGATCTGCGCGGCCTCCTGCCCGAGCGCCTGCGCGAACAGCGCGAGCTCGCCCTGCCGCTGCAGCGCGGTGGCCTCGGTGTCGAAGCGGCGGACCAGCACCATGTCGGCGTACATCGCGCGCAGGTCGTCGTCCGTCAGGTCCGCGACGTACTGGTCGTACACCGGGTGCGCGACGCGTTCGCCCGTGGGCGTGAGCAGCTGCACCAGGCCCTCGTCGGCCAGGGGCCCGCCCTCGACCGGCGGCAGGACGCCGACGGCGGGGCCGCCGGCGGACGACGAGAGGGCCGCGGCCCCTCCACCCGGGGTGGGGGCGGGGGCCGCGGCCGGCCCACCGAGGGTGTCGGTGGGAGCCGGGGGCGTGGTCGACGCGGCCTGCGGGCGCACGCTCCAGGGGGCGGCGGGAGCTGTGGCGGACGGGACGGGACGGGCGGCGGGCGGGTCGGCGGGCGAGAAGCCTGACGAGCTCACGCGGTGCTCCTTCGCGTGCGGCGGCGGGTGGCCGCGCGGGCGGGGGCCGGGTCGATCACCCAACCTACGTCACCGTAGCCTACGCATCCGTAGGTTCGTGGCAAGCCCCCGGCACAACGTTCGTCGGCCCGGCTTGTGGGGACCCCACAGGCACCCGCGGCGCCGCCCGGAGGCACACCGCTGGCCCGCGCGGGCGGCTCGACGTCGCCGCGCGTGTCAGCGGGGCGTGTGCCCCGCGGCGACCTCGAGCAGCAGGTCCGTGGCCTCGGGCTCGCCCACGCTCACGCGCACGCCGTCACCCGCGAACGGCCGCACCAGCACGCCCGCACGCGCGCACCGCTCCGCGAACGCGGTCGCGTGGTCGCCCAGCCCGAGCCAGACGAAGTTCGCCTCGCTGTCCGGCACCGTCCAGCCCTGGTCGCGCAGCGCCGTGAGCATGCGGCCCCGCTCCTTGACCACGGCGTCCACCCGCGTCATGAGCTCCGTGCGGGCGCGGAGCGACGCGAGCGCGGCGAGCTGGGCCACGTGCGAGACACCGAACGGCGTCGAGGCGACCCGGATGCCCGCGGCCAGGCGCGGACGCGCCACGGCGTACCCGACACGCAGGCCCGCGAGCCCGTAGGCCTTGGAGAACGTCCGCAGCAGCACCACGTTCGGGCGCGCGGCCAGGACCGCCAGCCCGTCCGGCGCGAGCGGGTCCCGCACGAACTCGACGTAGGCCTCGTCGAGCACCACCACGACGTCCTCGGGGACCGCGTCCAGGAACGTCTCGAGCTCGTCGGCGCGCACCGCGGGGCCGGTCGGGTTGTTGGGCGTGCACACGAGCACGACGCGCGTGCGCGGCGTGACCGCGGCCGCGAGCGCGGGCAGGTCCAGCCGTCCGTCGTCACCCACCGGCACCCGCACGCCCACGGCCCCGACCAGCGTGATGGCGATCGGGTACGCCTCGAACGAGCGCCACGGCAGGACGACCTCGTCGCCCGCGTCGCAGAACGCCGCGAGCACGTGCCCGAGCACCGCGACCGAGCCGCATCCCGGCACGATCGACGCGGCGGGCACGTCCAGCATCTCGCCCAGCGCCTCCGCGAGCTCGGTCGCGTACATGTCCGGGTAGCGGTTGACGTCCACCGCGGCGTCCGCGATCGCGGCCATCACCGACGGCAGCGGCGGGTACGGGTTCTCGTTGGACGACAGCTTGAACGCCGCGGCGCCCACGGGCGAGCGTGCACCCGGCACGTAGGGCGGCAGCTCGGCGAGGGCGGGGCGCAGGGAGGGGCGGCTCACCGGGACAGGATGCCACCGCGTGCGCGCGCGTCGTCGGGACGATCGCACCCGCACCCCTGCCCGCGGCGGGTGCGCACCTGGCACGATCGGGCCATGGCCTTCGTGATCCGTGTCCTCATCAACGGCGTCGCCATCTGGCTCGCGACGCTCCTGCTGTCCGGCGGGCTGGCGGTCGTCGGCGCGGACGACGGCGGGGACAAGGCGCTGATCATCCTGGGGATCGCGCTCGTCTTCGGCATCGTCAACGCGATCGTCAAGCCCGTGGTGCAGGTGCTGTCGATCCCGCTCTACATCCTGACCCTGGGCCTGTTCACCCTGGTGGTGAACGCGCTCATGCTCATGCTCACCGCGTGGATCACCGAGTTCACGCACTGGGGCCTGCGGATCGACGGGTTCTGGTGGGCCGTGGGCGGTGCGCTCATCGTCTCGCTCGTGAGCTTCGCGCTCTCGGTCCTGGTGCCCGAGAGCCGCGGCCGGCGCTGACGCGTCAGTCGCCGCTGCGCGGCAGCACGACCGCCGCGACCGCGGCGGCCGCGAGGATCGCGACGACGCGCACGACGTCGCCCGCGGCGAGGTCACGCCCGCCGACGACGAGCGCCACGACCGCGAGCGTCTGCGCACCGACCTGCACGCGCGCCACGTCCGCGAGCCCGTCGCGCAGCACGCCGAGCTCCACGCGCATGCGCCACGTCACGCGCCCCGCCGTCGCGGACGCCCACACCACGAGGTGCACCAGCAGCACCAGCGTGAGCGTGCGCACCACGGACGCGGGCCCGCCGACGAGCACGAGCACGCCGGCCGCCAGCAGCGCCACACCCACCCGCGCGGGTGAGGGCAGCAGCCCGGTCAGCACGCCGGCGAGCACCATCACGAGCACGGTCACCGGTCCCACCGGCCACGCGGCGGACCAGGCGACCAGCAGCATCGTCGTGACCAGCACCGCGGCGCCCGCGCGCACCAGCGCACCCGGCACCGCACGGTCCAGCACGGGCTCGGCCTCGGGCGCGGGCGGAGTCGGGAACCAGGGCAGGCTCATCGCGCACCCGCCCCGGCCCGGCGCTGTGCGCGACGCGCGAGGCCGGCGAACGCGACCTGCGGGTCGCCGTGCCACGTCACGAGCTCGACGTCGGCGTCCTCGAGCGCGGCGAGGCGGTCCTCGCGGGCGAGACGCACGAACCGCAGCGCGAGGTGCTCACGGTCGTCGAGCAGCTGCTCGCGCAGCGTCGGCAGGACGTCGACCGCGACCACCCGGTGCCCCGCGGCGCGCCACTGGGCCGCGGCCGACGCGGCGGCGTCGTCGAGGAACGTCGAGAACACGAGCACGAGCGCACCCGAGGGCAGCTGGGGTGCGCGCGTGCGGCGCACCGGATCGCCCTCGGGACGCGTCACGGCCAGCGCGTTGCGGATCCGGTCGAGCTGGCGTCGGCCGCCACCCGGCGGCAGCGGGCGGCGCAGCACGCCCAGGTCGTCCAGGCCCACGCGGTCCCCCGCGGCGAGGTACGCCTGCGCGAGCGAGGCGGCCGCGGTGCGCGCCAGGTCGAGCGACGTGGGGTCCTGCGCGCGCGGCCGCATGAGGCCGCGCCACGTGCGCGGGTCCGGTCCGACGTCGTCGCGCGAGTCGACGACGAGCATGACGACCGCTTCGGCGAGCGCGTGCTCGCGGCGCACGTACAGCTCACGCAGCTGCGGGGACCGGCGTGCGGTCACCCGCCAGTCGATGCGCCGCAGCCGGTCGCCGGGCGCGTACGGGTGCACGTCACGCAGCCCGCCGCCCTCGCCCGGCCGCCGCGACTCGTGCCCGCCGGACAGGCCACGCAGGCGCGCGGGCAGCGGGAGGGCCCCGAGCGGGCGGACGGACGGCAGCACGAGCGCGCTGCGGTCCGCGGGATCGGCCGTCTCCGACACGCTCGACGCACCGGGCCCGAGCGCGGTCGCGTCGACGTCCGCGACGCTCTGCGGACCCGTGCGGACCGTGTGCACGACGAACGGCACCTCCCGCACCTGCCCGGTGACGCGCACGAGCGCGCGCGCCTGCGTGCGGTTGTTGCGGCGCAGGCCCAGCACCACGGCGGCCGTGCCCGCGGGCGCCTCGACCCGGACGCGCGCCCGCAGCTGACCCGGCTGCGGGGCCACGTCGTCGTCGACCAGGTGCACCGCGGGGTCGCCCGCGGGCCGGCGCGCCCACGTCCAGGCGGCCCACACCACGAGCGGCGCGCCGATCGCGCCCACGTCGGGGCGGCCCGTCCACGCCGCCGCCACGAGCAGCACGCAGCCGACGACCGCGCCCCAGGCCGTGGTGCGCGCGCGCGACCAGGCGACGGGCGCGTCGACCGCGCTGCTGCTCGGGCCCGTGGTCATCGCGCGGCGTCCACCCGGCGCGCCGTCGTCGGGCCGGGGACCGCGCGCAGGACCTCGTCGACGATGCGCTGCGGGGCGAGGCCCGCGGCCCACGCCTGCGGGGACAGCGACAGCCGGTGCGCGAGCGTCGCGACGCCCACGGCCTTGACGTCCTCCGGTGCGACGAAGTCCCGCCCGGCGAGCACCGCGACCGCACGCGCCACCAGCACGAGTGCCTGCGAACCGCGCGGCGATGCGCCGACCTCGACGGACTCGTGGCGGCGCGTCGCGGCCGCGAGGTCCACGCAGTAGCCGAGCACGTCGTCGTCCACGGACACGGCCTCCACGCCCTGCTGCATCGCGCGCAGCGTCGCGGCGTCCACCACCTGACGCACGGTCGCGGCCTCCTGGCGGCGCGCCAGGCGCCGCGCGAGCACGTCGACCTCCGCCTCGTGCGCCGGGTAGCCGACCGCCAGGCGCACCATGAAGCGGTCCAGCTGGGCCTCGGGCAGCGGGTACGTGCCCTCGTACTCGACCGGGTTGGACGTCGCGACGACGTGGAACGGCTCCGGCAGGCGACGCGTGACGCCGTCGACCGTGACCTGCCGCTCCGCCATGGCCTCGAGCAGCGCGGACTGCGTCTTGGGAGCGGTGCGGTTGATCTCGTCCGCGAGCAGCAGCCCGGCGAACACCGGACCGGGGCGGAACTCGAACGTCGCGCTCGCGGGGTCGAACACCGAGGACCCCGTGATGTCCGACGGGAGCAGGTCGGGCGTGCACTGCACGCGGTGGAAGTCGAGCCCGAGCGCGGTCGCGAGCGAACGCGCCGCGAGCGTCTTGCCCAGGCCCGGCACGTCCTCGAACAGCACGTGGCCGCCCGCGAGGATCGCCGCGAGCGCCACCGTGAGGGGTTCGCGCATGCCGACGACGACGGTCGCCACCTCGTCGAGCACGGCACGGCCGCGTTCGGCGACCTCGGGGACGGACAGGTGCTGCTCGGTCATGACTTCCTCCGGGTCGAGCGGGCGGTGCGGGCCGGCGGTGCCGGGACGGATGGGTCGGTGGCGCCGGGCGCACCGGTGGAGCCGGGGGCCGGGCCCACGGACGGGTCTGCCGCCTCCGGGCGGGGGCCCAGCCGCTCGAGCACCTCGAGCGTGTGCTGCACGTCCCGCACGGACGGCAGCGGGGCGGACCGCCGGCGCAGCGTCGCCACGGCGCGGTCACCCAGCGCGGTGCGCAACGCGCGCGTCGCGCTCTCGTCGTCCAGGTCCAGGCCGTGGCGCGCCAGCCGCACCGCGGCGATCTCGCGCAGCCGGCGCATCGCGCGCTCGCCGGCCCGGCCGTCGCGGCCCGTCATGGACCAGGCCAGGTCCTGCAGGTCGCCCCGCGCGCCGTCCTGCCGCGCGCGCCGCTCCTGCTCGGCCTCGGGCTCGAGCTCGGGGTCCAGCCGCCGCGCGAGCACGACGACCGCGGCGACGCCGACGCCGAGCACGAGCGCGTCGCGCAGCGCGAGCCCCACCGCGTACGCCGCCGCCGCGGACAGGACGAGTCCCACGACCTCGCCGGCCCAGCGGCGCAGCACGCCGCGCACGCTCATGACGCGTCCCGGGCGGGCGGGTCGTCGTGCCGCAGGTGACCGACCCCGCGCGCGACCACGTCCAGCGCGCTGCGGGCCTGGGCCACGTCGTCGGCCGTCAACCGGTGCTCCGAGAACCGCGCGGCCAGGTAGAGCGCGAGCAGCGCGCGGCTGGCCTCGCCGTCGGCCTCGGTCGCGTCCAGCAGCTCGAGCGTGAACTCGCTCGCGGTCTGCGCGGGTTCGCGCAGCACGCCGCTGCGCTCGGCGGCGTGCTCGAGCGCCACCCACGCGGCGACCACGGCGTCACCCGGCGGGACGTCGCGGTCGAGCTCGAGCACCGCGGCCTCGACGCCGCGGACCAGCGCGGGCCGGGCCAGCACCCCGACCTCGCCGTGCAGCACCTCGCCCGGGTCCGTGTCGTCGACCAGGGGCGGGCGGCGCGCGATCGCCCAGCGTCGCACCGCGCGCACCAGCCGCGGGCCCAGCACCGCGAGGATCAGCAGGAGCAGGGCGAACAGCGCGTAGCCCACCCACTGCGGCATGCCGCCCGCGGCCTCCGCGATCGGCTGCGCGGTCTCCTCGGGGCGGGGCGGCGGCGTCGGGACGGGCAGGTCCAGCCCGATGTCGATGCCCGAGCCGGGCCGCTGCTCGGGCCGCCACGGCCCGGCGAGCGCCGCGGCGAGGACCGCGACGGCCACGAGCGCGCCCGAGACGAGCGCCGCTCGTCGCGCATCCTGCCGTGCCACCCGCGTCCCCGATCGTCGCCACGTCGTCGGGCGTCCAGCGTCCCGGCGGCTCACGGTAACGACAACGACGCCGCACCGACGACGCCGCGGGCGTTTCACGCCGGTCCGTCCCACCGGACCGCACCGCGGGACGCCCCGACCGGACCACGGCCCGCAGGGGATGATGTGCGCCATGACCACCCCCGCGCGCGTGAGCCTCGCCGACGTCACCCCGCCGATCGCCCTGGGGCCGCTCGACGGCCGCTACCGTCCCGCGGTCGCGCCGCTGGTGGACCACCTGTCCGAGGCAGCGCTCAACCGCGCGCGCGTGCACGTCGAGGTCGAGTGGCTCCTGCACCTCACGGGCACGGGCGTGGTGCCGGGCGCCCCGACGCTGACGGACGCCGAGCGCGCGTACCTGCGGGACGTCGTGGCGACGTTCGGCGCGGCCGAGGTGGCCGAGCTCGCGGAGATCGAACGCGTCACGGTGCACGACGTGAAGGCCGTCGAGTACTTCCTCAAGCGTCGGCTGGAGGCCGCGCCCTCCGTGCTGGGCAGCACGGTCCTGCCGTCGGTGTGTGAGCTGGTGCACTTCGCGTGCACCAGCGAGGACGTCAACAACCTGTCCTACGCGCTCATGGTGCGCGACGCGGTGCAGCAGGTCTGGCTGCCCGCGGCGCACGCGCTGACCGACGAGGTCGCGGCCCTCGCCCGCGAGCACGCCGCGCAGCCGCTGCTCGCGCTCACGCACGGCCAGCCCGCGACCCCGACGACGCTCGGCAAGGAGCTCGCGGTGACGGTCCACCGCCTGCGCCGCCAGCTGCGCCGGATCGCGGCCGACGAGTACCTGGGCAAGATCAACGGCGCGACCGGCACGTTCGGTGCGCACGTGGTCGCAGTGCCGGGCGCGGACTGGCAGGAGGTCTCGCGCACGTTCGTCGAGCATCTGGGCCTGACCTGGAACCCGCTGACGACGCAGATCGAGTCGCACGACTGGCAGGCCGAGCTGTACGCGGACGTCGCGCGGTTCAACCGGGTGCTGCACAACCTCGCGACCGACGTGTGGACCTACATCTCACGCGGCGTCTTCATCCAGATCCCGGTGGCGGGCGCGACCGGCTCGTCGACCATGCCGCACAAGGTCAACCCGATCCGGTTCGAGAACGCCGAGGCGAACCTCGAGCTGTCCTGCGCGCTGCTCGACACGCTCGCGTCGACGCTCGTCACCTCGCGCCTGCAGCGCGACCTGACGGACTCCACCACGCAGCGCAACATCGGGCCCGCGTTCGGCCACTCGCTGCTGGCCATCGACAACGTGCGGCGGGGCATGCGCGCGCTCTCGGTCGACGCCGACCTCCTGGCGCGCGAGCTCGACGAGAACTGGGAGGTGCTGGGCGAGCCCGTGCAGTCGGCCATGCGCGCCGCCTCGGTCGCGGGGGTCACCGGCATGGAGAACCCGTACGAGCGGCTCAAGGAGCTCACGCGCGGCCGCCGCCTGACGGCCGACGACATGCGCGAGTTCATCGGTGGCCTGGGCCTGCCCGCGGACGTCGCGACCCGCCTCCAGGAGCTCACGCCGGCGACGTACACGGGCCTCGCGGCGGACCTCGTCGCGCACCTCGACGACTGACGGCACCGCCTCCCGCGGCGGAGGCGGGGGTTGCGTCACGGCTGCGGCGTGGGAGCGCGTCCGTGCTGGTCACGGGCGCGCCGCGCTGGGAACGGTCACGGCGGCGTGACCACGGACAACTCGGGCGCTCGGGGCGATCTGGACATGTGATCGGTTTGCCTGCACAATCGGGCCCGTTCCATCCCATTTGTCCCGTCCCCCGTTCGTGTCACCGCACGTCCCGAGCCAGAGGCGAGGTAGCCCGTGACCTTGATGCAGAAGGCGATCACGCCCGCGCAGTCGCGGGCGCACGTCCAGGGCGGGTACGACCGCGTGGCCGGGTACGTGGTGCGCGCCGACGACGTCGCGTTCGCGACGACGCCCGCGCACCTGTTCGAGGTGCACGGCCTGGGGTACCCCGGGTCGCCGTTCTCGCCCGACGCGCCGTACCTGGACCTGCTGCGGTTCGAGTCGGGCCCGCAGCTGCAGTACCGGGACGTGCCCGGCTACATCGTGCCGCTGTGGTGGCTGCGCCACTCGCGCATGACGCCGGGTGCCGAGCTGGTGCGTGTGTTCGCCGACGGCTCGGTGACGCTGCTGGCCCGCTACGGGGACGTGGGCACGGGCTGGTCCGTGACGCAGCTGGGCCACCGGCCCGGGCTCGCGTCGCTGTCCCGCTGCGTGGGGCCGGTCGCCAAGTGGCACAGCGCGTACCTCGAGGCCGACGTCGTGGACGGCGGGCAGACCGTGGTGCTCGCGCTCGCCAACCCGCCGCTCGCGGAGACGGGCTTCCAGCAGGCGCCGTCCGGTCGCTGGTTCCGCCGCGTCCCGCGCGAGGACGTGAGCGAGCTGTTCGAGCTCGACCTCACGGCGCGGTGGAACGGGCTGTCGGTCCGCGTGGTCGACCAGTGGCAGGACGCGCAGCGCTACGTGGTGGCCCGGATCTCGCACCTGGGTGACGACCTGGACCACGCCGAGCACCTGCGCCTCGACCGCGTGGAGGCCGGCGTGTACGAGGCCGTGGTCTACGCGGCCGAGCTCACGGACATCCAGACCAACCAGGTGGTCCCTCACACGTGGGCGCCCGGCCCCGCGGCGACGCAGCGTCGCGCGGTCTCGCAGACGTACTGACCCTCCCCCGTCTGCGGGTCTGGCCCCGCTGAGGCAGGTGGGTGCCCGCCGCCCCTGCGTGCGGGCACCCACCTCCGCCCGGTGCCGCGCGCACGTGCTGCCCCCGCCGGGGCACGGTCAGGCGGGCTGCACCTGCGGGACGTCGATCGCGGCCAGCTCGGCCAGGGCCCGCGCGTACGCCGCACCGTCGCCCGTGCGCGCGGCCTCACGTGCGCGGACCGTCGGCCCGTGCAGCGCGGCGCGCGTCCGGCGCCGCAGCGCCCGCTCGGCCCGCTCGTCGCGCAGCCCGTCCGCGAGGCCCGTGAGCGCCTGCTCGAGCCCGCCCAGCACGCGCGTGCGCTCCGCCACCACCGCGGGGTTCCACTCGCGTGAGCGGCGCTCGGCCTCGTACTGCTCGGCGGCCTGCTCCACCAGGTCGCGTGCGGCCGCCACCGCGCCGTGCTCGGCAGGCGCGTGCTCGGCCACGGTCGTCAGCGAGACCAGCCGGACGCCCGGCAGCGTGCGCACGCCCGGGTCCACGTCATGCCGCAGCGCGAGGTCCACCACGGTCAGCGGCCGCGCGTCCTCGGCCCGCGCCGCGGCGAGCGCGTCGACCGTGAGGACCGCGCCGGCGGCGCCGGAGCACGCGACCACCAGGTCCACACCCGCGAGCTCGGCCGCGAGGTCCGTGCCGGCGGGCACGGCCGCGACGCCACGCGCGGCAGCGAACTGGCCGGCGCGGCCGCTGGGCGAGTAGACCCGCACGTCGCGGCAGCCGCGCGCCTTGAGCGCCGCGAGCGAGGCGCCCGCATACGACCCGGTCCCGACGAGCACGCACCGCACGTCGGCCCACGCCGGCAGGTCGCGCTCCGCGATGTCGAGCGCGACGCCGACCACCGAGCGCCCCGTGGCGCCCAGGCCCGTCGCGGCCTCGACGCGGCGCGACACGCGCGAGGCGGCCTGGAACAGCTGCTCGAGCGCACCCGTGGTGGTGCCGTCCTGCCGCGCGGTGCTCAGCGCGCGGCGCACCTGGCCCGCGATCTCGCGCTCACCCACGACCATCGACTCGAGCCCGCTCGCGACCGCGAACAGGTGAGCGGCGGACTCGCTGCCGGTCCCGACGGCCAGGTGCGCCGCGACCTTGCGCGCGTCGTACCCGGAGCGGGCCGCGACCGTGGCCGCCACCGCGTCGCGCGCCTCGGGCGTGTGCGCGGCGTCGTCGACATCCAGGTACAGCTCGAACCGGTTGCACGTCGCGAGCACGACGGCACCGGCGATCGAGGGGGACGCACCGACGAGCTCCCGGCCCACGGCGTGCACGTCGGACGAGAGACGCTCGAGCACGGCCAGGTCGAGTTCGCGGTGCGATGCGACGAGTGACAGCAGCACCACGGCGCAGATTCTGCCACCCCGGCATTTGTCGGGCACAATCGGCACGTGCTTTCTGAGGGTCATCCGCTCGTCGACGGGCGTACGTCACATTCTGCGCTGGTGCGCGCCTATTCCGGTGAGCGGACGGACCGGCTGCCGGTCTGGTTCATGCGCCAGGCGGGCCGGTCGCTGCCCGAGTACCGCGAGCTGCGGGTCGGCACCGCGATGCTCGACGCGTGCCTGGACCCGGCGATGGCGTCCGAGATCACGCTCCAGCCGGTGCGCCGGCACGGCGTGGACGCCGCGATCTTCTTCTCCGACATCGTGGTGCCGCTGCGCCTGGCGGGGGTGGACGTCGAGATCAAGCCGGGCGTCGGCCCGGTCATGGGCGCCCCGGTGCGCACGGCCGGGGACGTGGCCCGCCTCACGGCGCTGACGCTCACGGACGAGGCGCTCGCACCCGTCGCCGAGGGTGTCGCCCGCACGGTCGCCGAGCTCGGCGGCACGCCGCTCATCGGCTTCGCGGGCGCGCCGTTCACGCTGGCCGCCTACCTGGTCGAGGGCGGGCCGTCGCGTGACCACCTGGCGGCCCGGACCCTCATGCACGCAGACCCCGCCACGTGGCAGGCCCTCATGACGTGGGCCGCGGACGTGACCGGCGCGTTCCTGCGCGCCCAGGTGCTCGCGGGCGCGTCCGCGACGCAGCTGTTCGACTCGTGGGCCGGTGCGCTCTCGCTCGCCGACTACACCGCACACGTGGCGCCCTCGTCGGCGCGTGCGCTCGGTGCGATCGCGGACCTGCGCGCCCAGGGCGTGCGGGCCGTGCACTTCGGCACGGGCACGGGCGAGATCCTGGCGGCGATGCGGGACGTGGGTGCGGACGTCGTCGGCGTCGACTACCGGATCCCGCTGGACGAGGCGACGCGCCGCGTGGGCGCCGCCGTGCCGCTGCAGGGCAACATCGACCCCGCGCTGCTCGCGGCGCCCTGGCCGGTGCTCGAGGCGCACGTGCGTGACGTGGTGGACCGGGGCCGCGGCGCGGCCGCGCACGTGGTCAACCTGGGCCACGGCGTGCCGCCCACCACCGACCCGGACGTGCTGACGCGCCTGGTCGACCTCGTCCACAGCCTCTGACCGAAGGGCTCCCCGTGAGCACCCCCGCGCCCGACGACCGCCCCGGCACGCCCCCGAAGCCAGCCGCCGACGAGCGCTGGGGGGCGGTGGTGGTCGGCGGCGGGGTCGCGGGCCTGGTCGCGGCGCGCGAGCTCGCGCGCGCGGGTGTGCGCACGCTCGTCGTCGAGGGACGCGACGCCGTGGGTGGTGCGGTGCGCGGGCACGTCGTGGGCGGCCTGCGCCTGGACGCGGGTGCCGAGTCGTACGCCACGCGTGGCGGGGCGGTGGCGGCCTATCTCGAGGACCTGGGTCTCGCGGACGCGATCGTGGCTCCCGGGCCGCTCGGGTCCTGGGTGCAGCTACCGGGCGGGGCCGGCCCGCTGCCGCGCACCGGGCTGCTGGGCATCCCGTCGAGCCCGTGGTCGGCGGACACCCGCCGCACGCTCGGCTGGGCGGGCGCGGCGCGCGCGAGCCTGGACCTGGTGCTGCCGCGCCGGGTGGGTGCGCGGGCGGGCAGCCTGGGCGCGCTGGTCCGGGCGCGCATGGGTGAGCGCGTGCTCGCACGCCTGGTCCGGCCGGTGGTGGGCGGTGTGCATGCCGCGGACCCGGACGACCTCGCGGTGGACGCCGTCTCCCCGGGGCTGCCCGCGGCGCTGCGCGAGCACCGCTCGCTGGCCCGCGCGGTGCGGCAGCTGCGTGCCGCCGCCCCGGCGGGCGCCGCGGTGCAGGGCCTGGCCGGCGGCATGCACGTGATGGTCGACGCGCTCGCGGACGACGTCCTGGCCCACGGCGGGGCGCTGCGCGTGCGCACGCGCGCGGTCGCGACCCGGCCCGGGCGGCTGGTCGCGGTCGAGCTGTCCGACGGCACGGTGGTGCACGCCGAGCGTCTGGTGGTCGCGGCTCCCGCCTCGGCGGACCTGCTGCGCCCGCTGCTCTCGGCGGACGGCGATGCGCAGGACGAGGTCCTCGGGTTCGACGACGGCGCCGACGTCCGGCTGGTCACGCTGGTGCTCGACGCGCCCGAGCTCGACGCGGCGCCGCGCGGCACGGGCGTGCTGGTGGCGCGTGAGGTCGAGCAGGTGGCCGCCAAGGCCCTCACGCACGGCACCGCCAAGTGGCCGTGGCTCGCCGCGGCGACGCCTCCGGGCACGCACGTGGTCCGGCTGTCCTACGGACGGTCCGACGACGAGCCGGCCGACGACTCCCCCGCGGGTCCCGACGCGCGGCCCGAGCTGGTGGCCCGCGCGCTCGCCGACGCGCGCGTGCTGCTGGGTGTGCCGCTGCGCGACGAGCAGGTCCTGGCGAGCGCGGTGGTGCGCTGGACGCAGTCGCTGCCGCGGCCCAGCGCACGGCACCGGGACGCGACGGCCGCGCTGCGGGCTGCGGTCGCGGCACGCCCGGACGGCACGCGGGTCGCGGTGTGCGGGGCGTGGGTCGCGGGCAACGGGCTCGCGTCGGTGATCCCCGACGCGGTCGCCGCGGCGCGTACCGTGCTCGACTGAGGCGTTCTGACAACTCGTCGGGAAAGCGTCACACAATGCACCGGCCGGCCATTTCCGCGCGCCGGCGAGAAATGCGTGCGGAATCGTCCTGACACACTGTCAGGACCCCGTCACGTCGGGTGTCCGGTTTCGACACGCCCGCCTCCCCGGGGGAGACTGCGGGCATGTCTGCGGTCCGGATCGGCACGCGCGCCTCGACGCTGGCGCTCACCCAGACGGGCCACGTCGCGGACGACCTGGCGCGCCTGGGCGGGCTGACCACCGAGCTGGTGCACGTCCGCACCGACGGGGACCGGCTCACGGGCAGCCTCGCGTCGCTCGGCGGCACAGGCGTGTTCGTCACCACGCTGCGCGACGCGCTGCTCGACGGCCGGTGCGACGTGGCGGTGCACTCGCTCAAGGACCTGCCCACCACCCCCGCGCCCGGCCTCACCATCGCGGCGGTGCCGGTCCGCCAGGACCCGCGCGACGCGCTGTGCGCGCGTGACGGCCTCACGCTGCGCGAGCTGCCGCCCGGTGCGCTCGTCGGCACGGGCTCACCGCGCCGCGCCGCGCAGCTGCTGGCCGCACGGCCCGACCTGGTGGTCGTGGACATCCGCGGCAACGTCGACACGCGCCTGGGCCGCGTCGCGGGGGCGGAGCACGGCCCGGGCGACCTGGACGCCGTGGTGCTGGCCCGCGCGGGCCTGGCCCGGCTGGACCGCCTGGACGCGGTCACCGAGGCGTTGGACCCCGCGACCATGCTCCCGGCGCCGGGCCAGGGGGCGCTCGCGGTCGAGGTGCGCACCGCGGACCTCGCGGACCCCACCCACCCGCTCGCCGCCGCGCTCGCGGCGCTCGACCACACCCCGACGCGCCTGGCCGTGGTGGCCGAGCGCGCGCTGCTCGCCCGGCTCGAGGCCGGCTGCGCCGCGCCGGTCGGCGCGCTGGCGCGGGTCGAGGGCGCGACGATCGACCTGTCCGCTGTGGTCGCGCGCACCGACGGGACGCAGACCCTGCGGCACGGCCTGACGGTGACGCGCCGGGTCGCGTGGGAGCAGGCCGACGAGCCGCCGTCGGCTGCCGAGGCGGCCGTGCTCACGGCGGTCGACGAGGCGACCGCGCGCGCGGCGGGCACCGACCTGGCGGACCTGCTGCTCGAGCTCGGCGCGGCCGACCTGGCACCGCTCGGCCCCGCGGCATGACCGCGGCCCTGCCCACGCCGGGCGACGGCCCGCTGGCGGGTCTGCGCGTCCTGGTGCCGCGTCCCACCGCCGGCCAGTCCGCCGCCGCGATCGCGCTGACCGCCGCGGGTGCGACGCCCGTCGTCGTGCCGCTGATCGCGATCGAGCCACCGGCCGACCCGGGCCCGCTCGACGACGCGCTGCGGGCCCTGGGCGCGGGCTGGTACCGCTGGCTCGTGGTGACCAGCGGCGCCGCCGTGCCGGTCCTCGCCGACCGTGCCGCCGCCGCGGGCCGCGCGCTGCCCGACCTGGTCGCGGGCGGCGGCGTGCTCGTCGCGGCCGTCGGCCCCGGCACCGCGCGTGCGCTGGCCGCCGCGGGCCTGACCGCGGCCCTGACGCCGCGCGGCGCGTCCACGGGCGCGAACCTGGCCGCCCAGTGGCCCGCGCCGCGCGCCGACGAGACCGCGCGCGTGCTGTTCGCGCGCGGCGACCTCGCGGCCTCCACGGTGGCCGACGGCCTGCGCGCGCGCGGCTGGCTGGTCGACGAGGTGATCGCGTACCGCACGGTCGCGGCACCGGCCCCGCCCGACGACGTGCGCGCGGACTGGCAGGCCGGCCGCATCGACGCCGCGCTGCTCACGTCCGCCAGCACGGTGCGCGCGCTGGTGGACTCGCTCGGCATGCCCCCGGCCGGGACCGCGCTGGTCGCGATCGGCCCGACCACCGCCGCGGAGGCCGCGCGCCTCGGCGTGCCCCTGGCCGCGACCGCGGCCGAGCAGACCATGAGCGGCCTGGTCGAGGCGCTCGCCGCGCACGTCGGTCAGTCGTACACCCCGCCCCTTCCCCCCTCGGAGGCATCGTGACGCACCCGCTCCCGCACCCCGGCCGGGTCCGCCCCCGCCGGCTGCGTGCCACCCCCGCGATGCGCCGTCTGGTGCGCGAGGTCGACGTCCACCCGCGCCAGCTGGTGCTGCCCGTGTTCGTCCGCGAGGGCCTCGACGCGCCCCGCCCGATCGCCTCGATGCCCGGCGTGCAGCAGCACACGCTCGACTCGTTGCGCGCGGCCGTCGCCCAGGCGGCCGACGCCCGTCTGGGTGGCGTGATGCTGTTCGCGGTCCCCGAGGTCCGGGACGCGGTCGGCACGCAGGCCACCGACCCGGACGGCATCCTCAACCGCGCGATCGCCGCCGCGACGGCCGAGGCGGGTGACGCGCTCGTGGTGCAGGCCGACCTGTGCCTCGACGAGTTCACGGACCACGGCCACTGCGGCGTGCTGACGTCGGACGGCCGTGTGGACAACGACGCGACGCTGGTCCGGTACGCGGACATGGCGCTCGCGCAGGCCGCCGCGGGCGCCCACCTGGTGGGCCTGTCCGGGATGATGGACGGCCAGGTGGGCGTGGTGCGCGACGCGCTGGACCAGGCCGGTCACGACGACGTGGCCGTGCTCGCCTACGCCGCCAAGTACGCGAGCGCGTTCTACGGCCCGTTCCGGGACGCGGTCGAGTCCCAGCTCGAGGGCGACCGCCGCACGTACCAGATGGACCCCGCCAACCGGCGCGAGGCGGCGCGCGAGGTGGCCATCGACGTGACCGAGGGTGCCGACGTGGTCATGGTCAAGCCCGCGCTCGCGTACCTGGACGTGCTCGCCGACGTCGCGGCGACCAGCCAGGTGCCGGTCGCCGCTTATGCCGTCTCGGGCGAGTACGCCATGATCGAGGCGGCCGCGGCGGCCGGCTGGATCGAGCGCGAACGGGCGATACGCGAGTCCGTGCTCAGCATCCGGCGCGCCGGTGCCGATCACGTACTGACGTACCACGCGACGGAGCTGGCCGGCTGGCTGGCGGAGGAGTACCGATGAGCCCGACGAACGCCGAGGTGTTCGCGCACGCGCAGTCCGTCATCCCGGGCGGCGTGAACTCCCCCGTGCGCGCGTACGGGTCGGTCGGGGGCACCCCACCGTTCCTGGCGTCGGCACGCGGCGCGTACGTCACGGACGTCGAGGGGCGCGAGTACGTCGACCTCGTCGGGTCGTGGGGTCCCGCGCTGCTCGGGCACGCGCACCCGGCCGTGGTCGAGGCCGTGCAGCAGGCCGCCGCGCGCGGCCTGAGCTTCGGCGCGCCGACCACCACCGAGACCGAGCTCGTCGCGGCGATCCGGCACCGCGTCCCCTCGGCCGAGAACGTCCGCCTGGTCTCCACGGGCACCGAGGCGACCATGACGGCGCTGCGCCTGGCGCGTGCCGTGACGGGGCGCGACCTCGTCGTGAAGTTCGCGGGCTGCTACCACGGGCACGTGGACGCGCTGCTCGCGCAGGCCGGCTCCGGGCTCGCGACGCTCGCGCTGCCCGGTTCGGCAGGCGTGTCCGCCGCGGTCGCCGCCGAGACGATCGTGCTGCCGTACAACGACCTGGCCGCGGTCGAGGCCGCGTTCGCCGAGCACGGGCCGCGCATCGCGGCCGTCATCACCGAGGCCGCGCCCGCCAACATGGGCGTCGTCCCGCCGGTGCCCGGCTACAACGCCGCGCTGCGCCGCCTCACGCTCGAGCACGGTGCGCTGCTCATCCAGGACGAGGTGCTCACGGGCTTCCGCGTCGGGTTCTCCGGCTGGTGGGGGCTCGAGGGCCTGCGCGAGGGCTGGTCGCCCGACCTGTTCACGTTCGGCAAGGTGATCGGCGGCGGGCTCCCGGTCGCGGCCGTCGGCGGTCGTCGGGACGTCATGCGCATGCTCGCGCCGGTCGGTCCCGTCTACCAGGCCGGCACGCTGTCCGGGAACCCGGTGGCGACCGCCGCGGGCCTGGCCACGCTGCAGCACGCCGACGCCACGGTCTACCGGACGGTCGACGAGGCCTCGACGCGCCTGCGCGAGGCCGTCACGCACGCGCTCGCGCACGCCGGGGTGCCGCACGCGATGCAGTGGGCGGGCTCGCTGTTCTCGATCATGTTCGGGCCGGGCGCCGCGACGGGCGGCGCACGCGACTACGCGGCGGTGCAGGCCACCGAGCACTGGCGCTACGGGCCGTTCTTCCACGCGCTGCTCGAGGCCGGCGTGTCCGCGCCACCGTCGCCGTTCGAGGCGTGGTTCGTCTCGGCGGCGCACGACGACGAGGCGCTCTCCCGCATCGAGGCCGCCCTGCCCGCTGCCGCCCGCGCGGCGGCGGAGGCGTCACCCGCCTGACGCGTCAGGCCGTCGGCACCAGGTCGGCGGGCTCGGCGGTGAGCCGCTCGAGCTCGCGCTCCTGCGTCAGCTCGCGGCGGTGCGCGCGCACGGACCAGGCGATGGCCAGCACCCACACGACGGCGAGCGCACCCAGGACCCAGGCCTGCGCGGGCGTGCCCTTCAGGCCGACCCACTCGGAGCGGATGATCGTGCGCGTGTTGGTCAGCACGATCACGCCGCCCACGGCCGAGCCGAGGATGCGCGCGGGCAGGATGCGGACGAGCCACGCGGCGATGGGTGCCGCGATCAGGCCGCCGACGAGCAGCGCGAGCACCCAGCGCGCGTCGATGCCCGCCGAGCCCAGCGAGAACAGGAAGCCGAGCGAGGCCGCGATCGCGACCAGGAACTCGGACGTGTCGATCGAGCCGATGACCTTGCGCGGCTCCATGCGTCCCGACGCGAGCAGCGCGGGCGTCCCGACCGGTCCCCAGCCGCCACCGCCGGTCGCGTCGACGAAGCCCGCGACCAGGCCCAGCGGCGCCAGGAACCGCTTGCGCTCCGCAGTCCCGAGCCGGTCCTTGCGCAGCCCCTTGAACGTGAACCGGATGAGGATGTACGTGCCGAGCGCGAGCAGGATGCCGGACATCACGGGTGCCGCGGCATCGGTCGCCAGGCGCGAGAGCACCGTGGCGCCCAGGAACGCGCCGATCGCCCCGGGCACGCCCACGCGCCACACCACGCGCCAGTCCACGTTGCCGAACCGCCAGTGCGAGACGCCGGACGCGAGCGTGGTGCCGATCTCGGCGAGGTGCACCGTGGCCGACGCGGCGGCGGGGTTGGTGCCGATCGCCAGCAGCAGCGTGGTCGACGTGACGCCGTAGGCCATGCCGAGCGCGCCGTCCACGAGCTGGGCGGCGAGGCCGACGACGGCCAGGAGGACGAGCTGGGGCATGGCGGGTCACCTCGGGAGCAGCGGGCAGGACGCGATATCCGATAATCCCGACCGGCAGACTCGATATTCAACCCCGGTCCGGCATCCGAGACGGATCGGCTCACCGGACGCGCACGCGGCACGCGGCCTACGGGTTCTCCCACGCGTCGGCGCGCTGCAGCATCGCCTGCACGGGAGCAGGCAGGTCGCCCGAGGCGAGCGCCTCGAGCGTGACCTCGTCGAGCACGTCGCGGACGCTCACGCGCAGCGCGACCCACACGTCGAGGAGCGCGGTGGCCGACCCCTCGTACGACAACGAGGGCGGACGCTCGTCGCGCACCGTGACCAGCGGGCCCTCGGTCGCGCGCATCACGTCCGCGAGCGTGATCTCGGACGCGGGACGCGCGAGCTTGTAGCCCCCGGACCGGCCGCGCACGCTCACGACGACGCCACCCCGGCGCAGGTCGCCGAGGATGCGCTCCAGGAAGCTCGTCGGCAGGCCCTGGCCGGCCGCGAGCGTCTCCACCGCGACCGGCTCACCGGTCGGGTTGGTCGCCAGCTCGGCGCACGCCCGCACCGCATAGTCCGCCTTCGCCGAGACCCGCATGCGCCCATTGTGCCCGGCCGAGCGCGTCCGCCCGCGCCGACCCCGTGACCCGGGTCAGGTCCGGAGCGTGGGCGCGGGGCGCGCGTCGGGCGGCGCGGCCTGGGTCGGGATGTGGCCCACCAGCAGGTCGGCGAGCGTCACCGAGTCGAGGACGCCGTGCAGCGACTCGTCGAGCGCACCCCACAGGGACGGCAGGTGCTGTGCGACGCCCCGGTACGCGATCGCCTCGGGCGGCGTGGCCCGCACGGTCACGAACGGCCCCTCGAGCGCGCCGACCACGGGCCCGACGAGGATCTCGCCCGCCGGCCGGGCCAGCTGGAACCCGCCTCCCGCGCCGCGCTTGCTCACCACGTACCCGAGCTTGCGCAGCTCGGTGAGGATCGCCTCGGCGTACTCACGCGGCAGGTCCTGCTCGGCGCTGAGGGCCTCGGCGGTGACCAGCTCGGGGGCGCGCTGCGCGAGCAGCAGGAGAGCGCGGACGGCGTAGTCCACCTTCGCGGAGATGTGCACGCGCGCGCCTCAGGCCGACCGGCCGGCGGTCACGGCCCCGGCCGCGGCGAGCGGGGTGGGCACCAGGGCGCGCAGCCACACGGTGGCACCCGTGCGCAGCCCGAGCTCCTCGACCTGGGCCCGCGTGAGCTGGACCCACGGCGTCGAGCCGTCGGCGGCGCGCGTCTCCACGCGCACCTCGTAGCCCACCCGCAGCAGCCGGGTGACCTCGGCCTGCACGGCGCCCGCGCGCTCGTCGGTCAGGACCTCGATGTCGTGCGGGCGCACGAGCGTCCCCGCCAGCCGCGTGACCGGGCCCAGGAAGGACATGACGAACTCGTTGGCGGGGTGGTCGTACAGCGCGCTGGGCGAGCCCATCTGCTCGATGCGGCCGTCGTTGATCACGACGATCTCGTCGGCGACCTCGAGCGCCTCCTCCTGGTCGTGCGTGACGAACAGCGTGGTCACGTGCACCTCGTCGTGCAGGCGGCGCAACCAGTCCCGCAGCTCCTTGCGGACCTTGGCGTCGAGCGCGCCGAACGGCTCGTCGAGCAGCAGCACCTCGGGCTGGACCGCGAGCGCACGCGCCAGGGCCATGCGCTGGCGCTGCCCGCCGGACAGCTGGGACGGCAGGCGGTCCGCGAACTGCTCGAGGTGCACCAGCTCGAGCAGCTCACGCACGCGGTCGCGGATCTCGGCCTTCGGCCGCTTGCGGATCTCGAGGCCGAACGCGACGTTGCGCGCCGTGGTCAGGTGCTTGAACGCCGCGTAGTGCTGGAACACGAAGCCGACCGAGCGCCGCTGCGGGGGCAGGTACGTGGCGTCGCGGCCCGCGATCCGCACCGTGCCGCGGTCCGGGTAGTCCAGCCCGGCGATGATCCGCAGCAGCGTGGACTTCCCGCCGCCGGACGGCCCGAGCAGCGCGGTCAGCCCCCCGGGCTTCACGTCGAGGTCGATGTCCTGCAGCGCGACGAAGTCGCCGAACGCCCGGTGCACGCCCCGCACGACGATGCCGGACGCGTCCGCCCCATGGGCAGCCGTGTGGCTCATGACCTGTCCTCCTTCGGCCGCAGCGCGGCGATGACGACGATCAGCGCGACGGCGATCGCCATGAGCACGAACGCGGCGGCGAACGCCTGCCGCTGCGCGTCCGCACCGAACTCCTGGTACGAGTCGTTGACGTAGAGGGTGAGCGTCTGGGACTCCCCGGCGACCGAGCCGGAGACCACACGCACGGCGCCGAACTCGCCGAGCGACCGCGCGAGGCTGAGCGCGACGCCGTACGCCAGCGCCCACTTGATGGTCGGGAGCGTGATGCGCCAGAACCGCTGCCACGCGTTGGCGCCGAGCGACTGCGCGGCCTGCTCCTGCTCGATGCCGGCCTCCTCGAGCGTCGGCACCACCTCGCGCAGCACCAGCGGCAACGAGACCAGCACGGTGGCCAGCACCATGCCCGGGACCGCGAAGATCACGCGGAACCCGGCGCTCTCCAGCTGCTCGCCGAACCACCCGTAGGTCCCGAAGACCAGGATCAGCGCGACGCCGACGACGATCGGCGAGATCGAGACCGGCAGGTCGATCACGGCCGACAGGAACCGGCGCCCCCAGAACCGGTACCGCACCAGCAGGTAGCCCATACCGACGCCGAACACGGTGTTGAGCACCACCGCGATGCCGGCGACCAGCGCGGTCAGCCGCAGCGCCGCCAGGAAGTCCTCGGACCGCAGCACGTCCCACACCGGGCCGAGGCCGTCGGCGAACGTGTGCTGCACCACCGAGACGACGGGCAGCGCCACGAGCGCGAGCACGTAGCCGATGGCGATCAGGCGCAGCACCCACGCGGTGCGGGTGGTGCGCCGGCGCAGGCGGCGGACGTGCGGCGACGGCGGGAGCGCCCCACCCGGACGCGTCCCGGCACGCGCAGGCTGGTCCGCGACCAGCGTCACGTCAGCCACGGCGCGCCGTCCGGCGCTGGAGCACGTCGAGCAGCACCAGCACGACCACCGCGACGCCCAGCAGCAGCGTCGCGACGGCCGCGGCCTGCTCGACCTCCTGCGACTCGATCATCTTGAGGATGTACGACGAGGACACCTGCGTCTTCCCGATCAGGTTGGCGGAGATGAGGATCACGGAGCCGAACTCGCCGAGCGCACGCGCGAAGCTCAGCGCGGCGCCGGACACCACGGCGGGCGTGACGGTCGGCAGGATGACGCGGCGGAAGATGGTGGGGCCGGACGCCCCGAGCGAGGCGGCGGCCTGCTCGACCTCGCGGTCGGCGTCGATGAGCACGGGCTGCACCGAACGCACCACGAACGGGAGCGTGACGAACAGCAGCGCGAGCACCACGCCCGCCTGGGTCCCGACCAGGTTGATCCCGAACGGCCCGCTGGGCCCGTAGAGCGTGATGAGCACCAGGCCCGCGACGATGGTCGGCAGTGCGAACGGGATGTCGATGACGACCTCGAGCACGCGCTTGCCCGGGAACGAGTCCCGCACCAGGACCCACGCGATGAGCGTGCCGACCACGGCGTTGACCACCGTGACGAACGCCGCGGCGCCCACCGTGAACCGGATGGCGGCCAGCGCCTCGTCGTCGGTGACCGCGGCCCAGAAGCCCGCGATCCCGTCGTCGAACGCGGTCGAGACGATCGCCGCGATCGGCAGCAGCACCAGCAGGCTCAGCCACAGCACGCCCACGCCCAGGCCGAGGCCCGCGCCACCGGTCAGCTCGCCGGGGCGACGCCCCCGCCCGGAGGCGGGGGGCGTCGCCCGGTCGACGTGGGTGAGCAGGGACATCAGCCGCGCAGCTTCGTGACGAGGCCGTTCTCCTTGTCGAACAGCTCGTCGTTGACCGCGCTCCAGCCGCCCAGGTCCTCGACCGTGATGATGTCGACGTCCGGGAACGGGTTGGCCGGGTCGTTGGCGCCCTCGACGTCGCCCGTGGGCGCCACGCCGCTCACCGAGCGGAAGCCGTGCGCCACCAGGATCTGCTGACCCTCGTCGCTGCGCACGTACTCCAGGAAGTCCTTGGCCGCCTGCGACGCGGTCGTCGTGACGGCCGCGGGGTTCTCGATGAGGAACGTCGTCTCGGGGACGACGTAGTCGAGCTCGACGCCCGCCGCGCGCGCCGCGATCGCCTCGTTCTCGTAGGAGATCAGCACGTCACCCGTGCCCTTGACGAACGCGTCCGTCGCGGTGCGGCCCGAGTCGTTCCAGCTCACGACGTTCTCGACGAACTTGCCCAGGTAGGCCTCGGCCGCCGCGGTGTCGTCGTTCTCCCCCAGCGCCTGCGAGTACGCGCCGAGCAGGTTCCACTTGGCCGAGCCGGACGTGCCCGGGTCCGCGGTCACGATGCCCACGCCCGGCTTCACGATGTCGTCCCAGCCCTGGATGCCCTTCGGGTTGCCCTTGCGGACCGCGAGGACCACCACCGAGTCGGAGACGATGCCGTGGTGCTCGTCGTCCGCCCAGGTCGGGTCGACCAGGCCCGCCTCGACGATGTTGGTCACGTCGGGCGTCAACGACAGCGCGACGAGGTCGGCGTCCTGTCCGGCGATCACGGCGCGGCTCTGGGCGCCCGAGGCCCCGAACGAGCCCTTGACGGACGTGCCCTTGCCCGCGTCGGTCGCGGCGAACCCGGTCGCGAGGTCGTCGTAGGCGGCCTGGATCACGGCGAACCCGACGAGGTCGATCGCCTTGTCACCGCCGCCGGCGCCGGCGGTCCCGTCGGCGGTCGTCTCGGGCTCGTCGGACGAGCCGCACCCGGCCACGGCCAGGAGCGACGCGGCGACGAGCACCGCGGCGAGGCGTGACGACGTGCGGGCGCGCGGCCCGCGGAGGGTGGACATCATGTCGGTGAGCTCCCTGAGAGGACGGCGGGGCTCGGGCCAATCCCGAGTTACCCGATCAGAACGATCGGCATACTAGGGGAAACCGACCCGCCCGTGTCCAGCCCTGCCCACGAAATCCACCCGACGACGCCGAACCGTGGCAATCCGTCCTGCTGATCCGGCAAGATGCCCCGGGTGACCACCGCGCCGGCCCTGACGACCGTCGCCCCGCCGTCGAGACCGGCGGCACCCGCCCGCCGTGGTGACATCCAGGGGATGCGGGCGCTCGCCATCATCGCCGTGGTGCTCTACCACGCCGGGGTCCCCGGGCTGACGGGTGGGTTCGTCGGCGTCGACCTGTTCTTCGTCGTCTCCGGGTTCCTCATCACCGGCCTGCTGCTGCGTGAGGTCGCCGGTCGCGGCCAGGTTGACCTGTCGCGGTTCTGGGCCCGCCGGGTGCGCCGTCTGCTGCCCGCGTCCACGCTCGCCCTGCTGGCCACCGGCATCGGGATCGTGACGCTCCTCCCGCTGCTCGAGCGCAGCGCTGCGCTGGTGGACCTGCAGTGGGCGACGCTGTTCTCGGCGAACTGGCGGTTCGCGCTGCAGGAGACCGACTACCTCGCCGGCGGACGCGCCACGAGCCCCGTCCTGCACTTCTGGTCGCTGGGCGTCGAGGAGCAGTTCTACGTCGTCTGGCCCTTGCTGATCGCCCTCGTCGTGGTCGCGGTCCGTGCCCTGCACCGTCGCACCGGGGCCACCCCGTCCGGCGTGCCGACGCGCACCCTGACCGTCGTCATCGCGGCCGTGGCGGTCGCGTCGTTCGTCGAGTGCGTGCGCCTGACCACCACCAACCAGCCGTTCGCGTTCTTCGGCACCCCTGCGCGAGCGTGGCAGCTCGCCGCGGGCGCGCTGCTCGCGCTAGGTGCGCGGCAGGTGGGCAAGCTGCCCGCGGCGGTACGTCAGGCACTGGCCGTGGCAGGGCTCATCGGCCTGGGAGTCGCGGTGGCGGCGCTCTCCGAGGGCGGACGCGGCGGCCTCGCCTACCCCGGCTGGGCCTCGCTGCTGCCGACCCTCTCGGCGGTCGCGCTGCTGGCCGCGGGGACCGGGGGCGACACGCTCGTCGGCCGAGCCCTGTCGGTCCAACCGCTGCAGTGGATCGGCGACGTCTCGTACTCCTGGTACCTCTGGCACTGGCCGTTCCTGGTGATCGGCGGAGCCGCGCTCGGCGGCGCGGGCCCGCGGGGCCGGATCGCGCTCGCGCTCGCGTCGCTCGTCGTCGCCGCTGTCGCCTACCGGTTCGTCGAGAATCCTCTGCGCAGCGCACCCCGGCTGGCTCGCTCGAACCGTCTGTCGATGGCGTTCGGTGCCGTCATGGTCCTCGTCACCCTCGGGGCCACCCAGCTGCTGGCGGCCCGCACGCAGGACACGGTCGAGAAGGGCATCCCGATCACCGTGCCCGGCCCCGACGGCGAGCTGGTGGAGCGCGTGCTGCGGCCCGACCCCGCCGTCGCCGCCCAGGACTACCGGGCGATGACACCTCTCGGATGCGCGCTCTCGTACGAGGACACGGTCCCCAACGAGTGCCTGTTCGGCGACCCGGAGGGCGGCCGCTCCGCCGTCCTCCTGGGCGACTCGCACTCCTCGGTGATGCTCCCCGGCCTCGACCTGGCGGGGCAGGCCCAGGGCTGGCGCGTCAACCTCTGGGGGAAGAACGCGTGCCCGATCGCGGACGTGACCAAGTGGGACGACCAGCGCAAGGCGGTCTTCACGGAGTGCGACGAGTACCGCACCGCGGTGCTGGAGCGCACGATCGCGGCTCAGCCGGACGTCGTCTTCCTTGTCTCGGCGTACAACTCGACCACCACGCTCATCGACCGCACCGGCGGTGCGGAGATCACCGGTGCGGCGATGCACGCCGAGATGACCGCGGGGCTGCGCTCGGTCGCGCAGCGGCTGACGGCCGCGGGGATCCACGTCGTCCTGATCGACGAACCGCCCCAGGCACCCTTCGACCCGCCGGACTGCCTCGTGGAGCAGGGCTCCGCGGAGGCCTGCGCCTTCCCTGCACCCGAGGGCTGGCGGATGTCCCCCGAGTCCGACGCGGCTGACGGGCTCGCCGACGTCGAGGTGCTCGACCTCTCGACCGCCACGTGCCCCGGCGAGACGTGCCACGTGGTCGCGGAGGACATGGTCGTGTACCGCGACCAGTCGCACCTGACCAAGACGTACGTCGAGTCGCTGACCCCTTCCTTCGAGGCGCTGCTCGCGCGTCTGGGCTGAGCCCAGCGCGGCGCCAGGCGGGGTCGGGAATACCCACCGGGGGTATGTTGCTGAGGTCGGCGACACCACCGGGAGGACCCGTGCACGGCTACACGAGCGACAAGGACGACTACCTCAAGCGCCTGCGCCGCATCGAGGGGCAGGTGCGGGGCATCGCCCGCATGGTCGACGAGGACACCTACTGCATCGACGTCCTCACCCAGATCGCGGCGGTCACGAAGGCGCTGCAGGCCGTGAGCATCGGCCTGGTCGAGGACCACCTGGGCCACTGCGTCGTCGACGCGGCCCGCCGCTCGCCCGAGGAGGGCGACGCCAAGGTCCGCGAGGCAGCCGACGCGATCGCCCGCCTGGTCCGCAGCTGATCCACCCACCCACCGAGGAGACACCCATGAGCCAGACCACAACCTTCGGCGTCGACGGCATGACGTGCGGCAACTGCGTCAAGCACGTCACCAGCGAGCTCGAGGCGCTGCCGGGCGTCACCGACGTGCAGGTCGACCTCGTCGTCGGCGGCTCGTCACGCGTGACCGTCACGTCGCAGGACCCGCTGTCCGACGAGGCCGTCGCCGGCGCCGTCGACGAGGCGGGCTACGCGGTCACGCCGCGCCGCTCGCTCCTGTAACCGCTCCTCCCACCCGCTCCCCCACCCGCGCCGCACCGGCCAAGGAGGCCCGCAGCATGAGCACCGACCAGCGCACCCCGCTCGTCGTCGACCTCGCGGTCGAGGGCATGACGTGCGCGTCATGCGTCGCCCGCGTGGAGAAGCGCCTGCAGCGCCTGCCCGGGGTGACAGCCACCGTCAACCTGCCGCTCGAGTCCGCGCACGTCGAGTCGACCGACCCGTCGGTGACGCCCGCGGACCTCGTCGCCGCGATCGAGGCCGCGGGCTACTCGGCCCGCCTCCCACAGGTCGCACCCGCGGCCGCGCACGACGAGCACGCGACGGCGCACCACGACGGGCACCCGGCGGCCGACGACGTCGAGCACGCGCTGAGCGGGCACTCGATGGCCGAGGGGCACCACATGGACCCCGACGAGGACACGTCGGCGCCCGTCGACGCGCGCGGGTCGGACCTGCGCCGCCGCCTGCGGGTCGCCGCGGTCCTCACCGTTCCGGTGGTGGTCCTCTCGATGGTCCCGGCGACGCAGTTCCGCGGCTGGCAGTGGCTGGTCACGGCGCTCGCGCTGCCGGTCGCGACGTGGGCGGCGTGGCCGTTCCACCGCGCGGCCGTGCGGGCCGCCCGGCACGGCGCGTCCACCATGGACACGCTCGTGAGCATCGGGATCGTCGCCGCGACCGGGTGGTCGCTGTGGGCCCTGCTGCTGGGCGGTGCGGGCGAGCCGGGCATGACGATGACCCCCACCCTGTGGCCGCGTGACGCGCACATGGGCGCGATGCCGGAGCTCTACTTCGAGGTCGCCGCCGTCGTGACCACGTTCCTGCTGGCCGGGCGCTACGCCGAGCACCGCTCGCGCCGACGCGCGGGCGACGCGCTGCGCGCCCTGCTCGACCTCGGCGCCAAGGACGTCGCGCTGCTGGTCACGGGCCCGGGCGGGGTGCGGACCGAGGAGCGCGTCCCGGTGGACCGGCTGCGCGTCGACGACGAGTTCGTGGTGCGCCCCGGGGAGAAGGTCGCGACCGACGGCGTGGTCGTCTCCGGCACGTCGGCGCTCGACACGTCGCTGCTCACGGGTGAGCCCGTGCCGGTCGAGGTGGGTCCGGGCGACGAGGTCACCGGCGCCACCATCAACGCCTCGGGCTCGCTCGTGGTCCGCGCGACGCGCGTGGGCGCGGACACCCGCCTGGCGCAGATCGGCCGGCTCGTGGCGCGCGCGCAGACCGGCAAGGCGCCCGTGCAGCGCCTCGCCGACCGGATCTCCGCGGTGTTCGTGCCGGTGGTGCTCGTGCTCGCGGTCGGCACGCTCGCGGTGTGGCTCGCGACCGGCGCAGGCGCGCAGGCGGCGTTCACCGCCGCGGTCGCGGTGCTGATCATCGCGTGCCCGTGCGCGCTCGGGCTGGCCACGCCCACCGCGCTGCTGGTCGGCACGGGCCGCGGCGCGCAGCTCGGCATCCTCATCAAGGGACCGGAGATCCTCGAGCGCACGCGCGTGGTGGACACCGTGGTGCTCGACAAGACGGGCACCGTCACGCAGGGCCGCATGGCCCTGACCGACGTGCTGCTGCCCGCCGGCACACCGGACAGCGCGGCCGCCCGCGCCGAGGCGCTGCGGCTGGCCGCAGCCGTCGAGGCACGCTCCGAGCACCCGATCGCCCAGGCCGTCGTCGCCGCGTGGGCGCAGGAGGCGGGCCCCGGGCCCGAGGAGCCCGCGGCCGGGCAGGACGGCGTGCAGATCGGCTGGGACGAGGTCTACGACTTCGCGGCGACCCCCGGCCGCGGCGTGCTCGGCGTGGTGCGCACCGCGCACGCGGGAGTCGGGATGGGCCACCGCGTGCTCGTCGGACGCCCGTCGTGGCTCGCGGAGCACGGCGTCCAGACCGTCGCGCTGCACACCGCGTTCACCGAGGCCGAGCAGGCGGGTGCCACGGCCGTCATGGTCGCGTGGGGCGGCACCGCACGCGCGGTGCTCGTGGTCCGTGACCCCCTGAAGCCGACGTCGCGCGCGGCCGTCGACGAGCTGCGCGCCCTGGGCCTGCGCCCGCTGCTCCTCACGGGCGACAACGAGGGCGCCGCACGGGCGGTCGCCCGCGAGGTCGGCATCGAGGAGGTCGTCGCGCAGGTCCTGCCCGAGGACAAGCTCGCGTGGGTGGAGCGGCTGCAGCGCGACGGCCGGCGCGTGGCGATGGTCGGCGACGGCGTCAACGACGCGGCCGCGCTCGCAGCGGCCGACCTGGGCCTGGCCATGGGCACGGGCACCGACGTCGCGATCGAGGCGGCCGACATCACGCTGGTGCGCGGAGACCTGCGTGCCGCCGCACAGGCCATCGCGCTGTCCCGCCGGACGCTGCGGATCATCCGGCAGAACCTGTTCTGGGCGTTCGCGTACAACGTGGCGGCCATCCCGCTCGCGGCGCTCGGACTGCTCAACCCGATGATCGCCGGCGCGGCCATGGCGCTGTCGTCCGTGCTCGTCGTGAGCAACTCGTTGCGCCTGCGCCGGTTCGCCCGCTGACCGCGCCGACGACGGGCCGCCGCGCCGCCGGGATCACCGGAAGCGGCGGCCCTCGTCGGCCCGGTACGCCAGCACCGCGAGCGTCGCGAACAGCGCGGTCCATCCCAGCAGCACGGGCAGCGCGAGCGCGTACGCCTCGGTGCCCGTGGTCATCTGCACCACCAGGTCGCGCACCGCGCGCGACGGCAGGCCCTGCGACAGCACGTCCAGCCAGCGCGGGAACGCCTCGGGCGGCATGAACAGGCCACCCGCGAACGCGAGCGGGAACAGCACGGCCTGCACCACGGGGATGGCCGCCTTGGACGTGAGCCGGTACCCGATCGCCAGGCCCAGCAGCAGGAACGGCACCGCGGCGGCCACCACGAGCACCAGCGACCACAGCGCCTGCGCGGGCGTGAGGCGCGCCGCGGTGAGGAGCCAGCCGACCAGCACCACGGGCACGAGGGCCAGGTAGCACCACAGCAGCCCGTTGAGCACACGGCCGGTCAGCCGCGGGCCCGGACCCGCGGGCAGCGTGCGCAGGTACGGGTCGAACGGCCGCTGCCGGTCCTCGGACACGCCCGCACCGAACGAGAACAGGCACGTGGACATGACCGCGAACGTGCCGAGCTGGGCCACCGCGGCCGTCGCCGCCACGGGGTCGGAGGCGACCTGCGGCAACGGGACGACGAAGAACAGCAGCGCGAGCGCCGGGAACAGCAGGTTGCCGATCACCGCGATGGGGATGCGCACCGTCTCGACGAAGCCCAGCCGTCCGTGCAGCCACGCGAGCCGCCAGAACGGCTGCGGGCGGGCCGCGCCGTCATCCTGCACGACGGCGTCGCCGGTCGCGGTCATCGTCCCGCCCCCGCCGGGGATCCGGCATGGTCGTCGGCGAGCTCGTCGGCGCCCGCGGTCAGCGTCAGGAACGCCTCCTCGAGCGAGGCGCCGCGCACCTCCAGGTCCCGGAAGGGCACCTGCTGCGCGACGAGCGTGCGCACCACCTGGTCCGCGTCGGCCGCGAGCAGCGTGAGCCGCTCGTCGTCGCCGTGCGGCTGCGACTGCACGCCCTCGACGCCCGGGACCGCCTCGACCACGCCGCGCGCCGAGGGCGGGACCGTGAGCAGGATCCGTCGCCGGGAGACGAGGGCGAGCACCGCCCCGAGGTCCCCGTCGGCGAGCACGCGGCCCTGCCCGACGACCACGACGCGCTGCGCGAGCTCCTCGATCTCCTGCAGGTAGTGGCTGGTCAGCAGCACGGTCGCACCGTCGGCGTGGTAGTCGCGCAGCGCCTGCCAGAGCACGTGCCGCGCCTCGACGTCCAGCCCCGTGGTCGGCTCGTCGAGCAGCACCAGGCGCGGCCGCCCGACGAGCGCGAGCGCGACCGCGAGCCGACGCTTCTGGCCGCCCGACAGGCCGCCCGTCTGCCGGCGCGCCAGGTCGGTGAGCCCGAACCGCGTCAGCACCTCCTCGAGCGGCATGGGGTCGCGGTAGTGCCCCGCGACCAGCTGGACCACCTCGGCGACGCGCAGCGTGTCCGGCAGGCCCGTCTCCTGCGGGGTCGTGCCCAGGCCCAGCCGCGAGGACGCCGAGCGCGGGTCGCCGCCGAACAGCCGGACCGTGCCCGCGTCGGGCTTGCGGAGCCCGCTGACCAGGCTGAGCAACGTCGTCTTGCCCGCGCCGTTGGGCCCGAGCAGGCCCACCAGCTCGCCGGGTCGCACCGTGAGCGACACGTCGTCGAGCGCGACCACCGCTCCGAACCGGCGCGTGACACCGGTCAGCTCGACCACCGGCTCGTCCGTCGTCCTGCTCACCATGCGCGGCCCCCTCGGCACCGGCGTCCGGGCTGCTCCGCCCGACCGTCCACGGTGGAGTCTGCCCAGGCCCGCGGTCCGGGGCAACGACCGCACGGCATACGGACCTACAGTTCGTCGCATGACCGGCGAGGCCATCGCGCAGACCACGGCTCCCCCGCCGTCGGAGCGCGCCGTGCGCCGCCGGCTCACGGTCGAGATCTGGATCGTGCTAGGCCTGTCGCTCGGGCGCTCGGGCGTGTACGCGATCGTGAACATGCTGGACCGGCTCACCGCGGGCCCGGCGCTCGCGGACCAGTCGACCACCATCAACCAGACGCTCAACGCGCGGCCGTGGCTCGACGTGATCTACCAGGTCCTCGCGATCGGCTTCGCGCTGGTCCCCGTGGCGCTCGCGCTGTACCTGCTGTCCGCGGACGGCCGCTCGGCGGTCCGCCGGATCGGGCTGACGTTCGCGCGCCCGTGGCGTGACCTGGGCATCGGGGTGGGTCTGGCCGCGGCGATCGGCGTGCCGGGGCTGGGCCTGTACGCGATCGGCCGGGTGCTGGGCATCACCGTCCAGGTGCAGCCGACGACGATCGACGACCACTGGTGGACCATCCCGCTCCTGATCGTCCTGGCGCTCAAGAACGCGCTGCTCGAGGAGGTCGTCGCGGTCGGCTACCTGATGGAGCGCCTGCGCACGCTGCGCTGGTCGACGCCCGCGATCATCGCCGCGAGCGCGCTGCTGCGCGGCTCCTACCACCTGTACCAGGGCTGGGGCGCGTTCGTCGGCAACGTCGTGATGGGCGTCGTGTTCGCCTGGTACTACCGCCGCACGCGGCGCGTGATGCCGCTCGTGGTGGCGCACACCGTCATGGACATCACCGTGTTCGTCGGCTACGCCCTGATCCCCCCGGGGTGGCTGGCCGCCGTCGGCCTCGACTGACAGCCGGACGGGGCACCCCGGCGCGTCGCGCTGCCTAGACTCGCCCCTATGTCTGTGCGCCGGCCGAAGGTTGCCGCGTCGGCCGACCCCACCACCGCGGGTGCCGACGTGCCGCGCGCCGACCTCGAGACCGCACAGAGCATGCTGGCCGGCGTCCTGACGGGCGGTCCGGCCCCCGAGCAGACCCGGCCGGACGCCGAGGCGGAGGCCGCGCGCATCGTGGTCGACGACGCGCCCGCGGTCCGCGTGCACCACCCGAGCGACGTGATCGCCGCGAGCATCGCCGGTCTCGGCATCGCGCTCGTCATGGTCCTCGCCACGTACGCGCAGCACACCACCACGGGCGTCGCGGAGGACGTGCAGGGCTTCGCCACGCTGCTGCGCCGCATCCTGTTCGTGCCCGTGCAGGTCCTCGAGGGGTTCGTGACCCTCGTCGTCCCCATCGCGGTGGGCATGGAGCTCGCGTTCCGCCGGCTCGGGCGCCAGCTCATCGAGGCGCTCGCCGCCGCGGTGCTCGCCGTCGGGCTGACGGCCACCACGGTGCTGCTGGTCGAGCGGCTCGGGTCCGACGAGCTGGTCCGCGGGCTCTCGGTCCTCGAGCGCGGGGCCTGGACCCTCACCGTGCCGGGCTACGTCGCGATGCTCGCGGGCCTCCTCACGGTCAGCGGGCCGCGGTCCCGGCGACGCACGGTCGCGTGGGGCTGGAACCTGCTGTGGGTCGCGATCGCGGTCCTGCTGGTCACCGCGCAGGTCTCGCTGCCCGGCCTCGCGGTCGCGCTGCTGCTGGGTCGGGTGGCCGGCCTGGTGGTGCGGTACGGCTCGGGTGTGCGCAGCGAGCGCGCGTACGGCGAGAGCCTCGTCGCGGGGGTCCGCCGTGCGGGGTTCGAACCGGTGCGGCTGCGCCGCATCGACGCGTCCGACGACCCGCTGGGCGACGAGACCGCGCACGACGCGGCCGCGCGCGCGCTGGTCCGCTCCACCGGCTACCGCACCTACGAGCTGACCACCGACGCCGACGAGCGCCTCGACCTGGTCGTCGTCGACGGCGACCGGCAGGTGGCCGGAATGGTCTCGCGCGTGTGGCGCTCGTTGCGCCTGCGCGGGCTCGAGGGGCGCTCGGTCCAGTCGCTGCGCCAGACCACGGAGCGCACCGCGCTGCTGTCCTACGCCGCGCGCGCGGCGGGCGTGCGCACCCCCGAGCTGCTGCGCGTCGCTGAGGCGCGCGACTCGATGCTCCTGGTCCAGGCGCAGCCGGGGCGCGCCGTGCCGCTCACCGACCTGCCGGACGACCTCCTGACCGACGAGCTGCTCACGGAGGTCTGGGCGCAGCTGCGCACCGCGCACGACGCGGGCATGGCGCACCGCGCCATCACGTCGGACGTCGTGCTGGTCGACGACGTCGTCGGACGGCCCATGGTGTGGCTCGTCGGCTGGGAGACCGGCTACGTGGCCGCCGCCGACCTGGCGCGGCGCATGGACCTCACGCAGCTGCTGGCGATGCTCGCGCTGCGCGTGGGCGTCGACCGCGCCATGCAGTCGGCCATCCGCGCACTGACCGACGACGACATCGCGGCGATCGGCCCGCTCCTGCAGGGCATCACGCTGCCCGAGCTGACCCGCAGCCAGCTGCGCGGTCAGCGCGGCGTGCTCGACGCGCTGCGCGCCGCGATCGTCGCGCGCCTGCCCGAGGCGGACGTCGAGCCCCAGCAGCTGGTGCGGTTCGGTGCGCGCACGGTGCTGACGATCATCGTGCCGATCGTCGCGATCCTGTTCGTCGTCACGCGCGTCAACATCGACGAGATCACCGACGCGCTGCGCGCGTCCGACTGGCGCTGGACCGCGCTCGCGTTCGTGCTCGGCCTGCTGCCCGTGGTCGGCGCGAGCATGACGCTCATCGCGTTCTCGCCCGCACGCCTGCCCGTGTGGCGCACGCACGTGGTGCAGGCCGCCGCGAGCTTCGTCGCGCTCGCCGCTCCCGCGGGGATCGGTCCGGCCGCGCTGAACCTGCGCATGCTCACGCGCCGCGGGGTCAGCACGTCGCTCGCGGCCGCGACGGTCGCGATGGTCCAGGTCAGCCAGCTCGTCGTGACGCTCGCGCTGCTCGTGGTGCTGTCCGTGACGTCAGGCGGCAGCGAGTCGCAGCTGCCCATCTCCCCGACCGTGCTGATCGCGGTCGCGATCATGGCCGCGCTGGTCGGCGCCGCGCTGCTGGTGCCGTGGGTGCGGCAGTGGGCGCTGGCCAAGATCGTCCCCACGCTGCGCCAGATCTGGCCCCGCCTGATCGACGTGCTCGGCCGCCCGTGGCGCCTGGCCGTCGCGGTGACCGGCAACCTGGTGATGACGCTCGGCTTCGTGCTCGCGTTCGACGCGTGCCTCGCGGCGTTCGGCCAGGAGGCCAGCCTGATCCAGGTGGCGATCGTCTACCTCGCCGGGAACACCGCCGGTGCGCTCGTGCCGACCCCCGGCGGCATGGGTGCGATCGAGGTCGCGCTGGCCGCGTCGCTCGCCACCGTCACGGGCATCAACCCCGGTATCGCGACCTCGGTCGCGGTGCTGTTCCGGCTGGTCACGTTCTGGATCCGGATCCCCCTGGGCTGGGTGGCCATGCGGTACCTGCAGCGCACGGGCGAGCTCTGAGGCCGCTGACGTCCGCACGCGTCGCCTGCGCACCCGGTCGGACCCGTCCGCTCGAGGTCGGGTCCGGATCCTGGTCTGCGAACGACGAACGCCGATGCGGTGTCCGCATCGGCGTTCGGGTGGCACCGGGGTGCCGGGTCGTGTGGCCGTCAGGCCGCCGCGGGCTCGCGCTGCGAGGGGATGCGGTCCAGGACGCTCCGGCTCGCGGCCAGCACGGCCCACGCCTGAGCGCGGGCGAGCGGCGACGATGCGGGGCTGAGGGAGGGGGACTGAGACGGCTCGAGGGGGAACCCGGTCTGGTCCATGAAACTTCCTGTCTCTTCGGTAGCCCGGCTGACCGTCGTGGGTCCCGTGGCTTTGCGTCCCCTCCTCGCGGAGGGTTTGCCGTTTCGCTGACAGGTCTGACAGTAGACCACCGCACTTTCCTGGGCCAAGGGCGCGAAACCCCCCAAATACTCCAGGACAGCGTTTTCACCCGTTCGGCCCAGTGTCCGTTACGTCCGGGCGGGACGAACGTCCTACGGTCGGTCGGTCCGTCCGCCGCGTGCGCGACCGGACGGGTGTCACCGCAGGTCACAGGCGTCGTTTCACCGCTCGACGTGGTACCGCCACGACCGCCTCGGCGCCCAGCCGAGCAGGCGGCGGGCCTTGTCGATGCCCAGCAGCGTCTCGTGGCCCTCGAGCGGCCGGCGCACCGGCACGTCCGGCAGGTAGGTGGCCGCGAGCTCCGCGCTGGGGGTCTCGAGGACCGTGTCCGGGGACGCGATGACGAACGCCTCGAAGCCGCGCAGGTCGCTCTCGAGCGCGAGGCGGACCGCCTCGGCACCGTCCACCGCGTCGATGTAGCTCCACAGGTTCCAGTCGCGGTCCTCGGGCCGGAAGGAGGCGAACTGCGCGTAGTCCTCCTCGACCATGACGTTGGAGAACCGCAGGGCCAGGATCTTGAGCTCGGGGTCCCAGCGAGCGAAGTGGCGCGCCATCTCCTCCTCCACCGCCTTGCCGAGCGAGTACGTGGACTCCGGGCGGACGGCGTACTCCTCGTCGACCGGCACGTACGGGGGCGGCGTCTCGAACGGCAGCCCGAGCACGGTCTCCGACGACGCCCACACCACGTTCCTGATGCCCGCCTGCCGTGCGGCCAGGAACACGTGGTGGGTCGCGACGACGTTGTTGGCGAACGTGGCGCCGCTCGGCCGCAGGCCCGGTGCGGGGATCGCCGCGAGGTGCACCACCGCGTCGATGCCGCGGTAGCGGTCGTCGACCCCGTGCATCACCTCGACCACCTGGCCCAGGTCGGTGAGGTCGACACGCGTGAACCGGGCCGGCTGGCCGGGCGGCGGTGCGGCGGTGTCGACGTTGACCACGTCGTACCCGTGCTCGGCGAGGTGCGTCACCACCGCGCGCCCCAGCTTGCCGCTCCCACCCGTCACCAGCACCGCAGTCATGGCTCGACGCTACCCGCGGGACGCTCGTGACGTCCGGGCGGCCGCTCAGTCCGCGTCGAGCCAGACGTGCGCGGGCGGCAGGAGCGCCTCGAGCTCGGGCCACAGGGCATCCGGGAGCGCGCGTCCGGCGGCCTCGACCGTGGCCTGCACGCGCGCGGGCCTGCTCATCCCGACGACGGTCGACGCGATCTGCTCGTCGCGCAGCGAGAACTGCAGCGCCGCGGTCGCGATGTCCGTCCCGTGCGCCGCGCACACCTCGCGCATCCGCGCGGCGGCGTCCAGCACCTCACGCGGGGCGGGCCGGTAGCCGTACGTCGTCGGGCCCCCCTGCTGCGCCGCGAGGATGCCTCCGCCGTACACGGCCGCGTTGAGCACGCCCATGCCGCGACGACGCGCCTCCGCGATCAGCGGGCCCGCGCTGCGGTCCAGCAACGTCCAGCGGTTGTGCACCAGCAGCACGTCGAACACGCCGAGGTCCAGGTACCGCGCCATGTCCTGCACGCGCCCGCCCGCGAGCCCGATCCGGCCGACGACGCCCGCCTCGCGGAGCTCGACGAGCGTGTGCACGGCGCCGCCGGGAGCCGTCATCGCCGCGAAGTCGTGGAACTCCGGGTCGTGCAGGTGGACCAGCGGGAGCTCGTCGAGCCCCAGTCGCGCCTTGCTCTCCGCGACCGACGCGCGCACCCGGTCTCCCGAGTAGTCCACGCCGCGCGGGTCCACCTTGGTGGCGACGACGACGTCGGCGGGCTTGCCGTCCGCGAGCGCGAGCGCGGCCCCGATGCGCCGTTCCGACTCACCGTCCGAGTACCCGTTGGACGTGTCGAGGAAGCGGATCGGCGAGTCCAGCGCGGCCAGCACGGTCGCCACGCCCTCGTCGGCCGGGACGTCGCGTCCGAACAGGTCCGGCATGCTGCCGAGCGGGCCGCCGCCCAGCGCGACCGCCGAGACCGTGAGGTCCGTGCCGGGCAGCGTGCGCAGCCAGGCGGGGCGCCCGGGTGCGTGGTCGGGCTGGGTCACGGCGGTCCTCCAGGGTGGGCGCGGGGTCGGTCCAGGGTCGGTCAGCGGGCCGCGGCCAGGAACTCCGCGAGCAGGGGCCCCGCGGTGGTCGAGCCGTACTCACCCTCGTCGACGAACACCGCGACCGCCAGATCACCCTGGATCGCGATCATCCAGACGTGGTTGCGCAGGTCGTCCTCGGGGCCGAACTGGGCGGTGCCGGTCTTGGCGGCGACGGGCTCACCCGGCACGTCCTGGAGGAACGCGGCCCCGCCGTCCGTCACCACGCCGCGCATGAGCTCGCGCAGCTGGGCGGCCTCCTGCTGCGTGAGGTCGACCAGCGGGCGGACCGGCCCGGCGTCGTCGGTGGGCTGCGGCGTCCCGGGCGTGGCCTGCTCGCGGTCGCGTGCCTGCGCGTCGTCGTCGACGACCAGCTGCGGCAGCACCGTGCGTCCGGCCGCGACCGAGGCCGCGACCGTCGCCATGCCCAACGGTGAGGCCAGCACGCGGCCCTGCCCGATCATCGTCGCCGCGTGGTCCGTGCCGTCGGAGTCGGACGGCACGGCGCCCAGGAAGGACGCGTAGCCGAGCGCCGCCTGCGGCAGCAGACCCAGCGAACCCGCGGCGTCCACGACCGCGTCCTGCGGCGCCGCGTCCCGCTGACCGATGAACGCCGTGTTGCACGAGTTCGCGAACGCGGTGCGCAGCGGGATCTGCCCGAGCGCGTCGGCCGGGTAGTCCGGGAAGTTGTCGAACCGGCGCCCGTCCACCACGACGCTCGGCTCGCACCGCACGTCGGACTCGGGCGACATGCCCGACCGCAGCAGCGCGAGCGCGCTGACCACCTTGAAGGTCGAGCCCGGCGCGTACTGGCCCAGCGTCGCGGTGGACATGCCCTCACCGCCCGCACCGCTCGCCGCCGCGAGCACGGCCCCGGTGGAGGGCCGGATCGCGACGACCGCGGACGCGGGCACCACGTCCCGCAGCACGTCCTCGGCCGTCTGCTGCAGGTCGAGGTCGAGCGTGAGGCGCAGCGGCTCGCCGGCCACCGGGGCGATCTCGAACAGCTCGCGCGTCGCCGAGGTCTCCTGGTCCACCGCCTCGATGGTCAGGCCCGCGACACCGCGCAGCTGCTCGTCGAACTGGCGCTGCAGGCCGGACAGCCCCGTCAGGTCGCCCGCGGCGATCGCACCCTCGGACTTCTCGATGACCTCGGCGGTCGCGGGACCGACCGTGCCCAGCACGGGCCGCGCGAACTCGCGCGTGGGGGCGAGCGGCAGCTCGCCGGGCGACGCGAGCACGCCGTCCAGCGCGGTGAGCTTCTCGACGTCGTAGGACCGGTCGCCCGTGCGCACGACGATGGCCTCGACGAACGCCTTCTCGCCCGCGGCCGCCACGCGCTCGGCGTACGCGTCGGCGTCGATCTCGAGCGCGTCCGCGAGCGCGCGCGCCGCGGCGGGCGTGCGCTCGGGCGTGATGCGCGTCTTGTCGATGCCGATGCGGAGCACCGGGCGCGCCTCGACCAGCACCTCGTCGTCCGCCCCCAGGACGTCCGCGCGCTCGGCGCTCCGGCGGACCACCGCGAGGTCCTCGCCCTCGGTCAGGTCCGGCACCAGGATCGTGCGGTCCCACGCGGTGGCCCAGACGTCCTCGTCGTCACGCGTCATCCGCGCGGTCGTCGTGTACGTCCAGTCCTCGGTCCGGCCCGTCACCCAGGTCCACGCGAGCTCGACGACCGCGCTCGCGTCGTCGTCCTCGGCCGGCTCGGCCGACTCGACCTCGACGCGCAGCGCGTCGTCGCCCAGCGCGTCCAGCACCGCGTCGAACGCGGCGGTGCGCTGCTCGGCCGCCTGGGCCGGCGTGGTCCCCGCAGCGAGCGCGACGTCGGACAGGTCACCGTCCTGCAGCGCGGCCGCGAGCGCCGCGGCGGCGTCCTGAGGACCCGGCGGGTCGTCGTCGCACGCCGTGAGCGACACGGTCGCCACCAGCGCCAGCGCCATGAGTCCGCCTGCCGTGCGCGCGTTCATCCAGCCCCCTGCTCCCGGTCGGCCCGCCGCTGGTCTCGCGGACGCCCGGCGCGCCTCGAGGCACGCGGGACGCTCGGTGCGTCGCTGCTCGGACGCGGCGTCGTCGTGACGCGCGCCGTCGCGGGGACGCGGCCGGCGGGCGGTCCCTGCGGTGCCACGCGGTCCGGTGACCGCCCGTCGGGACGCTCGTCCCGCACAGCGGGACGGTGGCACTCTACCCGGGCAACTACCCGCGACCAGGGATTTCTCCCGCCCGGAGTCGATCCTGCGCGCGCTCGCTCGTCATGCTGGTGACCGCATCCCGTACTCGCGAAGGAGCGCGCCATGCCCCGTTACCTGCTCGCCGTGGACTTCCAGCCCGGCGCCGACCCCACCCCGATGGACCGGTGGACGCCCGCTGAGGTGGACGCCCACCTCGCGTACTACGGCCGCCTCAACGACGAGCTCGCGGCACGCGGCGAGTTGGTGGGCGGGGAGGTGCTCGCCGGTCCCGACGTGGCGCGCGTGGTCCGCTCGCAGGGCCCGGGCGCGACCACCGTGACCGAAGGTCCGTTCGCGGAGTACAGCGAGTGGCTCGCGGGCTTCCAGGTGGTCGAGGTGGCGTCGCTCGAGCGCGCGCTCGAGATCGCCGCGCTCGTCTCGGCCGTCCCCGGCCGGGGCGGGGTCCCCCTGGGGCAGCCGATCCAGGTGCGGGAGATCGTGACCGTGGGACCCGCGGACGCCGAGCAGATGCGGGAGTGGCTGCGCGACGCCGACGGGACGTGAGGCTTCACCCCGGCTGCCGGGAACGCGGCCCACGCGGCGGCCGTTGCTGCGTCCGTGACGACGACGCCCTCGCCCGCGCCCCCGGTCCTGCCCGCCCTGCCCGCGCAGGCGGACCGGCTGATCCACCTCGGCGTCCACACGACCGCCGGCCTCACGGCCGACGCGCTCCGGCGTGCCGCGGCCGACGGGCCGGCCGACGGGCTCCTCGTCGTCTCCCCCACGTGCGCACCGGTGTCCGCGCTCGCGCCGCTGCTGTCGCTCGGCGGGCGGTCCGGCTTCGTGGTCCAGGACATGACGGACGTCGACGACTTCATGCCGCTGCCGGACCTGGACGTGCCCACCACCCCGGTCTACGTGATCGAGCCGCCGGACCGGGGCGACGACCTCGCCAACTGGTCCCCCGACGAGGCGCTGGTCGAGCTGACCGCCCGCGGTCGCTCACCGCTCACGCTCGCCGAGGGTGTGCACTGGGCGCTCCAGGTGCCGGGCGTGCTCGAGCGGAACCGCTGCTTCATGACGATCGGATCGCGGCGGGTCGGCGCCCGCGGCCGGCTCGACGCACGCACGCCCGCGCTGTGGATCTCCGGTGGTACGGGCCGGGACGGCCGGGAGCGGCGCGGCGCGCCCAAGGTCGGGTGGTGCTGGGCGGGCAACCGGCACACGTGGCTCGGCTTCGCGTCCACGACCGCGCGGCACGCGGTCGCCTCAGGTGGGCAGGAGGCCTGAGGTGGGGTCGCGGTCGGTGAGGCAGTAGGGCAGGCCCGCGGGGTCGACGAGCGTCGTCCACCGGGGCCCGTGGCCCCGCACGCGCGCGCCGGCGGCCACGTGCGCGCGCTCCACCGCGTGCCGCGCGGTGCAGGCCACGTCCAGGTGCGCGGTCACGGTGCGGCGCGGGTCGTCAGCGCCCAGGCGTTGCAGCATGAGGCGCAGCGGCATCCCCGCGGGTCGCTCGAGCGGCACGAGCTCACCCACGCTCCCGCGGCGTGGCGCCCAGCCCGTGAGCTCCGACCAGAACGCCACCTCGGCGTCGAACCGTCGTGCGGGCACGTCCAGGCACAGCTGGTCCACGAGCGCGGTGGGGTGCTCGTCCGGCCGTCCCGGCGCGGGGACGGGGACGGGTGCCTGCCGCCGGGTCGCGCCCGTGTCCCGCACCAGGCAGAACACGTACCCGCCGGGTGAGGACAGCACCGCGTGCGTGCCCGCGTCGTGCTCGAGCGCCGCGCCCAGCGCGAGCGCGCGGACCAGCGCGGCGCGCACCGCGGCCGGATCACCCACGTGCAGGTCCAGGTGCACGCGCGGGCCGTCGGCGAAGCGCTGCACGCGCAGGTGGTCGTCCGCGTCCGGCGGGAGCAGGGTCGCGTACTCGTCGGCGTCCCCGCGCCACGGGGACAGCGTGCTCGCGGTCGCCGCGAGCCAGAAGTCCAGCGCCGCGTCCACGGTGCCCGGGGGGAGGTCGAGCATCGCGGTGGTCCAGCGGATGGGCATGCCGGTCACGCTAGCGGCGCGGGCGCGGACCCTCGACCGTCAGGTGGACCTCGACGGTGTCCCCCACCTCGATCCCCTCGCGCACGCGCACCGCGTCCTTCACGGGGAGGACGAAGCCGCCGTCCTTGGCGAACAGCGACGTCGTGAACGGGGTGCCGCCGATCCGCGCGGCGACGGGGATCATCCCCCACCCGTACGTGACGAGCCGCTTGACCGCCTCGAGCTCGGCGGCGTGCGGCGGCGGGACGGTCACGAAGTGGTACGGCGACGGGCCGCGCCAGTGCCAGACCTCACCGGAGAACTCGAGCTCCATGGGGCCCAGCATGGCGCGGCCCGCCGGCACGCGCTGCTCGTCGTCAGACGCGCACGACGACCTTGCCGCGGACGTGACCCGTCTGGCTCGCCTCGTGCGCGGCGGCCGCGTCCGCGAGGTCGAAGACCTGCGCGACGTCGACCCGCAGCCGGCCCTCGTCCGCGAGCGCCGAGAGCGCGTCGAGGTCCGCGGAGCTGGGGCGCACCCACACGTACTGACCGCCGAGCTCGTCGCGCGCCGCCGCCTCGACGATCGACGCGACCGTGCCGCCCTCGGCGAGCACCGCACGCGTGGTGGCCACCAGGTCGTCGGAGCCGAAGTCCAGGACCACGTCGACGCCGCCGGGGGCGAGCGCGCGCACGCGGTCGGCCAGGCCCTCGCCGTACGTCACGGGCTCGGCGCCCAGCGAGCGCAGGTGCTCGTGGTTCTTCTCGGACGCGGTCCCGATGACGCGTGCGCCACGCGCCGCCGCGATCTGCACCGCGAACTGCCCGACGCCACCGGCCGCGGCGTGCACCAGCACGGTCTGCCCGGCACGCACACCCGTGCGCTCGATGCTCTGGTAGGCGGTGAGACCCGCGAGCGGCACGGCGGCGGCCTCCTCGAACGTGAGCGACGCGGGCTTGCGCGCGAGCGTGCGCACGGGCGCCGCGACCAGCTCAGCGAACGTGCCGCCCTGCATCCAGTCCTTGCGCACGTAGCCGTACACCTCGTCACCCACGCTGAGCTCGGGCGTGTCCAGCCCGACGCGCTCGACGACGCCCGCGACGTCCCAGCCCGGGACCACGGGGAACACGGTGTCCATGAGCGGGTCCAGGTAGCCCGCGCGGACCTTCCAGTCCACGGGGTTGACCGACGCGGCCTTGACCCGGACCAGCACCGAGTCGGGCCCGACCTTGGGCGTGGGCTGCTCGGTGAGCTCGAGGACGTCGCTGCCGCCGTAGCGGCTGTAGGTGATTGCTCGCATACCGAGGGCCAACCGCGCCCGGACCGCGCGTCTTCCCCGCGGCGGCCGATCCGTGCGTCACATCCGCCGGCCCGGGTGCGGGTCGTCGGCACGTAGGGTCGGCGCTCGTGGACTGGGTGCGCGAGTGGTGGCAGGACGTGACGACGCCGTCGGCGGTGCCGTCCGTGACCGTGGTGGTGCTGACCGGCGTCGCCGTGCTCGTCGTGCTGGCGGTGCCGCTCGCGTGGCGGGTGGCGCGGCACGCGCTGACGATCGTGCACGAGGCGGGGCACGCGGTGGTCGCGCTGCTGGTCGGACGCCAGGTCTCCGGGATCAGGGTGCACTCGGACACGTCGGGGCTCACGCTCTCGCGCGGGCGGCCGCGCGGGCCCGGGATGGTCGCGACCGCGTTCGCGGGGTATCCCGCCCCGGCGGTGGTCGGCGTGGGCGCAGCCGCGCTGCTCGCGCGCGGCTACGACGTCGCGCTGCTGTGGGCGCTGCTGGCACTGGTGGCGGGCGTGCTCGTCGCGATCCGCAACTGGTACGGCCTGTGGGCGGTGCTCGTGAGTCTCGCGGTGCTCGTCGCGGTGACGGGGTGGGGCACGCCCGCGGTGCAGGCGGCGTTCGCGTACGTGGTCACGTGGTTCTTCCTGCTCGGCGCGCCGCGCGCGGTCCTCGAGATGCAGTCGGGACGACGATCCGCGCGCCGCCGCGGGGCCCGTGACACGTCCGACGCGGGGCTGCTGGGCGGCCTGACGCACACGCCGGGCGCGCTGTGGGTGGGGGTGCTCGGGCTGGTCACGCTCGCGGCGCTCGGGCTGGGCGGCGCGTGGCTGGTCGGTCTGCAGGTGTGACGCGCGCCCGGGTGGCAGGCACCCGTCGGGCGCCGATGATGGGGGGATGAGCCTGAGCGGACGCCTGCTGGTGGCGACCCCGCGCCTGCTCGACCCCCATTTCCACCGCACGGTCGTGCTGCTGCTGGACCACACCGACGAGGGTGCGTTCGGCGTGGTGCTCAACCGCCCGCTGCCGGTCGAGGTGGAGGCCGTGCTACCCGGGTGGCAGACGGTCGTCTCCTGGCCGGGCGGCCTGTTCCAGGGCGGGCCGGTGGGCCTGGACGGAGCGATCGGCGTGGCCGTCGCGAGCGACGACGACCCGACCGTGGTCGACCGGTTCACCGGCTCGTTCGGGCTCGTGGACCTGGACGCGGACCCCGGGAGCCTCGCGGGGCGGTTCGCCGGGCTCCGGATCTTCGCGGGGCACTCGGGCTGGGGAGCCGGACAGCTGGAGGCCGAGGTCGACGAGGGAGCGTGGTTCGTCGTGCCGGCCGAGCCGACCGACGCGTTCACGGCCGAGCCGACGAGCCTGTGGTCGCGTGTGCTGCTGCGCCAGGGCGGCGACCTCGCGATGCTCGCGCACTATCCGGCGGACGTGCACCTCAACTGACCGCTCGCAGCACGTAAACGATTCGTGCCCTTCGACCGTCGAAGCGCTTCGATTACCGTCACGCGTGCCGTGCCCCTCCCTTCCGGGACCGGCGCCCCCTGCGGCGGGCCGCAGCGGGCCAGCACCACGCCACAAAGGAGTGAGCGGATGCGTGTTCTCCCCGAGACGTCCACCCGCCTGGTGCGGCGCACCGCGGCGTGCGTCGCCGCGGCCGCGCTCGTCGCCACGGGCGCCGTCGCCGTGACCACCGCGCAGGCGGCGGACGCCGCGCCCGGCGACGCCGGCTACACGTGGGGCAACGTCGAGATCGTCGGCGGCGGCTTCGTGCCCGGCATCATCTACAACCAGGGCGAGAAGGACCTCGTCTACGCGCGCACCGACATCGGCGGTGCGTACCGCATGGACAAGGCGACCAGGCGGTGGGTCCCGCTGCTGGACCACATCGGCTGGGACGAGTGGTCGCACACGGGCGTCCTCTCGCTCGCGACCGACGCCCGCGAGCCGGACCGCGTGTACGCCGCGGTCGGCACGTACACCAACGACTGGGACCCGCAGAACGGCGCGATCCTGCGCTCCACGGACCGGGGCGAGACGTGGCAGCAGTCCGACCTGCCGTTCAAGGTCGGCGGCAACATGCCGGGTCGCGGCATGGGCGAACGCCTGCAGATCGACCCGAACGACAGCCGCGTGCTGTACCTGGGCACCGAGAACGGCAACGGGCTGTGGCGATCGACCGACTACGGCGCGACCTGGGCCAAGGTCACCACGTTCCCGAACGTGGGCAGCTACGCGCAGGACCCCACGTCGGACAACTCCTACCTCACGCAGAACCAGGGCGTCGTGTGGGTCACGTTCGACCCGACCAGCGGCACACCCGGCAGCCGCAGCACGACGATCTACGTGGGCGTCGCGGACAAGGAGAACAACGTCTACCGGTCCACCGACGGCGGCACCACGTGGTCGCGCGTGCCCGGCCAGCCCACCGGCTTCCTGCCGCACAAGGGCGTGTTCGACGCGGTCGGCAAGCAGCTCTACATCGCGACGAGCGACACGGGCGGCCCGTACGACGGCGGCAAGGGTGACGTGTGGCGGCTGGACACGACCACCGGCACGTGGACCCGCATCTCCCCGGTCCCGTCCACCAGCAGCGACCTGTACTACGGCTACTCGGGCCTGACGATCGACCGGCAGGACCCGGACACGATCATGGTCGCGACGCAGGTGTCCTGGTGGCCGGACATCATCATCTACCGCTCGACGGACCGCGGGGCCACGTGGTCACCCATCTGGGAGTGGGCCGGCTACCCGAACCGGACGCTGCGCTACACGCAGGACATCTCCGCGGCACCGTGGCTCGGCTTCGGCGCGACCAACCCGCAGCCGCCCGAGCCCGCGGTCAAGCTCGGCTGGATGACCGAGTCGCTCGAGATCGACCCGTTCGACTCGGACAAGATGATGTACGGCACCGGCGCCACGATCTACGGCACCGACAACCTCACCGACTGGGACACCGGCGGGACCGTGGACCTCACGGTCAAGGCGCAGGGCATCGAGGAGACCGCGGTGCTGGACCTGGCCGCTCCCCCGGGAGCCGTCGAGCTCGTGTCCGGCCTCGGCGACCTGGGCGGGTTCGTGCACACCGACATCACCCGGGTCCCCGCCAAGCAGTTCACGCAGCCGTTCCACGGCAGCGTCACGTCGGTGGACTTCGCGGGGACCAAGCCGGCGACGATGGTGCGCGTCGGCTACGGCGTCTCGGGCTCGGTCGAATCGCACATCGGGGTCTCGACGTCGTCGGGCTCGTCCTGGTGGGCGGGTCAGGAGCCCGCCGGGGTGACCAAGCCGGGCACGGTCGCGGTCTCGGCCGACGGTGGTGCCGTGGTCTGGTCGCCCGAGGGCACCGGCGTGCACCGCTCGACCACGCTCGGCTCGAGCTGGACCGCGTCCACGGGCGTGCCCGCGCAGGCGCAGGTCGAGTCCGACCGGGTGGACGCGAAGGCGTTCTACGCCGTCAAGTCCGGCGCGTTCTACGTCTCGCGGGACGGCGGCGCGACGTTCACCAAGTCGGCCGCGAGCGGGTTCGCGGGCGAGGGCAACGTGCGGTTCGGCGCGGTCCCCGGGTTCGCGGGCCACGTGTGGCTCGCGGCGGAGAACGGCATGTTCCGGTCCACCGACTACGGCACGACGTTCACCAAGGTCGCGGGCTTCACCGACGGCGGCGCGGTCGGGTTCGGCAAGGCCGCACCGGGCGCGACGTACCCGGCCATCTACTCGACGTCGGAGTACGACGGGGTCCGCGGCTTCTTCCGCTCCGTGGACGGCGGCACCACGTGGACGCGCATCAACGACGACGAGCACCAGTTCGCGTGGACGGGTGCCGCCATCACCGGTGACCCGGACGTGTTCGGACGCGTGTACGTGGGGACCAACGGGCGCGGCATCGTCGTGGGGAGCACGGGCACGACGCCCACCGTCCCGCCGACGCCCACGGCCACCCCGACGCCGACGCCCACCCCGACGCCCACGCCGACGCCCACCCCGACGCCGACGCCCACGCCCACGCCAACGACCTCGCCCACCACGTCGCCCACGGGCACGTGCGCGGTGCGGTACGCGACCAACGACTGGCCCACCGGGTTCACCGCGTCGGTGAAGATCACCAACACCGGCACGACGCCGATCAGCGCGTGGTCGCTCGCGTTCACGTTCCCGGGCAACCAGCAGGTCTCCAACGGCTGGTCGGGCACGTTCAGCCAGACGGGCCAGGCGGTCACCATCACGAACGCGCCGTGGAACGGGACCATCGCACCGGGCGGCTCGGCCGAGCTCGGGTTCAACGCCGGCTTCACGGGCAGCAACCCCCGGCCGACCGGCTTCACCCTCAACGGGACCACCTGCACCGCTTCATGAGGTGAGCCCCCCGTGGCGCGCGGAGCGACCTGGCTCCCGCGCCACGGCGACGGCCGGCGTCACGCCGGCCGGACGGGGGTGCGAGGGATGCGGACACCCCTCGCACCCCCGTCGTCGTGCCGCCGGAGCTCGTGGGCAGCGGCGCGAAGAAAGTCGTCCGCAGGTGCGTCCACCGGGGCCGCTCGTCCGGAAGTACGGACGACACCAGCTCGCCACCCGGGCGAGCGTCCCGGAAGGAGACCCCGATGCGCGCACGAACGATCGCCTGCGGCACCGCTGCCGTGGCCACCCTCGGACTCGCTCTCGTCGCCACGCCCGCGAGCGCGGCGGACGACGCCCAGCTCTCCGTGCTGCACGGCGTGCCGGACCTGACCGTCGACGTGTGGGTCGACGGCAAGCTCACGCTCGACGACTTCGCGCCCGGCGACCTGGCCGGCCCGCTCGACCTGCCCGCGGGCACCTACACGGTCGCGATCACCGCGTCCGACGCCGAGGACGACAGCGACCCGGCCATCGGCCCGGTGGACCTCGAGCTCGCGGCGGGCGGCAGCTACACCGCCGCGGCGCACCTGGACGCGGACGGCCAGCCGACCGCGACGCTGTTCACCAACGACATCTCGACGACGGCGGCGGGCGAGGGCCGGCTGACCGTGCGGCACATCGCGGCGGCCCCGGCGGTCGACGTGCTGGCGGGCGGCGACGCGGTGGTCTCGGGCCTGGAGAACCCCGACGAGGCCGTGCTCGACCTCCCGGCGGGCACCGTCTCGGCGTCGGTCGTCGCGGCGGGCACCACCGAGCCGACGCTCCTGGGCCCGGCCGACGTGGACGTCGCCGAGGGCTCCAACGTGATCGTCTACGCGTGGGGCGACGCGAGCGCCGACCCGTCGAGCCTCGCGCTGGCGACCCAGGTGATCGACGGCCTGCACAGCGACCCGACGGCCGTCCAGGCCGGTGAGCTGGGCCTCGCCGCCGCACAGGACCAGGGTCCGGCGGCGTGGCTGTGGGCGGTCGGCGCGCTCGTCGTGGCAGCCGGCATCGGCACGGGCCTGGCTGCCCGGCGCTCCACGGTCCGGGGCTGACCGGTGGCCCGCCGACCTGCCGGCCGGTGGGCGCTCGCCGTGGCACTGACCGTGGCGCTCGGCGCGGCGTCCGCCTGCACCCCCCCGGGTCAGGCCGACGCCGCGCCGGGCGGCGCACCGTCCCCCACCGTCGTGCCGGCCACCCCTGCACCGGCCGGCACGACGCCCCGGGCGGACCTGCTCCCGGACATACCGGTGCGCCGCGCCACCCCGCCCCCGGCGGTGGACCGGCCCGCCCCGGAACGGCTCACGATCGGGACGGGCGACGAGGCGATCGTCATGCCCGTCGATCCGGTCGGGGTCGCCGACGACGGCTCGATGGAGCTGCCGCCCGATGCGGACCGGGCCGGGTGGTACCGGTACGGCCGGACCCCGGGCGATCCCGCCGGGCACACGGTGCTGGCGGCGCACGTCGACTCGCGCCTGACCGGCATCGGACCGCTCGCGGACCTCGACGAGGTCGAGCCCGGCACCGTGGTCACGGTCCGCACCGCGGACGGCACGCAGCACCGCTACCGCACCACCGACGTGGTCCGGCTCGCCAAGGACGACGCCCCCGTGTCCGCCTGGTTCGCACGTGAGGGGCCCGCGCGGCTCGTCGTGATCACGTGCGGGGGGGCGTGGGACGCCGCGATAGGGCACTATGCCGACAACGTCGTGCTCACCGCCGAGCCTGTCGCGCCATGAGCGTGGGCACGGCCACGGCACCCCCGTCCCGTCAGGAGCAGCACGTGACCTCAGGCCTCGACGATCGCGCCGCGTCGCGCGACGGCGACGGGGTCGAGGCGCTGGGTGCGGCGTTCGCCGCAGGCGACGAGCAGGCGTTCCGCGAGGCCTACCGGCGCTGGTCCACGCTCGTGCACACCGTGGCGCTGCGCTCGCTCGGTTCGGCGAGCGACGCCGAGGAGGTGACGCAGACCGTGTTCGTGGACGCGTGGCGGGCGCACGCGCGGTTCGACCCGGCGCGCTCGCGGCTGCCGGCGTGGCTCGTCGGGATCACGCGGCACGCGGTCGCGGACGCGCACGAGCGGCGCGCGCGGGACCGGCGGCTGACCGAGGCCGTCGAGCCGCCCGCCGAGCAGGTGGCCGCGGCCGACGAGCGCGTGGTGCAGCAGATCGTGGTGCGCGACGAGCTGGACCGCCTGGGCGACCCGCAGCGCGAGATCCTGCGGCTCGCGTTCTACGAGGACCTGACGCACCACCAGATCGCCAGCAAGATGGACCTGCCGCTCGGCACCGTGAAGAGTCACCTGCGGCGCAGCCTGGCGCGGCTCCGAGACCGATGGGAGGTGGAAGGTGTCGCCGGATGACCAGCACGTGGACGACGACCTGCTGACCCTCCTCGCGCTCGGGGAGCAGGTCGGCACGTCGGACGACCTCGCCCACCTCGCGGCGTGCGAACGGTGCGCGGCCGAGGTCGCGTCGCTCGCCGACGTCGCGGTCGCGGCACGGCACGCCGCCGCACCCACACCCCCGCCCGATCGGGTGTGGGCGGCCGTGGCCGCCGAGCTGGACCTCACCGACCGGACGCCCCCGGTCACGACGAGCGCCGAGCCCGAGCGTGACGCCGCCGAGCAGGCGGGCGCCGTGGTGCTCCCGCTGGCCCGGCCGCGGCGCAGCTGGGGCTGGGTGGCCGCCGCGGCCGCCGCGGGCGTCCTGATCGGCGGGGTCGGCACGTGGGCGGCCGTGGACCGGCAGCCGTCGTGGGACGTGCTCGCGACCGCCGTGCTCGACCCGCTGCCCGGTTGGGAGGCGCTCGGGTCGGCGCAGGTCGAGACCGACTCCTCGGGCCACCGCGTGCTCGTCGTGGACCTCGACGACCAGCAGGACGACCAGGGCTTCCGTGAGGTCTGGCTGCTCAAGCCCGACGTGTCCGGCCTCGTGAGCGTCGGCACGCTCGAGGGCACCTCGGGCCGGTTCGACCTGCCCGCGGGGCTGGACCTCGACGAGTTCTCGGTGGTCGACGTCTCGCTCGAGCAGTTCGACGGCGACCCGGCGCACTCGGGCGACTCGATCGTCCGCGGCGCGCTCGACGCCTGACCGCCGGCCGCTCGCACGCTCACGCGGGCCGGCGCAGACCCCGCGCCACGAGCCACACGCCGAGCGACAGCTCCCACGCGAAGATCGGCAGGACCGCGACCGCGGACAGCGCCGAGAGCTGGCTGTTGTGCCCGAGCGCGGTCAGCAGCACCGACACGATCTGCAGCGGCGCACCCACCACGCCCAGCAGCGGGATGGCGCGCGGCACGCGCCGGTGCTGCAGCAGCACCGAGCCGAGCAGCGCCGCGTTCACGGCCGAGACCAGGCCCGGGCCCAGCAGGAACGTCCAGTCGCGCAGCGCGACCAGCGCGTGCGCGGTCACCAGCGCGGCGCCCTCGTCGGGCACCGCCCCGGCCGCGACGTCCTGCCGCAGCGTCAGCACCGCGAGCAGGCTCAGCACGCCGACCGCGATGATCGCGGCCTCGAGCACGCGTGACGTCACGAAGCCGAGCGCGCGGGCGGGCGCGTCGGCCCGCAGCAGGCGGTGCAGCACCACCGCGGTCCCCACGCATGCGGCCGCGTTGACCAGGTCCAGCAGCAGCCCCGCCGTGACGCGTGCGTCCGCGCCCGGACCCAGCACGTAGCGCGCGTCGTCGAGCACCGGGCTCAGCAGCAGCAGCGCCGGGATCGAGGAGGCGAACGTCAGCAGGTAGAGCGCACCCGCGAGGCGCGCGGTGCGGCGATCGGTGTCCACGGGAGTCCTTCCGGTTCAGGTGTACGGCGTACACCAGTCGTGCCGGACCGTAAGGTGGACGCCGTACACCTGTCAAGGAGGGGACATGACCGAGACCCGGCGCGAGCGCCTCAACCGCGAGCGCGTGCTGCAGGCCGCGGTCGAGCTCGCGGACCGCGAGGGGCTCGAGGCGGTGAGCATGCGCGCTCTCGCGGACGCGCTCGACGTGGTGCCCATGGCGCTCTACAAGCACGTCGCGGGCAAGGAGCAGCTGCTCGACGGCATGGTGGACCGCGTGATCGCGGAGATCGACGCCCCCGCACCGGGCGTCGGCTGGCGCACGGCGCTGCGGGCCCGCGTGCTGTCCGCGCGCGCCATGCTCACGCGCCACCCCTGGGCGCGCCGCGCGCTCGAGACCCGCACCACGCGCACCCCTGCGGTGCTGCACCACCTCGACACGACCATCGGCATCCTGCGCTCGGGCGGCTTCCCGGACCCCCTCACGCACGACCTGATGCACGCGTTCGGCAGCCGCATGTGGGGCTTCACGCAGGAGCTGTTCGAGGCCGCGCCCGCTCCCCCGCCCGACCCGGCGGCGCTCGCCGCGCTCGCCGCCCGCTACCCGAACGTCGCGGCCGTGGCGGGCGTCGCCTCGCACGACGAGGGCACGGTCGTCGGCCCCGGGTGCGACGACCAGCGCGAGTTCGAGTTCGCGCTGGACCTCATGCTCGACGCGTTCGCCCGGCTCGCCCCCGGCGCCTCACACACCTAGCGGCACACCGCACGGGCACGATGGGTAGGGTGCCGACGTGGCCGACGAGTTGCTCCTGAGCCCCGGGCAGGTGCGGATCGCACGCATCGCGACGGGCCTCGTGCTCGCGATGCTCACCCTGGGTACCGTGGTCGCGCTGGTGACGTACCCGAGCTGGCAGCTGGGGCTCGCCCTCGTCTGCGTGCTCGCCGCCGCTCCCCTGGCCCTCCTGCTGCCGGGCCGCATGCGCGCACCGCTGCAGCCCGGAGTACCGGCGCGCGCCTACCTCGCGTCGGCCGGCCTGGCGGTGGGGGCGGTCGCGCTCATCGCGGCCGCCGGCGTGCTCTTCTCGCAGGCACCGATCCGCTAGTCGGCGGTGCGGGCCTCGCGCTCCTGGAACGCCGCGGCGCGGGACTCCTCGAGCTGCGCCTTGCCCTGCGCCACCAGGGTGTCGCGCTCCTCGGGGCTCAGCGCGGCCCACTGCTGCGTGGCCTTCTGCGCCGCCGGGGCGACCGCGGCGTCGAACTCGGGCGTGCGCGCGACGTCGCGCAGCGAGCGTCGGCCCGCGAGCACGTCGTCGAGCAGGTCGCCCAGGGGCGTGCCCGCGTTCTGGTCACGCAGCTCGGTCAGCGAGCGCCGGAGCATGCGATCCATGCCGGCGTCCTGCGCGGTGATGCCGAGCAACGGCTCGGGCTGGTTCGGCTCGCTCATGGCACCCGGGGGTTGTCGTAGGCACCCGCGGGCAGCGGGTGCGTGCTGAATCCGTGGATCGAGCCCAGGTAGCCGGCAGCGAGCCCGACCAGGCCGTCGACCGCGGTGATCGCGTAGCCGTGCACCTGGATCACCTGCATCCACGTGCGCGCCGCCTGCGCGATGGAGAAAGCGGTGGCACCGCCGCCGACGATGCCGCCGACCACGGTCCACGAGCTCGCAGCGGCAGCGGCCGCGGAGATGGCCGCCGCGATCGCGTAGTCGACGAGCGTCTGCAGGAGCCCGACCAGCATGTCCTGGAACGACTTCATGCCCTGCGCGACGTTGTCGACCTCCTTGGCGATGTCCCGCAGCGGCTCGGCCTGGGCGGCGACCGCGGTCTCGAGGCCCTCGAAGTACCGGGACGCCGCGTTCGCCGCGTTGCCGGTCCACCCCGCCTCGAACGTGCCGCGCGCGGACGTGACCTCGGCCGCGTAGCGCTCGTGGAAGACGGCCAGGTGCTCGAGCGCGGTCGCGGCCTTGGACATCGCCTCCCAGTCGCCGGCGAAGTGCTCGGTCACCCAGTCCATCGGGTTGACCCCGCTGACCTGCTCGATCACCCACATCAGCCAGTAGCTGGGGCTGACCAGGTCCGGGAAGTGCAGACCCATGTCGACGAAGTCGGGGATGGGGGCGGACGGCGTGGGCGGGACCAGCGCGTCGGCGGGCGTGCTCATCGCGGCCCCCCGCCCGGGACCCACGGCGCCGGGATCTGGAGGGCGTCCAGGCGCGTGTCCGTCGCGTCGTCCGTCTCGCGGTACGTGGTGGCGGTCGCGCGCAGCTCCGCGGCCGACGCGTCCGTCAGCTCGCGCAGGCGCGCGAGCGAGGAGTCCACCGCCTCCCGGACGGTGTCGAGCACGGAGATCGCGTTGACGAAGATCCCGCTGTCCCCGAGCCCGCCGTGCAGCTTCACGTGCGTGTCGGTGTACGCGGTCGCCCGCGTCTGGTCGCGCGCGACCGTCGTCAGCTGTGTCGCTGCCGACTCGAGCGTCGACTCGTCGACGTGGAATGCCATGGCCTCCCCCTGTCCGGTTCCGGGGCAGGGTACTCAGTACGCGCGCACCGCTCCACCCGGGCGCGTCAGGGTTTGTTGTAGAGCCACCACACGACGCCGGCCACCACCAGGCCGAGCACCACCGCCGCGACGATCTTGGGGATGCTGTAGGGGCGCTCGCCCACCACCTCGCCCGTGTTGGCGTTGACCATCACCTGCCACTGCTTGCCCGCGTACATGAACGTCGCGATCCAGATCGGCAGGAGCACCAGCTTGAACAGGACGTCCGCGTACCGCGTCTCCAGGTGGCTGATCCGCTGCTCGTCGCCGCCGATCGCACGCTTGACGTCGCTCCGGATCTCCGCGTCCATGCGCTCCTTCGCCTCGGCGTAGCCGCGCTGCGGGTCCACGTCGTACCGCACCGCGGAGTGCCCGACGAGGTAGTCGGGCTTGTACGGCTTGACCGCACCCAGCGCCCACGGGCCCAGCGCGTCGACCCGGTTGGTCGGCAGCGTGGTGGACGCGGGGACCAGCAGGTCGTCGAACGAGTTGCGCACGTGGCCGCTGCGGTGGCTCCACCGGGTGCGGCGCACCTCGTGGTCGCCCTGCCGCTCGGTGTAGTGGTCGCCACGCTGTCCCGCGTACTCGGTGAAGGTCTGCGCGTCGAACGTCCAGTGCGGCAGATAGGTGCCGCGGATCGACTCGGTGTCCCCGACCTTCTTGAGCGCGCCCGGCGCGAACCACCGCGAGCGCACCCACGTCCGGAACGAGTCCCGGGCCGCGCGGCTGTCCACCGTGAACGGCAGCACGCCCTCCGGTGCGATCACACCGTCGGGGTTCGTGACGGCGACCAGGTTGCCGCCGCAGAACTGACAGCGCCCGGCGACGTCCTTGGTCTCGGTGCGGGCACCGCAGCCGTCGCAGGCGAGCACCTGCCCGCCGATCGAGGCGACCTGGTAGCCGCGGTTGCCCGCGAGCCACTGCTCGTACGAGTGCTCGGAGACGGCCTCGTGCGCGTCGTGCTCGATCTCCTGGCGGTACCCGCAGGACCCGCAGACGAGCGCGCCCTCGGCGGCACCGTAGGCGAGCGCCGCACCGCACACCGGGCAGCGGCCGTCCGCGACGGGTGCAGTGGCCTCGTCCCACCCCGGGGCGCCGAGGTCGTCGGACGGGGTCGCGGCCGGCGCGTCCGACGCGGTGGGCAGGGGCGGCGGCTCCGGTGCGCCGGGCAACGGCGGGGGGACGTGCGACTCGGACACCGGCGTCAGGCTCCCGTCGGCGGGACGGGCGGCAGCGGCGGAGGCGTCGCGGCGAACAGGGCGCCGAGCTGCGGGACGTCACCCGCGGGCGTCCAGGCGGCCAGGCCCTGCTTCCACACCAGCGTCTCGCGCGTGACCTGCCCCGCACGCACCTGGGCACCGAGGTCCTCGGGCGTGACCGGACCGGCCTGCGTGCCGGCGACGGCGTAGAACCACATCTCGTCGGTCACCGGCAGCGGCGGCGGACCGCCGGCCGCGGGTGCCGCGGCGGTCCGGGGCGCGTTGGCGGCCTGGATGGACTGGGCCATCTGCGTGCCCATCGCCATCCCGACGCCTAGGCCCAGGCCCTCGCCGGCACCGCCCGGGTTGTTCGCGGCGTCGCCGATCGCGTTCGCGGTCTGGAACCGCGTGTACTGGTCCAGGTCGCCCAGCACGCCCATCTGGGTGCGCTTGTCGAGCGCGGCCTCCACCTCGGGCGGCAACGACACGTTCTCGATGACGAACCGGGGGATCTTGACGCCGTACTCGGCGAGCTCGGCGGTCAGGGCGGGCGCGAGCTTGGCGGACAGCGACTGCTGGTTCGCGGCCAGGTCCAGCATGGCGATCCCGGAGCTCGCGATCGCGGGCGCCAGGTGGCCGATGATGTTCTGGCGGAAGAACTCGCCGATCTCGTCGGTGCGGAAGTTGGAGTCCGTGCCCACCAGCTGGCGCAGCAGCGCGGACGGGTCCGCGACCTGCAGCGCGTACGTGCCGAACGCGCGCAGCCGGACCATCCCGAACTCGGGGTCGCGCAGCGTGATCGGGTGCTGCGTCCCCCACTTGAAGTCCGTGAACTGACGCGTCGCGACGAAGTACACCTCGGCCTTGAACGGCGAGTTGAAACCGTACTTCCAGCCCTTGAGCGTGGTGAGGATGGGCAGGTTCTTGGTCTCGAGCACGTAGCGGCCCGGGCCGAACACGTCGGCGATCTGGCCCTCGTTCTCGAAGACGGCCACCTGGCCCTCGCGGACGATCAGCTGGGCCTCGTTCTTGATCTCGTTCCCCTGCCGGGGGAACCGCCACACGATCGTGTCCCTGCTGTCGTCCAGGAACTCGATGATGTCGATCAGCTGCCCGCGCAGCTTGTCAGCGAAGCCCATGTCCCCACTCCTTCGTCCGGTGCACGACGACCTTAGGGCCTGCCGCAGCCCCGAGGGAGGAGTCGGCGCAGATCGGTGGACGACTCACCCGGCCGCGCACGCACGCTGCATGAGCACCACGCGGAACCCGGGACGTTCGGACTCCCCGACGGCCTCGAACCCCCAGGACCGGTAGAGCGCGTCGAGGTGCGGGTTGCTCGCGCGGTGGTCGAGCCGCAGCCACACGGCACCTGCCCGCTGCGCGCGCGCATGGGCCCACTCGACGAGCGCGCGGCCCAGCCCTCGCCCGCCGGCACGCCGCGCCACCATCAGGCCGTGCACGTACAGCGCGGGGGTCGTGTCCTCGCCCCAGTACTCGGGGTCGGCCGGGACCACGCGCACCGTGGCGAGCACGCCCTCGTCGTCCTCCACCACCCACCACTGCCCGGCGGCGACCTGTGCGGCGACCCGCTCGCGCGGCAGCGAGCCCACGGGCCACTGGTCGATGCCGCGCTCGGCCATCCACTCCTCGAGGTCGCGCCGCAGCGCGTGGACCGCCGCGACGTCGCCGGGCCCCGCGGGCCGGGGCGTCATGCCGGCCGTCCGCCCGGCCGCGAGCGCGGCCTCGTCGTCGCGCCCGCCGACGACGACGAGGTCCGCACGCGACGCCGTCGCCTCCACCAGCGCGGCGTTGCGGCCGTCGACGTCCCGCGCCCACGCCAGCGCGGCGTGCTCGGTGCGCCCGTGCCGGACGTGCCGCTCCACCAGGCGCCGCTCGCGCTCGTCGGACGGCGTCGCGACGAACCACGCCTCGTCCAGGAGGTCCCGCACGCGACCCCACGGCTCGTCGGCCACCAGCAGGTAGTTGCCCTCCACGACGACGACCTCGTGCCCGGGCTCGACGGCGACCTCGGCGGCCACCGGCTCGTCGACCTCGCGACGGAACCCCGGTGCGTACACGGTGTGCGCCGTCTCGTCGCGGACGCGGCGCAGCAGGGCGACGAAGCCCCAGGCGTCGAACGTGTCGGGCGCGCCCTTGCGGTCGCGCCGCCCCAGCGCGTCGAGCGTCGCGTTGGCGAGGTGGAAGCCGTCCATCGGCACGTGCGCGGCGCGCCCACCCAGCGCGCGCACGAGCGACTCGGCGAGCGTCGTCTTGCCCGCGCCAGGACTGCCCGCGATGCCGACGACCACGCGCCGGCCCGCCGCCCCGTGCAGAGCTCGCACGCGCGCGGCGAGCAGGTCCAGGTCCGCGACGTCCGCGCGGTCGGGCATGTCCACCCCCGGAGCGTGCCACCACCGGGGCCGCGGTGCCGCGTGCCGGCGGGTGGCGCGGCAGGATGGGGGTCCGGACCGGAGGGCGGAGGCCAGATGACGGACGACGACGAGGGCCGGCTGCGCGCGCTGGTCGCGGAGCTGGAGGCGCAGCGCGGCGAGCTGGTGCTGGACCGGTTCACGCACGACGACGCGTGGGAGCTCGGCAGCTGGCTGTGGCGCACGGCCGTCGAGCGGGACCTGCCCGTCGCGATCAGCATCCGGCACGGCGAGCAGCGCGTGTTCGCGGCCGCGCGGCCGGGCACGTCGGCCGACAACGACGCGTGGATCGAGCGCAAGGAGCGGCTGGTCCGCCGCTGCGCGACCGCGTCGTTCCTGGTCGGCCGGCGGCTCGCGCTGTCCGGCGGACGGCTCGAGGACGCGGGGATGGACCCGCTGCTGCACGCCGCGGCCGGCGGGTGCGTCCCGGTGGTGGTGCGGGACGTGGGGATGGTCGGCACCGTCACGGTCTCCGGGCTGCCGCAGGCCGACGACCACGCGCTCGTCGTCGAGGCCTTGCGCGCGCTGCACGCGCGCTGACCCCGACCCCTCCCACTGACGTACCGGACGGACGCGGCACCGTGCGCGCGCCGCGTCCGTCCGGGTCCGTGCTCAGCAGGTCACGAGGCCACGCACGTGACGCTGGGCCACGTCCAGGTGCCGTTGTGCTGGACCGTGAAGCCGAACGAGGTCGTCTGACCCGAGGCGAGCGCCCCGTTCCCGCTGGGGCGGACCGTCATGACGTTGCCGGACCAGTCCCAGGACGGCGAGCCGTTCCAGGTGGCGATCACCTTCTGCGGCGACCTGACGGTCACCACCGACGTCCAGCTCGAGATGTTCCCGTTGGCGCGGATGGTCACCGTGCCGTTGAAGCGGTCACCCCACTTCTGGCCCTCCGAGTACGTCGCGGTGCACGAGCCGCCCGTCGTGGGCGGCGGCGTCGTGGGGTTGGTGGTGGGGTTCGTCGGACCCGGCGTGGGGTTCGTCGGACCGGGCGTGACGGACGTGCCGCCCGCGTTCAGCGCGTTGAGGACGCTCGTGTACGCGGCCTTCTTGTTGCCGGACCCGTCGAACAGCAGCGGCGTGCCGGACGCGCGCCACGAGTCCGTGTCGCGCACGCCCCAGACCGTGATGCCGGTGCACCGCGCCTCGGACAGGCACGCCTGGACCACGCCCTGGTACTGCTGGGCCTGCGACGTCCCGGAGCCCTCGATGTCCAGCTCGGTGATCTGGACGTCCACGCCCAGCGCCGCGAAGTTCTGCAGCGTCGTGTGGTAGTTCGAGGGCACCGGGTTGCCCGAGTTGAAGTGCGCCTGGAACCCGACGCAGTCGATCGGAACGCCGCGCGACTTGAAGTCGCGGACCATCGAGTAGACGGCCTGCGTCTTGGCGTGCGACCAGTTGTCGGTGTTGTAGTCGTTGTAGCAGAGCTTGGCGTTCGGGTCCGCGGCGCGTGCGGCGCGGAACGCCGCCTCGATCCAGTCGTTGCCCGTGCGCTGCAGGTTGGAGTCGCGACGGGCGCCCGACGAGCCGTCGGCGAACGCCTCGTTGACCACGTCCCACGCGTAGACCTGGCCGCGGTAGTGCGTGGCCACCTGCGTGACGTGGTCGAGCATGGCCTGCCGCAGCGCGCTGCCGGACATGTTCTGCATCCAGCCGGGCTGCTGCGAGTGCCACGCGAGCGCGTGACCGCGCACCTTCTTGCCGTTCTGCCGGGCCCAGCTGACGATCTGGTCGCCGCTGCTGAAGTTGAACTGGCCGCGCTGCGGCTCGGTGGCGTCCATCTTCATCTCGTTCTCCGCGGTGATCATGTTGAACTCGCGGTTCGCGATGCTGCTGTACGTGCCGTCGTTGAGCCTGCTCGCGGCGATGGCGGTGCCGAAGTACCGGCCGCTCTCGGCGGCGGCGGCCTGCAGCGTGCTCCCGGCCGCGGTGGCCGGGACGGCGAGTGCCACGGCGAGCGCGGCGGCGACCAGCCCGCCGGCTGCGGCGGCGAGACGGCCGGGATGGCCCCTGCGTGGGATCGTCATCGAACCCCTCCTTGGTGTGGACGTGCCCGGCGCGAGTGCCGGCACGTCACCCTCCCGACGTTCGCAGAGATCGGTCCAGACATCGATAGTTTCGGCCGCTCATCCGAAGCGTTTCATCACCCGATGGGGTGACATCGCCCGCTGTGTGCGTGCTCCAGCACCATCAGTTCCGCGTGAGGTGCACCCTCTCGGACCCGGCGGGTATCGGGATGTCGTCCGATGGATCAGACCGCGGTCAGGCGGTGCACCTCGATGCGGACGCGGCCCTCGTCGAGCCGCGGCTCCAGCAGACCCACGTACGCGCCCGTCCGCAGCGCGACGGGACCGTCATCACCCACGTCGAACCGGGGGCTGGTGAGGATCGGCACCGACGGCTCGGGCTCGTGCAGCGCGGTGTTGAGCACCGAGACCACGGCACCGTCGGCCAGGCGCAGCTCGTAGCGCGCCCACAGCTCGACCGAGCCGTCGGGGTGCTCGAGGTTCCAGTCGGCGCCGCCGGGCAGCACCACGCCCTCGATGCTGCCGTTCACCGTCCCGCCGACCACCGGGATGACCCTGCGCCGACCCGTGGGCGTCATCCCCACGTCCACGACCTCGCCCAGCAGCGCGTCGATCGTGAACAGCCACTGCGCCCCCACGCGACCCGGCCCGCTCGCGTCCCGTGGGATCGTCGGCACGGTGGCCCCCTTCCTCGTCGGGTCGGCGACGCGGGCGGCGTGGCCAGCGGCAATCTACCGAGTGCGGCGCGCCACCCGTGACCGCCCGGGCTGCCTCCTGGCGCGCCCGGGGCCAGGATGGGCGGCGTGAGCGAGCACGAGCCGGCCGACGAGCTCAGCCCCGACGCCCCCGCACACGGCCACGGCGGCCCGCACGCCGACTGGAACCCGCGCGGCCCCCGTGTACGGCGTGATCCCGTGGCCGCCTACGACGCGTTGCGTGCCCAGTGCCCCGTGGCGCGCGGGCCCGACGGCGCGTGGACAGTGTTCTCGCACGCCGACGTCATGCGCGTCGCCTTGGACCACGAGACGTTCTCCAATGCCGTCTCGCGCCACCTCCAGGTGCCGAACGGACTCGACGGTCCCGAGCACACCGCGTTCCGTGCGCTGGTCGAGCGCTTCTTCACACCCGAGCGCATAGCCGAGCTGGCGCCCGCGGTCACGCGCGTGGCCGACGAGCTCGCGGCCACCCTCGTCGTCCCCGGGACGGTCGACGCGGTGGCGCTCGGTGCACGGTTCGCGGTGCGGGCCCAGAGCGTCTGGCTGGGGTGGCCCGCGTCGCTCGAGGAGGAGCTGCTCGACTGGGTCGCCGCCAACCGGGACGCGACGCGTTCGCGCGACCAGGTGCGCACGCGCGACGTGGCGCTGCGCTTCGACGCGATCATCCGCGCCCTGACCGACGCGCGCCGGGCCACGCCGCGCGCGGACGTCACCACGGAGCTGCTGCGCACCCGCGTCGGCGGGCGGACGCTGACCGACGACGAGGTCGTCTCCGTCCTGCGCAACTGGACCGGCGGGGACCTCGGCTCGATCGCGCTGTGCACCGGCGTGGTGCTGGCGCACCTGGCCGACGACCCGCGCCTGCAGGACCGCGTGCGCGACGGCGTCAGCGACCGGGAGCTCGACGCGATCGTCGACGAGACGCTCCGCCTCGACGACCCGTTCGTGAGCAACCGACGCGTCGCCACGCGCCCGGTCGAGCTCGGCGGGCGGCGCATCGCCGCGGGTGACCGCGTCGTGATGAGCTGGACCGCGGCCAACCGCGACGAGCGCGTGTTCGGCCCGCCCGAGCGCTTCGACCCCGTAGGCCACGCGCCGTACAACCTGGTCTACGGCATCGGCAAGCACGTGTGCCCCGGCCGGCCGCTGGCCACGCTCGAGCTGCGGGTCCTGGTCCGCGCGCTCCTGCGCGTCACCACCGCGATCCGGTCCGCACCCGACGCCGCGCGCACGCGCGAGCTGCCACCCGCGGGCGGCTACCAGCACGTGCCGCTCGCGCTGACCTGAACTCAGGTCCGGCGCGTCACAGCGCAGCCAGGAGGTTGGCCATCTCGGCGATCTCCGCGGTCTGCGCGTCGATGACCGTGCGCGCGAGCGCCAGGGCGTCGGGGTTGGCCCCGTGCTCGATCTCGCTCTCCGCCATCTCGATCGCGCCCTCGTGGTGCGCGGTCATCAGCTCGAGGAAGCGCCGGTCGAACTCCTGCCCGGACAGCTGCTCGAGCGCGCCCATCGCGCCCGCCTGGTCCATGCCGTCCATGTCCATGCCGCCGTGATCCATCCCGCCGTGCCCCATGGCGTCCGGGCCGGGCTCACCCCATGCCTCGAGCCACCCGGTCATCAGGTCGATCTCCGGCCCCTGCGCGGCCGAGATCCGCTCGGCCAGCGCGACGACGTCGGGGCTCTGCGCCGCGCTCTGAGCCAGCTCCGCCATCTCGAGTGCACCCTCGTGGTGGACGATCATCATCTGAGCGAACGCGGCGTCCGCGTCGTTGTGGGTCGCGGTCGCCTCCGCGGTGGCCGACGAGGACGCGACGGCCGGGCCGGAGGTCTGGTCGTTCGCGCAGCCCGCGAGCGTCAGCGTGAGTGCGGCCGCGAGCGCGGCGGCGGCGAGCCGGTGCCGAGTGGTGGTCATCCATCCACCCTCACCCACGATCAGCGCGCGGTCACTGATCGTTCGATCAAGGTTCCGTGAAGGCTGCGCCCGTCAGCGCTTGTAGACCCAGTGCCACGGCTCGCGCGGTGTGTCCTCCTCGAAGCCGAACTGCCCGGCGTGGGACCGCATCCAGGCTTGGGCGCGGTCGCCCAGCCCGAGGTCGAGCGCGAGTCCCCAGCCGTGCGGGCTGGTCCCGGGCACGGCCGCGAGGCCGCCCTGCGAGTACAAGCCCTTGCGCGCCGCGACATCCACCTGCGCCTCGTAGGACCGGTAGGAGTCGGTGATGCCGATCTGGACCCCGTCGCGCCGCGCCGCGGCCAGGAGCTGCTCGAACGCCTGCGCCGCCGGCGCCCACAGCCGGTGCCCGGTCGAGCCGACCGTGGCGAGTGCGTCCGCCGGGATCCGGCCGTTGCCGTAGCGGGCCAGGTCAGCCGGGACGCCGTCGGCGTTGCGGACGCTCGTCGGCACGCTCGTCTGCGTTGTCGGCGGTGCCGTCGCGACCTCGCGCGTCACGGCCGACGCCAGCGCGTCGGCGAACGTCCGGGCGCTCGCCGACGGTGCCGCGGCGGGCGCCGGGCTCATGGTCGCCAGGTTGCTGCGGATGTCGGCGATGCGCTGGGTGATACCGGTCATCGAGTCCACGCGGACCTCCTCACGCCATGCCCATCGGCGGGCGGTGCGCACTGTTGACCGGACGGGCGCTCCTTCGCAGGACCCTCACACGGCCCGCGCCCACTCCGCGGCGCGGTGCCGGTCAGGCCGGGCCCGCCTCCATGATCTGCTTGAGCCGCGCGAGGTCGGCGGTGACCAGCTGCTCGTCGCGGTCGAGCTCGTCGTCGGTCATGCCCGCGCCGCGGCGCAGCGTGAACACGACCTCGCTCTGGTCGCCGACGGCGAGCACCCGCAGCGGCACGTCGACGACCTCACCGGTCGGGGTCACCACCCGGTGGTCGAGCACGCCCAGGTCGTTGTGGGGGGCGAACGTCACCTGCACGCGCCCGTGCGGGGTCTCGACGAACCACGCGTCGTCGACGCGGTGCACCTCGGTGCCCAGCCCGGGCGCCCAGCGCGGCAGGTTCGCGGGGTCCGCCACGAACGCGTAGACCTCCTGCTGCGGGCGGGCGACGAACACGCTCAGGTGCCGCGACTCGTGGGTCATCGGCCCAGGCTGCCACGCCTCGCACGTCGGCACGCGGCGACTCTGGCGCGCAGGGCCACCGCCGCTCAGACTGGGCACATCCCGGCGGCGCCCTCCGGCCCGCCCGTGGGAAGGAGCGCCCGCGTGGAGTACACGGCCTCGGTCCGCACCGGCGCGGACGGTCACGACGTCACCGTCGGAGTCGGCGGGCAGGACCGCACGCTCACGCTGCCCGCGCGCGAGGGCAGCTCGGGCTCGGCCGTCAGCGGCGGTGAGCTGCTGTTCCTCGCGCTCGCCACCTGCTGCGCCAACGACGTGTTCCGGGAGGCCGCCAGCCGGTCCCTGCCCGTCGAGTCCGTCGCGGTCGAGGTCACGGGCCAGTTCGACGCACCCGGCGCCCGGGCGCGGGACGTGACGTACCGCGTCAGCGTCGTCTCCCCCGCGCCCGAGGACCAGGTGCGCGCGCTCGTCGCGCACGTCGACGCGATCGCCGAGGTGCACGGCTCATTGCGCCACGGGACGCCGGTGACGCTCACGGACGTCGACGTCCGTGGCACCGCGTAGCGGCGCCCGGTATTCGGGAGACCGCCCGCGCGGCGGCCCGCTAGCGTGCCGGGATGCACGACGAGACGACGCCCAGCCCGCGCGCCGCGGTCCCGCACCGGGGCACGGCCTCCCGCCCGCGCTGGCACGCCCTGCCCGACGCGGTGCGCGCGGCGGTCGAGTCCCGCGCGGGCGCCGCGGTGCTCGACGCCGCGTCGCAGGACGGCGGCTTCACCGAGGGCTTCGCGAGCCGCCTGCGGCTCGGCGACGGCCGCCGCCTCTTCGTGAAGGCCGCATCCGCGTCCCGCGGGGAGCACGCCCACCACGCGTATCGACACGAGGCGGTCGTGGCCGCGGTCCTGCCGACGAGCGTCCCGGCTCCGCGCCTGCTGTGGAGCCTCGACGTGGGCGACTGGGTCGTGCTGGCGTTCGAGGACGTCGAGGCCACGGCGCCGCACCGCCCGTGGCGTCCCGACGAGCTGGCCGCGGTGCTCGCCGCGCTCGGCGACCTGGCGGAGGTGCTGACCCCGGCCCCCGGGGCGCTGCTCCCGCTCGGCACGACGGCCGACCTGGACCCCGAGCTCAGCTTCTGGCGCCGGTGCGCGGCGGGCGACGCCGACGCCGCGCTGGTGCCCGCTCCCTGGCGCGCACGGATCGACGAGCTCGCCGCGCTCGAGGGCCGGTGGGCGCAGGCCGCCGCGGGCGACTCCGCGGTGCACTTCGACCTGCGCGACGACAACATCCTGCTCGCCGACGACGGGCGGGTGCTGGTGTGCGACTGGAACTGGGTCCAGCTCGCGGCGCCGTGGGTGGACCTGATCGGCCTGCTCATCAGCGTGCACGGCGACGGCCTGGACGCCGAGCACGTCGTCGCGACGCACGCGCTCACGCGTGACGTCCCGCACGCCTCGATCGACGCGTTCCTCGTCGCGCTCGCCGGGTACTTCGTCGGCGCGGCGGCCAGCCCTCCTGTGCCCACGTCGCCGTGGCTGCGCGTGCACCAGGCGTGGGCGCGTGACGCCGGCCTCGACTGGCTCGCCGCACGGCTGGCCCGCTGAACCCGGCCGGGCTCGGCCTCAGCCGGGCCCGGCGGGCAGGCCGTCGACGACGTACCGGCGCTCGATCCCCGCAGTCGCGCGGCCCCAGTCGCTGGCCGCGACGCGGGCCTGGTGCGCACGGAACGCGGCCTCGTCGGTGAACCGCTCCTGCACGGCCCAGACCAGCGGGTCGCCGGTGCGCTCCACCGTGAAGGCGAGGCAGCCCGGCTCGTCGTGCGTCAGGGCGACGTGCGCGGGCAGGTGCTCGGCGACGACGCGGGCCTCGTCGTGATCCGCGCACACCAGGTGCCCGGACAGACGCACCTCAGCCATGCGGGTGAGGCTACCGACCGTCAGCTCGCGGCCCCCCGCAGCGTCCCGGTGACGTCGACGGGCGAGATCACCAGGCAGACGACCTCGTGGTCACCCGCCCGCCAGCCGACCCCCCGCGGGTAGAGGTAGTAGTAGGTCAGCTCCGACTGCTCGATCGGCAGGCCCACGAAGCGCTCGAACTCGGTCGCGCAGAACGCGTCGGCGGTCGTCTCGAGCTCCTCCACACCGGGATAGGAGTCACCGGGCAGGTCCTTCACCGCGTACACCTCGCCCCCGTGCGACGTCGAGCACGCCACCTCGGGCAACGTGGGCGCGGTGCCGTCGTCGAGCTCGCCGTCCGCGCTGATCCTGACGCAGTCGCCGACCGCATACGTGGACGCCGCTCCGGCCTTCAGCGCGTAGACGGCCCCGACGATCTGCAGGACGAGCCAGATGGGGCCGATCACGACCGCCGCGATCGCCATGCCCCGACCCTTGGCCCGGCCGTCCCGCGTCCGCCTGATGCCCATGATCCCGAAGATGATGGCCAGCACCGAGCCGCCGAGGAGGCTCAGGATGAAACCCGCCACGGCGAACCCGTCCTGCTTCGGCGGTGCGGCGTACCCGGGGCCGTAGCCACCCGGACCGTAGCCGGGCGGGCCGTACGGTCCGTATCCCGGAGGCGGCGTCGCGCCGTACGGCGGCACCTGCGGGTAGGCGGTCGTCGGCTGGCCGGGGTAGGGCTGCGGGTGGCCGGAGGGGTAAGGCCGCGGGGGGCCCGAGGGGTAGGGCTGTGGGTGGCCGGGCGGCGGTGACGCCACGCCCGCGGTCGGCGCGGCGGCGGAGTACGACGGCAGCGAAGGCTGCGCCGGCGCAGACCCGGCGGGTGCCCACGGTCCGGGCTGGTCCGGCGGCGCACCCGGTCCGGCGGCGGGCGGCACCGGCTGGCCCCCGTTCGTCGGTGCTGGCTGGTCTGTGGACACGGCTGAACCCCCTGCGGTGGTGGGCGCGACACCCGCGCCGCGCGGATCATGGCAGAGCCGCGGCGGTCCGCGCGGGGACTTCGCGCCGGCGCCGGCGAGCATCACCCGCCTGCGCGGCATCCCGCGACGGTGGCCGTCCCGGTCGCTCCCGCGGACGGGGGCCGGACCACCAGCAGGGCCGCGTCACCAGCAGGGCCGGCTCACCAGCCGAGCGTGCCCGGTCCGCCCTTGAACGGTCCGACCACGGACGACGTGATCCACCCGCCGTAGAAGCCGCCGTCCTGCGGCCGCACCACCTCGCCGTCCACCGTGCACCGGTCCATGGCACCGGGCATCACCGCGACCGCACCTGCGAGCACCTCGAACCCGGCCGAAGGTGCGGGGTACGACCACGCGGCGCCACGCGCCACGGTCTGCCCGCCGATCACGTCGAGGTACGCCGCCGCGCCCTTCCACTCGCACCACGAGACGCCCTCGGCCGCGCGCAGCGACCCCGGCACGAACGCCGCACGGGGCAGGTAGTAGGTCGGCGGGTGGCTCGTCTCGAGCACACGCCACGCCGACGAAGTCCGCGCGACCGCCTCACCGCCGAGGACGATCTCCAGCTTGGACGTGCAGGCCTCGACGCGCGGGGGCCGCGGGTAGTCCCACACGGACTCCTGCCCGGGCGCGGGGCGGATCGGCACGGGGCGGTTCACGGGCCGACGGTACGTCCGCCCGCGCTCCCCCGCAGCCGCACCCGTCTCCCGCGCGGCCTTCGGGCACGCGCGCGACGATGGGGCGATGACCTCACCGCACGACGGCCCCGACGAGGCCCACACCGTCCCCGACGGCGTCTCCGACGAGCTGGTCGCAGCCGTCGGAGGCGTGACCGCGTCCTTCGAGGTGATCGAGCACGCCCGCGGGATGCTCTACGCCTTCCACCGGCTGATCGGCCGCGCCGACAAGGAGCTCGCCGAGGCCCTGGACCAGCTCGAGGCGGCCGGACGCCCCGACCTCGCCGACGCACTCCGGACGGACATCGTCGGGCGCAACGTCCTCGACGGCCGCTGGACGTTTCAGGTGATCGAGGAGTTCGACTCCGGCTACTACGCGGCGTTCGCCGACGCCGAGCGGTCCGTCCGCGAAGCCACCATGGGCGGGCGCAGGCACGTCTTCGAGGCCCAGCTGAAGGAGCGCGAACGGACCCCCGGCCGCCCCGGCCACGAGGCCCGCCCAGCGGCCACGCACGAGTGACCGTGTCGCCGCGCTACACACATCTGCGATGACCGCGCTGATCGCCTTGATCAGCCACGGCGTCCCGGCCGCGCTGCGCGAGGTCGTCGCACTCGGCCGCGCGGTTTCGATCCGGGTCGACGCCGATCGCGTGGTCGACGAGATCTGCCAGTGTCGTGCGCTACTCCCCTTCGATACCCGATCTGCGGACTGGGAGCCTGACCGGGTCAGGCTCCCAACTAAGCCAACCAGCGTTCCAGTTCGCTCGCACTCATTCCGCGAAAGACGGGAGGGACGAGCGCCACGGGATGCCCCGTATAGCGGCAGACGACCCACACGAGCGCCGTGACCGCCATGGGCGCGAGCGCGACCGCCGCGATCAGTCGCGCGGTGGCTTCCGAGTCCGCGCTGTCAAGGAGCGGGTAGATGGTCGCGGCGAAGGAGACGGCAATGGTGAACAGATGTCCCGGAACAACCGAACGCACGAACGCCTTGGTCGAGCCGCCCATAGACTGACGGAATCGCCGCACATACTCTCGATGCGCTGAAGCGTTGTATATGCAGCGCGCCGATATCGACATACCGAAGATGCCAGTCATTCCCGCGATGATAAAGAGCACCGGCTTCCTCCTGTTGCGCGTCTTCCCAAAATTATCACAAGAAGCGATTCAAGATCGAGCTGGTTAGCCAGGTAGCCCCTACACTGACGGCGCCGCCGACGACGAAGCCTGCCGCCGTGCCTAATCCAGGGACTGGAATGGCAGTGCCGACCGCCGAGCCGACCGCCGATCCCGCCCACCATGCTGCAGCGAGGCCCGCGCCTGACGACGCGACCGCAACCGCCCCCCGGCCAACCGCTTCGTCCGTCTCAAGGCCCTCATCGATAGCCGAATCGTATGCAAGGTACCCGCTCGCCCCTACCCCGACAATACCGAGCGCCTTGCCAGCAAACTGAGTTGCGGGGTGCTTGCCGAACAACTGCCAGTTTCGAATTGCGCCGGGCCGGCGGTAGAGGTTGAGAGTCCGACCGGCGCGAGATCCGCGCGGCGTGCCCCAGTTCTCCCGTGCCTGAAGCGCCCTGGCCGCATATGTGGCGGAGTCCTTCTGCGCGACCGCTGCCGACGCGACAGCGTCACCGCCAAACCCATACACGTCCAACTGGCTAAACGGGCCAAAAGAAGCGTCGCCAACTATGCAGGTCGGCGGCTCGGTCGCTGGGGTCGGGATTGCCGACAGCACCTCGAAGCCAGCCGACGGATCGGGGTACGACCACGCGGCGCCACGCGCCACGGTCTGCCCGCCGATCACGTCGAGGTACACGGCCGCGCCCTTCCACTCGCACCACGACGCGCCCTCGGCCGCGCGCAGCGACCCCGGCACGAACGCCGCACGGGGCAGGTAGTACGTCGGCGGGTGGCTCGTCTCGAGCACACGCCACGCCGACGAAGTCCGCGCGACCGCCTCACCGCCGAGGACGATCTCCAGCTCGGACGGGCAGGCCTCGACGCGCGGGGGCCGCGGGTAGTCCCACACGGACTCCTGCCCGGGCGCGGGGCGGATCGGCACCGGACGGCTCACGGCCCGACGCTACGTCCGTCCACGCTCCCCCGCAGCCGCACCCGTCTCCCGCGCGGCCTTCGGGCACGCGCGCGACGATGGGGCGATGACCTCACCGCACGACGGCCCCGACGAGGCCCACACCGTCCCCGACGGCGTCTCCGACGAGCTGGTCGCAGCCGTCGGAGGCGTGACCGCCGCCTTCGAGGTGATCGAGCACGCGCGCGGGATGCTCTACGCGTTCCACCGCCTGGTCGGACGCGCCGACAAGGAGCTCGCCGAGGCCCTGGACCAGCTCGAGGCGGCCGGACGCCCCGACCTCGCCGACGCGCTCCGGACCGAGATCGTCGGGCGCAACGTCCTCGACGGACGCTGGACGTTCCAGGTGATCGAGGAGTTCGACTCCGGCTACTACGCGGCGTTCGCCGACGCCGAGCGTTCCGTGCGCGACGCGACCATGGGCGGGCGCCGGCACGTCTTCGAGGCCCAGCTCAAAGAACGCGAACGCACCCCCGGCCGCCCCGGCCACGAGGCCCGCCCGGCGGCCACGCACGAGTGACCGCGTCGCCGCCGCGGCTCACATGCCGGGTGGCTCAAGCTCCGGGTCGTCCGGAACCGGACGGGGGACGAAGCGCGTGTACTGCTCCCACCCCTCGGGGAGGTTCATCGAGGCGAGCTCCTCGGCGGTGAGCAGCTCAAGGCCCGCCGATAGGTTTCCGTCCGTCACTGTCGGGAGCTCGTAGGTCGGATCCAGCTCGATGAAGCCGTACACGTCCTCGCCGTGCGAGTCCACCGGAGGACGCGGCGCGCCGGATCTACGCGGATTATCCAGAAATTCTACGAGCACTGGGGATGTAATGGCGGATTTCGCGCAACTGTACTTTAAGCGCCAGCGTGGCTGGCCGTGGCCTTCTGAGAGCTTCGGCATGACGCCGATGTTCGGCGAGGACGGCTGGTGCCGAGTGTGCGGTGTGCCGCTGCGTAAACAAGCGGGATCAATGGTCTTGGAACGCCGGAATATTACGGTAGAGGGCGGATGGGTGCCCTACTTGTTCGGCGACACGATCTGCCTGGAGTCCTCGTTGGCGTTGGCCGCAGCGGAGAAGTTCAACCTCGACCTGAGGCCGATCGCTTGGCATGGCGTTTCACCGGGTGACGCGCTGCAAATCGTCATCCCTGTCGTGGGTGATGCGTGGTTCGACCACGGCGAGTTGCGCGCGAAGGCAATTGGAAAGCACGGCTCCGCCGGTGCCCGGTGTGCCGAGTGCGGCACTTGGCGCTGGCTCCCGCTGGGTTTTGCGCCGATGCCTCCCCCGTTCGGCACGCTACCTCCTCTGCGGGTCCGGCCGTCTCTGGGCGCCGTGGATGTCGCTGCGAGTCCGGAGGTGTTCGGGGATGGGCTCATGGCGTTCAGACAGATGCTGTTCCGCCGCGAACTGGCCGAGTTCATCGCAGCAGCGAGTCCACGCGACTTCGAGGCTCGGACGGTCCGGTAGCGCGCCGGCGGAGACCTTTCCTTCCGTGTCGCCTCTCTGAACTGCACAGATATGGCGCAATGGAACGCCTGTTTCGTCGGCGGGCCGCGCACCGACGACTAGGGCGTGTGCGCCAGCGCGTGACGGCGCGCCGCGTCGCGGACATGTTCGCGGGCCGGTCGCGGCCAGGGGCCCTTGACCTGCGTCCCGGCCCGGGCGCGGGCCTGGTGGCGGCGCCAGGTCCGCTCGGGCACGCCGATCAGCTCACAGAACCTCGTGGTCGGCATGCCCGCACCGGTGCGGATCACCTCGAGGTCCTCGAAGGGCCCAGGCGACCCTCGGCGGGCTCATCTCAGTCGCGAGCCGGTGACGAAGGCGTAGATTGGTGGCGCCCCCGTTTCGCGTGGTCTTCGCCATACGAGACCTCCACGAGAGCGTCATCCACCCCCTCAGAGGTGAGGTACTGGTGACCCGACCGTACCGCGAACGGTTCGAGCATCAGGCTCATTGTTCGCCACTCATCGGATGTGCAACTCCAGGCAAATACGCCGGTGGCCTCGAGCACGAGGCGCTTCGTGGGTTCGTTCGCGGCCTTGGACAACACGAGGTTCCTCAACCCTCCCGTTGCGCGAACCTGCGGTAGCTCCGCCAAGTCGATGACCGTGCCGACAGGAGCGGCCGAGATGCTCTCGAAGATCATCCGGAGCCAGGCAATCGACTCCTTGCCGGTGAGGATGAGCAAGATGCTCGGCCCGTAGGCCCCATCGTAGTAGTCGATCTCCGCGAGCGGTTCACCACCACCTGGATCGGACATCAGCCCTCGGGGTACAGGTGTTGCCATGACGTGTTCCACTCCTCCCACGGATTGACATCCCAGTGCGGGTCGTGCCACCGGTCCTCAGGATGGAAACGCCACTCTACGCCATTAGGGTCCCACCAGGAGCGCGGAACGTTCGCTCGCGAACCCTCTCGCCACTCCCAGGTTGCGGGATTCCAGCCGGGGGGCTTCGGCGACTCGCGCGCGGCCCTCGGCAGGCTGGCGAGGGCCCTCTCGGCAGCTGTGGCCCCCGCAGCAGCGGTGTTTTCGGCAACGCCAGCAGCGCCCGCTCCTCCTGTTACAGCGGCGAGGGCGCTTCTAGACGCCGCGCTGAGCCCTGCCTCCGCGACCTCGCCCGCATAAGCAACGCCCTTCGCTGCGCCGCCTATCTCACCTCCGATTAGGATCTGCGGCCCGACCAAGGCTCCGATGTCGTCTGAGTAGCGGTAGATGCTGTCGTGGTCGGGGTTGCCGAAGCGGGGCAGAGTGCCGGGCAAGGCGAGGTCGGCGGTTCCGATCATTGAGTCAGCAGCGCCCGCCGCGTAGGACTCCATCGTGTTGACGAGGATGGACTCACCGTTGGAGTCTTCAAACCAGTCTCGGCAGAAGCGCCCGAGGAGCCTGACCCGCTTTCGCGGGCACCTGTGGTTGGTTGATCATGCCGCCGCGGTCGCGGCGGTGTGAAGGTTCTCGAACTCGGTCGGGGATAGGTTCCCGAGGCTGGTGTGCCGGCGTCGGGGGTTGTACCAGGCCTCGATCCACTCGAAGATCGCGGTCGCGAGTTCGGCTTTCGAGGTCCAGTGCTGCTGGTCGAGCAGCTCGCGCTGCATGGTCGACCAGAAGCTCTCGATCATCGTGTTGTCCACGCTCGAGGCGACCCGGCCCATCGAGCCGAGCAGCCCGGCCTCGCGCAGCCGGTGCCCGAAGACCCAGGACGTGTACTGCGGGCCCCTGTCCGCGTGGACGATCGCGCCGGGCTCGGGTCGGCGTCGCCAGGTCGCCATCTGCAGGGCGTCGACGACGAGTTCGGCGCGAATGTGGTCCGCGATGGACCACCCCACGACCTGCCGGGAGAACACGTCCAGCACCGCGGCGCAGTACACGCGGCCCTCGCTCGTGGGGTGCTCCGTGATGTCGGTGCACCACAACCGGTTCGGCTCCTCGGCGACGAACCTGCGACGCACCAGGTCCTCGTGCGGCGCGGGCGCGGGTCGGTGGCGGCCGCGTTTGCGCTGGTGGCAGATCCCACCGATGCCCGCGGCGCGCATCAGCCGCGCCACCCGTTTGCGACCGCAACGGATTCCGAGCCCCAGGCGCAGCTCGGCATGAACGCGCGGGGCGCCGTAGGAGCGGCGCGACATCTCGTGCACCGCCACGATCGTCGCCGACAGCTGCGCGTCGGCCACGGACCGCGCCGAGGGCGGCCGCGTCGACCAGGCGTGGAACCCCGAACGTGAGACGCCCAGGACCCGGCAGGCCACCGCGACCGGCACACCGGCCGCGGCGAGGTCTCGGACCAGCCGGAACATCATTTTGGGAGGACGTTCTCCCGGGCGAAGTACGCGCTGGCGCGCTTGAGGATCTCGTTCTCCATCTCCAGCACCCGGATCCGCCGGCGCGACTCGACCAGCTCCTTGCGCTCCTCGCTGGTCAACCCCTCGCGGCGGCCGGCATCGACGTCGTCCTGAGCCATCCACCGACGCAGACACGACTCGCTGATCCCCAGATCGGCCGCGATACTCGCGACCGGCTGCTGACCCGAACGGGCCAACTCAACGGCTCGCCGGCGGAACTCCGGCGGCTTGGCTGCAGGCATCCAGGACTCCTCTCCGAGGCGATCATCACCTCAGCGAAGGTGTCCACGGAAACGGGTCAGGCTCCCCAGGCACCACAGGTCAGGTGTCACCTATCCGTGCAGCAGACCCGCCTCATCTGCGATGCACCACTACGTCCGGCGCGACAGCAACGCCCTAGCTTCCTTCCCGAACACCGGGTCGGACCGCAATGACATCACCAGCTGTCGTCCCCGGCCCCCACCAACGGCAAGGATCGGGCGGACGAAATAGATGCGCGACTGCCCGCGCTCCTCTAGCGACAAGAACCCGACAAGCTCATCCAGGTGGTGCGCTGTGGCGCTGGCGGCCAACGCCACAGCGGCGCCTTCCTGCTCACCCGCACCCCTCGGCGCCAGGTAGAGCGCCCTGAGCCGGTCCCAGAAGGCGACCGACGGCTTCACAGCCAGTGCCCGCCCCAGGCTCTCCATGACACGGTCCGGATAGCCTCCGCGCTCCATGTGCCCGATCAGCACCGGCAGTGCCGCCGGGTAGGGCTCTGAGGTGTTCACCAGATCCCACACCGAGTCAACCTGCACCCCGGCATGACGCAGGTCAGCGACGATCGGCTGCTCAGCGCGAGCGAGCTCGCGCACCTTCACCTGCCGCTCCTCCTCGGCTGTCCGCATCTTGCGCTGGTACTCCGGATCGTTCTGGAGCTGCGCCATCAGCTCGGTGGCGCTGATCGCCGACCGCCGATCCCGGCGGGTCACGGGATCGCCCTCAGTGCGATGTCGTCGCTCCGGACGGCTGCCGCCAGCGGCCCCGAGAACGTCGTGGGATTGACCCCACCTCGCACATGCAGGTCGAAGCGGAGCCCGTTCTGCTGGGCGTACGCGACGCTGTACCTCAGTTGCTGGGTGTACGCCTCCGCCGCCGTGGACGTCTCCACCCGAGTGAAGCCGTCCGGCGTCGCGAAGACGGTGCTCCACGGCGTCCGCTCAGAGGCGATCTCGACATCGATCCCGCACGACGACGCGCGATCCGCGGCACTCATCGGGTCATCCATGACCCCGCTGCCACCCGTAGCCGAAGCGGATGAGATGACCCCCGACAGCACGGGCGCACCCGCGACAAGCGAGACGACAGACGGCACAAACCGAGAGAACACGCCCAGCATCGACACGCCTTAAGCCAGCGGAGACCCGCACCCCTGCTACCCCCTGGTAGCCGCCCGCTGTTCGCGAGCCGTAGCGGGCACGGTACTCCGCGGCCCCCCTTTCCGGACGAACGCCCAGCCAGGTGGGGCGGTGCACCTGTCCGGGCGTGTGGCCACGGCTGCGCACCTGCCGCGCAACGCTGCGACGCGCGCCTGGTCGACTCGAGAGCGGCGGCGAGCTGCCCGGCAATGCACGCCTGGAATCTCGGCAACACGGCGCTCGGCGAGGCCACGCGCTCGGGCCAACGGTTGGCGGGACCCGTCACGGCGCCCTCTCGAGTTCCCCGTCCACCACGGGCCCTGATCAGCCTTCTCAGGATCGCGCACCATTCCCCAAGACCGCTCACCGGCCGAGATGCAAGGCCAACTGACCGCCGCCCCGGCAGCCGCGCAGGCGAGGTGTACCGGCGGCCGTCGGTGCGCTGCGGCAGCGGGGACTCGCACGCGACGCCGACAACCACGACGCCCGGCGGTTCAACGGCGGAGCACCGCCGACGCTTCCGGGCGATCGAGGGACCGAGTGCCCCTGGTCTGAGAAGGCCGGAGGCTCGGCTTTGACGTACGTCCCTCAGCAGCCCGCAGGTGGGACCGATTCAGAACCGCACAGCGGCGGGTCGGCGGCCGGCGCCGTGTCACGGGGGCCCTGCTCGACGAGCGTCATACGGCCGGCCACCGCAGTGTTGTCCGGGTTCATCCAGCGCACCTCGAGGATGACGCCGGTCTCCTGGTCAACGACATACTGCCGGGCGCCGTACCGGGCCTCCGAGAAGTCGGCGATGACAAGCGCACCAGGCCGTCCGAGTGCGTCGGTCGTCGGGTCGCCGAGAGTCATCTCCGGCAAGGCCGACAAGACCTCCCACAGCGCACGTCGCAGCTGTGGCGGGGCCGGAGTCTCGGTGAGAAGCTCCGACGCCGCGCGGTACACGCGGTAGTCCGTCACGCCCGCGTGCTCCCGCACCTCCGCCTCGAGCACCGCGCGCAGCGCCTTCGAGTCCGTGGGGAGCGCGAGGAGCTCGTCCCAGGTGAAAGTCACCTCGTCACCGAGGGTCGTCGGGCCCAGGATCGGCTCGTGGCGCAGGTCGCCGCGGTCGAGGCGGCCGGTCAGAGCGTCGCCGATCGCAACGGCCATGCCGTCGGGGCGAATGCCACCGTCGCGGCCGCGGAAGCCCATCAGGAAGTAGCCACCTCGCTGCCGTGCTGTTGGCTTCGCGCGTTCATGCCTCGCATCGTCGGAGTCTGTCTACCGCCGAGTGGTCGTCCCGGTTCGACGGTGGGCCCGGCCGCGCGCGCCAAGGAGGACCTGTCAGTACTGGGTCTCTCGTCAGGACGTCGTCTCGACGACGTCGCGCCGACGCAGGCCGGACCACCCAAGCAGCACGCCACCCACGGCGCCGACCAGTGCCCCGACGAGGACGCAGACGCCCAACGACGGTGCGACCGAGTGCCGACTGACCCCGATGCTGGCCCTGGTCCCCCCGTCACGGTCGGGCGCGAGATGCACGCTCGTGGCCGTCCGACCGTCGACGGCCCGGACCGTCACGGTCGCGTTGACCTCCTCGGTGCCCGTGACGGTCCACCCCGCTGCGGCGAGCTCGTCCGCCACTCGGCCGGCGTCGAGCGGCGCCTCGGACGTGGCGTCCCAGTGCACCGAGGCGCGGGTCAGCGTCGGCGCGAACGACCCGCCGAGCCCGGGACCCGTCGAGCTCGTGTACCCGGTCAGCTCGATCCGCTGCGCCGCGTCCAGCAGTTCGCCGTCGCTGGGCTCGACGACGAACCAGTGGAACGCGGCGCCGAGTACCGCCCCGATGCCCGCCATCAGGAGGGCGACGAGGACGGTGACGACCGGACGCGGTCGGGATGCGGCGCTCACGGCTCAGGGTAGGTCTCGGATGGTGTTCCTCCCGGTGCCACCGTCGAACACGTCCGGGGCGGCACCGCCGTCCAGTACGTCGTCGCCACCGTTGCCGATCAGCACGTCCACGCCGTCCTCACCCCAGAACTGGTCGTTGCCCTCCCCTCCCTCTAGCTGTTGTGGCTCATGAGGTTGGTGACGCGGCTGGGGGTGTGAGGGAGGGGTAGGCCCCGGCGGCAGGATGGAAGTGCGACCAACCAACTGCTGCGCGAAGGACCTACCCCTCGATGAGCCACGCTAACGCCCCGTTCACCCCCGAAGGGCGGCTGCGGCTCGTGCGCCGCTGCGCCCACCGACCGATCGCTCACGTCGCTGCCGAGGCGGGCATCTCTCGGCAGTGCCTGTCGAAGTGGAAGGCCCGGTTCGACGAGTTGGGCGAGGTCGGGCTGGCCGACCGGGCGAGTGTCCCTCACGCGTCCCCGACCCAGCTCGAGCCCGACCTGGTCGCGTTGATCGAGACGTGGCGCCGGGAGCACAAGTGGTCGGCCCGGGCGATCCACCTCGAGCTGGTCCGCCGCGGGCACCAGGTCTCGGTCGCGACCGTCGGGCGGTGGCTGGTCCGCCTGGGCATCAGCCGGCGCCGCGACATCGACCCCGACGGGTCGATGAACCGCACCGCGGGCCGCATCACCGCCCGCTACCCCGGTCACATGGTCCATCTGGACGTCAAGAAGGTCGGGCGCATCCCCGATGGCGGCGGCTGGCGCGCTCACGGGCGCGGCTCAGCGGCGGACAAGGCCGCCCAGCGGGCCAAGACCAAGGGCGCCCGCGCCGGCTACGTCTACCTGCACTCCGCCGTCGACGGCTTCTCCCGACTGGCCTACACCGAGCACCTGCCCGACGAGAAGGCAGCGACCACGATCGGGTTCTTCTGCCGGGCACGGGCGTTCTTCGCCGCCCACGGCATCAACCGGCTGGTCCGGGTGGTCACCGACAACGGCGCGAACTACACCGCCAAGGCGTTCACCCGGACGGTGACCGCGTTCGCCTCGCGTCACCAGCGGATCCGTCCGCACACTCCCCGGCACAACGGCAAGGTCGAGAGATACAACCGGATCCTGGCCGAGGAACTCCTCTACGCCCGCATCTGGACCTCCGAGGCCGAGCGGGCCGCAGCGATCAAGATCTGGAACGTCCACTACAACTACCATCGCTGCCACACCGCCGCCGGCAACCAGCCCCCGGCCTCACGCCTCCACGCAGGCGTCACCAACCTCATGAGCCGGAACATCTAGCCGGTCGTCCCCCGTTCCGCCGTGCACCTTGTCGTGGCCGCCGCCGGCCAGGACGCGGTCGTCGCCCGAACCGGCGTCGACGACGTCGTCGCCCTCGCCGCTCACGATGGAGTCGTTGCCCGCACCACCCAGGATCGTGTCGCTCCCGTTGGCCGTCGTCACGGTGTCGTCGCCGTCACCCGCATCGACCGTGTCGTTGCCGTCGCCACCCTCGATGGTGTCGTTCCCGGCACCGCCGGTGATCGTGTCGTTCCCATTGGCGGCGAGGATCACGTCCGCTCCCGCCCCTCCGTCGAGCGTGTCGTCCCCGTCGCCGCCCTCGAGCCGGTCGTCGCCGTCGCCGCCACCGAGCGTGTCCGCACCGTTCGACCCGATCAGGACGTCGTTGCCGCCACCACCGCAGATCACGTCGTTGCCCGGTCCACCGTCAATCTGCTCGGCGGCCGCGGTACCGACGATGACGGCAAACCGCTCACGACTCTCCACCAACCACGGCCGTCGTTCGACCGACCAGGGCACGATCTGAGATGCGCCGAGGTCAAACCGCCCGTTCGGCGCTGCGCGTGAAACCGATGGCTGCGCCGGCACCCGCCAACGCCGTGACGCCGATGGCGACGGCGATCACGATCCACGCGGTCCCTACGTCGCTCACGGGTTCCGGGTTCAGGGAGAGGTACGTCGCTGCGACGGTAAGGGCTACGACAGCACCGATCGTGGAAGCGACTGCGGAACCGAAGACGGCGGCAGAGACGCCGATTGCCCGGCGGCTCCGCAGCGACGCACCCAATGCCCGGAGCTCGCGACTGTCTCCATCCCCGAACAGCAGCAGGCTCCCGGTGGCCGACGCCAGACCGAGAACGACCAGCGTCGCGACCAGATGACGCAGAGCGGGTAGCACGACGATGAGGCGGCTGTCACCCCCTGGGAACGTGAAGTCGGTGACCGGCGCGAACCGGAGGACTTCGGACTCCCAGCTATCCAGATCCACCACCACGCTGAACATGTAGACGTTCCACGTCCCGCGTGCGACGTGGGCCGTTGCCGGATCCTCGGTGACGACGGCGTCGGCGGGCTCGTCAATCGCGATGGGCACGGTCGGCCCATCGCCGTCCACCACGCCGATCTCCTCGGTGCGGTAACTCCGTCCGTCCTCGCACGGCACGCCGTCTGCCGTGACGATCGCGCCGTACACGGCGCTCAGCGCCGCGCAGGTACCGATCACCTGGCGTCGTCCATCATTCTGCAGCGCGAGGACGCCGTCCTTGCCCGCGACTCGGCCCAGCTCACCCGCGTCTTCGGCGTCGACATGGAACGAGGACGATGCCCACACCGCCCCGGACGAGGGCGGCGCGCCCTGGGCGAGAATTGCCGCAACCGCGCCGGCCACGGCGACGACGGTCAGCAGGACCGAGGTGGCCGCCACCCTGACCATCACGTTCGTGGGGCGGTGGGCGAGCCGACGAACCGGCAGCAGCACCTTCGGCTCGGCGTGCGAGGGCACGCGCGCGGACAGCCCGACGAGTACGCGGGCGGACAGAGCGGGGGCTCCGAGCAGGAGCATCACGGCGCCGACCACCAGCGCGAGCTGCCAGAAGGTGATCCATCCACTGTTCGCGGAGGCGATCGTCCTGGACACCTGGACACAGACGAGCAGCACGAGGCCCACGACCCCCACGGCGAGCATCCGCGGGCTGCGTCGGTCCGGCTGACGTATCGACAGGGCCGACGGCCGCGGGTCCGGACGCGTGGCCACCAGGGCTCCGCCCAGCAGTGCCGCCACGACGAGCGTGGCGATGCCTACCGTAGTCGCGATCGTCGCGGCAGTGGCCGGGCCGAAGAATGCGACTCCCCAGACCCCCGCCGGTCCACCCCAGGCGACTGCGAGGCCCGCTCCTGACGCACCGAGAACCGCTGGCGGGCCGGCCGCACGAGCAATGCTGCCGGCAACGACGCCGCGTATCACCGATGCAGGCGCACCGACGAGGGACAGGCGCGCCACCTGCGAGGCGACTCGCCTGGCCAGGGTGAGGCCCGCACCCACGAGGCCTCCGACTGCCGGAAGCAGAGCGAGCAGCGCCACCGTCACGAGTGTCGCGCCGTCCGAGATCGAGTCCGGACGGTCCGTCCCCGGCCGGCCCCAGCCTTTACCCATGTACGGAAGCGACGCGGACGCATCGACCGTGATGGCTTCCAAGCCTGTGGGAACCACGAGCGCGGAGTCCGGCAGGACCCCGACGATCACGCCCGGCACCCGCCCAGCCAGGCTCGGGTCTTTGGTGATCGCCCGCTGGAGTGACCTGGAGACGAGGCTCTCGCCGTCACCGAGCGTGACCGGGTCTCCGTGCGCGGTCGCCAGGTCGCTCCCCACGACCAACGACCGCACCGAGCGCCCGCTGTACGCGCTCCAGCTGATGCCCCAGGCGGTTCCCGTCGCGTCGAAGGTCACGCCGGGAACCATTCGATCATTACGGGCCTGTGCCTGACCCAGAGCTGACATGACCGCACACCCGATGCCGATCGCGACGGTGCAGATGAGCACCACCGCGGCGACCATCCAACGCTCACGTCGGCCGGCCGTCCCGCGCAGCCTCATGCCGAGCATGGCGGAGGTTCCGACCCTCACGGCCGCTCCGACGTCACCGCGGCGCGATGCACGAACATGATCGAGTCGAAGCCTCGAACCAGGTCGGCGTTGTGCGTCGCCATGACGAGCGTCGCACCGTTGCGGGCCGCCGCGTCGACAAGGAGCTTCCCGACGACCTGGGAGTTCTCCTCGTCAAGCGCGCCGGTCGGCTCGTCCGCGAAGATCACCTTGGGAGCGTTGATCAGCGCCCGAGCGACCGCAGCACGCTGCTCCTGCCCACCCGAGACCTCAGCTGGGCGCCGCGACCGCACGTCCCGCTCGATTCCCAGGTCGTCCAAGAGCGCCTCGGCCCGCCCGAGCGCGTCTGCGCTCCGCGCCCCGGCCAGTCGTGCCGGCAGCGCTACGTTCTCCACGAGCGACAACTCCTCGAGCAGACCGCTGCGCTGGAACACAAAGCCGAAATCGCGGAGGCGATGCTCCGCCAGCTCCGCAGGACGGAGCCTTCCGAGGTTCTTTCCATCGAACAGCACCTGGCCATGCGAACTTGCGAGCATGCCCGCCATTCCGGCGAGAATCGTCGATTTCCCGGAACCGCTGGGCCCGAGGAGCGCGAGAGAGCTCCCGCGCGCAACGGAGATGCTGACGTTCTTCAGAACGGGCTCCGAACCGTACCCGAAGCACGCGTTCTCGAGACGTATCAACTCAACCCGTCCCCGCACCGGCTATCGGTAGAGCGTCGGAGTGGTGACGCAGTTGTCGGGCAGGATCCCCTTGTCACGGCAGAGTTCGACCTTGCCCGACTGCGCAGGGTCGTACTTGTAGACGACTTTGTTGACCGAAACCGGTGAGTTCGTCGACTTGGCCGTTCCCAGCAGCGTGTAGCCGTAGCCGTCGATCTTTCCCTGGAGCTTGACGGAGTAGCCGTCGTCGGACGTGTCGTACAGGCTCGTGCTCACGACCATGCCCGAGTTCTGACCTCCGACGCAGTCCGACGTGCACGGCCACGGCTGAAAGCGATAGTAGATGGTCGACGTCTTCGCCCCGCTGGTCGAGAGTGCCGACGTCGTCCGCCAGGTGGCCGCCTCGGCCGCCGTCGCAGCAACGACGACGAGAGTGGTGACGGCAGCGCCGATGACGAATCTCCGCTTGAGAGCACGCAATGACTTTCCCCCCTGTTCAGCCGACTCGCACGTAAGGCGCTATCGCCGTCATCGATCGGCGGACCTCGGAAGGTCGGCTATGCCTGCCCCGGGTCGCCCTGCTGACGATCGCGCGGGCGCAATGGTTTCAGCGGGGCTGAGGTGTTGTCAATGCCTGGTCCGCCCGATGAATTCGAGGCCCAGTACAGATAAGAGTATCGGAGACCGATTCTCAAAGGATGTTGCATCTCGACGCCGTGGCTGGCACGCCAGCGACGTCAGGCCTGCATGTCGACGAAGCGGCTGAAGTGGCCCTGGAAGGCCACGGTGATGGTGTCGGTCGGGCCGTTTCGGTGCTTGGCGACGATCAGGTCGGCCTCCCCGGCGCGGGGCGACTCCTTCTCGTACGCGTCCTCGCGGTGGAGCAGGATCACCATGTCGGCGTCCTGCTCGATGCTGTTGTGGACGGCGATGCCGTTGGCGATGAAGTTGTGGGTGCCGACGACGGTCGCGTCGAAGACCTGCCGCTCGCCGACGGGCTCGATCGCCACGACGGTGTCCCACAGCAGGTCGTTGACGGCCATGATCTCGAGGTCGTCGTCCTGCAGGAGCTCGGCGATCCGCCCGAGGCGCTGCCGGGAGGGCGCGGGCTTCCCCATGGAGGACCCGCCGAGCTGCGTGCCCATCGCGGCAGCGAGCTCGCGGTGCGTCATGCCGCGCTCGACCAGGATCTGGCGGACGTCCTCCCAGACCTGGCGCGGCACGGTGTCCACATTCGGGTTGCCGCTCTTCGCCCTGACGATCTCGAGCAGCCGCTGTGCCTGGTCGCCGCGAGCGCCGTGGACGCCGATCTCCTGCAGGAAGCGGCGCTGGTCGTCGACGCCGGAGATGTCGAGCGTGTAGCCGTCGCGGTAGCCCGACTTGCGCACGGTTCGGATGCGCGTGGAGATGCCGAAGCGCAGGAGCAGCCGCGAGAGGCCGTCGATGAGCTCGCGGGACGTGGAGGCGTAGGAGATCCGGCCGCCCTGGCCACCCTTGGTGACCGTCACGGAGCCGTCGGTGGCCCACAGATGCCGGATGAACAGCGCGATCTGGCGCTTCGGGAGGTGGAACACGGTCGCTGGCACGAACTTCTCATGGCTGCGCGCCCCGAACAGGCCGAAGTCGTCGAGCCACGCGGCGATCGGGTTCCGCTTGCCGTGCGTGAGCCGGTACGGCGCGGGCAGACGCAGCGTGGTGACGCGCGCGGACGCGTACTCGTCGCGGACCGGCGTGATGCCGAAGGCGTCGGCCGCCTGCGCCACGGCCGACAGGTTCGCCTCGTCCACCGAGGCGTAGCGCACCGGCTGACGGCGGACGAACGAGCCGTCACCGAGCAGGTGCGCGAGCATCACGACCTTGCGGTCGTCCCACTCGACCGACATCTCGGGGCCCGGCACGTGCCGCGGGACACCGAGGCGGGAGCCGACCTGCAGCTCGGCGAGCGGCGTCCAGCCCTCGTACGTGAGGAACGGGTGGTTCGACGTCGCGGTGACCTCCTTGCCGGAGGCCAGGCGGAGCCGGAACGTGGGGCGGGTGCCCGTGGGGAACACGTGCGTCAGGTGGCGGCGGACGTACTGCAGCCGCTCGTCGAGCGCCCACACCGGCACGTCCGTCGCGCGCAGCGCGTACAGCTCACCGAGCGTCGTCTCCGCACCGGTGTCCGCCCGCAGGATGCGGGTGTCCTCGGTGAGGCAGCCCGACTCGCGCAGGTCGCTCATCTGCGGCTTCTTGTCCGTGCGCTGCTCCGGCCCACGGTTCAGCTGCGAGATGGCGATGACCGGGACCTCGAGCTCCTTGGCGAGCAGCTTGAGCGCACGGGAGAACTCGGAGACCTCCTGCTGACGCGACTCGACGCGCTTGCCGCTGGTCATGAGCTGCAGGTAGTCGATGACCACCAGCTTGAGGTCGTGCCGCTGCTTGAGCCGCCGGCACTTGGCGCGGATCTCCATGAGCGACATGTTGGGCGAGTCGTCGATGAACAGCGGGGCGCCGGAGATCTTGCCCATCGTCTGGGCGATCTTGGCCCAGTCGTCCTCCCCCATCTGACCGGTGCGCAGCTTCTGGAGGTGGACGCGCGCCTCGGCGGAGAGCAGACGCATGGTGATCTCGTTGCGGCTCATCTCGAGCGAGAAGACCACGGACGTCATGTTGTGCTTGATCGACGCCGACCTGACGATATCGATTCCCAAAGTCGACTTCCCGATGGCCGGACGCGCGGCGAGGACCACCATCTGGCCGGGGTGCAGGCCGTTGGTCAGCCGGTCCAGGTCCGAGAAGCCGGTGGGGACGCCGATCATGCCCTCGCCACGGTGGCCCGCGGCCTCGATCTCGTCGACCGTGCCGCCGATGATCTCGGCGAGCGGCAGGTAGTCCTCCGACGAGCGCCGCTCGGTGACCGCGTACACCTCGGCCTGCGCGTTGTTGACCAGCTCGTCGACGTCACCGCCCTCGGTCCCGTACCCGAGCTGGACGATGCGCGTGCCGGCCTCGACGAGCTTGCGCAGGATCGAGCGCTCCCGCACGATCCGCGCGTAGTACCCCGCGTTGGCCGCGGTGGGCACCGACGCGATGAGCGTGTGCAGGTACGGCGCGCCGCCGATGCGGCCGATCTCACCGCGCTTGGTCAGCTCGTCCGCGACCGTGATCGCGTCCGCCGGCTCGCCCCTGCCGTACAGGTCCAGGATCGAGTCGTAGATGACCTCGTGCGCCGGGCGGTAGAAGTCGGTGCCGCGGATCTGCTCGATGACGTCCGCGATGGCGTCCTTCGAGATCATCATGCCGCCGAGCACCGAACGCTCGGCCTCGAGGTCCTGCGGAGGCGTGCGGTCGAACTCGCGCCGTCCGGCCTCGGGCGGCATCCCGTACTCGAGCTCGTCGATCGACACTGCTCCCCCGACTGTCGGCGTTGGTGATCGTCGAACTGGTGTTCTACCGGACACCACCGACACGCGGCGTCCCGACGAGTGCGGACCGGCTGGTGACCCACGTCCAGGTCCGCGCACGCGAGGCTATGGCCATCGCGGCGCACCTCCAAACGGCCCTGTGGAGAAGCCTGTGGGCGGGCTGTGGACGCGCGCCCACGCGGGTGTGCACAGGCCGTGGACAGTCCTGTGGATACCGTGGACGACGAACCCGCCACGCCGGTCCGACCCGCACCAACACCGTGCACGGCCTGTGGATCACAGAAAGGTCAGCCCGATTTCATCTGACGGACACCGGATCTCGCCCCTCGATCGGCAGATCCTCGCGCTGGCCGTCCCGGCCCTGGGTGCGCTGGTCGCCGAACCCCTGTTCATCCTGGTGGACTCGGCCGTCGTCGGGCACCTGGGGACGCCCGCGCTGGCCGGGCTCGCGCTCGCCTCGAGCGTGCTGCTCACCGTCGTCGGGCTGTGCGTGTTCCTCGCCTACGCGACCACCGCAACCGTGTCACGACGCCTGGGGGCGGGTGACCGCGCGGGGGCCCTGCAGGTGGGTGTGGACGGCATGTGGCTCGCCGCCGGCCTGGGCGCGCTGCTCGCGGTCGCGCTCTGGACGTTCGCGCCGGCCGTGGTGCACGCACTGGGTGCCGACGACGAGATCGCGCGCCAGGCCGTCACCTACCTCCGCTGGTCCGCCCCGGGGCTCGTCGGGATGCTGCTGGTCCTGGCCGCGACGGGCGCGCTGCGCGGGCTCCAGGACACCCGCACGCCCCTGGGTGTCGCGGTCGCGGGCGCGCTGGTCAACTCGGTGCTCAACGTCGCGCTCGTCTACGGGCTCGACCTGGGGATCGCCGGGTCCGGGGGCGGCACGGCCCTCACGCAGCTGGGCATGGGTGCGGTGCTAGCCGCCGTGGTGGTGCGCGGGGCGCGCACGGCCGGCTCGTCGCTGCGGCCCGCCGCGGGCGGGATCTGGGCCAGCGCGCGTCAGGGTGCTCCGCTGCTGGCCCGCACGGCCACGCTGCGCGCCGCGATCCTGCTGACCACGTGGGTGGCCACCGGTCTGGGCGCGGTCACGCTCGCGGGCCACCAGGTGGTGAGCTCGGTCTGGGGTCTGGCGGCGTTCGCGCTCGACGCGCTCGCCATCGCGGCCCAGGCGCTCGTCGGTCACGCGCTCGGCGCAGGCGACGTCCCCCGCGCGCGCGCCGTGCTCCGCCGGACACTGCAGTGGGGCGTCCTGGGCGGCGTGGCGATCGGGGTGCTCCTCGGCGGCGCGGCCGCGCTGTACGCACCCCTGTTCACGTCCGACGAGCAGGTCCGCCGGGCCGTCGTCGTCGGCATGCTCGTGGCGGGGCTGTGCATGCCCGTCGCGGGCTGGGTGTTCGTCCTCGACGGCGTGCTCATCGGCGCCGGCGACGGCCGCTTCCTCGCACGGGCCGGCCTGGTGACCCTCGTCGTGTACGCGCCGTGCGCGCTCGCCGTGCGCGCGTGGGCGCCCGACGGCGCCGCGGGCCTGGCCTGGCTCACGCTCGCGTTCAGCGGCGTGTTCATGCTGGCGCGCGCCCTGACCACCGGCTACCGCGCGCGCGGCGACCGCTGGATGGTCACGGGCGCCTGAGCACGCAGAAGGCCCCACCCCCCGAGAGGGGCGGGGCCTTCCGGCTGGACGAGCGTGAGCTCAGGCAGCGACGACCTTGACGGTCACGGTCGCGGCGACCTCCGGGTGGAGGCGGACCGAGACCTTGTACTCGCCGAGGGCCTTGATCGGCTGTGCGATCTCGACCTTCCGCTTGTCGATCGCCGGGGCGCCCGACGCCTTGACCGCCTCGGCGATCTCGGCGGTCGTGACCGCACCGAACAGGCGACCGGCCTCGCCGGCCTTCGCCGAGACGACGACGGCCTTCGACTGCAGCGAGTCGCGGATCGCCTTCGCGTCGTCGAGCGTGGCGATCTCACGGGCCTTGCGGGCCCGGCGGATCGCCGTGATGTCCTTCTCGGCACCCTTGGTCCACGGGGCCGCGAGGCTGCGCGGGATGAGGTAGTTACGGGCGTACCCGTCCTTGACCTCGACCACGTCGCCCGGGGCGCCGAGGCCGGTGACCTCGTGCGTGAGGATGATCTTCGCCATCTTCAGGCCTCCTTCTCAGCGAGCCGACGACGAGTACGGCAGCAGGGCCATCTCGCGTGCGTTCTTGACGGCACGCGCGATCGCGCGCTGCTCCTGCACGGACACACCCGTCACGCGACGCGCGCGGATCTTCCCGCGGTCGGAGATGAACTTGCGCAGCAGCGCGGTGTCCTTGTAGTCGACAACCTCGATCTTGGCTGCCTTCAGGGGGTTCTGCTTCTTCTTGGGCTTACGAACAACGGCCTTGGCCATCGCGGTGCTCCTGTCTGTGGAGCCCCGGGCGTTGCCATGCCCGGGGATGTGATGTCTGGGGAGATCCGACCGATCAGAACGGAGGCTCGTCGGAGTAGCCGCCGCCACCGGCACCGCCGCCCGCGGGCGTGGCCCACGGGTCGTCGCCGCCGGAGGAGGACTGGCCACCGCCGCCGGAGTAGCCGCCACCGCCGCCGCCACCGAAACCACCGCCGCCGCCACCCGAGCGCTGGGCGCGGGTGACCTTGGCCGTGGCGTAGCGGAGCGAGGGGCCGACCTCGTCGACCTGCAGCTCGACCACGGTTCGCTTCTCACCCTCGCGGGTCTCGTACGAACGCTGGACGAGGCGGCCGGTCACGATGACGCGGGTGCCCTTGGTGAGCGACTCGGCGACCGACTCGGCCGCCTCCCGCCAGATCGAGCAGCGCATGAACAGCGTGTCGCCGTCCTTCCACTCGTTGCTCTGGCGGTCGAACGTGCGAGGGGTCGACGCGACGGTGAAGTTGGCCACGGCCGCACCCGACGGGGTGAAGCGCAGCTCGGGGTCACCGGTCAGGTTCCCGATCACCGTGATGACGGTCTCACCAGCCATGCCAGCTCCTCGCTCGATCTATCCGTGCTCGATCAGTCGGAAGGGTGCGCACCGTGGTGCGCACCGGACGGGTCACGCGTTGTTGCGCAGGACCTTGGTACGCAGGACGACCTCGTTGAGGCCGAGCTGGCGGTCGAGCTCCTTGGCCGTCGCCGGCTCCGCGGTGAAGTCGACCACCGCGTAGATGCCCTCGGACTTCTTCTTGATGTCGTACGACAGGCGACGACGTCCCCAGATGTCCACCTTGTCGACGGTGCCACCGTCGGTCTTGATGACCGACAGGTACTTGTCGAGCGACGGGGCGACGGTGCGCTCCTCGATCTCGGGGTCGAGGATGATCATGATCTCGTACTGACGCAGGCTCATACCCACCTCCTCTGGTCTTGGCGGTCACGGTCGTTCCGTGACAGGAGGGTTCTCATGCGTCGCTGCGCGGCGTCCGGCCCGTGGGCCGCACGCCGTTCCCCCTCCGACCACCGATGGCGATGGTCCGACGCGGGCACAGCAGTGTTCTAGCCTACCGGCCACCTCCGGGCCGGAAGAAATCGTCCGCTGTGGACGGGCGCGCGCGGCGGTGTGCCCCGCGTGCCTCGTCGTGCGGCGTCAGCCGTCCCCACCGTCGGGTTTGCCCGTCGGATCCGTCCCCGGGTCCTTCGTGGGCTTGGGGTCGGGCGTCTGGGTCGGCTCGGGGTCGGGCGGCGCCTCCGGGCCGGAGGAGATCACCAGCGTCACCGGCGATCCCACCGGGAGCGCGGTCCCCGCCCTCGGGTCGATGGAGATCACGCGACCCGCGGGCACCTCGTCGGACGGCTGCGAGACGATCACGGGCTCGAGGCCCACCGCGAGCAGCGCCGCGACGGCGTCCGCCTGGGTCCGCCCGACGAGGCGCCCGGGCACGCGCGCCTCGCTCGGCTCGGTCGGGTCCTGCGTCGGGTCCGTCGTCGGCTCGTTCGTCGGCGACTGCGTCGGCTTCGGCGTCCCCGTGGGCTTCGTGTCCTCCCCGACGTTCGCACGCTCCGGGAACTCCCGGACCTTGGCGAACTGGTCCATCGCGAGCACCGGCGTCATGTACGTCGCCCACAGGTTCGCGGGGATGGACGCACCGGTCACCTGCGTGAGCTCGCCGCCGTACGGGCTCGGGCCCACGGGCGTGATGGTCACCTGCGACGAGCCGTCGCTGCCCACCTGGCTGAGTGCGACCGACGTCGCGATCGTCGGGGTGTAGCCGACGAACCACGCGGACAGGTTGCCCGTCGAGGTACCCGTCTTGCCGGCGATGGGCACGCCGATCGGCTTGATGAACGGCTCGCCCGAGCCGCGCTCGACCACCTGCGTCATCGCGTACGTCGCGTCGGCCATCACGTCGGCGTCGAACACGCGGTCGGGGTTGCCGTCGGTCTCGAAGAACGTGGTGCCGTCGGGGTTGAGCACCTTCTCGACGATGTGCGCGTCGTGCCGCACGCCCTGGGCCGCGAACGTCGCGTACGCGTTCGCCATGTCGAGCGGGTGCACCGAGGTGGAGCCGAGCACGTTGGACGGGTACTCGTCGACCGGGGTCGTGACGCCTGCCTCGGTCGCGACGCGCGCGGTCTCCTTGGCCCCGACCTCGAGGTTGAGCTGCGCGTAGACCGTGTTGACGGACTTGGCCGTCGCGTCGACCAGGTCGATCGTGCCGAACGACTCGCCGTCGAAGTTGGTGACCTGGTCGTCGCCGCCGCTCGTGTCCCAGCCGTCCACGTCCATGGGCGAGTAGCCCTTGTACGTGGTGTCGAGCCCGATGCCCTGCTGCAGCGCCGCGACGAGCGTGAACGGCTTGAACGTCGAGCCGGCCTGCACACCGTCGCCGTAGGTGGCCCGGTTGACCTGGTCCTCGAGGAAGTCCGGCCCGCCGTACAGCGCGACGATCCCCCCGGTCGCCGGATCCACCGACGAGACCGCGACCTTCATGTTCTTGCTCGGCTTCTGGCCGTCCGTCAGCTCACCCTTGAGCAGCTTCGCGACCGACGCGTCGAGCTCGTCCTGCACCGGCTTCTGGATCGTCGTGTAGACCTTGAACCCGCCGCGGTCGAGCTTCTCCTTGCTCACGTTGATCCCGCGGTCGGCGCTGGCCATCTCGTCCTCGACCATCTTGAGCAGGTGGCCCTGGGGCCCCTCGTACTTGGTCGAGCGGACGTACTTCACCGTCTTGGGGAACGCCGCCTCGTCGTGCTGGGCCTGCGAGATCCACCCGTCCTCGAGCATGCGGTCGACGACGATCTTCCACCGCGCCTCGGCCTTGTCCGGCGCGACCGCCGGGTCCCAGGCGTTGGGCGCGGGGATGATCGCGGCGATCATCGCGGCCTCGGAGACCGTCATCTCCTTGGCGTCGTGGCCGAAGTACGCCTGCGACGCGGCCTGAATCCCGTACGTGTCCCGGCCGAAGTAGATGGTGTTGAGGTAGTTGCCCAGGATCTCGGGCTTCTCCTGCTGCTTGTTGACCTTGAGCGCGAGCAGCGCCTCCTTGGCCTTGCCCAGGTAGTCCGTCGTCGTGGAGTTGACGTAGTACCGCTCGACGTACTGCTGCGTGAGCGTCGAACCACCCTGCTTCTGACCGCCGCGGACGTTGTTGATGAACGCGCGCGCCATGCCGGTGACGGAGATCCCGGAGTTGTTCCAGAACGTGCGGTCCTCCGCGGCGACCACGGCGTTGCCGACGTAGTCGGGCAGATCGGCGAACTTGACCAGCTCACGCTTCTGCACCGCGTAGGTGCCCATCACGTCGCCATCGGCGTAGTAGACCGTGGTGGTCTGCGCGCTGATGTCCTCGCTCGGGTCCGGCAGCTCGATCGTGGCGTAGGCCGCGACGATCGCGCCGGCCACCAGGAACGCGAAGCCCAGGAACGAGCCGAGCAGGAACCGCCACGAGGGCAGCCACCGGTGCAGGCCGTGATACCCGCTGCGGGGGTAGTCCCAGAACTTGCGCTTGGCGGTGGAGCGGCCGCGGGTGCCACGAGGCGCGCTGCGGCGCGACCGCGAGGCGGACGCGCGAGTGGAGCCGGCCAACGTGCTGCCTTCCTGACGACGACGGGGTGCGTCGCCATGCCGGTCGCCTCGGGTCCGCTGCGGGACCTGTCGGCGGGCATGCGGCGGCCGCGTCGCCCAGTATGCGCGACCGGCCCGTGGTGCGGGCGGCGTCCGCGGGACCCGGCGCGAGCCTTCACATGATCGGCACCGCGAACGCACGACGAACACGGGGTGACTTGTGCGCGACGCCCTGACGTGCCTACTCTGACCGCGATGTATCGAGTTGATACATCGTCAGCAGATATCGAACCGACGAACCACGGTGCTCGTCGGAGAGCCTAGAGGAGGGTGACCGTGCGCGGACGTTCCGACGTGCTCGAGCCGGCCATCCTCGGGCTGCTCCACGAGTCCCCCATGCACGGGTACGAGCTGCGCAAGCGGCTCAACCTGGTGCTCGGCTCGTTCCGTGCGCTCTCCTACGGGTCGCTGTACCCGTGCCTGAAGTCGCTCGCGGAGCGTGGCTGGATCGTCGGTACCGAGTCCGTCGCCGACCCGCATGCGGTGGGCAGCAAGCGGGCCCGGATCGTCTACCAGATCACCGCGGACGGCAAGGAGCACCTGCAGTCCGTGCTCGCCACGTCGGGCCCCGCGGCCTGGGAGGACGAGAACTTCGACGTGCGGTTCGCGTTCTTCTCGCAGACCGACGCCGAGACCCGCCTGCGGATCCTCGAAGGTCGGCGCACGCGCCTGACCGAGCGTCTCGAGACCATCCGTCAGTCCGTCGCCCGCACCCGCGAGCGCATGGACGAGTACACGCTCGAGCTGCAGCGCCACGGCCTCGACCAGGCCGAGCGTGAGGTCCGTTGGCTCGACGGGCTCATCGACAACGAGCGCGGCATCCGCCGTGCGCGTCCTGCTGGCACCGGTCCTCGCACCGGTGCAGCGTCCATCGCCGACGGCGAGCACGCCGCTCCGGCAAGATCCACCGAGAAGGAGCGAGGATGACCTCCATCCGCGTCGCCATCGTCGGCGTCGGCAACTGCGCCGCGTCGCTCGTCCAGGGCGTCCACTACTACGCCGAGACCCCGGCGGACGGCAAGGTCCCCGGACTCATGCACGTGCAGTTCGGCGACTACCACGTCAAGGACATCGAGTTCGTCGCGGCGTTCGACGTCGACGCGAAGAAGGTCGGCTTCGACCTGTCCGAGGCGATCGTCGCGTCGGAGAACAACACGATCAAGATCACGGACGTCCCGCCGCTCGGCGTGACCGTGCAGCGTGGCCACACGCTCGACGGCCTGGGCAAGTACTACTCCCAGACCATCGAGGAGTCGGACGCCGAGCCGGTCGACATCGTGCAGACGCTCAAGGACGCCCGCGTCGACGTGCTCATCTGCTACCTGCCCGTCGGCTCCGAGGCCGCCGCGAAGTTCTACGCGCAGTGCGCGATCGACGCGAACGTGGCCTTCGTCAACGCGCTGCCGGTGTTCATCGCGTCCGACCCGGAGTGGGCCGCGAAGTTCGAGGCCGCCGGTGTCCCGATCGTCGGCGACGACATCAAGTCGCAGGTCGGCGCGACCATCACGCACCGCGTGCTCGCGCGTCTCTTCGAGGACCGCGGCGTCATCCTGGACCGCACGTACCAGCTGAACGTCGGCGGCAACATGGACTTCAAGAACATGCTCGAGCGTGAGCGCCTGGAGTCCAAGAAGCTCTCCAAGACGCAGGCCGTGACGTCCAACCTCCAGGACGGCCCGCTGGCCGGCAAGAAGGAGGACCGCAACGTCCACATCGGCCCGTCGGACTACGTCGCGTGGCTCGACGACCGCAAGTGGGCCTACGTCCGCCTCGAGGGCCGCGCTTTCGGCGAGGTCCCGCTGAGCCTCGAGTACAAGCTCGAGGTCTGGGACTCCCCGAACTCGGCCGGCATCATCATCGACGCGCTCCGCGCGGCGAAGATCGCCAAGGACCGCGGCATCGGCGGTCCGATCCTGTCGGCGTCGACGTACTTCATGAAGTCCCCGCCGGTCCAGATGGAGGACACGAAGGGCCGCGCCCAGCTCGAGTCGTTCATCCGCGGCGAGGTCGAGCGCTGACCCGCACCTGACGCACACCCGGAGGGGCCCCCGACGCACACCGCGTCGGGGGCCCCTCCGTCGTCGTGGGTGGACCTGGTCACGGTGGGCGTGACGTTCTCCACCCGCTCCGGACGCGACCGCGGGGTGTGGATGGCCTCGCGCGTGCGGGCGGCGGGTTCGGCAGGGTGTGCGCGTGGACCGAGGTCGGCGTGACGCAGGGGTGCGGGTCGCCGACCTGCCCGCCGTGCGCCGGCTCGGCCAGGCGGCGCGCGACGTCGTGGTCCGCCAGGACGGCGTCGTCACCACGGCGCAGCTCGGTCGCTGGGGTATCACCCGCGAGACCGTCCGGCGCCGGGTCGCCGCGGGTGACTGGCAGCGCGCGTTCCGCGGCGTCGTCACCCTGCAGTCGGGGCCGACGAGCTGGCGCCAGGACGCCCGCGCGGCGCTGCTGTACTGCGGCCCGGACTCGGCCCTGTCGCACGAGTCCGCGGCGTTCCACCACCGCGTGCTGCGCGAGCCGGGCCGCGCGATCGTCGTGATCGTGCCCCACCGTCGCACGATCACGCCGCAGCCCGGGCTGGTCGTGCACCGGACCCGCACCATGCCCTGGGCGGGCGGACGCCTGCGCGCGGTCGAGTCCGCCGAGGCCGTCCTGTCCCTCGTCGCGACGTGGGCCGCCCGACCCGTCCGCCCGCCGTCCGTGGACCGCGGCACAGCCCTGGGCGGACCGTCACGCGCGGCCGTCGTGGCCGACGACCGCACCCAACCCGGCGGGACCGACGCACTCGTGGGGCTCCTGTGCGACGCGATGCGGGCGGGGGTCCAGCCCGACGACCTGCTGCTCCGGGCCGCCCGGCGTGCTCGCCTGCCGGGGCGGAGCCTGCTCGTCGAGATGCTCGGCCAGGTGACCGACGGCGTGGAGTCACCGCTCGAGCACCGCTACGCGCGCGACGTCGAGCGGCGGCACCGGCTCCCGCCGGCGGTCGCGCAACGGTGGGAGCGGGTGGACGGCCGCTGGATCCGCGCGGATCGGGTGTACGTCGGTCACGGCGTGCGCGTGGAGCTCGACGGACGGCTCGCGCATCCCTTCGGCTCGACCGACGCCGACGTGTGGCGTGACAACGCCGTGCTCCTGGCGAGCGGCGACGTCACGCTCCGCTACCGCTGGCGACACGTGGCGGTGACGCCGTGCGCGACCGCCGCCCAGGTCGCCCGGGCGCTGCAGGACCGAGGGTGGCCAGGCGCCCTCCGCCCCTGCTCCCCCACCTGCCCCACCCCCTGACGCCCCGGCCGGCCCCGGCACCCCCGACCTCACCCCTGCTCCCCATCTCACCCCTGCCCCACCTGCCCCGGCCCACCTAGGCCGGCTTCCGCCGCACCGGAGCCCCCGCCCGGGCGTGGCTCCCCAACGGGTGGAGATGGTCACGCCAGGCGTGACCAAGTCCCCCCACAGCGCGCTGGCCGGGCCGGCGCCCCCGGTGACCCCCGTACCCAACCCCACCCCTGCTCACGCTCGCTGCCGCCCGCCCTGGAGCCCTCGCCTGGGCGAGGCGCCCCAACGGGTGGAGATGGTCATGCCAGGCGTGACCAGGTCCACCCGCAACGCACTCCGCTCACCGGCGCTCGACCCGGCTCCGCTCAGCGGCGCTTTGCCAACCCCACCCCGCTGCCAGCCCGCCAAGCGCGCTGTGGGTGGAGATGGTCACGCCTGGCGTGACGAAGTCCACCCGTTTCGGGAGCCACGCCGGGGCTCGAGGGCGGGCGGGTGGCGCGGAGAGCGGGTGGGGCGCGAGGCGGAGAGCGGGCGTGGTGGGGCGCGGAGCGGAGACCGGGCGGGCTGCGCGGCGAGCGGTCGGGCGGCGAGCGGGCGGGGCGGCGAGCGGGCGGGTGGGGGGTGGGAGGATGCGGGGGTGCAGGTGATCGCGGACCTCCGGGCGTTGTGGCCGCTGCGGGAGTTCCGCAAGCTGTTCGCCGTGCGGCTGGTGAGCCAGAGCGCGGACGGCATGTTCCAGGTGGGCCTGGCCACGCTGTTCTTCTTCTCCCCGGAGAACGCGAGCACGGCGGGCGGGGTCGCGGCCGCGTTCGCGGTGCTGCTGCTGCCGTTCACGGTGGTGGGCCCGTGGGCGGGTGTGCTGCTGGACCGGTGGCGCCGGCGGCAGGTGCTGCTCGTCGGGAACCTGGTGCGGGTCGGGCTCACGCTGACGATCGCGCTCCTCATGGTCACCGACGGCGTGGGGCCGGCCGTCTACGTGCTGGCGCTGGTGGCGCTGTCGGTGAACCGGTTCCTGCTCTCTGCGCTCTCAGCATCGCTTCCCCGCGTGGTCGACGGCCCGCTGCTGCTCACCGCGAACTCGCTGACCCCGACTCTCGGCACGGCCGCGGCGGGCGTGGGCGGCGGGATCGGGTTCGTGCTCGGCTGGGTGCTGCCCGCGGGGCGGGTGCGCGACGCGGCCGCGCTCGTCGTCGCGGCGGCCGTGATGGCCACGGCGTCGGCGCTCGCGGCGCGCATCGCGCCCGACCGGCTGGGTCCGTCGGACCGGTCCGACGCGGCGCAGCTGCGGGCCGCGCTCGGCACGCTCGCGCGGGGCCTGGTCGAGGGGGCGCGCTACCTGGTGGCGCGCGGCACCCCGGCGCGCGCGCTCGGCGTGATGGCCTACACACGGTTCCTGTACGGGGTCGTCTTCATCGCCTCGGTGCTGATCGCACGCAACCTGCTCGCGGACCCCGCGGACTCGCGCGCGGGGCTCGCGGCGTTCGCCGCGGTGCTCGGCGCGACGGCCGTCGGGTTCGCCGCCGCTGTGGTGCTCACCCCCACGCTCAGCCCGCGCACGGGCGTGCACGGCTGGATCGCGGGGTGCCTGGGGCTCGCCGCGGTGAGCCAGGGCGTCATCGCGGTCACGTACGAGCGCGTGCCGCTGCTGATCGCGGCCGCGGTGCTGGGCCTGGGCGCGCAGGGCACCAAGATCGCGGTCGACACGATCGTCCAGCGGGACACCGCCGACGCCTACCGCGGACGCGCGTTCGCGCTGTACGACGTGCTCTACAACGCGGCGTTCGTGGGCGCGGCCGCGCTCGCCGCCGCCGTGCTCCCGGACACCGGCTGGTCCCGGCCGCTGTTCGCGGTGCTCACGGTCGGGTACGTGCTCGGCGCGCTCGGGTACGGGTTCGCGGCCAGGCGCGCGCCGGAGGCCGTGCCGGTGGGCTGAGGCTCAACCCCGTGCGGCCCACCACGCCCGCAGCTCGGCCTCGGCGCGTTCGGCACCGAGCGGTCCGTGCTCCATGCGCTGCGCCAGGAGGAACCTGTACGCCTCGCCCACCTCGCGGCCCGGACCCAGGCCCAGGATCGCCATGATCTGCGTGCCGTCGAGGTCGGGGCGGATGGAGTCGAGCTCCTCCTGCTCCTGCAGGCGCGCGATGCGGAGCTCGAGGTCGTCGTACGCCGCCGACAGGCGCTGCGCCTTGCGCACGTTGCGCGTGGTGCAGTCCGAGCGCGTGAGGCGGTGCAGCCGCTCGAGCAGCGGACCCGCGTCGGTCACGTAGCGGCGCACCGCAGAGTCGGTCCAGCCACCCTCGCCGTAGCCGTGGAAGCGCAGGTGGAGCTCGGTGAGCCGCGCGACGGCCTGCACGGTCGCCTTGTCGAACCGCAGCTCCTTGAGCCGCTTGGCGACGAGCTTGGCGCCCACCATCTCGTGGTGGTGGAACGAGACGCCCCCGCCCTCCTCGAACCGACGTGTGCGCGGCTTGCCGATGTCGTGCAGCAGCGCGGCCAGGCGCAGCACCAGGTCGGGGCCCGGCACGGGTCCGTCCGGCCCGGTCTCGAGCGCGATGGCCTTCTCCAGCACCGTCAGCGAGTGCTCGTAGACGTCCTTGTGCCGGTGGTGCTCGTCGATCTCCAGCCGCAGCGCGGGCAGCTCGGGCAGCACGCGGTCCGCGAGCCCGGTCTCCACCAGCACCTGCAGCCCGAGCCGCGGCTGCGCGGACAGCAGCAGCTTGGACAGCTCGTCGCGCACGCGCTCGGCGGACACGATCGTGATGCGGTCCACCTGCTCGACGAGGGCGTCACGAGCCGCTGAGTCGACCGTGAACCCGAGCTGCGCGGCGAACCGTGCCGCGCGCATCATCCGCAGCGGGTCGTCGTCGAACGACTGCCGCGGGTCGACCGGTGTGCGCAGCACGCCGCGCGCCAGGTCGGTCAGCCCGTCGAACGGGTCGACGAACGTCAGCTCGGGCACGCGGACGGCCATCGCGTTGACCGTGAAGTCGCGGCGCGAGAGGTCGCCCTCGAGCGTGTCGCCGAACGCGACCTCGGGCTTGCGCGACGACGGGTCGTACGCGTCGGTCCGGTACGTCGTGACCTCGACGACGACGTCGTCGGCACGTCCGCGGCGCGCGCCGAACCGCCGCGCGCCGATGGTGCCGAACTCCTTGCCGATGTCCCAGTGCGCATCGCCCCAGCGCGCCAGGATCGCCTGCGTCTGGTCCGGGGTCGCGGACGTCGCGAAGTCGAGGTCGGTGGCCACGCGGCCCAGGAACGCGTCCCGGACGGGGCCGCCGACGAGCGCGAGCTCGTGGCCCGCGGCCCGGAACGCCTCACCCAGCTCGAGCGCGTCGGACGGCAGCCCGGCGAGGACGCCGAGCGCGCGCTTCTGCAGCGCGATCACAGACAGGGGCTCGTCGGACACCCGGCCGATTCTAGGTGCGGCCCGCCGCACGCCGGCTCGCACCCGCGGATCCTGTGCTCTGGACCTGCCGCGCGGAATCGGGCCGGACGGGGTCGAGTCGTTACAGTGGCAGTCATGTCCGGCGCCGCGCACCCGTCCCCCCCGCGGGGTGTGCCGGCTCCCCCGGGCGGTCATCGGCTCCGCGCACCGCGCCCGGTCGTCGCGCGTCCGGTCCCCGCTCCCCTGCCCGTCGTCGACGAGACGTCCGCCGGCGGACTCGTCGTGCAGCTCCGGGACGGCACCTACCAGGCGGCCGTGATCGCGCGGCGCAACCGCGCGGGACGGCTCGAGTGGTGCCTGCCGAAGGGCCACCTCGAGGGCGACGAGACGCCCGAGGAGGCCGCGGTCCGCGAGATCGCCGAGGAGACGGGCATCCGCGGCCAGGTCCTGCGGCGCCTGGGCGTCATCGACTACTGGTTCTCGGGCGACGACCGCCGCGTCCACAAGGTGGTGCACCACTTCCTGCTGGGTGCCGTCGGCGGGACGCTGAGCGTCGAGGGCGACCCTGACGGCGAGGCCGAGGACGCGGCCTGGGTGGCCGTGTCGGCGCTGCCCGACCGGCTGGCGTACCCGAACGAGCGGCGTCTGGCCGAGGCCGCGCTCGTGGTGCTCGTCGGCGAGGCATGACCGCGCGCGGCCCGCGCCGGGTGCTGAGCGCGACCCTCACTGCCCTGGCCCTCGCGGGCGCGACCCTCGTGGCCACACTGGTCCCGGCCGCCGTGGGACCGGTCGCGTCCGCGTCCGCTGTCGACGCGCCGCTCACGAGCGCCACCGACGACCCCGTCTCGATCCGCATCACGTCGATCTCGCCGCAGGTGCTCGAACCCGGGCAGGACCTCGTCGTGACCGCGGTGCTGACCAACCGCAGCGGCCGCGCGATCGAGGACGCCGAGGCCGTGCTGCGGCTCAACCGGTTCCGGATGACCTCGCGGGCCGAGGTCGCGGCGTGGTCCGCGCTCGGCACGGCCGACGAGGCGGGCGCTCGTGCCGCGGTCGAGCCGGTCGGGAAGCGGCTCGCGGCCGGCGCGTCGCGCACCGTGACGCTGACCGTGCCGGCCGCCGAGGTCGGGCTGCTCGACCTGCCCGGCCTGTGGGGTCCGCGCGGCATGGCGGTCGAGGTCGCCACCGTGGAGGGCCGCCTGGGCCTGGCCCGGTCCTACGCGCTGTGGAACCCCGACGACACGCTCCCCCGGGTCCCCGTCGCGGTGGTCCTCCCGCTCGTCGGGCCCGCGACCACGGGCACCACGCCGCAGGACGACGAGCCGCAGGAGCCCGACGCGGAGCCGACGCCCGACCCCACGCCCACGCCCACCGGCGAGGACGCGCTCGCGAGCGCCGGCGCGGTGGCGCAGGCGCAGCGCACGGCGGACGACCAGCTCACGGGTCTGGTGTCACCGTCCGGACGGCTCGAGGCGAGCCTGCGAGCGGCGTCGGCCGACCCGAGCATCTCGTTGGCGATCGACCCCGCGCTGCTGAGGCTGGCCGAGTCAGGCGACGAGACCAGCAAGGCGTGGGCGGCGCGCGTGCGGCAGGCCGCCGCGCAGCGCGGCACGTTCGTGCTCCCGTGGTCGGACCCCGACGCAGCCGCGCTCGCGCACGCGTCGGACTCGGAGCTGCTGGGCCTGGCCGCGGCGCGCTCGACCGACGACACGTCGCTTGACGCCGACGGTCTGCTGCTGTGGGCCGCGGCCGACGAGCAGCCCGACGGCCCCACGCTGGCCGGCGCGGGCACCGCGGACGCGGACGGCATGGTGACGCCGCCCTCGGAGCCCGGAACGGCCGCCGCCGACGGGATCGACGCGACCCGCGACGCCGACGAGACCGACGGGGTCGTCGCGGAGCCGGCGACCGACGAGGCGGCATCCTCGGAGTCGCTGCGCAGCGTGCGCACCGCGACGGGCGAGGTCGCTGCCCTGGTGCCCGACGGCGTGCTCACGGACCTGGTCACGGACCGCCCCCGGACGACGACCCCCGCGGTCGCCGCGCAGCGCGCGCTGGCCGACCTGGCGCTCGTCGCGCGCGAGCCCGCGCTGCCGAGCGTCGTGCTCATCGCGCCCTCGCGCACCGACGTGCCCGACCGCGCCACGCTCGCCGCGATCCTGTCCGCGGTCCGCCAGGCGCCGTGGGCGCAGGTCACCACGCTCGCGCGCGCGCTCGACGCGGGCAGCGCACTGCCCCCCTCCGACCCGGCCCGGACCGCCGTGAGCCCCGACGAGCTCGCACCCGGCAAGGTGACCGAGCTCGCGGACGCGCGCGAGGCGGCCCGCTCGTTCGCCGAGGTCGTCGACGGCGGCGCCGAGCGGATGCAGGCGGTCGACGACGCGGTGCTGGCCCCGCTCGCGGTCTCCTGGCGGGACCGGCCCGCGCAGCGGTCTGGTCTGGTGCACCGCGTCGTCACCGAGGTCGCGGCCGGCACGCAGGGCCTGTCGATCGTCCCGACGAGCGACCTCAACGTGATCGCGACCGAGGGCGACGTCCGGCTGACCGTGCGCAACGACCTCGACGTCGCGGCGCGTGCGCAGCTCGTCGTGGACCCGCGCAAGGCGTGCCTGACCACGCAGCGGGTGGACGACGTCGAGCTGCCCCCGGGTTCGGAGACCGCGGTGACCGTGCCGCTGCAGGCGCACGCGAACTGTGACGTCGTCGTCAAGGTCCGGCTGGTCGGGCCGGCCGGTCAGGACGTCGCGGAGCCCATCGAGTTCACCGCACGCGTCTCACCCACCATCGAGAGCGTCGGGACGATCGTCGTCGCCGTCCTGCTCGCGCTCGGCCTGGTGCTCGGCATCGTCCGGACGGTCCGCCGCGGGCAGAGCGCGCGCCGCGGCGCACGTACCGTCGCCGAGGCCGACGCACCGCTCACGCTCCCGGTGCTGGGCGGCAGCCCCGAGACCAAGGACGACGACGAGGCCCGCACGTGAGCGACCAGGCGCTGCGGCGCGGCGCCGCGCTCATGGCGTCCGGCACCGCGGTCTCCCGGCTGCTCGGGCTGCTGCGGGCCGTGGTGCTCGTCGCCGCGATCGGGGCCACCGGTCAGGCGGCCGACGCGTTCGCCGTCGCGAACAAGCTCCCGAACGTGCTCTACATGCTGCTGGTCGGCGGCGTGCTCAACGCGGTGCTCGTGCCGCAGGTGGTCCGCGCCTACAAGCGGCAGGTGGGGCAGGAGTACGTCGACCGGCTGCTGACGTTCGGGTTCACGGTCCTGGCCGGGGTCAGCCTGGTGCTCACCGTCGCGGCCCCGCTGCTCGTCGCGCTGTACACCTCGCCCGGCAACGCGCCCCAGCGGGACCTGGCCGTGACGTTCGCGTACTGGTGCATCCCGCAGGTCTTCTTCTACGGCGCCTATGCGCTGCTGGGCCAGGTCCTCAACGCGCGGCACTCGTTCGGGCCGTACATGTGGGCACCGGTCGTCAACAACGTGGTGTCCATCGTCGGGTTCGTCGTCTTCATCGTCGCGTTCGACTCGGTCCCGGGCAGCGGGCTGACCCGCGCCGCGCAGTGGCACGGCGGCCACGTCGCGCTGCTCGCGGGTTCCGCGACGCTGGGCGTGATCGCGCAGGCGACGATCCTGTTCCCCGCGCTGCGGCGGGCGGGTGTGCGGTACCAGCCGCGGTGGGGCCTGCGGGACTCCGGGCTCGGCCGCGCCGGGGCGGTCGCCACGTGGACGCTCGTCGGGCTGGGCGTCGGACAGCTCGGGTACGTCGTCGTCTCGCGCGTCGCGTCCGAGGCGCCCGAGGCCGCGCGGGCCGCGGCACGTGCGGCGGGCGAGGGGCTGCGCGCGGTCGCGGGCAACGCCGCCTACGACTCGGCCTTCCTCATCTTCATGCTGCCCCACTCCCTGGTGACCGTGTCGCTGGCCACCGCGCTGTTCACGCGCCTGGCCGAGCGCGCGCACGACCGCGACACCGACGGTGTGCGCGCCTCGCTCTCGTCGGGCGTGCGGATCGTCGGCGTGTTCACCGTGCTGGCCACCGCGGTCATCGCGGTGCTCGCCGAGCCCGTGACGCGGCTGGTCATGCCGACCGAGCGCCCCGCGACGGTGTCCGCGGTCGCCTCCGTCGTCGTCGCGATGATCCTGGGGCTGCCCGCGTTCGGCGCATGGTCCATGGCGCAGCGCGTGTACTACGCGTACGAGGACACGCGCGGCATGGTGCCCGTGCAGGCCGTCATGGCCGCGGTGGTCGTCGCCGGCACCATGCTCTCGCGTGCGGTCCTGCCAGCGTCGCGCTGGGTGGTGGGCATCGGCGTCGCGATGAGCGTCTCGTACGTCGTCGGCGCAGTCGTCGCCATGCGGTCGCTCGGCCGCCGGCTCGACGGTGCCGACGGGCCGCGCATCGTCGCGCTGCACGTGCGCGCCGCCGTCGCCGCCGGCGTCGCGGCCGCCGCCGGTGCGCTGCTGCTCGCGGGCCTGCGCGCGCTGCTCGACGACGGCGTCCTGGCCTCGGTCCTGGCGTGCGTGCTCGTCGGCGTCGTCATGGTGGTCGCGTACGTGGCCGCGCTCCGCTTCCTGCGCGTCACCGAGCTCGACGAGCTGCTCACGCCGCTGCTGGTCCGCCTGTCCCGCATCGGCCCCCTGCGGGGCCTCGCGCGGTTCGCCCGTCCCGTGCCGGAGGACCCCGACATACCCGCGGGCCCGACCCCGCCGCGCCGTGCCCCGCGCTCCGTCACGTCACGCCCGGTCCACCCGGGCGGCGCGTACTACGTCCCCGAGCAGGACGAACCGCTCGACGACGGCACGTACCTCGCGCAGGAGGAGCCGGGCGTGGATGCGACGACCGCGTTCGGGCCGCCGCCCGAGCGCCGCTCCACGGGCGTGCGCCCGCACGACGAGGCGCCCCGGGCACCGCGCACGCACCGCTCCCGCCCGCACTACCCGCCGGGCGACCCGCGCTACCGCCCGTCCCCGATCGACGGGTTCCTGTCGGACGGCTTCCTGGCCGACGAGTTCCTGTCCCAGCAGGCCCACCAGGACCCTGACGAGCGGCGACGCCCCCCGCGGGGCGGCCGTCCCGACGACGGCACCAGCGCACCCGTCTAGCATGCAGGCAGGCCCGACGCCCGTCGCGGGCCGCAGTCGCGGGAGGTACGCGTGAGCGAGGTCGTGGGCCGGGGGACGCTGCTCTCCGGGCGCTACCGCGTGGTCGAGCATGGTGCGTCCGACGTGCCGGGCCTGGCCGCCTGGCAGGCGACGGACCAGATCCTCGACCGCCCCGTCCGGGCGCTCGTCGTGTCCTCCGCGGCGTCGTCGGCCGCGCTCGACGGAGCGCGCCGTGCGGCGCTCGTCGCGGACCAGCGGCTGAGCCGGATCCTCGACGTCGGCACGCACGAGGGCCTGGGCTACGTGGTGAGCGAGGCGGTCGACGGTCCGACGCTCACCGACCTCCTGACGCGTGGGCCGCTCACCGCGGACCAGGCGCGCGCCGTCGTCGGCGAGGCGGCCGCCGCGCTCGAGGCCGCGCGACGCCGCGGTCTGCACCACCTCGCGCTGCGCCCCGGGTGCGTGCACGTGTCCGACGCGGGCCACGTGGTGCTGACCGGGCTCGGCGTGGACGCGCCCGTGATGGGGGCCGTCGGCGGGGACGCGCGCTCGACCAGCCGCCGCGACGCCGTGGACCTGGTGCGCGTGCTGTATGCCGCGCTCACGGGCCACTGGCCCGCGCACCCGTCCGGTGAGCCGTTCGAGACCGGTCTGCCCGCCGCTCCCGTGGTCGGCGGCGCGCCCGTCCCGCCGGCGGAGCTGGCGCCCCAGGTCCCCAATGACCTCGACACGTTGTGCGTGGTCACGCTCGGTCCGCACGACGACGGGCCCCACACGCCCGGTGACCTGGTGCGCGAGCTCGAGCCGTGGGGCGACATCCGGGTGGGCGCCGCTGGCCCCTCCGGTGCGAGGGCTCCCGGCGGTGCTGCGGCCCCCGGCGGTGCCGCAGCCGCGGCCGCGGGGTCCACCGGCACGGGACGAGCCGCGACCCCCGCCGACGACATGCTCGACACCGCGCCCGTGCAGGTCGCCCGGCAGTCGGTGCGCTCGGCGTTCGCCGAGCAGATCGCGACCGGCAGCAACCGGCCCGGCACGCCACCGCCCGCGGCACCCCTGCGCACGTCGGCGTTCGGCACCGGCACGGTCGCCCCACCCGTCGGGTTCGCCGAGCACACGCCCCCCACGGCTCCCGCCGCCGTGCCGCCGCCCGCGTTCGCGCCGCAGCGCGCCGGCGGGCCCGTGCCCCCGCGCGGACCCGCCGGGCCTGCGCCCGCACCCGCGGGGCCTGCGCTCGCTGTCCCGCCTGTGCACGGCGACGACCCGTTCGACAGCGTGCTGGGCGACGTCGGTGACGAGCCGCCGCGTCGGCGTGCGTTCGACCCGACCGCACTGGTGCTGGGCGTCGTCGGGATCGCTCTGGTGATCGGCGTGGTGCTCGCGTTCAAGGCCCTGTTCTCCTCGCTCGAGGTCGGGACTCCCACGCCCGGGCCCGTCGCCAGCTCGTCGTCCGCGTCCCCGACGTCCACCGGCGCGTCGGGTGAGCCGACCGACGACTCCTCCCCGACCACGCCCGTCTCCTCCGACCCGCCCGTGATCGCGTCCGCGGTCTCCGTGGACCCGTCCGACGACGACGGCGAGCACGCCGAGGCGGTGGAGCGCGCGTTCGACGGCGACACGTCGACCTACTGGTACACGCTCACCTACCAGCAGGCGAACTTCTCGGGCTTCAAGGACGCGGTGGGCTACGTCATGACGCTCGAGAAGCCCGCCACGGTCAGCGAGGTCCGCCTGCGGACCTCCAGCACGGGCGGCAAGGTGGAGGTCCGTTCCAGCGATGCGAGCGATCCGGGCGGTGGCACGCTGCTGGCCTCGGGCGAGTTCGGGTCCGACGTGAGGCTCACGCTCGACGAGCCGACCGAGACGGCGACCATCACGTTGTGGATCACGGAGCTCCCCACCGCAGCCGACGGCTCGTTCCGGCTCGAGCTCAACGAGATCAGCCTCTCCTGAGCCCGCGGGCCCGATCTCGGGTCCGCCCTTCGATGCGCACGCGACCCGCTCGGCGGACCCGCGGACGGTGCGGGGACGGGGAACAGATGCGGCCTACCATCGGTTGACTGCGACAGCCCCGCCGGCACACCCGCCGGCCCCCGAACCCTGAGGAAGTCTTCCGTGACCGAGACGTCCAGCCACGAGTCCCTGCGCGAGCTCGTCATCGTCGGGTCTGGCCCCGCCGGGTACACCGCGGCGATCTATGCCGCGCGTGCGGGCCTGGCGCCGTTGGTGGTGGCCGGTTCGGTGACCGCGGGTGGTGCGTTGATGAACACCACCGAGGTGGAGAACTTCCCGGGCTTCCCGGACGGCATCCAGGGCCCCGAGCTCATGGAGAAGCTCCAGGAGCAGGCCGAGCGGTTCGGCGCCGAGGTGCTGTGGGACGACGCGACCGCGCTGTCGCTGACGGGTGACGTCAAGGAGATCACCGTCTCGGACGGCACGGTGTACCGGGCCAAGGCCGTGATCCTGGCGACCGGTTCGGCCTACCGCGAGCTGGGCCTGGACGACGAGCGCCGCCTGTCCGGCCGGGGCGTGTCCTGGTGCGCGACGTGCGACGGGTTCTTCTTCAAGGACCAGGACATCCTGGTGGTGGGCGGTGGTGACTCCGCGGTGGAGGAGGCCACGTTCCTGACGCGGTTCGGCCGGTCGGTGACGATCGTGCACCGCCGCGACCAGTTGCGCGCCTCCAAGATCATGGCCGACCGCGCCGCGGCCGACCCCAAGATCAGCTTCGCGTGGAACTCCGAGATCGTCGCGATCGCCGGCGACGCCAAGGTCACGGGCGTGACGCTGCGCGACACCGTCACGGGCGAGACGCGCGAGCAGGCCGCGGGTGCGGTGTTCGTCGCGATCGGGCACGTGCCGCGCACCGAGCTGCTGATCGGCCAGGTCGAGCTCGACGAGAACGGCTACATCGCGGTCGAGGGCCGCTCGACCCGCACCAGCCTGCCCGGTGTGTTCGCGTGCGGCGACGCGGTCGACCACACCTACCGCCAGGCCATCACCGCCGCCGGCTCCGGCTGCGCCGCAGCCCTCGACGCGCAGCACCACCTCGCCGCGCTCGGCGACGTCGTCGACCCCATGATCCCCACCTCGGTGCCCGTTCTCGTGGAGGAGTCGCTGTGAAGGACGTGACCGACGAGACCTTCGCGACGGAGGTCCTGCAGTCCGAGATCCCCGTCGTCGTCGACTTCTGGGCGCCGTGGTGCGGACCGTGCCGGATGGTCGCACCCGTGCTCGCCGAGCTCGCGACCCAGTACGAGGGTCGCGTGAAGATCGTCAAGATCAACTCCGACGAGAACCCCGGTGTCGTCGCGGACTACGGCATCGTCTCCATCCCCACGCTGAACGTGTACTCGGGCGGCGAGCTGGTCAAGAGCGTCATCGGTGCGCGGCCGAAGGCGGCGTACGCGCGTGAGATCGAGGAGCTGCTGAGCGTCTGACCTGGGCCGGCCGCTCCGCCGCCTGTGCGACACTGCCAGGATGACCGAGCAGCCCCTGCCCCACGGAACGACGTCGGGCACCCCCACGTCCTCCGCAGCAGGTACGCGCCTCGACCCGTGGCTCGGCGCGTACGCCGACCGCACGCACGGCATGCGCTCGTCCGAGATCCGCGCACTGTTCGCCGTCGCGAGCCGGCCCGAGGTGGTCTCGCTCGCCGGCGGCATGCCGTTCCTGGACGGCCTGCCGCTCGAGGTGCTGTCCGACGTCGCCTCGCGCGTGGTCGCGCAGCGCGGGCTCCAGGCGCTGCAGTACGGCTCGGGCCAGGGCGACGAGACGCTGCGCGAGCAGATCCTCGACGTCATGGCCCTCGAGGGCATCACCGCGCACCCGGACGACATCGTGGTCACCACCGGCTCGCAGCAGGCGCTGGACCTGGTGACGCGCGTGTTCATCAACCCCGGAGACGTCGTCGTCGCGGAGGCCCCGTCGTACGTCGGCGCGCTCGGCGTGTTCCGCGCGTACCAGGCGGACGTCGTCCACGTGGAAATCGACGCGCACGGCCTGGTGCCCGAGGCCCTCGAGACGACCCTGGCCGGCCTCGCCGCCGCGGGCCGCCGGGTCAAGTTCCTCTACACCGTGCCCAACTTCCACAACCCGGCCGGCGTCTCGCTCTCGCTCGAGCGCAGGCCCCGGATCCTCGAGATCGCCCAGCGGTACGGCGTCCTGGTCCTCGAGGACAACCCGTACGGCCTGCTCGGGTTCGACCGGGAGCCCTGGCCCGCCCTGCGCTCGTACGACGAGGACGGGGTCATCTACCTCGGGTCGTTCTCGAAGACGTTCGCTCCCGGCTACCGCGTCGGATGGGCCGTCGCACCGCACGCCGTGCGCGAGAAGCTGGTCCTCGCGTCCGAGTCCGCGATCCTGTGCCCGTCGAACGCGTCGCAGATCGCCATCTCGACGTACCTGTCCACGTGCGACTGGCGCGGCCAGATCAAGGCGTACCGCGAGATGTACCGCGAGCGTCGAGACGCGATGATCGCCGCGCTCGGTGAGCACCTGCCCGACGCGACCTGGAACGTCCCCGACGGCGGCTTCTACACGTGGGTGCGCCTGCCGGACGGTCTCGACGCGCGTGACATGCTCCCCCGCGCCATCACCGCACGCGTCGCCTACGTCTCGGGCACCGCGTTCTACTACGACGGCTCGGGCGGCGATCACATGCGCCTGTCGTTCTGCTACCCCACGCCCGAACGGATCCGCGAAGGCGTCCGGCGCCTCGCCGGTGTCGTCGATGGCGAGCGTGAGCTCGTCGAGCTATTCGGGACCGCGCCCTCCGCGCCGGGCGACGCCGTGCAGGCGCCGTCCCCCGACGTCTTCTAGTCCAGGAGCTCCTGCGCTCGTGAGCAGCACACCGTCTGTGCCCGGTCCTTCTCTGTCCGAACCCCTCGTCGGCGACCGCCTCGGGCGTGCGCCGCGCGTCGCGCTGCTCGCCGGCGGGCTGTCGCACGAACGCGACGTGTCCATGAGGTCGGGGCGCCGCGTCGCCGAGGCGTTGCGCTCGGCGGGTGTCGAGGTCTCGGTCCATGACGTCGACGCCGACCTGCTCCCGGCACTGGCCGACCTGCAGCCCGACCTCGTGTGGCCCGTGCTGCACGGTGCGAGCGGCGAGGACGGATCGGTGCGCGACATCGTCCAGCTGTCCGGCCTGCGCCTGCTCGGCACCGGACCGCGTGCGAGCCGGGTCGCCTGGAGCAAGCCCATCGCCAAGACGGTGGCCGCACGCGCCGGTCTCGAGACGCCGGAGTTCGTGACACTCCCCCAGACCCTGTTCCGCGAGCTCGGCGCGAGCGCGGTCCTCCGCATGATCGTCGCGCGGCTCGGTCTGCCCGTCGTGGTCAAGCCCTCGCGCGGCGGCTCGGCGCTCGGTGTCTCGCTGGTCCGCGAGGCCGACGACCTCCCGCGCGCGATGGTCGAGTGCTTCTCCTACAGCGACACGGCACTCGTCGAGCGCGCCGTCACGGGAACCGAGCTCGCCGCTTCGGTGGTCGACCTGGGCGAGGGTCCCGTGGCGCTACCCCCGGTCGAGATCGTGGCCGACGGCCCGTACGACTACGACGCGCGGTACAACCCCGGGCGGGTCGAGTACTTCGCTCCCGCACGCCTGCGCCCTGAGCAGGTCGAGGCGGTGGGCGCGGCCGCCGTCACCGCGCACAGGTCGCTCGGGCTCATGGGCCTGTCGCGCACGGACCTCATCCTCGACGAGGACGGCGTGGTGCACTTCCTCGAGGTCAACGTCGCCCCGGGGATGACCGAGACGTCGCTGTTCCCCCAGGCTGCAGAGGCCGCGGGATACAACCTAGGAACCTTGTACCGATCCCTGGTGGCGGCTTCTCTCGCCGCCGAGCCCGCGGGTCTCCGCCCCGTCTGAGCCCTCCTGTGGGGCCAGAACCGGCCCCAAGACCCCGTTCGTGCCGTCCGTCGCACTCGGCCGCGGCCCGGCCTCAGCCCCGGAGGAGTCCGGGGTCCTCGGGTGCGAGCGTCTCGAGGATCCGGTTGAGGTCCTGGACCGACGCAAACTCAACGGTCAGGCGACCACGGGACTTGCCCAGCACCACCTTGACGCGCGTGTCGAGCCGGTCGGACAGCCGCGTCGCCAGCTCGTCCAGCGCCTCGTTCCGCGCGCCCGCGCGCGGCGCGACCCGTCGTGCCGGGGCCGCCTCGTCCCCGCCGAGCGCCACGATCTCCTCGACCGCGCGGACCGACAGGCCCTCGGCCACGATGCGCTGCGCCAGGCGCTCGATCGCCGCGCCGTCGCCCAGCCCGAGCAGCGCCCGGGCGTGACCCGCCGAGAGCACACCTGCAGCAACCCGACGCTGCACCAACGGCGGGAGCTTGAGCAGGCGCAGCGTGTTCGAGATCTGGGGACGCGACCTGTGGATGCGGGTCGCCAGCTCCTCGTGCGTGCACCCGAAGTCGTCGAGCAGCTGCTGGTAGGCCGCCGCTTCCTCGAGCGGGTTGAGCTGGGCGCGGTGCAAGTTCTCGAGCAGCGCGTCCCGCAGGAGGTCGCCGTCCTCGGTCTCGCGGACGATCGCCGGGATGGTCTCCAGGCCGGCGGCCTGCGTCGCGCGCCACCGGCGCTCGCCCATGATGAGCTCGTACCCGTCGGACACCTGCCGCACGACGACCGGCTGCAGCACACCGATCTCGCGGATGGACCCGACGAGCTCCTCGAGCGCGTCCTCGTCGAACACCGTCCGCGGCTGGCGGGGGTTCGGCCGGATGCTGCTGGTCGGGAGCTCCGCGAAGTGCGCGCCCGGAACGGGGAGCAAGCCGTCGGGGTCGGCCGCAGCCGGCCCCTGCGCCTGCGCGGTGGTGGACGACTCCGGGGCCTGGACCGTGCCGTCGGACGCGCCTGCGCCGGTGGCATCCGCCGCGTTCGCCGTCACTGCGCCGTCCGCAGCGGCGGTCGACGCCGCGCTCTCCGCGGCCTCTGCCTGCTCCGCCTGCTTGTCGGCGGACGGGAAGAACACGTCCACCGGTCGATCACCGGCCGGCCGGTCGGTGGGTCGCTGGCCATCCAGACCAGCGGGGATCAGGGCCCCGAGCCCACGTCCAAGACCGCGGCGCTTCTCGCTCATCGTGCCTCCTCCGCGTCCGTATCGGACGTGTTCGTGCTGGTCAGGGATGCGGCGCCGCGTTCGGCGAGCTCGCGTGCAGCCTCGAGGTAGGCGAGCGCACCCGAGGATCCCGCGTCGTACGTCATGACGGTCTGGCCGTAGCTCGGGGCCTCCGAGATCCGGACCGAGCGCGGGACCGTGGTGCGCAGCGTGCGCTCCGGGAAGTGCTCGCGCACCTCGGACGCGACCTGCTGCGCCAGATTGGTCCGGGCGTCGTACATCGTGAGAAGGATCGTCGAGACGTGCAGGTCGCGGTTGAGGTGCGCCTGGATCAGCTGGATGGTCTTCAGCAGCTGGCTCAGACCCTCCAGCGCGTAGTACTCGCACTGGATCGGGATCAGCACCTCACGCGCCACGACGAACGCGTTGACGGTGAGGAGTCCGAGGCTCGGCGGGCAGTCGACGAACACGTAGTCGATCCGCGAGAGCCCGTTGTCCAGCCGCCACTGGAGGTAGGTGTCGAGCGCACTCCGCAGCCGGGTCTCGCGCGCGACCATCGAGACGAGCTCGATCTCGGCACCCGAGAGGTCGATCGTCGCGGGAAGGCACCACAGGTTCGGGACGTCCGGGCTCTCCTGGACCGCGTCCGCGATCGGCGCACCCTCGACCAGCACCTCGTAGATCGACGGCGTCCCCGCACGGTGCTCGATGCCCAGCGCCGTGGACGCGTTGCCCTGCGGGTCGTTGTCGAGCACCAGGACGTTCAGCCCGGACTGCGCCAGGGCGGCCGCGATGTTGACCGTGGTCGTGGTCTTCCCGACGCCGCCCTTCTGGTTGGCCACCGTGATCACGCGTGTCTCGAGCGGCTCCGGGAACCGCCGGCCCCGCAGCTCGATGCGCCGGCGTGCGTCCACCTCGAGCTCCGCCATGAGGGGTGTCTCGTGCGTGGCGCGCGGGAGGCTCTCGACGAGCGCCGCGCGGCGCAGCTCGTCGGGGTCGAGGTCGTCCGTCATCTCTCCGTCACGCTCTTCGGCACCAGGGGCGGGCACCGTCGCGGTGCCCGATCCATTGTCCTGTGCCTCGCCGTGTGCCTCGGACCATGTGGCGTGGTCCGCACCGGACCCATCGGTCTGATGAACCGTCGTGGGGGTCGTTTCACGTGAAACGGAGGCGCGCTCGTCCCGCGTGTCCCCCATAGAGGTGCGTGCTGTTTCACGTGGAACATCCGTCGCCTCGCCAGCTGTGTCCTCGCGAGCGTCGGTCGGGACTCCCACTCCCCACGTTTCCGCCCACGCGGACACCCGCGCCGCGCCCTCCTCCCCCGCGCGGGGGTCGGATGCGTGGCGGGCGGGCGCGCCGTCCTGCCGGCCAGGGGCGGCCCCGACAGCTCCACGGTCGGCCGAGCCGATCTCGCTCGTCGTCGCGTGCTCGGCCAGGCTCACCGCGGCTGACGTCGCGCTCTCCGTGGGCGTGGCGGGGCTCGTCGAAGCGGAGGCCGTCGAGTCCGCCGTGACGCGCGTCCCCGCGCTAGCGGGGTCGGTCGAGGTGAGGTCCGTCGAGCCCTGCCCCGGGCTGGCCGCCGTCGCGCGGGCGTCGACCCCATCCGCAGCCGTGGGGCTCGTCGCGTCCGCTGACGGGCCCACAACCGGTGCGGAGGCTTCCGACCGCCACGAAGACTGCGCCGACCGATCACCGGTCGGCGCGTCGCCGCCCTGCTGCTCGCCGGCGTGCGCCCGGGCGGTCAGCGGGGTCAACCGGTGCGGCGAGGTGTTGGTCGCGTGCGCCGTATCGCTCATGGTGTGCGCCGTGGCGCTGCTCTCGTGCGCCATGGTGCTGCTCCGGTGGGCCGTGGCGCTGATCGGGTGGGGCGCGGCCTCAGACGCTAGATCCGACCTGGCTGGCTCCGCCGGGCCAGTGGTCTCAGCTGACGCTGCCGCAGGCCACGAGCGGGGCGCCTGCTCCTCGCCCGTAGGGCCGAACCCGACCACCGCAACGTCGCGTGCCTCATCAGAGCGACGCGGGTCTGCGGCGATGGCGGGATCCGCGCGTGACGCCGTTACCGTCAACGAGTCGGGGGCGACGCCCGAGGCTGCGACCGGCGACCCGGGCTCGCCGTCGGTCGCGCCTCCCGGGGCCCATGCCGCGCGCGGCGGTTCAGCAGGTGAAGCGTGCGCCGGTCCTTCGGCCGCAACGGAAGGGCGGGGCTCCGCCGGCCGGTCCTCGGACCGCTTCGACTGCTTGCGCCTACCGAACACCTCGACCCCCCGTCTGGGCCACCACGACGCGTGTCGGCTCGACGCCGTCGATCGTCCCGGTGACATGCAGCTCCACTGCGGTGACCTTGGCCCGCTGCGCGGCTCGCCGCGCCGCAGCGATCTCCTCCTGCGCCCGCTCCCCCTTCAGCGCCACGAGGCGACCCCCAGGTGCAAGAAGCGGGGTGGCCCAGGCGTAGAGCTTGTCGAGGGCTGCCACAGCACGAATCGTCACCGCATCGACCTGCAGGTCGAGCGCCTCCTGTGCTCGTCCGCGCCGCACCTCCGCATTGGACAGCCCGAGTTCGGCGACGACCTCGAGGAGCCAGTCGGTGCGGCGCTCCATCGGCTCGAGCAGCACCACGTGCGAGCCGGGCCGCATGGCGGCCACGACGACGCCCGGCAGCCCGGCGCCACTCCCGAGGTCAACGATCGTCCCTGCCGACGGCAGGTGGGGAACGGCCGCGGCGGAGTTCAGCAGGTGCCGCTCCCACAGCCGGCCCACCTCACGCGGCCCGATCAGGCCACGCAGGACGCCCTGCTGCGTCAAGAGCTCGTGGAAGCGGCTCACAGCCGCCCACGCGTCACCGAAGAACTGGGGCAGTCGCTCGTCGCCGGTGAGTGGATCGCGCTCCACCACCGCGTCGTCGCCTGAAGTCACGAGCTGCCCTTCGTTCCACGTGAAACATCGCTACTCATCGGGCCGGATACCCCGCCGTCCAATAGCGTCTGGACGCCGCGGACGGGCGCTGCCTGCACGAACGCCCCACCGTACCGGGTGACAAGCGTCGCCAGCGCGAGGGCCCCCAACTGTGCATGTGGTGTCCTGTCGCGGGACTCACACCGACCGACCACGTCGTGCCACCCCAACCACGCTCGTGAGCGCTGTCGGGCGCTCCGCCCGAAGAACCGCCCCATGCGGTCGCGGCTCGGGCGCACGCTCTGGTGGCAGCATGCCCTCCCGCTGTCCAGAGCGTGCAGCGCCCCATCAGCAGGCGCTTGTGGCTCCGAGCCCGTGGCTCCCGGGGGTGTCGCGGCGCGCTCCCGCTGGTGCGCGCTACCCCGACCGTGCTGGCGCCGTTGCGCCCCGCCTCCACACCACCAGCCATGCCGCGACCCGGCATGTCCGTTCCACGTGAAACGGTGCCGGGTCTGGTGACCGCACGCCACCGCAGGAATGAGGCCCAGCTGGCTCACCCCCGGGGGTCGGCGCCAGGGCGTCCACACCACCATCGACAGCCAGCGCGCCTCGCCACGCGCACACGCCCCTCGTGACTCTCCGCGCCTCACACGGCGCACACGCCCCTCGTGACTCTCCGCGCCTCGAGTCGCCGGTCGCGCTCGTCACACCGCTCGACCCTCGCGTCGAGGCCCAGGCGTCCGCGTGCGCAGACTCTGAGCGGCGTCTCGGCGCGTACGCGCCTCGGGCGGGTTCGCATCGACCATGCCACCTTGCCCGCAGTCGCCGCGCGCGCCCCCTGGCGGCCCGGTGTCCACGCCTGCGTCCTCGTGCGTAGGCCGGGTCCGCCGTGGCGGCTGACCATCTGTCACGCGATCTGCCCGAGGCGAGGCTGGGGCCGGAGAGTCAGCCACCGGCTGAGGAGCCGCCGCGGATCGACGCCTCGGCCGGGAGCGCCGGCACCAACTCCCACTGCCCGGCGTCCGGTTGGCGGGAGCAGGAGGGCAGCCCTGCCCGAGCGGTGAGACGGTCGCAGTGCCCGCAGGAACGCAGCCCCCACGGGCGCCGAACGCGCTGCCACGTCGCTCGACTGCTCGCGGCGATGACACGGGCCCGAGCTGAGTTCCGAGCCGACTGCAGCGACGGCGGCCCGCGTTTCACGTGAAACAGCATGCGCTGCCCGCGCACTCGTCAGGCGTCCGTCCTCTAAGGGACTTCCTCGGTGGCGGACTGCAGCTGCTCGACGACCGGCGCATCAGCACCCGGCGACCCGACCGCGATCCGGTCCAACCGCTCGGCCCCGCCGCCTCGAGACCGACACCGACACGCACGCCGACAACCGGTCGGGGTCGCCCCGCCAGAGCCCGGTCGCGGCGACTGCCGAGGCGTCCATGACGACCATGTCGGCGGGGTGGGCAGTGCGCGGTCGGTTGCCTCGTCCCTGGCCCGCGGGAATGTCTCCCAAGAGCAGCGTCGTGAGCGGCAGACTGATGGTGTGGGGCACACCGTGATTCAGGTTCCCGTACCGGCGATTGCGCCGATCGCTGCACGCCTCATGTCCGCACCCGTGTGCCCGCACGTCACCGTGCTCGGTCCATTCGTCGATCGGGACGACGTCGATGACGAACTCGTGGGCACCATCCGTGAGGTCCTGGATCCAGTTCGAGCCTTCGACTTCGAGCTGTCCGCGGTCGGTCACTTCAGCGGTGGGCTGACGTATCTGACGCCCACTCCCGCCAGGCCGTTCATCCAGCTCACGGTCCTGCTCGCGGACGCCTTCCCGGAGTGGCCGCCATACGGCGGCGCGTTCGACGAAGTCGTCCCGCACCTGTCGATCGGAGAGGCGCTTCCCCGTTCTGACGTCGCCGGGCTGAGGGAGTTGCTCCCTATCAGCGCGCGAGCGGACGAGGTGACCCTCACCTGGTGGTCGGAGCGCGCCGCCGACGTGCTCGTGCGCTTTCCGCTCCGGCCGTAGCAGCGACTTGCGCCGATGATGGCGAGGACCAGACCCCCGCGATCGGCGACAGCATGCTGTCGCACCTGGTGGTCAGCGCTCGTCACTGCCTGACAGGCAGCAGCGATTCGACGACCTCGCAGCACCGCCAGGGTTGGTCGTGTCAGTGATGGGGCGGCCGCTTGGTCAGCCGCGGCGTGCAGCGGCGCTGGCGGTCGCAGGTCTCGGGTGTGACCGAGAGACTCCGTGGTCAGGCACGAGTCGTGCATGAGGAGTGAGCCCAGTCCCCAGGACCCCACCAGAGCAGGTGCGCGACGTTCTGGCCAAGGCACGCCCGAAGGCGCCTCTGCGGGTCGACGTGCTTCGTCCCGGAGTTCCACGTGACCCAGCCCGACCTCACCCTCCCCGTAGCCACCGTCCTCACGCCGCTCGAGGTCGACGTGCCACCGCGTGACGATCAGCGACCGGCGCTTGTCGAGCGGAGGTACGCGGCGCCTTGCCCGCACCCGCACTTACACTCGCCCGGGCGACGCCGTCGTGGTCTGTCCGCGGACGGAAGCCGGTCCGCGAGCGTTGCACAGGAGGCGACATGGATCCCGATAAGCGTCCGGAGGTCGTGTGCCTCTGCGGGTCGATGCGCTTCGTCCAGGAGCTCCGCGTCATCCAGCGCGACCTCACCATCGCCGGCGCGATCGTGCTCGCGCCAGTCGAGCTCGACGTGCCGCTGAGTGAGCATCAGTGGCGTGCACTGGGTGCGCTGCACCTGCGGAGGATCGACATCGCTGACAGGGTCGTGGTCGTCAACCCGGGCGGCTACCTCGGCCCCTCCACCTCCCGCGAGATCGAGTACGCCAGCGCGGCAGGGAAGCCGATCACCTACACGCACGGTTCGACCTGACCCGTCGCTGATGCTGGAACGACCACCCGCCCGGTGCGGGTGGGACGCGGCTCGGCCGTGGGAGCCCGCTGCGCACCAACCCGGGCGACTCGCACCAACCGCCGTGGGCCAGGGACCGAGGCGGCCACTCACTGCCAGACCGTCGGCGGCGGCTGGGGTCGACCACGCCAGTGCACGGAGACCGACCACGGTCGGCTGCGTACCCCAGGGCCGTGGATGCGCGCGGAGGCCCGGCGGGCCGCTCGTCCCGGCGCCCCGCGGCACCACCGCCGCAGCAATCAACCGAACGGACCGAGCGTGCGTCGAGCGGGGTCGGCTGCGATCGACCGGCTCGCGAGCGTGCCTCCACACCACGCCGCGGCGGGCCGACCAAGACGCCACGTGGCGCGCGCGAGGTTCGACCATCACCCGAGGCGAAGGGCTGCCGCTCCCCCGGGTAGCGAAGGTGTCCCGACGTGCCCTCGTCGGAGGGGAGACGCGGCCTCCGCTGGCACGCGCGTTTCACGTGAAACGGCCCAGCGCGACCGCCTTCTCACCGACGTGCACGGCACTCCGAGCGCCCACGCGGCTGCTGAGAACGAGTTCCCCACACGCACGAGCGACGACCTCGCGGCCGCCGTGTAGCCCCGGCCCCGACGGCCGCGCCGCCGGTCGGCCCGCCCCGAGCTGCTGACAGCGGGCTGGGCCCTACACGCACAGAGCGGGCGACATCAGTGAAGATGTCGCCCGCTCGTGGTCCTTCACCGCTCAGGCGGGCCGGACCACCACGTGCCGCTGCGGCTCGACGCCGTCCGAGTCGCTCACCAGGCCGGCCTCGGCAACGGCGTCGTGCACCACCTTGCGCTCGAACGGGTTCATCGGCTCGAGCGCGACCGGCTCGCCGGTCTCCTTGACGCGGGCGACGGCATCGCGTGCCACGGCGGCGAGCGCGGTGCGACGATCGGCGCGATATCCGGCCACGTCGAGCATGAGACGGCTGCGCTCCCCCGTCTTGGCCTGCACGGCCAGGCGCGTGAGCTCCTGAAGGGCGTCCAGCACCTCACCGTCGCGGCCGGCGAGCCGACGCAGGGAGCGGTCGGCCGGGTCCTCGGACACGATCTCGACGGCGGCACGACCGTGATCGACGTCGATGTCGATGTCACCGTCGAGGTCGGCGATGTCGAGGAGCTCCTCGAGGTAGTCGGCCGCGATCTCGCCCTCCTCCTCGAGCCGGGAGGTGGAGTCGCGGGTCTCCGCGTCGGGCTGGGTCGTCATGGGTGATCTCCGATCTGGGATGCGGGTCGTCGCGTCAGGGCGACGTCAGCTCTGGGAGGGCCGGGGCTTCTTCTTCTTCCCGTTCGCCTTCGGTGTCGCGGGCGGCGTGGTCTGCGGGGTCGCGGTGTCGGCCGCGGGAGCGTCGGTGGCGTCGCTGGAGTCGTCGGCCGCACGAGCCGCGGGCGCACCGGGTGCCGAGGTCGGGCGCGGCTTGGCACGGTCCTTCCGCTTGGGCTGCTGGCGCTGCCCACGCGGACGATCGTCGATGACCTCGGACGGCACGTCGACGACGGGGCCACCCTTGCCCTTGCGGGCACGACGCTCGAGCATCGCCTTCTCCGCCTGGGAGCCGGGCGCCGGCATCCGACGGATCGTGTAGAACTGCTGGCCCATCGACCACAGGTTGGTGGTGGTCCAGTAGATGAGGACACCGATCGGGAAGTTCACGCCCGAGAACGCGAAGATCAGCGGCAGGACGTAGAGCAGCACCTTCTGCTGCTGCGCCATGGGGCCCTGCAGCGCGGCTGGCGGCATGTTCTTCATCGTCAGCTGACGCTGCGTGAGGAAGGTCGTGGCCGACATCGCGACGATCAGCAGGATCGTGACGAGCTGGATGTGGATGTTGCCGTCCGCGCGCATGAACGTTCCGGACAGCGGCGCACCGAAGATGGTCGCGTGCTCGGCGGAGTACGCCAGCGGCTGGTCGAGCGGACCGACCGCCTTCATGTCCCCGTTCGAGATCTTCTCGAGCGAAGACAGCACGCGGAACAGGGCGAAGAAGATGGGCGACTGCAGCAGGATCGGCAGGCACGAGGCGAACGGGTTAGTCCCGTGCTTGCGGTAGAGCTCCATGGTCTCGCGGCTCATGGCCTCACGGGACGCGGGGTCGGTCTTCCCCTTGTACTTCTTCTGGATCGCCTGCATCTCGGGTGCGAGCAGCTGCATCCCGCGCGAGGCCTTGATCTGCTTGAAGAACAGCGGGATGAGCAGGATCCGGATCACGATCACGAGGCCGACGATCGACAGCGTCCAGGCCAGTCCCCCGTCCGGGTCCATGCCGAGCGCGCCGAACAGCGAGTGGAACTGGACCATGATCCAGGCCACCGCGATCATGATCGGCTGGAGCAGACTGTCGAACCAGTCCATGGGGCAGAGCTCCTGTCAGGGGTGTCAGTGGGCGGGGTGCGCCGCGTCGAACCGGCGGGAGGCACGTGCCGGGGGCACGTCGTCGACCCCGCCGGGAGTCCAGGGGTGGCAGCGCAGCAGCCGCCGGGCGGCGAGCCACGCCCCGCGAGCGGCTCCGTGGCGTCGGATCGCCACGACCGCGTACTGCGAGCATGAGGGGTAGTACCGGCAGGTCGGGGGCCGCATCGGTGAGACCAGGTGCTGGTACAGCCAGAGCAGACCCAGCAGCGCACGCCCGGGCAGCCGGGCGACGAACCGGCCGACGCGCCGCGCGACGATCACGACCGCTCCCGCACGCGCCGGGCCGCGGTCCGGAGCGCACCGTCCAGATCCGTCGCGAGACGATCGCTCGGCGCCCGCGCGGCCGGACCGAGCGCGCGGACCACGAGCGTGCTCCGCTCAGGGAGCTCGGTCAGGCGCGGTGCCATGAGCGCGCGGAGCCGGCGCTTGACGCGGTTGCGCACCACGGCGCCGCCGACGGCCTTGGACACGACGAAACCGACCACCGGGCCAGCAGGCCCGGGGTCGGTTCGTGTGCTGAGGTGGACCACCAGCGTCTCCCGTCCGGCTCGCGCACCGCGTCTGACCGCGAGCTCGAAGTCGGCGGACTCACGCATCCGGTGCGCTGCGGGCAGCACCGACGCAGGAGGTCAGGCCGAGAGCTCGCTGCGGCCCTTGCGCCGACGGGCGGCGAGGATCGCGCGGCCGGCACGCGTACGCATGCGCAGACGGAAGCCGTGGGTCTTGGCCCGGCGCCGGTTGTTCGGCTGGAACGTGCGCTTGCTCACGAGAGTTCTCCCACTTGGTCCATCGGAATGGGCGCGCGTTGCGCGCGACCAGGTCTGGATGCCCGGGCTCGACTGCTCCTCCGGACCACGCCGCGATCGACCGACCGCGCCGTGCTGGGCGTCTAGGCGCGCCAACAGGAGCCTTCAATGGGCTGGGTAACGGTACGCCGGGACCCCGCGATGGGTCAAACCCGAGCCGCACCACACCCATCGGGAGCGGCAAACGACCAACGCTCCCCTACGGCGGCCGCCGTCACCAGACGACACGCCGCACCGCGACGCGCGCACCATGCCGACCGTCACCCGGCCAGACCCTGCCCACGGGCGCTTCGTCCACACTACGATCGGTCCTCGTCCTGTGGATGGCGCCCTCGTCGACCACGGCACCGACGTCCGACGAACCCGGCTCCAGGGCCGTGGTCGCGCGTCACGGAACGGTCCTCACCCCGCACGGAGCCGTGGGCTCACAGGTGTGGACAAGTGTGTGGACAACTGGAGCCGTGCGAGACTCGCACCTCACTCGA